>JACQZQ010000065.1 GCA_016213785.1 Acidobacteriota bacterium
ACCTGCTTGACGCTCTCTGGCGTTCTTGCCCATTCTTCTTCTGTTATTTGTGCCAATGTTTGCAGTGTTTGGTTCATCTCTGTTTTATTACCATGCTATTCTTTTTTTTCAAAGACAGCTTACCCCTCTGAACGATTACCAAATCATAATACTCAGACCCTTGTTTAGGTATAAAAGCATATTTTGAGTCATAGCTATACAACTTTCTTGTTCTACCATCTGCCTCACCTTCATTATTACTTGATTTATCTAGTTCTAAAACCTTTTTCAATTCATTATTGACCTGTGTTATTAAAATTAGGTTCTTATAGTTAAACCCAGAACCAGAATAAGCTGGATAAAGTAATATACCATAATGCATATCTCCTATCTTGACTAACTCATACTCCTCATTAATATGCCCAAACTCACCATCTATTGTAATGTATCTTTGATCAATATCTAATTTCCATTCGTTATTAGCCTTAGAAAATAACATTCCACCAATAACAACACCACAAGCATGACAATCTTCAAAATCTGAATAAGGTGATGAAATTGTAATAATTATTTTTTTATCAATATTGTTTTCCTTAAATGATTCTATTGCTAGTGGTTTTACATATAGTAATGAATCTTCATCTATTGCTAATGGGGTTTCCTCTATATCATATTTGTCTAAGAACTCTTTATTAGCTTTCCACTCTGACATATTTTTTACATTATTATAACTACCAAAAACCATACGAAAAGCAGCATTTATATCTAGTTCACCAGTTATATTTTTTGCATTTGAAGTAGAGGTTTGTGATTTTTGTCCAGAAGAATGTAGTTTATCGATATTATTTTGGGAACAGCTTGTAATTACTAATAGAATTACTATTAATAAATATTTACTCATTTTACACTCCAAACTTATTGCTTATTAAATGCAAAAACTAGCAGGCACACTACTAGCAAATAGTACTAACACATAAACTTACCTAACAATCTTACTACTAGTACTTACTTTTACGCTAGCGCTAAGTTCAGTGGCGAGGAAAATCGGCGAGTGTTAACGGGCTGACTTTCCGAGTCCGCTGCAACGTTTGTTATCTGCTTCTGGTCTTTCTTTGAGTTTTACGCTGGATTGGGTGATCTTTCTTTTCATTCATCTCTAACATCTAAGAACTCATAATAATCGTTAATAAATAAACTATTAAAATTAACTCAAGAAATGAAATTGAACAGGATAAAATAAAAGATGCTTTTGGTTTCATATTATATGTTATTAACCCATATAAATATAAAAATATTAACCCTGGTATTAAACCAATCAAAGTTAAAATAAATCTTGGATATCTTCCAGGTGGTAATAATGAAAAACTAATTAACATAATAATAAACATTGTTGTAATTGTTGTTATTATTAAGCCTATTCCTCTTTTACCATCATGAATTGGGTCATTTCTTAATTTTTCAAGCCATTTATGATATTTATAAAAACTAAATTTTTTTGATTTATTACCTTTATCATTTTCTGATTCAATAGGCTTATAACTGTTCACTTCAATATTTAAGTCATATGGTTTATCCGAATATATATTTTCACACCTTTTGCAAATAAATGTAATTGGATCTAATAAATCTGTTTGATGACAAATTCTACATTTATCTTGATTTTGCTCTTTATTTATTTTCATTTTACATTATTTTCCTTTAGCTCTACGTAGTTCTATAGTATTACCACAACTTACTTAGTCAGTGGCCGAACTAATATGTATGTCTATGAGCAAACCTACACTTTGAAAAAATTTACTTTTTAATTATCCTAATCTTACAGAGATTAGTTTAGAAACTCCTGGTTCTTGCATTGTTACTCCATAAATGGATGAGGCGACTTCCATAGTACGCTTACTATGAGTAATTACTAAAAATTGTGTCATCTCACTCATTTGCTTTATTTTATAAGTAAATCGCCCTATGTTAATATCGTCTAATGGGGCATCAACTTCGTCTAATACACAAAATGGGCTAGGGCGAAAACGAAAGATCCCAAGAACTAAGGCTAGAGCAGTCATAGCTTTTTCACCTCCTGAGAGAAGTAAAATATTTTGCAGTTTTTTGCCTGGAGGTTGAGCAATTATATCAATACCGCTTTCTAAAACATCATCTTCATTAATAAGAAACATTTCTCCTCGACCGCCACCAAAGAGTTCTTGAAACATTTCTGAGAAATTAATATTAATTTTTTCAAAGGCTTCTCTAAACTTAATTCGTGAACGAATTTTAATCTCACGCAAGGCTTCTTCTGTAGCATTTATAGATTCTAAAATATCTGTATATTGTTGCTGCAAAAAGCTTTGTCGCTGCTCTGTTTCTGTAAGCTCATCTAATGCCATCATGTTGACGGGGCCTAGGTCTGAGAGTTTATTTCGAGTTTCTAATAGTAATTGTTGAGCGTTAGCAACATCAGTTATTATAATTTCATTCTCTAATTCGCTACTAATTGAAGGTTTATTTTCAACTAAATTTATAATATTTTCTGAAAGTTCATTTAAACAGTTTTGTGCTAGGTTATCTAACTGACTTTCTAGTTTGGCTTTTTCAACCTGAGCACTAGATTTATTTTCTTTGATTTCAGCTATTTGTTTTCTTAGTTTGCTAATTACTTCTTCTTGGTCTGACGCAATTTCTCTTGCTTTAGCTAGTTTGCTTTCGGCAATTTCTACATTCTTTTTTGCTAATACTATTTCTTTTTCTAAATTGCTAGCTACGTTTTCAGCAATAATAAGACTATCTTTTAACTCTTCTTTACGTTCTTTTAACTGAATAACAGTAGAAGAAACTTCTTCACTATGTTTTTTTAGTTGTTCTCTTTCATCCTCTAGTTTTTTTAGAGATAGAAGAAAAGCTTTTTTGCGTTCCTGTTGAGTTGCATTAAGTGTACGGAGTTCAGAAAATTTTTGACTAGCTAGTTCTACATTTGGCTTTAGTTTAGCTATTTCTATTTTCTTTTTTTCAAGTTTTTCTTGAATTTCTTGACGATAATTTTCTGCCTTGATTACATCCTCAGTAGTTAGCTTAAGTTTTTCCTCTAGGTTTACTATTTCTTTCTCTGTTTGCTCAAGTTGCAAAGTTATTGATTTAATCTGTTGTTGATTTCGCTCTAAATCTTTAGAACCTTGTGATAGTTCAACACGACGAGCCGCTAAGGTCTTTTCCTCAGAGCGCAGTAGAGAATCTATTTCTTTTTTCTTTTCTTCTAAAGAGAGTTCTTTTTCTTTTTGTTTAGTTAATTGAGCTATAGCTTTATCTTTTTCTGTCTCTAAATCAATTAAACTATCACTAAGCTGTTTTATTTCTCGCTTAAGTTGAAGTACGTTAGCTGTACTAGTAGTACTTCCTTTTGTAACTAGTAGTTTACCACCTCTTACTTGCTCGCCTTGAAGAGTAAAAACTAGGATGTCTTGGTTATTTATAGAAAACTCTAATGCATTTGCTAAGTCATTTATAATTAATGCTTTACTTAGCTCAGGAAATACTTGTCTAAATAACACTTGATGTTTATCACTTAAACCTAATAAATCTAACAGGTTTAATAAATTTTGGTTATCAGTCGCAGTATCATTTATTTTTCCATTAAACTTTTTATTATCAATAAGTAAAAAACCAACTTTATTTGCTTTTTGTTTAGCTAACCAATCCATTGCGTTAACTGCGTCATTTATATTATTTACCAAAATTGTTTGTAAAATATCACCTAAGAGTTGTTCCACTAGCATTTCATTCCTAGGTAAAACATTTAATATATCAGCTAATGTGCCGACTAAATTAAACTGAGCTTGTATTTTTTTATTACCAAGTAATTTTTGTACAGACTCGCTAAAATAGGCTTGTTTTTCATTAAGTTGATTTAGGGAGTTTAAGCGATCTTCTGTTCTAGAATGCTCTCGTGTTAACTCATTAAGTGTTTTTTGGCGTTCTAAAGTTTTTTGTTTTGCTATTTGAAGTTCATCATTAACACTATCAAGTTCAGCTAAAAAACTTTCTACTCGATCTTCAGAATTAGATAAATTTTTACGTAGTTGTTCATAATCTGACTTAGAAGATAAAACTTGCTCTTGAGCTTTTTTTAAGTCGTTATTTAAGTATTCTTTATGTCTTTCTGTACGTTTTTGATTATCTAGGAGTTGTTGTTTTAGGTTTTTTAATTTTTCAGTTTTACTTACTTCTATAAGCAATTGATTTTGGAGTTGTTCTAGCTCTTTTTCTAAACCTAGTAACTCTGTTTGAGAACTTCTATAAACAGTTTCCTGGCTACTTAACTTGGTAGAAAGTTCATTTATTTGAATATTTACCTTTTCTAGCTCTTCGCTGGAGTTTAGAATTTCATCTTTATTTATATTAATTTTTTGAAAAGTATTTTCTATATCTTTTTCAGATTGAAAAATTCTAATTTCTACATCTTTTTCTTGTTCTTTTTGGTGAGTTAAACGGCTAATGGTTCTTTCTGACTCAATTTGTAAATCTTTAGAATGAGTTTTAGCCTGTTCTAAGGTTTCTGTAATTTTATCTATTTCTAGTTGGCTATTGCGATAGTTAATTTCTTGATTATTAAACTCAATTGATAGTTTTTCTTCTGTTTCTAGCAAAGTTTTTAAGTTTATTTCAATATTAGATAAAAGCTCTTTTAAGCGATAAAACTCATTAATAAAAATATATTTTAAGTAATGTCTTATATGTTCACGTAAACGTCGGTAACGTCTAGCTTTAGCAGCTTGTTTTTTAAGTATTGCTATTTGGCGTTCAACCTCGGCCAAAATATCATTTAAGCGAGATAGATTTTGTTTAGTAGCTTCAAGTTTAACTTCGGCTAAGTGTTTTTTTGCTTTAAATTTAGTAATTCCTGCTGCTTCTTCGATTAACGCTCTTCTATCTTGTGGTTTAGAAGAAAGGATTTGTCCTATATGGCCTTGCTCAATAATTGCATATTGTGCACCTCCAAGCCCAGTACCAGCAAAAAAATCATGAATATCTCTTAATCTACAGCTATGACCATTCATTAAGTAATCGCTATCACCTGAGCGGTAAAGCCTGCGACTAACTGTAATTTTTTCTCCAGCCGCAACATTAGGAATCTTTTTTTTATTTGTACTTTTATTTGTATTATTAGTTATTTTCTGACTAGTTACAAAGTCATTTTTAGCATCATTTTCTATATTGGCATTTGTATCTTTTATATTACTAAAAGCCTCTATTTCAAGATTACTTTCTTTAATCTCAATATCATCGATTTCTAAATTGCGAGCAGAAATATCTTGAGTAGCAATTAAAGTAAGGGTTACTTCTGCTAAACTAAGAGCTTTACGAGTTGAGGTTCCATTAAAAATCACATCTTCCATTTTACTACCACGAAGTGATTTAGCTGATTGTTCTCCTAAAACCCAGGCAATAGAGTCTAAAATATTACTTTTTCCACAACCATTTGGCCCAACAACTGCTGTAATACCTTCATGAAACTTAATTTCTGTAGTATCAAAAAAGGACTTAAATCCTCTTACTTCTAATTTTTCTAGTTTTAACATATTCAAAACAGGTTACTTATCGTGTTACTTATATAGAATGTAGTAATTATCTTTCTTAACTTTGCTTTATTTTTGCCCCAAAATATAGATTAGCTTTTATAGTTTTGTCAAAATTATTGCCCTAACTAGTAGAAATTATCTATTTTTTACAAATGTACATATCTCTAGACTATAAGACCTTTACTTATAAAAGATAGTGATAGTAGTGAGAAAATTTTTGGTAGGTTTTAGCGTCAAAGGCTTGAAAATAAAAGAAAAAACCGGAAAAATAATCCTATTAGAGATAATATTATTTTGCGAAGAAGAAACATTCTAGATAAAATAAAAACATAACTCTCTAAATAGTTATATCAATAGCAAAAATAATAGTTAAATCCATAATACAAATTCTTATATTTAGAAAGGAGATGGTGTCTTTCTAAGAATCTAAGAAATAAATTCTTAGTTTGAACACCCAAACATTATGAAGACTAATGAAAGCCTGACACACTCTTGCTTTAAGGTTTTTATGGCAAAGTGTTTAATAATGTGTGGTCTTATGCTTTCTGGAAGCGCTGTTCCTGGAAATGCAGCATTTGCACAGACTACTAATGGCCGTTTAGTTATTACAGTCAAAGATCAAACAGGTGCTGTAATTGCAGGAGCTAACGTAAAAATCGTCAATGATGGAACAAACCAAGAGTTTGACGCAACTACTAATGAGGCAGGCAGTTTAGTATCACCTCTACTTCCAATTGGTACATACACCATAAGCGTAGAAGCTGCTGACTTTAAAAAAGCTATTTCTGAAGGTGTAAAACTAGATATAGGTCAAGAATATAGTCTTACAATTTCTATGGAAGCTGGCGGAGCTACTGAAGTGGTTGTAGTTAGCGCTGGTGAAGAACTAGTTCAAACTACTAATGCTGAAGTTAAGACTGTCGTTACACAAAAGCAAATTCAAGAACTTCCTCTTGATGGCCGTAGCCCTCTTAGATTAATTCAATTACAAGCAGGGGTTAATGGAGACTTAGCTCGTACTAATACTGTAATTAATGGTCAAAGATCCTCTAGCTCAAACGTTACTCAAGACGGTATTAACATTCAAGATCTCTTTATTCGTGCTAATGCTCTAGATTTTTCTCCTAATCGCCCAACAATTGCTCAAGTTTCTGAGTTTAGCGTAACAACACTAAACCCAGGTGCTGAAAGCTCAGGTTCTTCAATAATCAAGTTTGCTACTCCTTCTGGTACAAATGAGTACCATGGCTCGGTTTTTGAATTTCACCGTAATAGTGCTTTAGGTGCAAATGACTTTTTTAGTAATCAATTTGGCTTAGAAAAATCCCAGCTTATCCGTAATCAATATGGATATACATTATCTGGCCCAGTTACAATTCCTGGTGTAATTAATGGTAAAGATAAATTATTTTTCTTTACCTATTTTGAAGGGTTCCGTCAAAGATCTTCAGCACCTACAATAGGAACTGTTTTAACCCCTAATGCACGCCAAGGAATTTTCACCTATCGTGATAATAGTGGTCAAACACGTACTTTAGATATTTTAAGACTTAAAAGTCTTGGTATAGACCCTGCGGTTGCTAATATTTTAAGCCGAGTTCCTAACCAAATTAATACACAAACTGGCGATGGAAGAAATACTGGTGGGTTTGCATTTAATAAATCTTCGCCAAATGATCGCGATGTTGCAGGTTTTAGACTCGATTATAACTATAATTCTAGACATCATTTTGAAGGTGTTTACCAACATGCATCAGAAAATGTTTCTCGTCCTGATATAGATACTTCATTTAATCAAAATCCTTTGGTTAGTAATGTAGGAACAACCAATTTCTTTGTAGTAGCTTGGAACTTTGCTGCTTCACCAACATTTAATAATGAAGTTAGAGTAGGTCGTAATGTTACAGAACCAGAGTTTGTTACTAGAGAAGATTTAAGTAGTAATATCTTTATTAATACTCCTTTAGTCACTAACCCAGTAGTAACATTCTTAGGTCAAGGGCGTAAAACAGAAATTACTTCTTTTATTGATGGCGCTTCACTACAACTTGGTAATCACTTTGTCCGCTTTGGCGGTCAAGCTGATATAACCCGTGTTCGTTCATTTAATAATGGTGGAACAATACCAACATTTAATCTTGGTATTAGTACTAGTGCTCCAGCAGGCTTTGGTTTAGTAGCAAGAGATTTCCCTGGTGGTATTGATGCAACACAACTAAATACAGCTAATGCACTACTTACATTACTTAGCGGTACAGTCACTAGTGCAGCAGCTACCTTTAATGCTACTTCTCAAACCTCTGGTTATGTAAAAGGTGCAGGACAAGTTAGCAGACTTCAACTTGAGCAATATTCAGGCTATATTACAGATTCTTGGCGTATTCGCCCTAATGTTACAATTAACGTAGGCTTACGCTATGATTTTGTTACTCCATTACACGAAGCCAATGATTTTGCTCTACAACCTGTTCTAAGTGCTCGTGCTGATGGTAAATCTGATCCAAGATCAGTAGTACTTGATCCACAAGGTAGAGTTGATTTTGTTGATGGGTTTTTCTTTAACTCTGATAGAAATAACTTTGCACCAAATATCAGCGTGGCTTGGGATATTCCAGGCTTAGGTCGTCAAACTGTTCTTCGCGGTGGCTATTCAATTCAATATGTTAATGATGAAGCTTTCCGCTCTCCTGATAATGCAACCGCCGCTAACTCAGGTCTTCAAACTACAGTTAATAGAACTGCTCTTTTTGGAACAATTAGCGGTAATGCTCAAGCGTTTGCTGGTGCTTTAGCTGCTCCACCATTTAGAGTACCTATTACCTTTGCTCAAAATCTAGCTATTAACCCAGGTTCAGCAGCTTTTATTGTTGATCCTAACTTTAAGACTCCTTATTACCAACAATATAACATTAGCCTTGAAAGAGAAGTCTTTAAGGATACTGTAGTAACAGTCCGTTACGTTGGTAATCGTAGTACAAATCTAGCTCGTGGCGTTGACTTTAACCAAGTAGAAATTCGCAAGAATGGTTTTTTACAAGACTTCCTACGCGCTCGTCAAAATGGTTTCCTTGCTTTAGCAAGAAATGGCGTATTTGACCCAAGATTTAATGCTGCAATTCCAGGTAGCCAACAATTAACCGTATTCCCAACATTAGCTGGGGGTGGATTACTTACTAATGCTACTGTTCGTGGCTTAATCTCAAGTGGTGAGCCAGGAACACTTGCTCAAGTTTATTTCCAAAATAGACTTAGCGGAGCAGTTCAATTTGTTCCTAATCAAAGCACATTTGTTGCTGACGTACTTCTAAATGGCGCAAGTTCTGATTACAACTCACTTCAAATAGAAGGCCGTCGTCGTTTCTCAAGCGGTTTATTCTTCCAAGCTAACTATACCTTTAGTAAGACATTAACCGATGCTCAAGGTACAGGCCAAACCCGTTTTGAACCATTACTTGATAATGATCAACCTAGACTTGAACGCTCCCGCGCTATATTTGACGTAACTCACTCATTTAAGACTAATGTTTTATATGAGTTACCTTTTGGCGCAGGCCCAGGAAAATTGTTTAATCCTTCAAACAAGATCCTTCAAAAGTTAGTTTCAGGCTTCCAAATAGGAACAATTATTGGAGTTCAATCAGGGCCTCCTATCTCTGTCTTTTCTGGTCGTGGTACATTAAACCGTGTTGGACGTTCAGGGGTTAATACTGTTGATACAAATTTATCTGTAGATCAAATTAAAAATCTATTTGGCAGATTTGTATTACCAGATGGAAGAATCTTCTTTATTGATCCTAAAGTCATTGGCCCAGATGGACGCGGAGTTGCTCCAGATGGTCAAGCTCCTTTTGCAGGACAAGTCTTCTTTAATCCTCAACCAGGAACAGTTGGTAGCTTAGGTCGTTTTGAATTTAATGGCCCAACTGCCTATAACATAGACTTTAGCATTGCCAAACATACAAAATTCTCTGAAAAAGTAGATTTTGAGTTCCGTGCTGAGTTCTTTAATGTATTTAATAACACTGTTTTCTTTGTTGGTGATCTAAATGTTAATAGCACCACTTTTGGTAGAATTAACTCAACCTTAACTAGCCCTCGTGTTATCCAACTAGGCGCTAAGATTAACTTCTAAGATCTTTTGTATCTAGAAAAAATTAACTTTCTACTTATAGCCCAGGAAAATTTCCTGGGCTATTTTCTTTAATAATAAATTACTCTTTATTTGCTAAATAGAAAACCTTTATAAGAGTCCACACCCCTACAGCAATAAATCCTACACCAGCAACTATTGATAGATGTTTTTCACTTAAGTATTTAGAAATTATCCCTCCAGCTAAAACGCCTAAAGCTGAAGTAGTTATTAAAGCTAGTGCTGAACCCCAAAAAACACTCCAGCGACTAACATTTTGCCCTGAAGCAAAAAGCATTGTTGCAAGCTGGGTTTTATCACCTAATTCCGCAATAAACACTGTTATAAATACTGTAAATAAAATTTTATAGTCCATCTATTTTCCTTAAATATTAATTGACTAAATTAACACTATAACCCTATAATATTACGTAAGTTTTTAACTTAGCTTAATATAATTTCAATTATTTCAACTTTTACTATTGTTGCAATTAATCAACTAGCAAAGTATTATCAAATTAATCTAATTTTAATAAGATCTTTCAGGCTAAATATATGCAAGGCTCACTTTCCCTAGTCCCACTCCCAGAAGTACTTCGTGTAATTTACAATGAGCGTCGCAACGGCGAATTAATAGTAAGACGTTCTACAGAAAATGGAAATATTGAAAAGCACGTATATTTTGAGCGTGGACAAGTAGCTTTTGCTTCTAGTAGTCAACCAGAAGACCGCATAGGGGAAACTTTAGTACGCTATAACAAACTAAGTAGAGAGCAACTTAATCAAATTTTTACCCAACTTCCTCCAGGACAAAGATTAGGGAAAGCTTTAGTTGATTCTAGTATATTAACCGAAAGAGAACTTGTTAATTATGTAACACTTCAGTTTATTGATATTATCTATTCATTATTTACTTGGAAAGATGGAACTTATCAGTTTAATAGCGGGGAAAATAATGCTCCCGAAGAATTAAAACTAAAATTTTCTACACCAACAATTATACTAGAAGGAATGCGTAGGGTTAATGATTTTGAGTTGGTTAGAAAAGGGATTGGGTCAGCAGCAAAACTACTACATACTACTACAGCAGGACGCTCTAAAATCCAAGCTATAGCATTTAACCCCTTAGAATTAAACTTAATGAATATGGCTAAAGAGCCTGTTGATCTATTAAAAATACTAGTAAATTGTAAAGAAAGACCTGAAAAAGTACTACAATCTATTTATAGTTTGCTAGTTATAGGAATGTTAGAACAATTAGATGATCCTCAAACAACTCTTGAAACCCCACAACAAGTTGCTGTTCTTTTCCCTGGCTCAGATATAACAACAGCCGAAGTAGAAGCTATAAGAAATAGAATAATCTCCCGCGATCCTAGAACTATTTTAGGAGTACACCCCCAAAATAACATTAATGAAGTTTATGATGCATATTTAGCACTAGCAACAAAGTTTCATCCAGATAAATTTGTTAACGCTCCAAAGCAAATAAAATCAGAACTTGAGCTAATTTTTAATGCCATTAATGAAAGCTATAATTTTATTCGAACTGCACCAATTGCACCTGCACCTGTTGTTATGGCACCTCCAAGCCCTCAAATGCCTAATTATCCTGCACCAAATCCTTATATGGCTCAACAGCCCTTACAACCCTTACAACCCTTACAACCCTTACAGCCCTTGCAACCTACACAACCTATGCCCAATACTAGGTTACAAACAGGTGGAATTAGAAACCCTTGGCAAACAGGAGCAGTTCAACAAGTCCAAGTTCCTCCAACAGGCGGCTACGCTACACCTCAACAGGGAGGTTATTACCCCCAACAATCTAATCCAGCAATAAATCCTTTAGCTCAGCTACAATCAACTAAACGTAGCTCTATTACTCGTGCTGTATCTGATGAAATAGAATATAAAGGAGAAAAGGAAAGAAATCCTTTTTCAGCACTACAGAAAAAAAATCTTGATGTAAATCAAGCTATTAGCGAGCTTTTGGATTACTTTGACGATCGACGTGCCCCACTTTTTACTTCTGATGCCCTATCAAAATTATTACGTACTAAACCCCCTATGCATATCACACAAAAAGAATTAGTAGAAACTGTAATAAATTGGGCACGTAATAAATCAGCCGTTATGGGTTGGCCTATTGCAATTATTTTATTACGAGTAATTACTTTAATTAAACAGGCAGAAACGTCTCAACTAATAGAAGATTTTGATGGTGCGGTCTTTTATCCTAGCTTTATACAAGAATTAACAAATTATTGTACCCAACCTGAGGTAGAAGAATTTATGCGTGGGTTGAGTAGTTTGTAAAATCAAGTATAAATACTTATAAATAAATCATTTTATTAAATGCCAGAAACAGATAATAGCTTAAACTATGCAAGAAGAAACACCTAAACCTATAAAGAAATCTCGTAAAGTGCAAATCTTAAAAGTTATCTTAACTTTATTTCTTTTACTAACTACTTGGGTTTTAGTAGATTTGTTTGGCCCCTGGTCTACTAACTTACGTAAGTTTGATCCTATTGTAATTGGTAAATTAGAAACAAAAATGTGGCGAGCTTATTATGACAAAAAGGCTTTACAGCTCTATTGGCTACTAGTTGAGATGTTAAGAACACAGAATAATTTACCTTTTTGGCAAGCTAACTTAAATGCTTATCGTGCAGCTAAAGCGGCGTTTGTTTTTAAAAAAGGTCAAAAACGTTCTGATTATGAGCAAGCCATTCCTTATTTAATAGATTATTTTAATGCTCTTAATAAAATAGGTAACTTAAAAAATGATGCAACCCTTACAGCAAAACTAGAGCTAGAATGGTGGATTGTACATCGTGAACGTAAGACTTATGGAGAAGAAGCTTTAGTAAA
Source organism: Acidobacteriota bacterium (assembly GCA_016213785.1). Taxonomy (GTDB): domain Bacteria; phylum Acidobacteriota; class Blastocatellia; order Chloracidobacteriales; family JADJPF01; genus JADJPF01. The sequence goes on from JACQZQ010000065.1 coordinate 12,553, forward strand.
CGCTATAGCAGCAACCACAGGCCAATTCTATAAGGTTGAGCCTAATTTACTAAAAGACTATGCTAGCGCTCGTACTATAGCAATGTTACAAAGAGATGTTAAACAGGAAGCAGGTAAGGTTACAGAAGAAGATTGGAAATATATTGAGCAAAAACTGATTGAGGCTTACAGTTCTTTAGCTAAAGAACTTAATAAAGAAGAAATCAAGTAATTATATTCTATTTAATCTCTATAACAGATTTTATTAGTAATCTAGCTCTTTCAGCAATACTTGCATAATTATCATTACTAATATCGCCTGCTCTAAAGATGCTACCTCCAATGCCTATAGCAAAAGATCCTGCTTGTAGAAAATCTGCTACATTATTAACAGTAACACCACTAGCTGGAAGTAGTCTAACTTCTGGCATAGAATCTTTTAATGAGCGAATATAGGGAGCGCCGCCAAAAGCATATGCTGGAAAGACTTTAATTAAAGGAACTCCAAAATCCCAAGCTGACATAATTTCTGTTGGAGTAGCTGCACCAGCAATTGGAAAAATCTTTTTACTAATAGAAAACTCTATAATGCTTGCACTAGTATGAGGAGAGGAAATAAATTGCGCTCCTCCCTTAATAGCTCTATCTGCACCATCTATTGAAATTACACTTCCTGCTCCAACACGAATAGCATCTCCATATTTACGCCGTAGGTCAGAAATAACTCTTACTGCTCCTGGAGTTCCAAGTGAGACTTCTATAAGCTTAATGCCTCCAACAATAGCGGCTTCTGCTGATTTAAGAGCAGTTTCTGCTGAGTCCGTTCTAACTAAAGCAAAAATTTTATGATGCTCAATAATACTTAATATCGAAAAATCTATCATAATGTTTAAATAGAAATTTTGTTATTTGCTTAAACCCTTAAATTTGTTTTGATTATGTAAATCTTAGCCACGTAAAATTACTCTAGCTGGTGCACCATCTGCATCTTTTATTTTTAATGGTAAGCATATCATTTCATAATCCCCTGGCTCAACTTCAGCTAAATTTAACCCTTCAACAATAACAACTCCATTACCTAACAATGTTTTATGGGTTTGATAGGTAGTAGAACCATATTGTTCTATAGAAAGATAATCTATCCCTACTAGCTTTATGCCTGCTTCTACTAAAATTTCCGCAGCATCAGGAGTAAGATAAACATAGTCTTCTACAAATTTATTAGCACTCCAAAGATAAGAATTACGAGTCTTAAAAATAAGCCTCATAGGGTCATTTAAGTTTATTTCCTTAAGTACAGACTTATCAATACGACTAGATGTAGTTTCTACAACATAAGTTCTTCCAATCAATAAGTTTAGTGGAATTTGATCTACTTTAATACCAGATTCAATAAAATGATAAGGTGGGTCAATATGTGTGCCAGTATGAGAACCAAGAGAAATAGAGCTTACATTACAAGGAGAACCCTTTGCAATACTTTCTCTTAGCTCAATTTTAATATTAGGGTCGCCTGGATAGACTGGCATTTCAGAGCAAATTGGCACTGAAACGTCATAGATTTTCATTAGTATACCATCCTAGTCTTATATTATTTATATTAGTTTATTAGCAATTGTTTAGGTTAATTTTACTGTTTTAACTATGAAGAATAAATTTAAATATATTTTAGAATATATTTTTTAAGCTATTTTAATTTTTAATAATTGAGAAAGCAGTTTACCAGCCTTTGCCATTAAAAAACCAGCAATAGTTGTATAAAATTTGAAAATTTATAGCTTAAATTATTGTTAAAATAGAGGTTAAAGAAGATTTGAATAGATTTTATTGATTTTAAATTAACTATTGAACGTAAGGAAGGAAGGGTACTTAAGCCAATTCAAGCCCTATTTCAGCTTCTAGATTATTAGCTTTAATAATAAAAAAATGATTAAAATAAATTATTAAGAGTAGTTTTACTTTTAATTACAAGAGGGTTTTAGACAAAACTACTCTATAGATCCTATAAGTTCTATAAATAGTTTTATCTAAGAGTTGTTTTAAGTTCTACCCTTTGCTTCTAGTAAGTTTAAGCATGTGCATGCATATGCTTATGCCCGTGTTTAACACAGGCTTTACTTAAGGAAAGGTCTACTTTCTCATTTATTTCTTTTTCTGAAGACATAGAAGCAATAGCTAATTCGCTAACTACTAAAAAGCGTGCCCTCTCTAACATTCGCTTTTCACGAAATGAAAGAGGTTTTGCTTTACTTAAATAAGTTAAAATTTTAAGGATTTCTGCAACAGAAAAAATATCACCTGTACGCATTTTGTCAGAAAAATCCTTAAATCGATCTTTCCAATCTGAAGGAGGTTCAGAGAAATTATCACCCAACATTTTAATTAAATTTTCGCACTCACTCTTAGCAATAGGTTCACGCAGTCCTACTTGTTTAGCATTTTTTATTGGCACCATTACAACAGAATTACTAGCAGAAAGGCGTAAGTTATAAAAATAACTATCAATACCTTCAATATGTTTAGCAGTAATTTCTTCAATAGTAGCAACCCCATGATTAGGATAAACTACTTTTTCACCAACTTTAAAAAATGACACAAAACACCTCCTCTAAAAAGTTAGTATTGTCAGAAAAATATTTTTTCAAATTGGAATTCATATTTTCAAGCTTTAGAGTTTCTTCGCAGGATCTTTAACCATTAGAAATCTATTTAAGATTATGATGAAAAGAATTGCTTACTTAAAATGAAATCTTACAGAGGCATTTTATCACTCTAATTAACATAGCGTCAAGAATTTACTGAGATCTTCACTTCTCCTATTAAAAGAAAAACATACTCTTTACACCTATAAATGCTACTAAACTCTATCCATATACTTAAGTATTATTTATAGTTAAATTTTCTTCTGTTCTACTAAGCTTGTTAAGTCCTATTAAGTTAGCTAATATGGCTTAAAGGAATTTCTAATCTTTTTCTAAGGAATAATAAAATGTCCATAGCCTTAGATATTTCACCTTTAGATAAGAGTGAATTAATTGCTAATCGTCGTTGGTTACATCAAAACCCAGAATTAAAATTTCAAGAGCATAAAAGTTCTTGTTTTATTGCAGAAAAACTTACAGAGTTTGGTTATAAAATTCAAACTAATATTGCTAAAACAGGTGTAGTTGCTTTAGCTGATACAATGCGTCCTGGCCCTACGCTAATGCTAAGAGCCGATATGGATGCCCTACCAGTAAAAGAAGAAAACTCACTTGATTATGTTTCAACTAATAATGGAGTAATGCATGCTTGTGGACATGATGGACATATGGCAATGCTACTTAGTGCAGCTAAACAGCTTTCTAAAATAACTCCAGAACTCTCTGGTAAACTTAAACTAGTTTTTCAACCAGGCGAAGAAGGAGGTAATGGCGCTTTAAGAATGATTGAGGAAGGAGTTTTAGAATCTCCTAAAGTAGATGCAGCCTTTGGAATACACCTGTGGAATGGTCTACCTGTAGGTACAGTTGGAGTTATAAATGGCCCAGTAATGGCTTCTGTAGATGAATTTAATATTGTAGTAAAAGGGCGTGGGGGACACGGCGCAATGCCCCATCAAACCATAGATGCTATTTTAGCCGCTTGCCAAATTGTTACATCACTTCAAACAGTTGTCTCACGTAATGTTAATCCTTTAGATTCTGCTGTAGTAACAGTTGGAAGCATTCGTGCAGGAGAAGCATTTAATGTAATTGCTGAAGAGGCTTTCCTGCGGGGTACTGTAAGGACTTTTAGCAATGAGCTTTATAAGGAAATCCCTGATATTTTTAATAGGGTAGTTACTCATACAGCAGCAGCTCTTGGGGCTGAATGTACTATCAAATATGAAAGACTTGGGCCACCTACAATAAATAATCTAACTATGGCTGATTTTGTACGCCAAATTGCTTCTGAGGTTGTAGGAAAAGAAAATGTTATTTCTGATGATCGTGCTCGGACTATGGCGGGTGAAGATATGGCTTATTTTTTAGCTAGGGTTCCAGGATGCTTCTTTTTTGTTGGTTCTCAAAATGAGTCTAAAGGCTTAACTCATCCACACCATAGCCCATTTTTTAATTTTGATGAAGAAGCCTTACCTATTGGAGTAGAAATCCTTAAACGCATCACTACTAACTTCCTAAAACATGGAGAAAAATAAGCATGAAAACTAAAGCCCCTGGTATTATCGCAATAGTCATTGCATTAGGATTAATAGCTACAGGTATTTTTGTTAAGCGACAATTAGATATGCCTCAATATTTAATTATTTTCCATATCCTAGGCGGGTTATTACTTGTAACAGGAATTAGCCTTCTTTTTCTTGGCCGACAAAGTAAAGAATAAGCAATCAAAGCTAAGATCAATAAAGCAAATAACTCTAGTCTTAGTTGACTAGGGTTATTTAATAGAAATAAAGAATTAATTTTCTTTCTCAATTAGTTTACTTAAGAAACTTGGAATACCTGCTGTTTCTTCTCCAAGAATTGCTTTTAGACCCCTTTTAGCAACAGGGTTTTGTGGCTCAATCTTTAAGGCTTCGCGAAACTCACTTACAGCACGGCGAACCAAACCTACTTTAGTATAGAGTTGGGCTAAACCTAAATGTGCCATTACATTTATAGGTTCAATATCAAGTACTTGTCTAAATTGTTCTTCTGCTTCTCTTTGCCAGCGTTGGTTATTAGAGAGTACATGTCCAAGCAACAAACGGTAACGGGTTTGTCTAGGAGAAAGCCTTACTGCTTCACGCAAAGCTCTTATTGCTCCTCCAATATCTTTACGTTGGAAATAATTACGCCCATCAACAAAAAGTTTCTCTGCCTGTTCTTGCTCATCCATAACAGGAGTTACAAGTAAAGGCGTTGTTGTCATATTTTCATCTAATTCTTCTAAATTGCTTAGCACTTCTTGAGTGGATAAATCTACTAGGTCTGTAGTAGAAAGGGCTTCAACAACTACGCGAGTATGTTCTGCCATTACAGCAGTTCTTGATACTTCTGGATAATTTTCTTCATTATTTGTTAATTCACCCTCTGATACTAATAATGGTTCTGTTGTCCCACTTTGACTTATGTTTTCAAAATTTGATGAAGTAGAGAATTTAGACATTTCTTCTAAAGCATCTAGCGCTTCCATTAAGGCTTCTGCCTCAGATGTATCTACTAAAGCCTCTGTAGGAGCACTAGCATCAATATTTTCTAAAGACTGAGTAATTGCAGGCGCATCTAAGATAGTTTGTTTTAATTTATTGTCTAGTTGTGAAATAGCCAATTTAGGGCCAGTTTTTGGCAAACTAATTTCATTAGAAGACTGAGAAACCATTTGAGAAATATCTCTGTCCTCTAAAGCAGCATCTTCCATAGTATCTGTTTTTAGAATTTGTTCAAAACTTGGTAGTATTTCAGTAGCTTCAACAACTTCAGAAACTATTTCAGGGACTACAATAGAAGGCCTTTGAGGTAAAATATTTGGCGGAGGTGGTGGCGGAATAGTAACTTTACTTGTGCTTTGTCTTGGAATTGGAGGAGTTAAAGGCATCCCTTCTATAGGGTGAGGTGCAGTATTACGAGCAATTGATCCTGTAATGCCTGTAGGAATTGGCATCGGTAAAGGTTTAGAAACCAACATACCTTTAGCATTATCATATAAACCTGTTAGTTGTGTAAAAACTTCATCTATTTCTGCTCTCATTTCTTTACTAGCAGTTAAGTGTCTATCTGGGTGAAATTCTCTAGCTAGTTTATAGTAAGAATTTTGTAACTCCTCTAATTGACTATTGGGAGAAAAATTAAATAACTCATATACAGTTCCACTGTTCATACGCTCTTTAACAAGATCAATTTTTCTTCTTAGAGCCATCTCATCAACTTTATGTGCTCCAGTTTGTCTAGCTAAGACAACAGGAACAGATTCACCAAGCCCAAGAGTCTGTCTAACAACTTTTTCTGGAACCTCCATTTTTCCGCTTTCTCGTGAGAGTTCTGCTGGAGCAAAACGCTCTAAAACTCCTGATGAAAGCAGACCATATAAAGAACGCAAGACTGTTTCAGCAGGAGATTTTATTTTTATCAATAGTTTAATTAAGCTCATTGGCTCTTTAATAACTTCTATGATTTGGCGCTCTAGAGGTCTTAAAGAAAGGGTTTGCAGTCTTAGTAGCGGGTTAGTACAAGGGCCTATTAATCTGTTTAAGTCACCTAAACCTCGCTCAATTACATCCATATCGCTAATTCTACGAACACCTTCTAATATAATACTTGCAGTAGAAAGCTCTAATTTTAAGTCTTCAGAAATAGTTCTTTCTACTTCATAAAATTCATAATGTCCTGTTGTCCAATTAAATATCGAATAAATAATGTCTAAAATCTGAAAAGTTACATTAGCTACTAGGTCGCGTTCTGAAATTATTTTTAAGTCAGCCAAAATTTTACCAAATCGCTTACCTCGACCCATTTGAGATTGAGCTTGATCAAATTGTTCTTGAGTAATAGTACCATGTCTAAGCATACTTTCCCCTATGCGGTCTTCTCGTCGATTACTAGAGGCAAAGATCATAACTCCTAACTCAAAAAATACTTCTTTGCGAGTATGGTCTTGTGTTAGTCGTAAACACCCAGATCTACGCTCTAAATAGAGTTGTCGTAATACATCAGGTAAGCATTCTTGGCTTAGTTCTCCTCGCATAAGTTAAATTTTCTCCCTTAAGATTTAAATGGCTGGTGTTCGGCAAATAGGCTTTTGTGCGCGAGTCACTCACAGATATACTAAGCCAGCATTCTAAATTTTCTACTCTAAATAAAGCAAGTATTTAGTAACTCTTTTTTAAGGCACAGTTTAATGAAAGTAGTTATTGATCGTATCGAAGGAGATTTAGCTGTAATGCTAATCTCTGATTATGAAGAAATCAGTCTAGATATTCCTCTAAAATACTTACCTCAAGGAGCAAAAGCTGGAGATTATTTTGATGTAACTTTTACTCCCGACCTTCAAAGCCGTATTTCTGCTCAAGATCGCTCTAAGGAACTCTTAAAAGAGCTTACTAAGGATAATGATCCTAATCAAACAGACTTTAAGTTATAAATAAACTATGAAAAAAATTACTTATAAAGAAGCAGGGGTAAATATTGATGCTGCTAATGAAGCTAAACATCGTATAAAGAACCTCGCACGTAAAACATTTAATTCTCAAGTACTTACAGAAATTGGTAGTTTTGGTGCTCTTTTTCGTACTAACTTTTCTGCAATGAAAGACCCAGTACTGGTTGCAAGTACTGATGGAGTCGGGACTAAACTAAAAATAGCCTTTATGACAGGAATTCATAACACCATTGGGTATGATTTAGTAGCTCATTGTATTGATGATATTGCTGTTCAAGGCGCTAAACCACTCTTTTTTATGGACTATATTGCTACAGGAGAACTTTCTCCAAATATTGTAGCCGAAATTATTGAGGGTATTGCTCGTGCCTGTAGCGAAGCTAATTGTCCATTAATTGGCGGGGAAACGGCTGAAATGCCAGGCTTTTATGCTGCTGGTGAATATGATGTCGCTGGTTTTATAGTAGGTATAGTTGATAGAGAAAAAATCATTGATGGAACTAAGATAAAACCTGGAGATCAATTAATTGGACTTCCATCACTAGGACTGCATACTAATGGTTATAGCCTAGCTCGTAAGCTATTTTTTGAGGTTGCGAACTTAACACCAAATGACTATTTAGATGAGCTAGGAAATACAGTAGCAGAAAGTTTACTTAAGCCGCATAAAAATTATTTCCCTGTTTTATCAGAACTTTTTGATCAAGATTTAATTAATGGCCTTGCTCATATTACAGGAGGAGGCTTTTTAGAAAATATTCCTCGTGTGTTGCCTGAAAATTGTCAAGTAGAAATAAAGCTTGGTTCTTGGCCTGTTCTACCTGTTTTTAATGTAATGCAAAAAATAGGAAATATTGAAAAAGAAGAAATGTATAGAGTCTTCAATATGGGAATAGGAATGATTGTGGTAGTTAGCAACTCTAATTTTGAAAAAGTAATGTCTCATTTCCAAAACTCAAATGAGCCTTGCTATCATATTGGTCAAGTAGTAACAGGGGAAAATAAAGTAAATCTATTACCAGCAAAATCCTAAAATATATTCTAATTTAATAGAGTCTTAATTCTTAGGATCTAAATAAAGTGATATTTTAATTGATTTTTTTAAGCCAGAAATTTATCCTAGGCTAGTTTTGGTTTCTTTATCTATAATTAAAACCAAACTAACCTAATTAGGCTTTTTAGGTCTTAAGATTCAAATAAATACCTTATTTTTTGTTACTCTAGTAATTAATAAATAATGTTTCAATAGCTTCTTATCTTTATAAGGTTTTACAATTCCTATAACTGTTATAAATATGGTGGTTTAGTCTAATGAAGGCTGTTATTTTAGCTGGTGGCTATGGTACACGAATAAGCGAAGAAACTGACTTAAAACCTAAGCCTTTGATTGAGATTGGAGGCAAACCTATTTTATGGCACATTATGAAAATTTACTCTAGTTATGGAGTAACAGAATTTATTATATGTTTAGGATACAAAGGGTATTTAATTAAAGAATTTTTTGCAAACTATTATTTACATACCTCAGATGTTACATTTGATATTGCTAAGAATCAAACAGAGTTTCTAAATAGTTCTGCTGAACCCTGGCGAGTCACTTTAATTGACACAGGACAACAATCAATGACTGGTGGGCGCTTAAAACGTGTAGCTACTTATATTAAAGATGAAGAAAGTTTTTGCTTTACATATGGCGATGGTGTAGGAAACATTGATATTAAACAACTTATAGAATTCCACCATAGCAAAGGCGTTTTAGCTACTATGACAGCAGTTGCACCTTCAGGGCGTTTTGGCGCTACAGAAATTAACACCCAAGACTTAATTACTTCGTTTCAAGAAAAACCGCATAATGGTGGATGGATTAATGGAGGTTTTTTTGTATGTTCTCCAGCAGTACTAGACTATATCTCTGGTGATGATTGTGTTTGGGAGCGAGAACCACTAGAAAATTTAGCTAAAGACCTACAAATTGCTGCATATAAACATTATGGATTTTGGCAACCTATGGATACTTTACGAGAAAAAAACTTACTTGAATCGTTGTGGCAACAGGGAAAAGCACCATGGAAAACTTGGGACTAACACAAAACATAGATTTTTGGCGTGGAAAAAATGTTCTTGTAACAGGCCATACAGGATTTAAAGGAAGTTGGTTAGCGCTTTGCTTACAACATCTTGGAAGTAATGTAGTAGGTTATAGTAAGTTGGCACCAACTGAAATTAATCATTACTCACTAATTGGGTTAGAAAATAATATACACTCAGTAATTGATGATATTAGAAATTTAGAGCATCTTAAGCAAGTTATCTTAGACTATAAGCCTGAAATTGTATTTCATCTAGCGGCACAATCACTAGTAAGACCTTCTTATTTTGATCCCATAGAAACTTATTCTACAAATATATTAGGCACAGTTAATTTATTTGAAGCAATCCGTGCTACTAATATAACTAAGGTAATTATTAATGTTACCTCTGATAAATGCTATGAAAATAAAGAATGGATTTGGGGTTATAGAGAAAATGAACCAATGGGGGGAACAGATCCTTATAGTAGCAGTAAAGGCTGTGTAGAATTAATAACGCGCTGTTACCAACAATCATATTTTACACATCAAATCTTTTTAGCATCCGCACGTGCTGGTAATGTAATAGGGGGTGGCGATTGGGCAGAGGAACGCCTAGTGCCCGATATAATACGTGCTTTTATATCAAAACAATCTGTTGCTATTCGTAACCCCTATTCAGTGCGACCCTGGCAACATGTCTTAGATCCTTTGTCAGGTTATCTAAAATTAGCTCAAGCCCTCTATGAAAAAGGAGATAAATTTGTTGGTGGTTGGAATTTTGGCCCTAAGAACAATGAAGCTAAAAACGTAACCTATATTGTAGAAAAACTTGCTAATTTGTGGGGCCAATCTGCAAAATGGAAAATTCAACCTGATGAAAAAAACTTAAAAGAGACTAATTTTTTACGCCTAGACTGTAGCAAAGCTAAAACAGAATTAGGTTGGCAGGCTAAATGGGATCTAAATACCGCTCTAGCTAAAACTGTAGAATGGTATAAAGCCTATAGCTTAGGGCAATCTATGTATGAACATAGTCTAAAACAAATCAATGAATATATGAATGTAGAAAAATTATGACTAAAGATTACTTATCTGTTCCATATGGAAAATCAGTGCATGGTGAAGAAGAAATTGCTGCTGTAGTTGAAGTATTAAGAACATCAACCCTAATGGGAAAAAATGTTCGTGAAATGGAAACAAAGGTAGCTGCTCTTTTTGCAAAAAAATGGGGAATTATGGTTAATTCTGGGACTTCTGCAAATTATCTTGCAGTTGAACTATTAAATTTAGACCCAGGTACAGAAGTGATAACTCCTGTACTTACATTCTCTACTACTGTTGCTCCTTTAGTTCGTAATAAATTAATCCCTATATTTATTGATGTTGAAGAAGGTACTTATAATATTGATATCAATAAAATAGAGACAATGATCACACCTAAAACTAAAATGATGATGATTCCTAATTTAATTGGCAATCTATCTGATTGGGATGTATTAAGAAAAATTGCTGATAAACATCAACTAATTTTAGTCGAAGACTCTGCTGATACTCTAGGGGCATTGCTACGTAATCAAAGTACTGGAACTCGTTCTGATATTAGTACAACTAGTTTCTATGGTTCGCATGTAATTAATTGTGGCGGTAATGGTGGTATGTTATGTGTTAATGATTCTAGTTATGAACAAAGAGCTAGACTGCTGCGCAGTTGGGGACGTAGTTCATCACTATTTGTTGAGTCCGAAAAAATTGAGAATCGATTTAACGTAAACCTAGATGGAGTTGAGTATGATGCTAAATTTGTATTTGAAGAAGCAGGCTATAACCTAGAACCATCAGAAATGGGAGCAGCTTTTGGTTTAGTACAATTAAGTAAACTTGCCTTAAATATCACACTACGCGAACAACATTTTCAACAACATTTAGACTTTTTTAAAGACTATGAAGAATGGTTTATATTACCTAAACAACTACCTGATAGCGTTACTGGATGGCTAGCAATGGCTCTAACAGTAAGAGAACAAGCACCTTTTACTCGTAAAGAATTACAAATTTATTTTGAGCGTCATGGTATACAAACTCGCCCTGTATTTACTGGTAACATATTGCGTCAGCCTGGATTTCAACACCTAGCTTGTATAAGGCAAAAAGAGGGCTACCCAATAGCAGATAGAGTTATGCAAGGAGGTATTTTAATAGGTTGTCACCACGGTTTAACACAAGAAATGATCTTACATATTCATGATGTATTTAAAAAATTTGTTAAAAGCTTATGAAGACCTATTTAGTGACAGGAGCTAACGGTTATGTTGGCTCAAACTTAGTAGAGCGCTTAATTGAACAAGGCAATCAAGCAATTTGTTTAGTAAGAAAATCTTCTAGACTTAATTTGCTTGACCCATCAAATCCTAAAGTAAAACTCTACTATTATGATGAAAGGGTTGAAAGCCTTTATAAAATATTTCAGTCACATAAGATTGATGCTGTTTTTCATTTAGCAGCAATAAGTCAATATAAAATTAATCCTAATCAAATTAATGACTTAATAGTAGCTAATATTACCCTAGGAACACAATTATTAGAGCTAATGGCTGATAGTGGGGTAAAAACCTTTATTAATACTGGTAGCTATTGGCAGCATCTAAATGATGCTAAAGATTATGAGCCAGTTTGTTTATATGCTGCGACCAAACAAGCCTTTGAAGCAATAATTGATTATTATGTACAAATTAAAAAAATCGAGGCTATTACCTTAAAACTCTTTGATGTATATGGCCCAAAAGACTCCCGTAATAAAATATTACAGCTTTTATATAGTGCAGCAATTTCAGAAAAAGCAGTTAGTTTATCACCAGGAGAGCAGTTATTAGACTTAGTTTATATAGACGATGTAATTGATGCTTATTGTCAGGCACTTAATATAGCAACTAAAGAACAACACTTAAAATATTTTATTGGTAGTTTTATTTACCACACATTACAAGAGATTGTTAAAATCTACCAAACTATATTAGGGAAAAATATTCCAGTTATTTGGGGTAGCTTAGCTTATAGATTACGTGAAGTTATGGCTCCATGTAAGGGTGAGCCTTTACCTAATTGGCAAGCTAAAACCACTTTAGAAAAAGGGCTAGGCAAAGTGGTGGCATATCAACTTCAAAATCAAGTTCTTAAGTAAATTCTAGGATAAAATATAAGTAGCGCCATGAGTATAGTTTCAAAACCACTAATCTCAATTGTTGTCCCTGTTTATAATGAAGAAGCTAATATAGACCTATTCTATAGCGCCGTTAACAAAGAGCTAGAAGCTTTGAGTGAGCGTTTTCGTTTTGAAATTATATTCACCGATAATCATAGTACCGATAATACTTTTGCAAAACTACAAGCAATTGCTCTAGAAGATTCTAGGCTTCGTATTATTCGTTTTTCTAGAAATTTTGGCTATCAGCGCTCAATACTAACAGGTTACTTATCTGCTACAGGTCAAGCAGCTATTCAGCTTGATTGTGATCTTCAAGACCCTCCACAAATGATTGTAGAGTTTTTAGAAAAATGGCAACAAGGCTATAAAGTAGTTTATGGCATTCGCTCTAAGCGTAAAGAAGGGTTTTTGATTAATGCTACTCGTAAAATTTTTTATCGTTTAATTGATTTACTTAGCGATACAAAACTACCTCACGATGCAGGAGATTTTAGACTAATTGACCGATGTATAATAGAAGTCTTAATGAACTTAAATGATAACCAGCCTTATCTTAGAGGCACTATTGCTAGAATTGGCTTTAAGCAAATTGGAATAGTTTATAGTAGAGATGAAAGAAAACATGGTGAGAGCAAATTTTCTCTTAGTGAGATGCTTCGCCTAGCAATTGACGGTATTACAAACCAGTCAATTATTCCTCTACGCCTAGCTACTTATACAGGCATAGGGGTATTTTTGTTAATGATCTTTGGAACTATTTTCTCTATCATTGCAAAATATACTAGCGGCTCACAATGGCCTGCTGGATTTGCTACTATTATTGTTTTAATTTTGTTCTCTATAGGATTAAATGCTTTGTTTCTCGGGATTATAGGCGAATACTTAGGACGAATCTATAAACAGGTAAAACCAGAACCTATTACTATTGTTGAGAAAAAAATTGCGCCAGATATTGCACCAAATAAAGAAATTTCTGAACAAGGACAATAATGAATAAATGGTTATCAAAAAAAACTATTTTTTTAGTTATTCCAAGTTTTTTAGCTATTTTTATACTAACTCAAATTAGTAGCTATTTTATTATCTTTAGTAAATTTGCTCCTCACGATGATGAAGGCTTCTTATTAATATCAATTAAAGAGTTTATTAGCGGTAATCCTCTTTATGACTCAACTTTTACACAATATGGGCCTTTCTATTACTTTATTCAACAAATACTCTATGACATTCTTAAAATTCCTCTTAATCATAACCATACAAGACTTGTAACTATCGGTTTATGGGCAATCTCAACAACGTTAATAACTATTTATAGTTATAAAATGACTAAGAGCTATTGTTTAGCTTTTTTAACTTATATCGTTACTTGGAATCACCTCCAAGTCTTAGGTCAAGAACCAAGCCATCCACAAGAACTAACCGTTACTTTAACATCACTAATACTTCTACTTGCTTTAATTAAAAATGAAAACTGGCGTAATATTGCTATTGCTATTATTGCCACTGCACTACTTTTTACAAAAATAAATTTAGGGATATTTCTTTTTGCTGCAATTTTTGTTGTAATTTACTCTTTGCCTGCCGAAACAAAATTTCTATCAATAAGTAAAAAACTTCTCTACTTAAGCATCTGCCTTTTACCTGTTATTTTAATGCGCCAAAAATTAAATGATAGTTTGATACAAAACTTTTGCTTTATAATCACACTAGGCCTTGTTCCTATACTACATTATTTATACTATAAACCTATTCAATGGAGTAATCGCTCAACTATCTCTCATCTTATTTATTTAACAGCAACTAGTATATTATCAGCACTATTAATCTTAGCTTATGTAATCTTAAATGGCTCAACCTTAAAAGCTCTTTTTAATGGTGTTATAGTACAACCAATGAAATTTCCAGAAGCATTTTCTATGCTTCTTAATTCTCAACCAGCCTCAATTCTTGTAGCTGGATTAGGCGTAATTCTTTATTTTTATTATATAAAATCTTCTGAAACAGAAAAATACCCAAAATGGATCGATTACGCAAAAACCCTACTCGCAATATTATTATTTATTTGGTCTTTTTTTAACTTAACAGGAGTGTTTTATCAAAATCAAATAGAAAAAATTCTTAACTATACTCCAGCTTTTCTATGGCTAACACTTATTACTGAGAAAAATGAAGAGAGTGAAAAAACAGATCAAAACGTTTATTTTTCCAGATTGTTATTAGTAGTTGTAGGATATTTACAATTACTAGTTGTATTTCCTGTTGCAGGTAGCCAAAGGTCTATTGCAACACTCCTTTTAGTTCCAGCAATAGCTATTAATATTTCAGACAGTTTACCAACATTATGCGACGATTTTTTAATGCTTTGGCAGAAAAAGATTTTTAAGCTAACAACCATAATCTTTTTAATCAGTATTTTTTTATACATAACAGCACAATTACCAAAAATTACTTTCCCTTGGACAACATACTATTCAAATTTTTCTATAAACTTCTCTGGAGCAGACCGTATAAGGTTATCAGAAGAACAAAATGCTATTTATCAATGGATAATTAGAAACCTTAGTAATAACTCTGATACTTTTATTGCTTCTCCTGGTTTTCCTAGTTTTTATTTTTGGGCACAAAAAGATACTCCATCAACAATTACCCAAAACTGCTGGCCTGCTTTTTTAGACACTAATCAACAACAACAAATTATTGATAAGCTTTATTCATATAATTCTGTTTGTGCAATTAAAAATGACTATTGGAGAAATTTCTGGTTACAAAATAAACCCCCTGTTGGTCAACCTTTAGTGGATTATATTGATAATGAATTTAAAGTGCTGGGACAATTAGAAACCTATCAGTTTTGTGTAAAAAAAGAACGCCAAGTAGAACTTACTTTTACAGCTAAAGTACAACAAAATATAGAGCCTTCTGCTAAAAACAAATATTTAGTTAAAATATTTCTTAATCTACCAAACTTAAATAAAATACTATATAACGTTGTTTTTGTTGATCTAAGAGGTAATAAAGTTTTTTTTGACACAAGAAAAGACTCAGTAATATTCGAAGCAGAAGAAAAAAATTTACTATTTCCTAATCAATCATTTTCTGGCTTACTTCTAGATAAGCCTATAAAATTGCAATTACAAACAACCCTTCCACAGTCTTTATACAATAGTTTTTTTGTTGTTCGTTTATTAGATAAAGATGGTAACAATTTTGCTTCAATCCCTGTAGAAAAATAACGTAATTTTATATCAGGGTTTATTTTCTTGGAGGAAAAAATGTTTGATGTTTCAGTACAAGAACTAAAACAAAAAATAGACACAAAAGAAGATTTTTTGCTTTTAGATATTCGAGAACCTTTTGAATATGATATTTGTCGATTACCTGGGGCTAAGTTAATTCCTATGGGTGAAATCCCAAGGCGCTTAAATGAGCTTGATGATAAGCGTGAAATGATTATTTATTGTCATGCAGGTGTTCGTAGTGCAAGAGTTGTTTATTGGTTAAAACAAAATGGCTTTGATAATGCAAAAAACTTATCGGGTGGGATAGATGCATGGTCTTGTTTGATTGACCCTAGCGTGCCAAGATATTAAATTAGATATTTTATTTTGCACACCAAATTTTAAACAAGGTCTAATTTAATGGAAAAGCAATTAATAAAACTAAATATCAATGGCGAAGTCCATCAAGTCGCAGTTGCGTCTAACCGTAGCTTGATGGATGCAATACGCGAGGACTTAGGCTTAATTGGTACAAAGCATGGTTGTGATGATGGTGATTGTGGTGCTTGTACAATCTTAGTTGATGGCTCTCCAATGCTTTCTTGTATGATGCTTGCTGTTTGTCATCAAAAAGAAGAGATTACGACAATAGAAGGTATATCTAATAACAACCAACTTAACCGAGTTCAAGCAGCTTTTTGCAGCGAAGGCGGAATGCAATGTGGCTATTGTACTCCAGGAATGATAATGAGTGTAAAAGCCTTGCTAGATAAAAACTCTAACCCAAACGAAGTAGAAATCCGCGAAGCTATTTCAAATAATCTTTGTCGTTGCACAGGATATACAAAAATTGTTAAAGCGGTACAAAAAGCTGCTACATTTCCAGAATTTATTGCCGCTTCAACTAAAATTGAACCTCCAGATGCATTCTTTTCATAAAGGTAGGCACATATGAGTCAAGAATATCAAAAAACTAATAACACAGATTTTTCTGTAATTGGCAAATCTGCCCAAATGATTGACGGTACTGCTAAAGTAATGGGCACAGCTATTTATGCAGATGATATAAAATTACCAGGAATGCTCTATGGCAAAATCCTTCGTAGCCCTCATGCCCATGCAAGGATTGTAAGAATTGATACAAGCCGCGCTATGGCTCTACTAGGCGTTAAAGCAATTATTACTGGTAAAGATACTCCTGTAAAATATGGCATTCTTCCAATCGGACAAGATGAAACCGCTTTAGCCGTAGATAAAGTAATTTATGTAGGCCAAGAAATTGCCGCTGTAGCTGCTATAACAGAAGAAATTGCCGAACAAGCACTTGATTTAATTGATGTTGAGTATGAACTTTTACCTGCCTATCTAAATGCTGATGCTGCAATGGCTGCAACCGATATTTTTATCCATAATGATAGACCTAAAAACATTGAAAAAGAGTATCACCATAACTTTGGCGATATAGAAAAAGGCTTTGCCCAATCAGATTTAGTCCTAGAAGACAAATTTAGCTTTCCTCGCATTACTCATGCAGCAATGGAGCCTCATTCAGCAGTAGCAAACTATGATGCAAGCGGTAAATTAACTGTCTGGACATCCACACAAACACCACATTATGTGCATCGTGGGCTTGCAAAAGCGTTGCAAATGCATCCTAGCAAAGTTAGAGTCATTAAACCCTTTGTTGGTGGCGGTTTTGGAGGTAAAAGCGAGACATTTTCTTGTGATGTTTGCTCTTCACTTCTTTCAAAATTAACAGGAAAACCTGTCAAAATCACATTTACCCGGGAAGAAGTTTTTTATGCTCATCGTGGTCGCCCTGATCAATCTGTTCATATCAAATTAGGAATGAGAAAAGACGGTAAAATTACCTCTGTTTATGTTAAAACAATTCAAGATGGTGGGGCTTTTTGTAGCTATGGCGTAGTAACAATTCTCTACTCGGGTGCATTAATTGCAGCACTCTATGATATTGACAATATTAAGTTTGATGGTTATAGGGTAGTAACTAATAAACCTGCTTGTGGCCCAATGCGCGGACATGGAACGGTTAATGTTCGCTACTCTTTTGAGGTGATGTTAGACCGTTTAGCTATTGGTTTAGGGCTAGATCCAGCAGAAGTAAGACTTAAAAATATGCTTAAACCCAATACTCGTACAGTTAACGACCTACGTGTAACTTCTTATGGTTATAAAGAATGTGTAGAAAAAGCTACGGAGCATTCTGGATGGGCAGAAAAACGCGATAAACTCCCATTTGGACGTGGAATTGGCATAGGTGGAAGCCACTATGTTTCAGGAGCAGCTAACTCAATTGTTCGTGGGAGAATGCCTCATTCTAATGTAAGTATTAAGATTGATATAGATGGCGGAGTCTCTGTTTTCACTGGAACAGCCGAAATTGGTCAAGGAACTGAGACGGTACAAGCTCAAATTGTCGCAGAAGAACTAGGTCTACCATTAGAGCGCATAAGAGTAATAGCAGCAGATAGCGATATTACCCCTGTAGATTTAGGTAGCTATTCTAGCCGCGTAACTTTTATGGCTGGTAATGCAGCACTTTTTGCTGCAAGAGATGTTAAAAATCAGCTTTTAAGACATGCTGCTGAAGTTTTAGGAGAGTCTCCAGAACATCTAATTTGTAAAAATGAAAGAATTTATGTTGAGTATGACCGTGAAAGATCAATAACTTTTCGTGAAGCCTTAATTAGTGCTCTTGAGCATAGCGGTACAGTGATTGGTAAGGGTGCTTATACCCCTCCTTCTGAGTCTCAGGGAGGTCGTTTTAAGGGTGCAGGTGTGGGGCCAGGTGTAGCTTATAGTTATAGCGCAAGTGTTGCAGATGTTAGTGTTAACCCAGAAACAGGTCAAGTAAGAGTCAATAAAATTTGGGTTGCACACGATTGTGGTCGTGCACTTAATCCATTAGCTGTAGAAGGTCAGGTAGAAGGCTCTGTTTGGATGGGTTTAGGACAAGCTTTACAAGAAGAACAAATTTTTACGCCTGAAGGTTTAACTCTTAATCCCTCATTACTTGAGTATAAAAGCCCTGGTGCAATTGAATCTCCAGATATTGAGACAATTATTGTTGAGAGTATTGACCCAGAAGGCCCATTTGGTGCAAAAGAAGCAGGCGAAGGTTCTTTAGCTGGTGTAATACCAGCTATTGCTAATGCCGTTTATGATGCTGTAGGGGTTTGGATTACTTCTTTACCTATAACTCCTGAAAAAATACTTAAAGAATTAAATAAACAAAAAGCGGAGCAGAAGAAAAAATGATTACAATGCCGCAATTTAGAGTACTACAGCCAGAAAATGTTTCCCAAGCTGTAGAGTTTTTGGCTAAACATAAAAACTTACGAGTTTTAGCTGGAGGTAGTGACTTAGTTGTTAACTTACGTAATAAGCTTTTCACACCTGAGTATGTCCTAGATATTAAAGGAATTAAAGACCTACAAGGTATTAAAGAAAACCAAGATCACTTTTCTATTGGAACTTTGACTACTTTAACAGAAATTTCACAAAACCCTTTTATTAAAGAAATTTACCCTGTGCTAGCAAAAGCGGCGGGTTTAGTTGCTGGGCCAAATATTCGCAATATGGGAACAATTGGCGGCAATATTTGTTTAGATACCCGTTGTTATTGGTATAACCAGTCTTATTTCTGGCGCAAATCCTGTAATTTTTGCTTAAAGAAAGACGGGGATATTTGCCATGTTGCACCTGGAGGAAAATATTGTTGGGCGGCTTATTCTGGAGACACTGCCCCAGCTTTATTGACTCTTGATGCAAGTATCAAAATTGCTAATCCAAAGGGTGAAAAAACTCTAGCTCTAAAAGATTTCTTTGTAATGGATGGGATTAAGAAATATAATCTAGAAAGCAATGAAATTATTACAGAGATCTTAATTCCAAAAGCAAGTGCAGGTCTTCAAGGAGTTTACAAAAAGTTTCGTATCCGTGATTCAGTAGATTATCCTTTAGCAGGAGTTGCCATAGCAGGAAAAGTTGATAAAGAGGGTAACTGCCAAAAAATTTCTGTAGCGCTTACAGCAGTAAATCCTGCTCCTGTTTTAGTAACAGAAATTACAGATCTATTAGTTGGAAAAAAACTAACAGATGATTTAGTAGAAAAAAGCGTTGAACTAGCGCGTAAAACCGCTAAACCAATGAAAACTACTTTGTCTACAATGCCTTACCGTCGTCATATGATAGGGGTATTTGTAAAACAAGGTCTAGAAGAAATACTTAAATAACCATATAGCCATTAAGTTTTAGGCTTAAAAACTTTTTTGGGTGTTGTATGAGGCGAATATGTCACAGCCATTATTAGAAATAAGTATAGACAATTTAGTCATAGAGGATGATGAACCAGTGGACAATATTCTTTCTGAGAAAAACCAGCGGCTATTAACAGAACCGCTTTATGCAAGTTGGGCGGGGCCAGGCGAGAGTAGATCTTATTTAGCTGCTGCAAATGTAGGTGTATTTTCTAGTGTTCATCAAAGTCCAATTGTGCCAGATATGTTTTTAAGTCTAGATGTTGAGCTTCCTGAAAATTGGACTGAAAAACGCTATCAATCCTATTTTGTTTGGGAATATGACAAGCCACCTGATTTAGCCATTGAAATAGTCTCTAATAAAGATGGCAAGGAAAATACTAGCAAAATGCAGCGCTATGCTAGGATTGGAATAACTTATTATGTAATTTTTGATCCCCATAAATATCTTAGTAATGAAGTATTAACAATTTATGGTTTGCAATTAGGGCGCTATGTTAGGCTAAATCAAACCTTTTTTCCTGATATTGGCTTAGGGCTTTGTTTATGGACTGGAGTTTTTGAAGGAACAGAATCAACATGGCTTCGTTGGTGTGATAGACAAGAAAGGATTATTCCTACAGGAAAAGAAGCGGCTGAGACTGAAAAACAACGCGCTGAAAAATTAGCTGCTAAGTTACGCGAATTAGGCATTGATCCAGAATCGCTTTAAAAACTAATATTTCATCAACAACAATCTTTAAAAGCCTAGTCATTTATGGCTAGGCTATCTTATTTAGAAAATCTGTTTTTTAACATACTTAATAATTTTTCATGGATTGAATCAAACCCACCATTAGACATGACCATAATTACATCCCCTTCTTTCACAATAGTTTCTAGATGTGAAACAATTTCATTTGCTGTAGGGATTGACCAACCTTGTTTTCCTTGTTCAATCATTTTATTAGCAATTTCTGTTGGGGATAGCTGGTTTTCAGGCTCAACTCTATGGGGTTCAAAAAGCGCTGCGATTATGGCTATATCTGCTACTAGAAAAGCTTCTTCATAGGCTGCTTGAAATTGCTTTCGTCGCGCAGATAAAGAGCGAGGTTCAAATATTGCGATAAGTCTTTGCCCTTTATAGCGCTCATAAGCACCTAAAAGTGTTTCTTTTACTGCTGTAGGGTGATGGGCAAAATCATCAATTACTGTTATACCTGCTATAACACCTCGAACTTCCATTCTACGTTTTACACTGCGAAAACTTGCAATAGCTTCTTTAATTTTTTCTTTCTCAATACCTAGTTTTTCTGCTGTTGCAATTACTGCTAAAGAGTTACGAATATTAAAGTTACCAACTAGTGAAGTATTAAATTTTCCATACTCTTTTCCGTCATAAAAGATGGTAAAGTGAGTTTTTCCATCTAAATAATTTATATCTTTAGCTTGCCAACGTGCAGGTGCATCAATTGCAAAACTTTCTACAGGACAAAATGCCCTAGGGATAAGCTCTTGGACTACTTCGCTATCAACCCCTGCTATTAAATGACCATTACTAGGAATTAGATTAATAAAACGACGAAAAGCAAGTTTATATAGGTTAAAGTCAAAATAAATATCTACGTGATCATACTCTATGTTGTTAACAATAGCTGTAGTAGGTAAATAATGCATAAACTTAGGGCCTTTATCAAAATAGGCTGTATCATACTCATCGCCCTCAATAACAAAGTAATTACTATCTGTCACACGAAAACTTACACCAAAATTTTCTGCAATCCCTCCAATTAAAAAAGAAGGGTTAAGACCGCCTACATCCATTACCCAAGCCATTAAAGATGTTGTTGTAGTTTTACCATGAGTCCCTGCTACCACTACAGAATGACGGTTACGTATAAATTGCTCTTTTAATACTTCAGCCATAGAAACATAACGAAGTTTATTATTAAGAGTGTACTCTACTTCTACATTACCACGAGGTATTGCATTACCAATTACTACGTAATCTGGCGCAGGATCTAGATTGTTTGGGTTAAACCCCTGGCTAACAGGGATTTTTAGTTGTTCTAGTAAAATAGACATAGGTGGGTAGACATTAACATCTGAGCCTGTAACACAAAAACCCTTGGCTTTTAACATTCCTGCTAGTGAAGCCATTGCAGTGCCGCAAATCCCAATTAAATGATAGTGAGGTGTAGACATGTAAATTTTCCTAAAAATTAAAAATTATATACCTATGAAAAACTAGGGATTTTAGCATTCCAAGAAAAGCTTTTTAAGTCAAATTAGTGTTTATAAAATTTGCTCATTAAACACACTTAATTTGATTGCTAGGTAGGCTAAGAAAATAGTATTTTGTAGGCTATTGCAATCTCAGGCAATTTCCTAGGGGTGTTTTATCCCATCCTATTCATCCTACTTGGAGGCAAACAAAAAATGTTTGACAAACTTTTTCGTACAAAAAAACTTGACGATATCATGGCACAAGCACAAGACTCTGAAAAAGGCTTGAAAAAAAGTTTAGGAGCTTTTGATTTAGTATTATTAGGCATAGGTGCAATTATTGGTACTGGAATTTTTGCTACTGTAGGAACAGCGGCACTTGGAGACGCAGAAAGACCTGGAGCTGGGCCTGCAATGATGCTTTCCTTTGTCATTACTTCTATTGCTTGTGCTTTTACAGCTCTTTGCTATGCGGAGTTTGCTGCAATGGTGCCTATTTCCGGTAGTGCTTATACTTACTCCTACGCTACACTAGGTGAAATGATAGCATGGATTATTGGATGGGATTTAATTATTGAGTATGCAGTAGGAAATGTTGCTGTAGCAATTAGTTGGGCAGGCTATTTTAACCAGCTTATTTCAGGGTTTGGGGTACAAATTCCTATTTGGCTTTCAACTAATTACACTTCTGTTTTTCTTTTACCTGATCCAAGCAGTGTAGAAAAATATCAAGCAGCCTTAGCTTTTAAGCAGCAAGTTGTTGCTGCGGCTCCTAATATTGGCGGAATACCAATTATTTTTAATCTTCCAGCAGTTTTTATTGTTCTAGCTATCACAGCCATTTTGGTAGTAGGAATAAAAGAAAGCGCCTGGTTTAATACAGTAATGGTAGCAATTAAGATTGTTATCTTAATGTTTTTTGTGGTTGTTGGTGCTTTTTATGTTAAACCTGAAAATTGGCAGCCATTTGCTCCTAATGGAGTAAGTGGAATTTTAGCAGGTGCTTCGGTTATCTTCTTTGCTTACATAGGTTTTGATGCTGTTTCAACAGTAGCAGAAGAAACAAAAAACCCTAAACGGGATATGCCTATAGGAATTATTGGATCGCTTGTAATTTGTACTTTCTTTTATATTATAGTTGCTGCTGTACTTACAGGAATGATTCCCTATCAAAAACTAGCCGAAGGGGCGGCTGAACCTCTTGCAATTGCACTTAAATATAATGGACTAAACGTTGCAGCAGGAGTTGTTGCTTTTGGTGCAGTAGTTGCAAACACCGCAGTATTACTTGTTTTTCAATTAGGACAACCTAGAATTTTCTTCTCTATGGGTAGAGATGGGTTATTACCTCCTTTTTTCTCTAAAGTTCATCCCAAGTTTAAGACTCCGCACGTGACAACAATACTTACAGGTATTGCTGTAGCAGCAACAGCAGCAGTCTCTAGTATTGAAATGATGGTTGACCTTACAAATATTGGGACTCTATTTGCATTTATATTAGTTTGTGTAGGAATAATTATTTTACGTGTAAAAGATCCTAATAGAAAACGACCATTTAAAGCACCTTTTGGTCTACTTTTCCCTATTTTAGGTATTCTTTCTTGTGTGTTACTTATTTCTTACCTACCACTAAGCTCGGTAAAACGTTTTATTATTTGGCTAGCTGTTGGGTTAATGGTCTATTTGCTCTATGGAATAAGACACTCTAAACTTAATCAACAAAAATAATGTGATTTTTGTTAATAGGTATTTATTCTAGAGCATTCATATTATTAAAAATTTTTTGAAAAACTTTTTGATCATTGCGCAACTTTTTATTTATTATGCCGATGATTATGACTGAATAGTCATTCAGTTGGCTATTTCGGTTATGGATAATGGATTAGACACATAAGTGTCGTTAGTGCGGCCCGGAAAAAGGTTTTCAGGGCCTTTTCTTTTTTAAAGAGAAAATAATTTAATTATTTAGTCTTCAAAATCAACTGAAGCTACATGAAGAGAAATCGAGCGTCCAAATTTAGCAACTTCTTGGTGATCAGGATGATCTGTATAAGCTTCTAAGGCAGCGCGATCTTGATAAACACCAACTAAGCCTGTATGGTATGAGCGTTCAAGACGAAGTATATCAGCACCAACCTGAAAGGTTTTTATTTGAACTTCAGGCATTAGGCTAGGCAAGCGGCGTAGTTTATTTCTATGTTCTTCGCGAGTTGTTTCTGTAACATCATCATGGTATTTCCAAATTACAATATGAGTAAGCATAAAATTTAATCCTTAGGTAAATAGACTTTTTCAGGGAAGCATTGTGCCATTTCTGGGCTAATTTTTAATATAGGCAATTTTATCAAAAGAATGATGCCTAAAAGTAGTACTAACGTAGTGGT
Source organism: Acidobacteriota bacterium (assembly GCA_016213785.1). Lineage (GTDB taxonomy): Bacteria > Acidobacteriota > Blastocatellia > Chloracidobacteriales > JADJPF01 > JADJPF01. Next base: position 37,012 of record JACQZQ010000065.1, read on the forward strand.
TGCACCACCTTCAGGGCCATAGCTTGAGCCAGTAAGCCAAGCTTTTCCTAAGTCTTGTGAGTTTAAGAAAGAAAACTCCTTAAGCTCAGTAATTCCGCTAACAGGCAGGCCATAGATTGTTCCCATAGAAAAATTCCAGCTTAGATGTAGCCCTGTTGCAAGGGAGAGGCTACGGGTTTTAAAGTAGGCTACACATAGCCAAACACCTGCTAATATTGTATTTGTAGTTGAAAAAAAAGTGGCACTAGGATTATTTATATGTACTAAACCAAAGAAAGTCGATGTTATAATTGTTGCTGATAAAGGGGATAAATTAAAAGCTAAGGTTTGCAGGGGATAGCCACGAAATATAACTTCTTCTTCAAATGCAGCAATAAATATAACAATAAAAGTTATGGTTAATCCAAGAAGGGAAATTTTCCTATCAGAAAGTGCCCAGAAAAACTGTGTTCCTCCTAATAGCCATTGAAATAAAGCAATAATAGAAACCATTAACAAACTTATTAAACAACCAACAAAAAAATCTCTTAAAAACCATTTATGCGGTAAATAGCCTAATGAGTAAGTTGTTCTTTGAGTAAAGCGTTTAATGCATAAAATGGAAACAGTTATAGTAGCTATTAAAGAAATAGAGCTAGAAAAAAATCGGTTAACTAACCAAGTTAAAGCTTCAGAGTCTTCTATTTTTATAGAAGAAAAATTAGGAATTAAAGCAAATATAAGTATAGAAATAAATGCACTAGAAATAAAAAAAGCTAAGATCTGTAAAACTACATTAGTTTCTTTTTTATTTATGTTTTTATCAAAATTATTAGTATCTAAAGATTCATTGTTTGTCATAATATATCTATTTAGAGTGATTTCTTTATTTAGTCAAGAATTATCCTCCAGGCTAATTCTTAGCTTCGTAGACAGTCAAGAAAACAGATGATACAATCTGTGCAAAATCAACTATGTTAATAAGTACAGAACCGCCAACACCACAGCTATCAAGCTTAGAGGTTTATGCCCTCATTAAAAACGATCTAGATCGTGTCGAAGAGATGTTTACGCGACATATTAATTCTGATGTTCAATTGATGTCGCATATTGGGAAATATTTACAAAAAACAGGCGGTAAACGTGTAAGACCAGCCCTACTTTTACTCTCTTCTCAAGCTATAGGTAGTAAAGCCACAGAAAATATTATAAGAATGGCTACTGTAATGGAGTTTCTCCATACAGCTACTTTAGTCCATGATGATATTATTGATGATGCAGATATTAGACGGGGTAGCCCTTCAGTAAAAGCTGAATGGGGTAATGATATTGCAGTACTTGCAGGCGATTGGCTTTATATGTCAGCTTTTGAGATTACTTTGCAAGAACGCTGTTTTGAAATTCTAGATATCCTTACCAGAGTCACCCGCCAAATGACTGAAGGGGAATTAATTCAATTAACCCAATGTGGACGAGTGGAAATTACTGAGAGAGAATATTTAGATATTGTACATCGTAAAACAGCTTATTTAATAAGCGCTTGCTGTGAAATAGGCGCAATTTTAGCAGGGGCTTCTCCTACACAACAAGAAATAATGCGTAATTTTGGCCTAAAAATAGGTATAGCTTTTCAACTAGCAGATGATCTCTTGGATTTTACATCTACAAATGAAAAGTTAGGAAAACCTGCTGCTAGCGACCTACGAGAAGGCAAATTAACTTTACCTGTTATTTATCTTTGTGAAAGCTCTAATGAAGATGTAACAGAAAAAATTCGTAAGGTAATAAAAGAAGGTGAATATTTATCTGTAGCTCGTGATGAAATTGTTTCACTTGTAGAAAGTAGCGGGGCATTGTCTCGCTCTCGTAAAGAATTGCTACGCTATGCTAGTGAGGCACAAGCTTTAGTAATGGATTTACCAGAAAATATCTATAGACAAGCTTTAGTTAGTATTTCTAGCTTTATTATTAATCGAGAAAATTAACTAATTATTCTAAGTTAATCGCTTACCATAAAAATATCCACGCTAAAAAATAGGTTAAAACATTATGCGAGCCATGATTTTAGCAGCAGGTTTTGGGACACGTTTGTGGCCTTTAACTATAGATCGTACTAAACCTGCAATCCCTTTTCTTAATAAACCATTAATTTGTTACTCTGTTGAATATTTAAGTAAATTTTCTATAAAAGAAATAGTTGTTAACCTACACCATAGAGGAGAGTCTGTAACCCAAGCACTAGGTGATGGGAAAGATTTTGGCGTAAAAATTTTTTATAGTGAAGAAAAAGAAATACTTGGTACTTCTGGAGCTATGGATTATGCAAAGGATTGGCTAAAAGATGATAGATTTTTGGTAATCAATGGTAAAGTAATAACAGATATAGACTTAAATGCCGCTCTAGAAACTCACTGTAAACGCAAGGCTTTAGCTACTCTTATATTAAAAGAAAATCCTCAAAGAGAAAGATTTTCTAAGGTCTTATTAGATAGCCAAGGAAATATTGAAAAATTTGGAGACTTTCCTGACCCAAATGCTATAGAAGATTGTCCTTTGATGTTTACTGGTATACAAATTCTTGAACCAGAGATATTTAATTATATTCCACCTAATCAATTTTCTCATTCAACTACAGACGTTTATCCTAAAGCTATTGCTGATGGAAAGATTATTGCAGCACATATTACTAAAGGAAGATGGTATGAACTAAGTACTTTAGCTAGATATTTAGATATAAGTTTAAGGTTCTTAAAAGAGCAAGGAAAAGATAGTATTTATGGATTAGGAACAGAAATAGCCCCAAGTGCAAGTATCAAAGAATCAATACTTTGGCAAAGAGTTAAAGTTGAAGAAGGAGCAAAACTTTATCAAGTAATAATTGGAGATGATGTTAGGGTACCTGCTAATACTAAATTAGAACGAGTTGTAGTAGTTCGCAGGGATAAATGTTTAGAAATAGAGCAAGGTGAAATTATTGGAGAAAATATAGTAGTTTCTCTTAAATAAATAACTGCCTAGCTAGTTTAAACTAGTTAGGCAGTTATTTATTGGGTTCTTAAAAAATTATTTTATTAACTTAAAACTACGGGCAATAGCATCAGATTCATGTCTTAATGGTGAAAAAACATCACGATTTCCTGTAAAACGTAGCACCCAAAGACTTCCATCAGCTTTTAAGTAATAATTACGACCTTTTTTAGGTTGTCCCCCAGTAGTAAAGTCAAATTGAAGCAATTGACCTATTAAGCCACTTCCAACAAATTTTTCAGCATTATTATAAACATATCCTGGGCGAAACCGCAGATTTTGATCAATATCACTTTGAATAAAAGCCTCTAAAGTTGAACCTGAGAGCGATTCTTGAGTAACTTTAAGTAGGCCAAATGCTCTATCCCGATAAATTATATCTACACGATCCCTCCCAGCACCGTCTTGATAAGAGACTGCCTTCCAATTAGGAGGTAATTCTAGAGTATATTTGCCTTCAGGATCTTGAAAAGTGAGAGTATTTTGTCCTATAACGGATTTTGGTAAAGATGTAAGTAGTAAAGATGATGTAAGTAGTAAAGAGTTACGTAAAAAAAGTCTTTTACTAAAAGAAAACATAGACTAAAATCCCTTTAAGATATAGAGTAATAAGGGGTTAACGTAAATTTCCCAAAATTTGTTTTTGTGCTGTAATTAATTGCTCTATTCCTTGGCTAGCAAGTTTTACCATATCGTTCATTTGTTCTTGAGTAAAAGGGTTAGTTTCTGCTGTCCCTTGAATTTCAATAAAACGACCAGAGCCAGTACGTACAATATTCATATCTACTTCAGCACGAGAATCTTCCTGGTAATCTAAATCTAGTAATACTTTTCCCCATACTATACCAACACTAATAGCAGCAACAAAGTCTCTTACAGGAACTACATCGATTTTTTTTTGTTCTTTAAGTTTACGTAGTGCGCTAACAAGTGAAACAAAGCCGCCAGTAATAGAAGCTGTACGAGTTCCACCATCGGCTTGGATGACATCACAGTCAATATAGATGGTTCTCTCGCCTAATTTTTCCATATCAACAACCGTTCTTAAGCTACGACCTATTAGGCGTTGAATTTCATGAGTGCGGCCTGAGGGGCCACTACGAACTTCACGAGAAGTTCTTGTTTCTGTTGACCTAGGTAGCATACCGTATTCTGCTGTTACCCAGCCTACACCTTTATTTTTTAAGTGAGGAGGTACGCGGTCTTCTATGCTTGCTGTACATAGAACTTTAGTATCTCCAAATTCTACTAAAGTAGATCCTTCAGCATGCTTAGTATAATTAGTAATAAGTTTTACTTGTCTTAGTGAAGAATGGGCGCGGTTATAAGCGCGAACATAACTAATATTATTTTTGTCCATTGGTTAAAAATGTTCCGTCTTTCAAAAATTCTATAAATTATTTAAAGATAGTTTACTTAAGTTTATATCTATATTGGATTTAAATTTAGCATTTTCATCCCAAATATCTACCGCTATAAGATTTTCAATTGGTTGACCTAAGAAAAGTTCTGCTATTCTAGAAAAGCGTTTTCCTGAATCTGTTACATAAAAGCTATCTAAACAGGTATTTTTATTAGAAGTTACTGTGTCAGAACTTTTAATTAGACCTTCTACTTCTTCTGCTACACAAGCCCCTGAATCAATTAGAGTTACTTTACTTCCAACTACTGACTGAATAACTTCTTTAAGTAATGGGTAGTGAGTACAACCAAGTACTAAAGTGTCAATTTCTTGTGATTGAAGATATGAAAGATATTCAATAGCAATAAGTTTTGTTGCTTTATGATTATGCCAGCCTTCCTCTGCAAGTGCAACAAATAGGGGGCAAGCTTGTGTGTAAACTTCTACACTAGAGTTAAGTGTTTTAATTGCTTTTACATAAGCGTTACTTTCTACTGTAGCTTCTGTTGCAATTACACCAATACGGCCATTCTTTGTAGTTTGAATAGCTTTTTTAGCACCAGGTTCAATTACTCCTAGAATTGGAACAGGAAAATTTTCTGTTAAAAGGTCTAAAGCAACCGAAGAAATTGTATTACAAGCAATTACTAGTAGTTTAACATTTTGTTTATATAGAAAGGATGCATCTTGATAAGCATAACGACGTACAGTAGCAGCAGAGCGTGTTCCATAAGGAATTCTAGCTGTATCTCCAAGATAGATAATTTTTTCCTCTGGAAGTCGTTCACGTATTGCTCGGTAAACTGTTAAGCCTCCAACACCTGAATCAAATATCCCTATTGATGAATTAAGCATTAATATTGCCTCAATATTTATTGATTTTTAATAATAAAACTAACGATAAAGTTAAAAATTTATTTCTTAAAATATTAAGCGCGGTAGGAAATTTTCCTATCGCGCTTTTAAGAACTTAAGATAGCGTATTTACTTTTAAGAACTTAACCAAACTCTATTTTACTGTCCTCTAAAGAAGAAAACCGCAGCTGTTATTAATATAGCTAAAGCAACAATAACAATGATAAGAGTAATAGCTCTACTATTATTTCCCTTATATTCTTCTACTGTTTCTCTAGTTTCTTCACTATGACTAAGGGTAGAACTAGAGTTAGAGTTAGAATTAGAGTTAGAGTTACTAGCACTTAAAGCAGTAGGTGTTTCTACAGAAGATGTAGCAGGTGGGGCGGCAGTAGCAACAGGTTCAGCCGCATTTTCAACAGACATTTGAGCTAACATTTGTGGAGTTATTGCTTGCATATTAAGCATAGTTGCTTGGACTTCTTGAGTTTCTACTACTTCTCCAGCCCTTTCTCTATCTTTAACTTTTGATATTATATCATCGTCAGGGCGCAAGGTTTGTTCATCGCCAAAAATTAATAGAGATGCATCAACTTCATCTGGAAGAGCAGGATCGCGAGAAACAAATTCACCTTTTGAAGGATCCTCTGTGCTACGTTCTTCTAAACCCTCTCCATCAAAACGTGCTATTACAACAGTTATATTATCTTCTCCGCCACGTTCATTAGCTAATTTAATTAAAGCACTACAAGAAGCTTTAAGATCCCAGTTTAGCTCCTGCATAAGGCTAAACATTTCCACACCTTTGACTTTACCAGAAAGACCATCAGAACAAAGCAATAAAATATCATTACGTTTTAGACGAATACGATCAACTATAACATTGACACGAGGTTGAGCGCCTAGGGCTTGTAAAATTACATTCTTATAAGTATGTGATTCCGCTTCTTCTTCTGTAATATGACCTGCTTCTACTAGTTGACTTACTAAAGATTGATCTTTAGTTGCTTGAGCAATTTTACCATTACGAATTAGATAACAGCGAGAGTCACCAACTTGGGCAAAATATGCTGTAGAGCCATCTATTCCTGCTCCTGTAAATGTTGCGCCCATACCAGTATATTCAACATTATTTTGACTTTCACTATGAATAACATAGTTAGCTTGTTCAACAGATAAACGCAGTCTTTCATGAAAAGGAAAATGGGAATAAGAAGGTGTAGCCTGGAACTGTAACATTCTATCACGCACAATAGTAACAGCTAATTGGCTAGCTACTTCACCTGCTAAAGCCCCTCCCATACCGTCAGAAACCGCAATTACAGCACCATAATGCCCTTGATTGTAGGAAAGTAATTTGCTCGAAGGAGCTTCAGCATTTTCCACTGTCCAAGTATCAGATGTGCTTAAGTCCACCACCAAAAAATTATCTTCATTCCCATGGCGAACCATACCAATATTGGTTTCAGCATACAAAGTTATATTAATATTGGAGTTTTGTGTCATAAAGTCAAAGTTATGAGTTTAATTTAATTTAGAATTGAAAAACTTTGTCTAAAACGCTACGGATTGACCATTTGCCGGATTATATTAAAAATAAAGAACTCTTACCAGTATAAAAACAGTCAACCATAGATAAAATTGCGACTAAAATCTTAAAGAGTAGATTTTAATAGAGTTACATTATGCTTAAGGCTTGTTCAAGATCTGCAATAATGTCCTCTACATCCTCAATACCTACAGAAATTCGCACTAGCCCATCTGTGATTCCTAATCGATCTCTTTCTGTTGCTGGAACACTAGCGTGAGTCATTTTGGCTGGATGACAAACTAATGTTTCTACCCCACCTAAAGATTCTGCTAATAAACACAATTTAAGACTTTCTAGAAAACGAGTAGCTTTTTCATAGCTACCTGTTTCAAAAGAAATCATTGCACCAAAACCAGACATTTGTTGACATGCTAATTTATGTTGGGGGTGATCAGCTAAACCTGGATAGAATACTTTCTTTACTTTAGGATTTTCAACTAAAAAATTAGCTACTCTACGACCATTTTCTTCATGCTGACGCATTCTTACAGCCAAAGTCTTTGTACCACGCAAAATTAGCCAAGAATCAAAAGGGCTTAATATTGCACCTGCGGCATTTTGTAAAAATGCAATACGCTCAGCTATTATGGGATCATTTAAGACTACTATTCCACCAACACTATCACTATGCCCATTAAGAAACTTAGTAGTAGAATGAACAACTATATCTGCACCTAAAGCAATGGGTTGTTGAAGATAAGGACTCATAAAAGTATTATCAACAACTAATTTTACTCCCTTTTCCTGAGCAATATTTGCTACTGCCCTAATATCGGTTAAAGCCATTGTTGGATTAGTTGGAGTCTCTATAAAAACCATTTTAGTATTAGGCTTTACTGCTTTAACAATGGCATCTAAGTTTGAGGTGTTTACATAACTAAATTCTAAACCAAAATTTTTTAATACTTTATCAAATAAACGAAATGTCCCACCATAAGTAGTATCAGAAACTACACAATGATCTCCTGCGGCAAAAAGAGATGCAACAACATTAATTGCTGCCATACCCGAAGCAAATGCATAAGCAAATTTTCCACCCTCTAATGCTGCTAGATTTGCTTCTAAAGCTGAGCGGGTAGGGTTTTGTGTACGTGCGTACTCATAGCCTTTATGTATTCCAACCCCTTCTTGTACATAAGTAGATGTTTGATAAATAGGGGTAATAACTGCTCCTGTACTAGGATCAGGTTTTTGTCCTGCATGGATTGCAATAGTGGCAAATCCCATTATTTACTCCAAAGAAATGATTTAGATTTTATATTTAATAGTTTTATAGATATCAATAAACGACTAATTTTTTAATAAGATTATGAAATGAGCTAAGAGAGAATATCAAAAATTACTAATTAAGAATACAAAATTTAACTATTTTTATTTTTTAAATTGTTTTAGTCAAAAATACCCTTGCTCATATAACGCTCAGCACCATCAGCAAAAACCGTTACAACATTTGCATTAGAACCAAATCTACGTGCAATTTCAAAAGCAGCAAAAGCATTTGCTCCTGAAGAACTTCCACAAAGTACACCTTGCTCAGATGCTAATTTCTTAATCATCATAAAAGCTTCTGTATCCATAACCTTAAATACTTCATCACAAATTTCACGATCAAAATTACCAGGTATAAAACTTGCTCCTATCCCCTCTACTCTATGTGGGCCAGGTGCGCCTCCTCCTAAAACAGACCCTTCTGTTTCTACTGCTACACAATAGGTTTTAGGTGATTTTTCTTTGAAATATCTAGCAACACCACTAAAAGTTCCAGCAGATCCACAACCTATTACCACAGCATCAACACACCCATTTAGTTGCTCATCTATTTCTCGTGCAGTAGTTTTATAGTGAAAATTAGGATTAGCTGAGTTTTCAAATTGTTGGGGAGCAAAAGAGTTAGGAATTTCTTTAGTAAGCTCTCGCGCCTTTTCAATAGCGGCTTTCATACCTGCTTCTCTAGGAGTATAAATTATCTCTCCTCCTAAAGCCTGCATAAGAATCATTTTTTCACGGCTATAACCCTCTGGTACACACAAAATAACTCTATAGCCTCTTGCTCTTCCAATAAGAGCTAAACCTATCCCTGTATTACCAGCAGTTGGTTCAATAATTGTTGAACCAGGCGAAATTAAACCTCGCTCCTCAGCATCCAAAATTAAGCCTAAAGCAGCACGGTCTTTTATACTTCCACCAGGATTTAAGTACTCTAACTTAGCATATACATTGGCGGTTTCTGGGGTTTGTAAATTTTTTAAGTGTAAAAGAGGTGTGTTACCAATTATGTCTAAAATACTTTCTACAGCCTTCAAACCCATTATTTTTCCCCTAAAAAGTTAAGGCCAGAAACGGCCTTACTCATCCGATAATATAACATTGGTCTTTAAAGTGTCAATTTGCTAGTACTGCTAGGAGTTAGTAAAAAATATGTTGGGAAAGATTATGTTAAATAAAGATTTTAAGCTTACTTTTCTTGCACTGGAGATAAAATTTCTTCTAAGCTTAAACGAAAATTATTTTGAAAGTCTATTTGCCATAGTTCCTTAAATAATAATAAATTTGCCTCCCGCTTTTGCTTAAAATAATTTCCTAGATCCTTTAGCCCTAAGAAAAGTTCTTGCTGATTTTTACGATCTATCTTCTTACGATATTCCTTGAGTAACTCTACCATTACATCACAATCATGCAAATCGCCTAAAAGCTCTTGAATTTGCCTTAAAGACTTTAATTGCTCACCAAGAGACTTATTAAAACACATTTCAAAAAACTCTAAGCTATAGCGTAATTTTTTTGCAGCAATACGAAACTCATGTAGTACTTCACTATGAAAATTACCTTTAGGATCCTGTTCATAAAAATTTTTGACACTATTAAGAAAAATCAGGTGATTTTTCTTATGTTTAACCCTAGGTTTTTCTAAGTTAACACTGTCAAAAAAAGCTAAAAACTTTCTTTCAAACTCTTTTTGAGATAATTTCTCCATATAATCAAAAAGCTTTGCTCTATGCTGGAGCCTCTTTGTTTGAGAGTTAGAAGTTATATAGTTAATAGCTAAAACCACAAGGGGCTGGTCTTTTGCTTCTTCTAAACGTTTTTCTAGAAGTTCTATTAACACATCTAAATCTCTAACACTTCCTAATTTACGTGCTAGTTTACGAGTATGGGTTGAGAGATGAGAAAATTTTTTATTATGAACAAAATAATGTGCAAAACTAGTCATAGCAGCCCATAAACGCCTTAGTGATACTCTCATATCATGTATTACTTCAATATCCTCACTAGTTTTTACTAAACTTTGATAAGAAAAGGCTTCCCTAAATTTAGTAGTAATAATTAATCTGGCACTTTCATAAATAGGTAACTCAGGCTTTAGTCCTTCTATCTCCCAACCCTTAGCCATTAACTTTGCTCCTTATAGAGAACTATTAGAGAACTATTTTCCGCGCCATCAGTGTAGTTACATTAAAAACAATGTCAACTCTAGGCTACTTTTATCAAGAGAAATTTTATGTTTTTTATATTTTTTTTATTTTTTTTATCCTTTATATTCTTTAATATTCTTTAATATTCTTTGTTAATAAGAACAAGTTTGACAGTTCTTTTATTACTATGCTAAATTCCATCAAATAACTAAAAGCAAATAATTAAAGCAACTTCCGCCATTTGCTTTTATAAAAATTTTATAAAAATAGCCTGCGTAATTTCTACTATTTGTAGCTTTTTACAGTGTTATGAAACAAATCCTTAAACTAACATTTGTGATGACACTAATTGCAGTCATCAGCATTATTACACTAGTAAGCCTATTTAAGATGCTCTACCCAAAAAAAGTAGCGCAAATTGCTTCATTACCAACATTAAACTTTTCTGGCGCTTATAGCCCTCTTCTACAAGAAAAAAGTAATATTAGCGTAGTTTATGAACGTGCTAACCCTGCAGTAGTAAGGGTTACAGCCACTAGACTTGTTCATGAAAAAGAAGATGGCGATATGGATTTACCTGAAGGACATCCCGATGTTGATAAACGTAGTAGAGGTGTAGGAACTGGATGTATAGTTGATAAATCTGGCTATATCGTTACTAATCAACATGTTATAGATAATGCTGAACAAATTAAAATTCGCCTTATAGATAATACTGAAGTATCTGCTGAACTTATAGGAGCAGATAAAGCCACTGATATTGCCCTACTAAAAATACCTGCCAAAAATAATCTTAGTGTAATGCCTTTAGGAGATTCTAATAGGCTACGTATTGGTGAAACTGTAGTGGCTATAGGTAATCCCTATTCTTATGATCGTAGTGTTACTACGGGTGTTGTTAGTGCTACAGGAAGAAAAGTTTTTAATACCCTTTATGAAGACTATATACAAACTGATGCAGCAATAAATGTTGGTAACTCAGGTGGGCCACTTCTTAATTTAGCAGGGGAGTTAATAGGAATTAATACTGTTATTCGTGCTGATGCTAATGGAATTAGTTTTGCTATCCCTATAAATCAAATTAAACAAATTATTGCTCAATTAAAAACTCATCGTAGGGTAATAAGAGGTTTTTTAGGGGTCCAGCCAGATAATATCTCTGATGAACTTAAAGATGGATTAAAACTTAATAACAATAATGGAGCACTGGTAACTCATATTACTAACGATTCTGCGGCGGCAAAAGCTGGCCTACAAGTCTATGATGTAATTACCAAATTTGGTGGTAAACCTGTTTTTAATAAAGATACCCTTTATAAATATATTGCAGAAACTCCTCCAGGAAAAGATGTTGATATAGAAGTAATTAGAGATAATGAATATAAATACTTAGTAGCTCAATTAACCGAAAGACAAGATCAAATAGTTAAACCTCCTACACCAAAAAATACTCTTAAAAAAGCAAGTTTTGGACGGGTAGGTTTTGCTGTCCAAGATAAAACCCCACAAAATGAAAAAATGCTTCAAGCTACTGGTAACAAAAAGGTTTTAGGCATAGTTATTACTGAAGTTGATCCTCTTAGTGCTGCTGCTGATGCAGGATTAGAAAGAGGATTTATTATCAACGAGGCTAATCGTATTCCTGTTAAATCAAAAGCCGATTTTGACCATGTTATTGAAACCTTAGAAAAAGGCCAAGTATTGCTACTGAAAGTTACAGGCGATCGCGGTATTGCTACCCCATATTTTATAGCTGCCATTCGCTTAAGCGAATAGTAAAGATATATTTTAATAAAAAACGGCCTAGTTATTAGAACTAGGCCGTTTTGTTTAAGTTTAAAAAATTACTTATCAAATTACTAAAACATACCTTGATTTAGTAACGAGGCATTTTAGGGTCAATTCTTTGCGCCCAAGCATCTATCCCACCAAGCAAGTTTTTAACCTTTTGAAAACCAGCACTCTTAAGAAATTCTACTGCTTTAGCGCTCCGTCCTCCTAATTTGCAGTGCACAACTATTTCACGCGATGAATCAAGTTCAGTTATACGCTTAGGTATATCACCTAGAGGTATTAAAGTTGATCCTTCCAGTTTACAAATTTGGTGTTCATGGATTTCACGAACATCTAAAATAAATAAATCATCACCTTTATCTAAACGGCTTTTAAGTTCCTCTGGTGTAATTTCAAACTCTTTCACAAATCCTCCTTAGCCCTCTTACTGGCTTTCTTTTAACCTAGTTGTCCTAGGCTAAAGGTTTTAAGCTAAAATTTTCAAAGTCATCTCTTTTTCTTTTTATCTTTCTTATTTTCATCTTCATCATCATCATCTTCATCATCTTCATCTTCACCATCATCTTCGTCATCTTCACCATCATCTTCATCATCGCCGTCATCATCTTCTTCTTCATCTTCTTCTTCATCTTCTTCTTCATCTTCTTCTTCATCTTCTTCTTCATCGCCATCATCGTCGTCTCCATCGTCATCATCGCCATCATCATCTTCTTCATCATCATCATCTTCATCTTCATATTCTTCTTCATCGCCATCATCGTCATCATCGCCATCATCATCTTCATCATCTTCATCGCCATCATCGCCATCATCATCTTCATCATCTTCATATTCTTCTTCTTCTTCTTCTTCTTCATCTTCTTCTTCATCGCCATCATCGTCGTCTCCATCATCTTCATCGCCATCATCGTCATCATACTCATAGTCGCCGTCATCATCGCCGTCATCATCTTCATATTCTTCATCATCTTCATATTCTTCTTTATCTTTTTTATCTTTTTTAGCAGAACTTGCAGTAGATGAGGCTTCTTCTATCAGTATTTCAGGAGCTATTCCTGACTCCTGAACTAATAATTTAACTTTTTCTGTTAATGTTTGGGCAGTAGCTTCTGAATTATCATTTGCTACCATAGCTGAAGTTATTTCTTCTGCTAAAGAAGCTGCTTTTTGTGCAATAACAGATGGACTTACACTCTCTTCACTTATATTAGCTGGTTCTGCTGGTTTTGAGGGTGAAGTTCCTAGTGGCGCTGGCTTTGTTTCTTCTGCTGGTTTAAGCGTTGGTTTAACCTCTTCTGTTGATTTTGATGTTGATGTTGGCGCGGGTGTTGGCTTTACTTCTTCTACTGGTTTAGGCTCTGGCTCAGGCGTTGGTTTTACTTCCTCTACTAGTTTAGGCTCTGGCACGGGTGTTGGCTTTACTTCCTCTACTAGTTTAGGCGCTGGCTCAGGTGTTGGCTTTACTTCCTCTACTGGTTTAGGCTCTGGCGTGGGTGTTGGCTTTACTTCTTCGGTTGGGACAGAGGCTGGAGTCGGTTTTGTCTCTTCTACTGATTTCTTAGCTTTTGGTTTTTCCTCTTTAGCGGCAGATCCATCCCAATTAGGAATTTTTACAACGGTTTTTGGTGGTAAAACTTTAATATCTGTTAAAACATCTTTGTTAGCTTCAAAAAGCTGTTCTGGAGTAACCCTACTTTTAGTTATTTTTTTAGAAATAGTCTCAAGCGTATCATCTGTCTTAGATTTATATTCTCCATAAATATCTGTACGCTGTATTTTAAGGTCTAAGACAAGGGTCTTTTGCCAATCTGCATCAGCCTTTTTAGCCTTATCTTTTACTCTATCAGCATTATATTGCGTTGGACAATTGGCAGTAATAGTTAAAACTCCGTTTTCTTCTTTTAATACTACTTCTTCACAACCTAAACTATAAGCTTGCTCATAGACTGAACCATACTTAGTAGTTAATTCTGAAGACATTTCCGCTTTTAGATTTAGGGCTAAATCTTTATGTTCAGCGTCTATTTCCTTAGCTTTTGCCACAATGACATCTAATAAATATTGTGTTTGGCAAGTACCATTAACAACAAGCTGACCATTTTCCTCTGCGGTTTTCATTTTTTTACTGCCAAGAGTTTTGGCTAGTTTTAACATAGGTAAATACTTATCTTTTACTTCTGCCATTTTATTTCTCCAAGCGTGATTAAAATTTATGTTACTTAATGCATCGCTAGAAATAAGACAATTTTCTGCTTTAAGCAACTTCAACTCACGGAAAAAATTCTTGCTAAAAAAATACTATTTTTCTGCTAATTTTTAAGGAATTTTTCACCTTTACCATTGAACCTTTTTTTCAATTCTTAGATTAAATTTAATGACATTTTTTCTTATAGAAAGGTAACGCATGAAAAAATTTATTTTAATTATTTTGTTAGTATGTTCTTTATCAGTCATTAGTTATGGACAAATTCAAACAAATGAAAATTCTGAACATACTAAAGTCTTAGGGTTAAGTAAAAAAAGTGATTGGTGGTTTTTCTTAAGCACTAATGGAGAGATAGATTTTATTTCTTTTTTCGAGACAGTAAATAGCTTTTCTGAAGAACGAGCAGCCTTTTCTACAAAAGATGGAAAATGGGGATTTATTGATGAAAAAGGTGATATAGTAATAGAACCTATTTTTACTAATGTCTATCCTTTTTTATCAGGGCTTGCTAGTGTAGAAATCAATGGAAAATGGGGATTTATCGATAAAAAAGGTGATTTTGTAATAGCGCCTATTTATGACCATGCTTATAGTTTTCAAGAAGACGCTGCATTTGTAAAACTAACTGGAAAATGGGCAATTATTGATAAAAAAGGGAAATTTTTAGCCGCGCCTCAATTTGAGCAATCCATAGATTTTCGTGAAAATGTAGCTGGTGCTCTAATCAATGGAAAATGGTATTTTATTGATAGAGAAGGAAAACCTTTTATTAAACAAGGTTTTGAGACTATTTATTATTTTTCTGAAGATTTAGCTGCTGTAAAAATTAATGGAAAATTTGGCTTTATTGATAAAAAAGGTAATTTAGTAATAAAACCTCAATTTAAGGATGTTGCCTACTTTAAGAATGGTATAGTAGCAGTCCTACTTAAAGGCCAATGGGGATATATTAATACTAAAGGAACTCTGGTTATTAAACCTCAATTTGATAAAGCTTGGCCTTTTAATAAAGGTGTAGCAAAAGTAAAAGTTAATGGAAAAATAGGCTTTATTGATACTAAAGGGGATTTTGTTATAGAGCCTCAATTTGATGATGCCTACCATTTTTCCTATGGTCTTTGTGGTGTAAAAATCAATGGGAAATGGGGTTATATAAACGAAAAAGGCCAACAAGTAGTATCTCCTGAATTTGATAAAACATTTCCTTTCAGTAAAATAACAGACTCTTCTATCAAATAGCCCTCTTTTTGCTCTCTTTCTAAAATTTTAGCTTAACTTCACAAACTCAAAGCTAAATTATGGTATGTTACAGACTTGTTTTGTTTTAATATACTGTAGTTTAGCTTATTTTATTTTCCGACATATAATTTAACGAAGATAAATAATTACTAATACTCTCCGTAGGTGAAAATTTTTCTTAACAAATCTGTGCCCCGTAGCTAGGATATTGCCTAAAATAGTCTTCAATAGCAAAATTTCCAAAATAAATCACAAAAAATTAAGAAGTACACAGGGAAAAGTCTACTTATGATAACTAAAGCAAATACTCAAACTCTTGTAGTAACAATTTCTGAAGAAGTAACTCCTAATACACCAAGTAACCCACACATTAATAAGCAGGTAAAATATAAAGGAATTAGTCGAGTAGATAGTAAAAAGTCTCGCACTTATGGTTGGTATGTTAGAGTTTTTTTTAATGGTGAAAAAAAAGTTCGTTTCTTTAGCGATGGGCGTTATGGCGGAATAGAAAAAGCATTGCAAAAGGCATTACAATTTCGTAATAAAGCTGAAAAAGAATTAGGTAAGCCTAGAACTGATCGGGTAGTTGTAACTAAAACAACAAATAAGACTACTGGAATTATTGGGCTACATCGCAAAAGAGAAAAAATCATTACTAAAAAAGGGGAGATCCGCTACCGTAATGTTTATGAAATTACTTGGTGCCCTGCCCCTAATCAAATGTCAAGAACTAGGGTGTCAATAGATAAATATGGAGAAGAAAAAGCACTACTTAAAGCTTATAAAATCCGTCGATCTAAAGAACGTTTAATTTATGGTAAAGCACTTAGTCCAGCTGTTATTAGTAAAACTAAGTCTACAAATAGCCTTCAAAAATAAACTATCTTTTTTAAGGTAAAACTTTGGTTTATTTTCTATCATTTTCTAACAAGTTTGAATTTCTGGAAAAACTTATCCAAAACTTGTGAGGAAAAGATAAAAAGGTTTTCCTGATTTAAAAAAACAGTCTAAAATTCTTTTACCACTCTTTAGATTTAAAATAACTAAATGTTAGCTAGTAGTTAAGTCAGAAATAAAACCTTGTACTAAATTACAAGGTAGTTAAATTTTTCTCAGGGAGCATTTTTATATGAGCCAAAAAACCGATAAACCAGAACAACTTTCTGCCCAAGAACAAATAACAAAAATTAACCGTCGCCAACTTATAAAGGGCTTAGCAACAACAGGAATAGTTGCAACAGGTTCAGCCCTTGGGATGGCTTCACTTTGGGATAGAAAAGGTGATGCTGGTCTACAAGGCCCTCCTCCACTTCTGCTTCCTAATTTTACAGTTGAGCCAGCTTCAGCTAGTAGCCCTAAAATGGCAATAGCTCATGGTAGTAGTCCTATGCAGCTAATAAAAGCGGCAGTTGGTGAATTAGGTGGATTTGAACATTTTATTAAAAAAGGTGATATTGTAGTAATTAAACCTAATGTTGCTTTTGATCGTGCTCCTATTTTAGGGGCAACGACTAATCCAGAAGTTGTTTATGCAGTAGTTAAATATTGTTTTGAAGCAGGAGCCAAAGAAGTAAGAGTAGCTGATAACCCTATCAACGCCCCTGAAGGAGCCTTTTATAAAACAGGTATTCGAGATGCAACACTAAAAGCAGGAGCTAAGCTCTTCCTACCAGAAACAAACTCTTTTGAAGACCTAACAATCACAAGCGATCCTCAAAAACCCAGCTATGCAATAAAAAAACCTTGGCCTTTTTTCTATAAACCTTTTGCTAGAGCAACTAAAGTAATCGGTGTAGCCCCATTAAAAGACCATAATTTATGTCATGCCTCTATGACAATAAAAAACTGGTATGGACTCTTAGGAGGCCGTCGCAATCGTTTCCATCAGGATATACACAATATTGTCTATGATTTAGCTTTAATGATGAAACCTACTTTAGTTATTTTAGATGCAACTAGAATACTTATGAGCAACGGCCCAACAGGTGGTAGAATGAGTGATGTCGTAGATGGTAATACGGTTATAGCTGGTACTGACCCTGTTTGTGTAGACGCTTATGGGTATACTTTACTAGGCCGTGATCCAGAGAAACTTACTTATCTACTCTATGCACACGAACGTGGTGCAGGTAATCGTAATTGGAAACAACAAAACTTCCGCGAAATAACAATTTAATTTAAGACATAACCCCAAAGCTCTTAAATTCAACTTTTTATAAAAATAAATTTTTATTAGGAAGCATACATTTATGAGAATCACTACGGTTCGTATCCTAGTGCAAATTTTCTTCTTTAGCCTATTTCTATTTTTTTGTTTTGTAACAGAATTTAGTTATCTAAAGGGCTACCCCGTTTCTCTATTTTTAGAAGCAGATCCCTTAGTTGGTATTGCTACGGCAATAACCACTCATACACTCTATAAAGGCTTAATTTGGTCTTTAATTTTACTTGTTCCAACTCTTTTACTGGGAAGATTTTTCTGTAACTGGATTTGTCCCTATGGCATTCTCCATCAATTTGTTGGCTGGCTTTTTAATACCCGTGATGTACAACAAAAAATAAACTCCAATCGCTATAGACCTCTTTATCAATTTAAGTATTATTTCTTGATTTTTTGCATCGTTGCTGCTTTTTTTGGTAGCTTACAAATAGGAATACTTGATCCAATTTGTTTACTTTTCCGCTCTTTTACAGCTTCGGTACTACCCGCTGTAAATATGCCTACTAATTTAATTTATGTACAAGAAAAAGAACATCATGGAGCCTGGTTAATAGGATTAATTCTTGTATTTTTAGTAGGAATGAACCTAGTAATTCCTCGTTTCTTTTGCCGTGTTTTATGTCCACTGGGTGCTACCTTAGGAACACTTTCACGTTTTGCTCTTTGGCGTATTGATAGAGATCCTAAAAAATGTACTGATTGTGACCTTTGCCTAAAAAGCTGTGAAGGAGCAAGTGATCCTCATACACTTCTAAGAAAAAGCGAATGTTTTGTGTGTTTTAATTGTATTGAAGACTGCCCACATGATGCTCTTTCTTTTAAGTTTATGCCTAGAGAAGAAACAGGTGTAAAGTCTCCAGAAATTCCTATCAGACGCGGCATCTTTGCTGGTCTTGCAGCAGTCTTTTTCTTTCCATTAACTAGACTGAGTGGAACTACAAATAATAAGACTTTTGATCGTGCTGTAATTCGTCCACCTGCTTCTGTAGAAGAAAAAGAATTTCTTAAACGATGTATTAAATGCGATCAATGCATTAGAGTTTGTCCTACAAACGTCCTTCAGCCTGCACTTTTCCAAAGCGGCGTAGAAGGCTTATGGACACCTATTATGGATATGCGTTTAGGTTATTGCGAACTAAATTGCACACTCTGTGGTCATGTTTGCCCAACGGGAGCAATTCAACAAATTAGTATAGAAGAAAAACTTGGCCTAGGTGATTTTAAAGAGCAAGGCCCTGTTAAAGTAGGAACAGCATTTTATGATCGTGGACGTTGTTTACCTTGGGGAATGGAAACACCTTGTGTTGTGTGTGAAGAAGTTTGTCCTGTCTCTCCAAAAGCAATTGAAACCTATGATGAAGTAATTACTCGTCTTGATGGAAAAACTGTAACCCTTAATAAGCCTTTTATAGTTCCTGAACGTTGTATTGGCTGTGGGATTTGTGAAAAAGAATGTCCTGTTTTAGATGAACGTGCAGTTTATGTTACAGCCGTTGGCGAAACCCGTTTCCATAATCAATCTGACAGAAGACTATTACTTAATGATAAAGATAAGCAGGCAGCTATAGACCTACCAGGTGAAGAGAAAGTTAGTCTTAACCCTTCATTACTTGCAGGTGCTGGGCTATTAGCACAATCTTATACTAAACCCTCAGCTAAAAAAGGTGGTTGCAATAGTGGTAATTGTAGCACTAGTAAACCTGCTAGTACTCATAACTTACCTAAACAAAGTGGTTGTAGCAGCGGTGGTTGTAGTAGTGGAGGTTGCGGCACTAGTAAACCTGCTAAGCTTGTTCAACTCACACCAAAATCTAACAAAAATAAAGATTTAATTAATAATCAAAATCCAGCTAAAAATAATTTGGCTGAAAATAAACCTTCTAGTTTACGCCAATTTATTAGTAGTCTAGGCGCAGCGCTTCAAAGCGGTGGATGTGGTGGCGGATGTGGTTGTAGCTCAAGTGGTTGTAGTACTAACAAAACAACTCTAGTAGAAAAGACTCTACCTAAGTCTTTACCTGTTCCAATTCTACCAACAAATTTTGCACAATCTGGAGAAAAATCTGTTAAACTACAAACCCAAAACACTCCAAAATCTCTTTCTATACACGAAGACTTTGATCTTGTAGCTTGGGTACGAGATCTAAATGAAAAAAATAAACAATAATATTTAAGGAGCCACATATTTTATGAGTAATTGCAGTCGAAGAAATTTTTTAAAAAATTCCGTTTTATTAGGTGCTGCTGGTATGATTGGTTGTAGTAGCACCAGTAGCGATTCTAACAACACTAATTCATCTGTTGAGGTTAAAGATAATTCTGCTCCTACTGCCCTTGAACCACCTAATACGCTAGCAGGCAAGAAAGTTCCTACAGCAGTATTAGGTAAAACAGGTGTCACTGTTCCTATTTTAGTTCATGGTGGTGGCTATGAGTTAAATACTGTGATGGTGGCTCGTGCTCTTGAACTAGGAATAAACTATTTTGATGTGGCAGATTGCTATCTTGGAGGCCAAAGCGAAGTAGTCTTAGGTAAGACATTACAAAAATTAGGCAACCGTAAAGATGTTTTTATAGTATCCAAATATCATCCTAAAAACCCTGCTGATATGATAGAAGGTATTAATGGACGCTTAAATAGTTTACAAACTGATTATTTAGATGCTTATTATCTTCACCAACTAGGAGATGGAGAATATCCTAAGGATTGTGCTAACTGGCTTAAAAGTAAAGAATGGAAAGAAGTTGGCGAAAGACTAAAGAAAGAAAAGAAAATTAAATTCTTTGGCTTCTCCTGCCATGCTGCAAACTTGCCAGAAGCCCTAGAAGCTGCGGCTGAAGGTGGTTTTATTGATTTAGTAATGTTTAGATATAATTTCCGCTCAGTTAATAGTGATGCTCTTAATCGCGCAATTGACAAAGCTAAAAAAGCTAATATCGGTCTAGTAGCTATGAAAACTCAAGGTGGTAGAGTTTCTTTCCAAGCTAAAGCAGATGGCTTTAAGGAAAAAGGCTTTAACCAAGCCCAATCAACTCTTAAAGCTGTTTGGTCTGATGGTCGTATTGATACAATATGCTCTAATATGCCTTCTTTGCAAATCGTCCAAGAAAATGCTATGGCTGCTCTAGAAAATCAAATTAGCGAAGTAGAGCGTAAACTCCTAGATGAATATGCTAGAGAAACTAACCATCTAGTATGTCATGGTTGCGATAATATTTGTTCTCCTCATGTTTCTACTCCTGTAAAAATCGGGGATACTCTACGTTATTTAATGTATCATGATAATTATCAAGACCCTATTATGGCTAAGAGCCTTTATTCTAAAATGTCTGTTGATGCCCGTAATGCTATTTTAGCTACAGACTATCGCCAAGCTGAGCTAGCCTGCCCTCATAACTTAAATATTAGTAAAATGATGGCTGATGCTGCTAAAAAACTAGCTTAAACCCAATATTTTCTTCTAGGTATAAGAATTAAGCCCTGATCTACTTTTATCAGGGCTTAATTCTTTTTTGGCTAAATCTATAAACCCTCTCTTAATATACTAACCTCTTTTTTCACAAATAATTATACACCTTAACAATTAATTAAACGAAATTTTAGCAAAATAATTTGTTTTTCTATTTTTAGATAGTATAATATAAGCGAATAGAAATAACTTAACTTTCCTTAAAGGAAAATCAATTAAAAAGCATCTATTCTTACTAAGTGAAACTAAAATAAAATCTAAATAAGTAGGTGGCAAAAAAATGGCAAAATTATTAGATAAAGAAGGCATTGCTAGTTTTCAAAAAATCTACCAACTTAGTCAAGAAATTGCTGATGAACCTAACCCTAAATATGTTGATTTATCAACTCAAAACAACCAAATAATACATTTTTGGGATTTTGAAGAAGAACAGCCCTATCAACTGTTAATTGAAACCAAACAAGTAGCTTAAACATATTATATCAAGCTATTTTTCTTAATCACTATAGTATAGCTTACCTTACCTACAACAAAGGATTAATTATGTCCACTTTAGTTGCGTCAAACAATGAAAAAACTTTAGTAAGATTATCAGTAACACTAGGAAAATTTCGTGAGAAGTTAGTTCAGGCCCTACCTAAAAACCGTAATGTAGACCAAGAAATTAGCAGCGTTATTGCGACTGTTGCTAGTTCCCCTTCATTACAAAGATGTACTCCAGAATCTATAGCCCTAGCTGCCTACGATGCTGCTACTTTAGGTTTACCTGTTAACAAACTAGGGCTTGCTTGGCTTGTCCCTTTTGGAAACGAAGCAAAACTTCAAATAGGTTATCGTGGTTATATTCAATTAGTTATCGAAAGTGGTTATGTTTTAGATGTTAATGCAGAATGTGTTTATGAAAATGACCGCTTTAAATATACCCTAGGCTCTAATCCTAATATAGAACATGAACCTGCTATTAAAGGGCAGCGGGGTAATTTTATAGCTGTTTATGCTATAGCAAGATTGCTAAATGGAATTTCAAAGCATGTGGTTATGAGTAAAGAACAAGTAGACCATATTCGTTCTAAATCACGTAGTGCCAGTAATGGCCCTTGGATGACAGATTATGATGAAATGTCTAAAAAAACTGTAATTAAAAGGTTATGTAAACTTCTACCTTACAATTTACCTGGATTACAAAAAGTCGAGCTAGCTTCAGAACTGGAAACTCACTACCAAGAAACATTTGCTAAGCGTAGTAATAAAAATACAACCATTGATTTTTTATCAAATGACACAACTATAGAGATAATGGCTGAAGAACCTAATAACCATTCTCAAAACTCTAAATAATTCTTAAGATAATTTAAGAGGGATAAAAGGTTCTATTTATTCCTCTTAAGTAAAAACTCTTTTTCAAAAACCTAGCATATCTTTAAACATATCTCTTAAAACTCCTTATTTTTAAAACAAACATCTTGTTCTAAAAAAACAACTTGTCTAATTAATTTTTAACAAATACTTGTATCTTTAACTATATAGCTGATACAAATATTTTTATTAAAACCTATTAAATTTTTTTTAAGTAAAATTTAGATATTGAGGCTTTTGTTTTTTAAAAAACTTGGTATTATAAATAGGCAAAATTAAAAGCATATCTATTTTTTTAAGGTCCAAACTTAGCAGAGCAAGCCATAACTAAAAATAAGAAAATTAAGGAGGAAAAGATGCACAAGCTCAAAGCAAGTCTCTGTATATTATTGAGCCTCTTGCTATGTCCGTTATGGCCATTAACTACCAATGCGCAAACTGGAGGCATCATACCAGATGTAACTGTTGAACCCGGTATCCTTCAGACTGGCAAAACTACTAGCGCAATCATTAGCATTACCAATGCTGGTGGCCCTGGTAACATATCAACCTTCGATCAGTTTCTACTAACATTTAATACAGCCCTTGGTACGGTGACATCGGTTAACCCAACCGTTTTAGTTACATCACCGTCTCTTTCAGGTTTCACATCAAACCAATTTACTGCCACACTTTCTGGACAAACAATAACAATTACTTACAACGGCGCTGTAAGAACATTTGTCCCAAGTGATGGTTTTTCTGTACAAATTAACTTAAACACCCCAGCAACTGCTGGACAAGGACTTGCACTTGTTAGCGTTCGAACAAGAAACACAGTTTCTTACGCTTTACTTAGTGCTCAACAAGAAGTTCCTGTAGTTAACTTCAATATATCTGCTACTGGTGCTACTGGTGCTACTGGTGCTACTGGTGCTACTGGTGCTACTGGCGCTACTGGTACTACTGGTGCTACTGGTGCTACTGGTGTTACTGGCGCTACTGGTGCTACTGGTGTTACTGGCGCTGTTGGTGCTACTGGTGCTACTGGCGCTACTGGAGCTACTGGTGCTGTCGGTGCCACAGGTGCCACAGGTGCTACTGGTGCTACTGGTGCTACTGGTGCTACTGGTGCTACTGGTGCTACTGGTGCTACTGGTGCTACTGGTGCTACTGGTGCTACTGGTGCTACTGGTGCTACTGGTGCTACT
>JACQZQ010000067.1 GCA_016213785.1 Acidobacteriota bacterium
GATTCTGTGTTTAATATGGCTGTTATTTGCTGAATCTAATTAGGTGTTGGTTTTTATCTGTTAGACCCTCAGAGGGGGCATAACAAACGTTGCAGCGGACTCGGGAAATCGGCTCCCAAGCGCAAGCCGTTTCCCTCGCCGCTGAACTTGGGGTTCGGCATCCTGAAAAAGCTGCATAACCATAACAAAACAAATGAATTATAAGGCAGAACGGTGAAAAGTAAATAGGGACAATATTCGTAAAAATGAGAAAGAAAAGGGAAAAAAAGATAAAAGAACTAATAGTTAAATGTGTGAAATAGAAACTAATGTTGAATAACAATAATAGTAGGAAAAAGAAATTCTAAACAGAAATAGTTTGTGTAATAGAAAATGAATAAACAGTCTTGTGAAAGATAAAAAAAGAGAAATAGACAAACAACAGTTTTAACTAACTCCTACTAAAATATGGAGTTGTTTCCTGTAGCAAATTCTTAAGTAAGGTACACTGATGATTTTTTGTAAGGCGTAATTTATAGATAATGCAGCAGATAGAGAAAGAAGAAGAGGAAGAAAAGACAACCCGTCTTCGACGGCTTGTCTTCGACTTTATATATGTCTATGTGACAAGTATTGTATTTTCAAGAAAATGTAAGTAATAATTTTGTTAGTGAAAACAAGATTTAATCAGCAGGTTATGTCTTTAACAATACTACTTAATCGTGCTTGCTTTTTATCCTGTTTTGAGCGATCATTTTTTGTTTTTTATCTAACAGGGTTTTTGAATTGTCGGATGCCGAACAAACGTTGCAGCGGACTCGGGTCGTCCCTCGTTATCACTCGGTTCTCCCCTCGCCGCTGAACTTAGGGTTCGGCGCTTTGTGGGTAAAATAGTCTTCCTAAGGAAATGTAGGGAACGAAGATTTTCCTAACACCGATTTAAGGATGGTTATAGTAATAAATCCAAATGCTAGAAGAGGAGAAAGAGATGATAGCGATACTAGAAGATGAAGAAAATAGGCAAATCGCTATGAATAGTGTGCTTAGAGAACTAGGAAGCGAAACAGAGTTTAAGTTTTTTGACAATGCTCCAGAAATGATAGATTGGCTAGAGAAAAATTTAGAGAAAGTAAGTTTGATTTGCCTAGATCACGATTTGGGGCCAAATAGACAAAAGGACGGAGAAAGCTTTGATCCTGGAGATGGAAGAGATATTGCGAATTTTCTTGTTTCCAAATCTCCAAAATGTCCTGTTATTATTCACACTTCTAATTATATGGCTGCTCCTTCTATGATTTTAACTTTGGAATCTGCTTCTTGGTCTGTTTATAGGGTTTTTCCTTTTGATAACACTTCTTGGGTTGGTCTCTCTTGGTTTCCTTTAGTTAAACAGCTTTTTCTTTTTGGTTCTGTTTCTACCTAGCGCCGAACAAACGTTGCAGCGGACTCGGGTAGTCGGCTCGTTATCACTCGCCGGCCACCCTCGCCGCTGAACTTAGGGTTCGGCGGCTTATGGCAGAAGGGTAGTTACAAATAAAGGCAATTAGGAAAATAGTATAAGTATAAGTAAAAAGTTTAACGTATTTTATAAGTTATTGTTAAAACTAACTATTAATGTTAAAACCAGAGTTTTATCTATTACTTTTTAGTATAATTGCTGTGCATTGTTGCTAAAACTAGAAAGGTATGGCAAAAAATAGGTATGAAAGATTTAGAAGAAAAACAAAAGAAATCATATGATTGGTGGGAGTCTCGTCGGCTCAACTACAATATAGGCTTGGCTATATGTTCTATTTTAGCTTTCTTTTTTCATCTAATGATTTTAGCAAGCTTTCCTTCAAATTTTCCTGAATTAGAAATAACTTTGTTTACACTTTTATTCTCATTTATTGGTTTTATTCTCTTCATGGGATTGGCAAACTTTTGTTATTTTCTTGGTGTTTTTTCAGAACGCTTTCCTATTTTTGTCGATATTAATTATCATCGTAGAGTTACTTATTATTTAGGTTGTTGTTTTTCTTTTGTCTTGCCTTTTAGTGCTCCTATTTTAACGCTTTTATCTATTTTTTATTGTCCTAATTGCGAGTTTTAGTTTAGCCGCCGAACAAACGTTGCAGCGGACTCGGGACGTCGGTTCGCTTTCGCTCGCCGACTGCCCCTCGCCGCTGAACTTAGGGTTCGGCTCTTTGGCTTAGGTGATAGAGTTAAATTTAGGAAAAAGAGAAGTAATACAAAAGATATGCTGAATGAATCTCCATTTTTAGCCAGAAAAAGCAAAGTAATAGGTTAGAGGTAGAAATGAACAAGTTCTCAACATTACTTTTGAACTGTTACTTTTTTCTTGTTTTAAAATGAGCAAACTATGAAATAATGTTAAGCAGATTGGGAAAAAGAAACCAGAGAGCAAAATTTGGTATTATGGTGTAGGATTGTGAGGTTGTATGGAAAAAAATTATTTAAAAACTGCAGAAACATTAAGAAATAGCACAATTTGCACAATAGCTATTAATATAATGTTATTCATTTATTTAATAAAATATATGTTACCTGATATATTTGCTGGTCTTGTTGTGTTTCTATCTGGAGCAATAGTAATAATATTTATAGAACTTATAATCGGGTTACTAATTAGATTCTTAATTGATAAAGATATAGGTAATGGTATATTTGCCGGACTAGTTATATCTATAATTATAGGATTTATATATTCTCTTTTACCTCAGTTTTAGGTAAGTGGGTGTGGCTCTTTTGGAACCACACCTCAATAGAATCAATAAGTTATAGACATATTAAAAAAAGTGCAAAATTGTGTAACACTTTATTAATCAATCAAATATAAATAATGCTTGGTTCCAAAAGAGCCACACCTAGGTAAGTAGAAAAAAAGAGCCGAACAAACGTTGCAGCGGACTCGGGTCGTCCGTTCGCTTTCGCTCACTTGACGCCCCCTCGCCGCTGAACTTAGGGTTCGGCGGCTTAAAACAAGGTCGCGTAAAATATAAGTAAAGAAGGAACAAAGAAAAAAGGGAAGGAGTCTAAGTACAAAAGAGAAATAAAATCTTAAAGGTTAAAAACATGAAAATACATATAAAAGATATAGTAGTTTTCATAGTGGGATATTGTATAGGAACAAGTGTCAGTTATAGAACTGATCATCTAGAAACTCAATCAAGACTTATTGAGCAGCCAAAGCTTGTTAAGCAAAGTTTAGTTAAATATATTTCTGAAACCGAGCGTAATCTCAACACCACCATAAAAGATAAAACAGAAACGGATTTCAATGACAGTGGCTTTCCTAGAGTGGTAAGTACATCTCAGTGTTTTCCAATAAACCCATTATTTAGGGCAGTTCCTCAATACCCTAAAGAGGCAAAAGAAAAGAAAATATCTGGTGATGTAGTTATTGAAGTTGATATTGATAATTCTGGTGAGGTTATTAAGGCAAAAGTTTTGTCTGGTCATCCTTTGTTGCAAGAAACTGCTATTGTTGCTGCTTGTAAAACTACTTTTGTTGTTTCTTGGTCAAACAACCGTCCCATTCCTGTTAATGGTGTCTTAACCTACAGATTTAGACTTGATTAGCCGCCGAACAAACGTTGCAGCGGACTCGCGAGGTCGGCTCGTTAACACTCGCCGATCTCGCTCGCCGCTGAACTTAGGGTTATGCCCCCTAGGTGAAAAGTAGCTAAAAAATAAAAGTAACAGGAAAGCGAGAATAAAGAGGAAGAGGAAGAGGAAGAGGAAGAGGAAGAAAAGAAATAGTAAATATAATATTTGATATAAAACACACAAGTAAAAATGTGAATAATAGAGAATATATAAATAGAAAACGAAAAAGTATAAAATTGAATTAGTGAAC
>JACQZQ010000068.1 GCA_016213785.1 Acidobacteriota bacterium
TGAGGATATCAAAGAAAAAGTTCAAGCTCGTGGGGCAGTTCTTTCAACCCTTAAAAGAGAACAACCTCAACTAGAAACTTTCCTCTCTTCCCTTGGTCTTGCCTTTTGTTTTGGTGCAAAACCTGATTTAGAAAAACTATTCCCTGGTAAGCTTGTAAATTTACCAACCTATGCATTCCAACGTAATAGATATTGGTTAGAAAAGGGAGTAGGTAGGAAGGAAGATGCTATCTTTCTAGGGCTTGAGCCAGCACATTCATTGTTAAGTGTAGAAACATCAATAGAAGAGGAGGAAGGCTATTTAAGGCAGCGACTAGCAGCATTACCTGAAAATGAGCAGTTAGCTACTTTGGTTTCTATAGTTCAGCAAGAAGTAGCAAGAGTACTAGCATTATCAAGTATTGACAGTGTGCCTACCGAAAAACCGCTTAAGGAACTAGGATTGGATTCTTTAATGGCAGTGCAGCTGAGAAAACGTCTTTCAATGCTTTGTGAGGTAGAACTACCTGCAACCTTAGTTTTTGAATATCCAGCACCAAATGATATTGCAAAACTGCTATTAGATCGCACTCTAGAAGAACATCTACCTTCGCTCTTACATAATAGTAAAGAGGTGAAAAAAGATTGGTCATCATTAGTTGAGATACAACCTAAAGG
This sequence comes from Acidobacteriota bacterium, assembly GCA_016213785.1. GTDB lineage: Bacteria > Acidobacteriota > Blastocatellia > Chloracidobacteriales > JADJPF01 > JADJPF01. The sequence goes on from JACQZQ010000068.1 coordinate 658, forward strand.
TGCAGGCAGACCTTTTTTCTGTGTTCACCCTATTGGAGGCTATGCCTATTGTTATTCTCAATTGTCATATTTGCTAGGAGAGGATCAACCTTTCTATGGATTACAAGCAGCTGGTTTAGCTTCTGATATAAAACCTGATACTTCTATTGAGCAAATGGCTTCTCGCTATATCAAAGAATTAAGGCAGGTGCAGCCAAATGGCCCATATCTCATAGGAGGATGGTCTATGGGCGGAATTATTGCATTCGAGATGGCCCAACAGCTTTACAACCAAGGCCAAGAAGTAGAACAACTTGTTATGTTTGATACTTTTGAATTATCCCAAAAGAAACCAGATAATATTGAGTCTGTAATAGGTTTAGTCAACTTAACAGGTTTACCAATAAATGAAGAAGAGTTTCGCCGTTGTCCATCAAAAGAATTGCTAGAGGTATTGATGCAACATGCGTTATTCAGCAGCATTTTGTCTTTTAACACCATAATCGAAAAATTCCCTCAATACTGGCAAGTTTTTAAGAGTTGTATAAATGCTCCTGGTAATTATCGGCCTCAAATCTACCCAGGCAAAATAACCTTGATCCGCTGCTCAGAGATTGAGCATGGTGTAAGAGCATCACGAGAATTAATAAACCTATTTGAGGATAGAACATTAGGATGGGCTGAATTCTCTACTAAACCAATAGACGTTCATTTTGTCAAAGGTGTCCATCATAAGATGATGGAAGGTTCCTACGTAGAAGAAGTTGCTGAGCAATTAAAAATAATAACAGGTATTTTTGCTTATCCTCCATGTGCATTAGGATAAGCAATTGGATATTTTGTTAAAAAGGATGAGAATTTGGCAAAATCTGTGACAATATGTTTTTACACGCTATTTTGCCTTGTTCTTGTTTTATCAATTAAAGGCTTTAGATATTTTACGAGTGTTTTTACACTAGGGGATGTTAGCATTGACTGATGATCGCCAGCTACATTATAGCATTCAAGAGGTTGTCTAGAGAGTTTATTCCAGCTAGAGGAAAAATCAAACGTTTTGCTTAAAACCCCTTCACTAGCGCGGAAGAAAGCAATTTTGCCTGAATAAATTTTGGGCTGATAGTTGTAGAGAGCATGACAGTTAATTTTAAAGATTCTTAACAATAGCTCTTTCTGAGATATATCGATACCACCAGGCAAATCATTTATCTTATCAACGCACTCAAATTGACTAACCATATCTAGTCGATTTACTTCATTTATTAGCTCTTTCAAGTTTTCATCATTTTTTAAGTTGAGTGTGCTTGCAACTAAAACGGCTTCTGACGCGCTTAAATCATCAATATTAATACCCTTAAAAGGATTTTGCTTGTTCATAGTTGGAACCCAACTATCAAAAAGAGCTAATAGTTCTACCACGTCGTCTTTAGCTAATAGCTGTTGTGCCATTTCAAAAGCTATAACTCCACCCATTGAATGACCTGCTAATTGGTATGGCCCTTCAGGTTGAACTTGTTTCATTAGTTCAATATAATGCGCGGCCATTTCTTCAATCGTTTCATGTGGTTTTTGTTCTGCGTTTAAGCCATTAGATTGAAAACCATAGAATGGTTGCTCTTTGCCAAGTTGGGAGGCAAGTTCAAAGTAACCTAGTACATTTCCTCCTGCTGGGTGAACAATAAAAATTGGTGTTTGTGTTCTGCCTTTTTGGATTTCAACAAGTGAAGACCATTCAGGAGTGTGCGGCTCTTTTAATAATTCACCAAGCCGCTCAATAGTAGCAGATTGAATAAGCATTGAGAGTGGCAATTTAACGCTTAATCGTTTTTCAATATTTGCCATCAAACGAGTGGCAAGTAAAGAATGTCCGCCTATATCAAAAAAGTTATCATTTATTCCTACTTTATCTATACCTAAAAGGTTTGAATAAATTTCTGCTAGCGTTTCTTCTATGGAGTTTCTAGGAGCTATATAAGGTGTTGGAGATAAATCAGAGCTTTGTTCTAAGGCTAAGTTAGTTAAAGCTTTATGATCTATTTTTCCATTAGCAGTTAAGGGGAATTTATCTATTCTAATGAAAAGGCTTGGCACCATATATTCTGGCAGTTTTTGTTTTAAGGTTTCTTTTATCTCTGCGCTTGTTACTTTTGCTGATTGCTTAATTACCATATAAGCAACTAGCTTTTTCCCACTAGATTGGTCATCTTTAGCAATCACAATACATTCCACTACACTGGGGTGTTCTATTAACACAGATTCTATTTCGCCTAACTCAATACGAAAGCCTCTAATTTTTACTTGGTTATCATTACGACCTAGATATTCTATATCTCCATCTTCAAGATATTTGGCTAGATCTCCTGTGCGGTATAACCTTATTGTTGTGTTTGAGTTATCCAATCTATGATTAATAAAACGTTCTTCTGTTAACTCTTTCCTATTAAGGTAGCCGCGAGCAACTCCTGAGCCTCCTACATATATTTCACCTGTTACTCCAACAGGGACTCCAACAGGGACTTGTTTTTTATCTTTATCAAAAATAAAAAGTTGAAGGTCAGGAATAGCTTTACCTATTACACTTCCTAGTGTTGTATCATTTTTAGTTAATGGTCTATAGGTAACGTGAACTGTAGTTTCAGTAATACCGTACATATTGATAAGCTGAGGTTGTTTGTCTGAATGCCTATCAAACCAAGGTTTTAGACTATTTAATTCTAATGCTTCCCCTCCAAATATTACATATTTTAAGTTTAGCTTTTCTCTTTCTTGGTCTGCTTGCTCATCAACTTTTATTAATTGACGAAATGCTGCTGGAGTTTGATTAAGTACCGTAACTTGTTCTTTAATTAGAAGTTGATAGAAATCTTCAGGGTTACGGCTAATTAAATAAGGGACAATTACGAGCCTACCACCAAACACGAGAGCACCCCAAATTTCCCATACTGAAAAGTCAAATGCATAGGAATGAAATAATGACCATGCATCCTTTTCATTAAAATTAAACCACTCTTTAGTTGCTAACATTAAACGAGCAACATTAAAGTGAGTGACCATAACTCCTTTAGGATTACCAGTTGAACCAGATGTGTAGATTATATAAGCTAGGTTTTCTGGTTGTACAATATCGGGGAGGTTATTGGAGCTTTGCTTGGAAATCTCTGCCCAATCGCTATCTAAACAGATAAGTTTTGCAGTAGTTGAAGGCAATTTATCAACTAGCTTTTCTTGTGTTAGAAGTATGTTTAGCTTGGCATCGTCTAAAATAAAGGCTTGTCTATCTTGTGGATAAGTAGGATCTATTGGCACATAAGCCCCACCCGCCTTTAGTATTCCTAGTAATCCTATAATCATTTCTAAAGATCGCTCTACACAAATCCCTACTAGCACTTCAGGGACAACACCAAGTTTTATTAAATGGTTAGCTAGTTGGTTTGCTTTAATATTTAGCTGTGAGTAAGTTAGTTTTACACCTTCAAATACTAGAGCAATCGCCTCAGGTGCTTTTGCTACTTGTTCTTCAAATAGTTTAATGGTTGTTATGTTAGGGTAATTTAGAGGATTAGAGTTTAATTGCTGAACCAACCAGTTACGTTCTTCAGGAAGCACAATGCTTAGCTCGCCAATTCTGCTAATTCCACTAATTATTTGATCTGAAAGATGAAGTATTCGTTCTAAGAATTTGTTTTCATAAAATAAACTTTCATCATAAAAAAGAACTAGCTCTAAACTATTTTTTAGATCATCGATAATAAAGTGTATTTCATCTTCAGCAAAAGTTTTAGTATGTTCAATTTTACGATCATTTGATAATAAATTAGCTGTAGAGAAGTTATACCAATTAAAATAAAACTTTAGTCCTTCATCTTTAATTAATTGCTTTTGCATAAAAACAGAAAGGTTTTGCTTAGCACCTAGCTGTTTTTTGTACTCCTTAACTTGGGTAAGATACTGGTTAACTGTTGTATTTGCAGCAAATAAGTCCTTATTAAATATTGTAGGCACTACTTGATAAATACACCCTATTGTGTTGATATGTTCTGTTGGCCTTAGAGCAACTACTTCGTATGTAAGAAAACTATTAGTAGGATTAAACCATTTGTCTAAAACTAGTCCAAACAACGCTCTAAAGTAAACTGAGAGGCTATAACCAACGGATTTACAATATTTACTGATACTGGCTAGCTTTTCTCCTTCTATAATTACTGGAATCCGTCTTGCTTGAGCCGCTTTTCCGGTCTTATGTGCTGCACTTAATGGTTCTATAGTTTTAACCTGCTCTGACCAAAATTCTATAGTCTCTTTATTATCAACTTGCGGGAGCATATCTTGAGTATAACTATAGAAAGACCCACTGCTAACACATGTAAGAGGCTGCCCATTTAATAAAGATTCATAAACTTTGCTAATTTTTTCTAGAAGTAATGTAACAGAATAAGCATCAAACAGTATATGGAACCAAGCCAGTACAGAAACATATTCCCCTTGTAAGTCTTTAATTAAGTAGAACTTATAGGGGAATTCACTTTTGAGATCATATTGAATCTTAACCAAGCCTGTAATAAATTCTTTAATGTTGGCAGGATCTGTTTTGTGAGAAAGATCAATAAATTCAAATGGGACTTGACTTACTTCTGAAATAAACTGTATTGGTTCATCTCTGAGTAAAGTAAATCGGGTTTTAGTCATTTCCTCGCAGGCTGCTACCATTTCTATAGCTTGTTGCCAAATTGCTACATTTACGTTCTTTCCTATCCTGACCACTATACCATCACTAAAAATAGTACTGTTTGGATTGAGCAAATTTGCTAAATAAAGATCTCTTTGTGTTGGGGTTAATGGCGATATTTGCTCAATGTGTGTACTTATTCCAACGAGATTAGCAATATCCTTATGGAAAAGTTGTATTGCTCTAATTCTTTGCTCAGGAGATTCAGCAACAGCATTTAATATTGTTAAGTAATTGTCAATTATTGTCTTAATGGTGCTTTCATCAAATAAATCGATGCTATATTCCAACATTCCATGTAACTTTTCTTCTGTTTCTGTAATACGGATAAACAATTCTGTTACAGTTGTGGCAGTGTTAGAAAAAGATAGTTCCATGCTTAAGTTATCAAGTTGCCAGTCTGTTTTAGTAAATGTCCGTTGATAACTAAAGCCGATCTGTTGATGCGGCAAAACATTTTTATTACGATCAAATTTAAGCTGCTCAAAGATCTTTTCAAGAGGTAAATCTTGATGCGAGAATGCAGCAAAAGTTACGTCTCGCACACGTTGTAGTAGTTCGGAAAACTTTGGGTTTCCTGACAAATCATTGCGTATTATCAAAATATTTATAAAACAGCCAATAAGTGTTTCTACTTGTACCTGATTGCGGTTTGCGGATGCTGAAGCAATGCAAATATCTTCCTGACCGGTGTAGCGATAAAGTAATACGTTGAGTGCTGCTAAAACAATATTGTAGAGGGTTACATTCTCTTTTTGTGCGAGTTTCTTTAACTTACTAGCTAGTTCTGGGGTGAAATTAAAATGAATAGTTGCTCCTCGCCTACTAGGAATACTTGGTTTGGGGCGATCTATAGGAAGTTGTAGTCCCTTTATCCCTTCAAGTTGCTGTTTCCAATAACCTAAATCTTTATTGAACCTTTCATTGGTATACCAATTACGTTCCCAATAAGCATAATCAGCGTACTGAATCTCAAGTTCAAGTAGTGGTGATGGTTTATTTTGGCTAAAGGCTTGGTAAAGTTGTGTTAATTCTCTAAATAAAAAGTCAATTGATAAACCATCCATAGAAATATGATGAGTGGTTAATAGTAATAAGTGCTGGGTTGCTTCTAATTGTAACAACTTAATCTTTATTAATGGCAGTACTGTTAGATCAAAATTTTCTGTTGCTAATTGAGCAATTAAGCGCTCTGTTTCAACCTTGCGCTTATATTGATCAAGGTTTTGTAGGTCTATTTTTTCAATCAAGAGAGCTTCCATTGGTTTGACTATCTGGCTTGCAATACCATCAGTCATCACATAAGTAGTACGAAGTATTTCATGCCGATTAACAATCTCATTAATGCTTTGTTCTAAGGCAGCAACCTGCAATTTTCCATTAATTTTAAGTGCAAATGGTAAATTGTAATAAGGGCTACTAGGCTCAAGCTGATAAGTAAACCAGATACGTTGTTGTGAAAATGAGAGTGGAAGAGTCTGGTTTCTCGGTACTTTTCTGATAGTTGTTTTTGTCTGATTACTGCCTGTAGAGTTTACATTATCTTCTACTAAATCTAATTGTAAAAACTTGAGTAATTCTGAGGTTAAACTCTGGGCTGTAGGAAAGCGTAGTATTAAGGTTGTTGGTAAGTCTATAGCAAAAGCTGTTGAAAGCCGATTACGTGTTTCAACAGCCATCAGTGAATCAAGCCCTAATTCTTGAAATGGTGTTTCTGGTAATAAACAACTTTCTGGCAATGCCAAGACATGTGCAACTTCTTTTGTAACTAATGATAGGAGTTTAGCTAACTGCTCATTTTGTGATAATGATTTCAAACTATCTTTTAAGGATAAAACACTCTTGGAATGAGAACTCTCTATTCGTGTTTTTAAGATTTTTGTCTTGATCATTCCACTTAACAAAACAGGAATAGATGTTTGTTTAGATAGGGTTTCTAGTCTTAATTTAGCCACTATCAATAGTGGTTCTGGTAGCGATATTGCTCTATCAAAAAGTAATAAACCTTCTTTTTCAGTGATAGCGTCTAACCCTTGACGCTTCATTCTAGCTAGTTCTGATGAACCAAGATGAGCAGTCATACCCGATCCTGATTGTTGCCATAATCCCCAAGCCAAACTCTGTGCAGGTAAAGCCTTACTGCGACGATAATTTGCCAGTGTATCTAAAAATGTATTGGCAGCGGCATAATTTGACTGGCTTGCAGTGCCTAATATTCCTGCTATTGATGAGAACATTACAAATAGACTTAATTTTTTATCTTTAGTTAATTGGTGTAGATTCCATGCTCCATCTACTTTTGCAGAGAGTACTTTATTAATGCTTTCGTTATTTTGTGACAAAAGTAATCCGTCTTCTAATGCTCCAGCACAATGAATTACTGCAATCAATGGATGCTCTTTAGGTATAGAATCAATCAATAATTTAACTGATGAATAATCTGCCACGTCACAGGCAGCAATTTCAACATTTGCATTTTGTTGCTCTAAAGCTGCTTTTAGTGCTTCTGCTCTAGGGGCTGCCATTCCCTGGCGTGATGTTAGTAACAGATGTTTAGCACCATAGTTATTAACTAAATGCTTAGCTATTAAACTACCAATCTCACCAGTGCCCCCTGTAATCAATATTGTGCCATTATCAAGAGGCTGATATTGTTGATTTACTGATGATTTATGTTGATATGAGATCAGGCGAGGTGCTAACAGTCTACCATTACGCACAGTTATTTCTGGCTCTGAGTTTACCTTTAATGCATTGATAAGTGTTTGTTCATCAGTCTGATCATCAATATCAATTAATCTTACTAAGCGATCTGGGTGCTCATTTCTAGCACTTCTTAAGAGTCCCCATAATGCTGAATAGTTAAGATCAGTTAATTGATCGTCTGATGACGTTGCTATTGCGTGTCTAGTAATCCAGATTAATTCACTGCCTAGCAAGTGTTTATTAGTTAATAATGTTTGTAGTTGTTCTAAGGCTTTTACGACATTGTTTATTACCCTATTTGATTCAGTGGTATTATCGCTATTCTCTATAACTGTAGTGTCAATAATTACTGTTTGAGTAACCACACCTTGCTTATTTATATGCTCTATTAATGCGTCTAGCTTATCAAAAGCATTGATATTAAGGCGTTTAGTTAATTGTGATGATCCCAAAATAACAGCAGATGTTAATTGATTGTTGGTTGTAGTTAAGTTTATTGGTTGCCATTTAATGTTATAGAAATGACGATCAATCTCGCCCATTACTGCGGCTTTTACTTGTTGGCGTGTAGCCTTTCTTTTTATTAATCTTTCAATATGAGCTAACGGTTCAAAAGAATCATCATAGAGCGATATCTCTAGATCATCTGTTCTACTAATCTTTGCATAGACTTCTTTTGAACCTAGAGCAAACAATTTTGCGCCTCTCCATTCAAAAGGCAAATGCAGAACCTGTTCTGACTCATCAAATAGAAAAAATCCTGAATGTAATGCTGCATCTAATAAAACAGGATGTACCCCATAATACTCGGCATTTATCGCATTTTCTGCGGGTAACACTAATTTAGTAAATATTGTGTTATCTTTACGCCATATCTCTTTGACTGCTTGAAATAATGGCCCGTATTCTACATCTAACGAACTTTTAATTCTGTCATAAAAGTTCGTTAAATCCATTAACTTGCTATCAGGTGGAGGCCAATTTAACATTCTAGCCATTGTTGTTGAAGAATTGGTATTGCTATTTAATAATCCATTAGCATGTTTAATCCACCCTCCTTCAATACCATTCTCTGCATTTCTGCTATATAGAGCAAAATTATGTTGATTCTGCACATCACTAGGAGAAATTTTAATTTGTATCTGCCGCGTCACTTTTTCATTCAATATTAATGGCGAGATTATAATCAATTCTGATACTGTATTTGCTCCGATCTGCTGTGCAGCAGCCCAAACCAATTCTACTAAAGCAGCCCCAGGTATAATAATGGTATCAAATACTAGGTGTTGTGCTAACCAGGGTTGTTCTGCAATAGATAGTCTGCCACTAAATATGTGTCCTTCTCCATCAGCTAATTCTGTCATAGCTGAAAGTAAGGGATGAGACAATGATTGTAAGCCTGCGACACTAACATTTGTTTTTTCTGTTCTCTTTCTCTCTAACCAAAATCGTTGTCTATCAAAAGCATAAGTGGGAATATCAACAAATTTGCCATGCAATATTTTCTTCCATTCAATATTTGCACCATTACAATGTAGTGCGCCTAATGAAGTATAAAAGCTTTCTAATTGGGGTTGTTCTCTCTTTAATGTACTAACTACGGCTCCTTTACCATTTGCTTGTTTTCTTACTTCCTCCATAGACACTGTTAATAATGGGTGTGAACTTATTTCTACCATTATGTAGTTTTCTGTTCTAAATAATTGCTCTACTACTTGACCAAAATAAACTGTCTGTCTCAAATTTTTATACCAATATTGGGCATCTAGTTCATTACCATTTACCTCTTTTGTTGTTACGGTAGAAATAAATTTTATTTGTGCTAAACCTGGTTTTATATCTATTAAAGAATTTATTAACGCTTCTTTAATTATTTCTACCTGTGGAGAGTGTGAGGCATAATCTACTTGAATTTTCTTGCAGAAGATTTGTTCTATTGCTAACTCTAATAAGAGTTTTTCAATAGCTTGGCTCTCTCCTGCAACTACAGTTTGAGACGCGCTATTACTTACTGCAATTGATATCTTTCCTTGGTAATCAGGTGTATTTATTCTAGCTTGAACTTGAGTGAGAGTTAGTTCTACCATTGCCATCAAGCCTTGTTTGGCAAATTGTTTTATTACGCGACTACGACGGCATACTATTTTTACAGCGTCTATTAAACTTAAAGCTCCTGCAATATAGGCAGCGGCTATTTCTCCTTGAGAATGTCCAACTACCACATCAGGTTTTACTCCGTACTCCTGCCACATTGCTGTTAATGCAACTGACATAGCAAATAAAACTGGTTGTACTACATCTGTTTCGTTTAATCTTGATTGCTCTTTATTAGCCATTAATTCAGCAATCACAGAAAATCCAGATTCTATTTTTATTAACTTATCACATTCTTCTATAGCGCTACGAAATGCTTTAGAAGTATGAAATAATTCTTTACCCATTCCTAACCATTGTGATCCTTGTCCTGGATAGATAAATGCTATTTTGGGTAATACTACAGCTTTTGCTTTTATGGCTAATGGGGCTGTTGCTGTGGTTGCAATCTGATTTAATGACGTTATTAACTGCTCTCTATTTTGGAATACAACTGCCAATCTATCAGCAAAGTGGGTACGCGAGTTAGCAGCACTATAAATAATATCTGTCAATTCTTGTTCAGGATGTTTATTAATATGTTCAGCATAGTTTAATGCTTGTGTTTTTAAGCTTTCTTCTGTCTTTCCTGATAAAAGTAGTAGGTTTATACTTGGGCTTAAAATTGTATTATCTTTTTGGTGTTGTGTTTGTGGCTCTGGTGCTTCTTCTAAAATAACATGAGCATTTGTTCCACTAAAACCAAATGAACTTACAGCAGCCCTCCTAGGGGTGCCATTCTTAACCCATTCCATCTGCTCGGTTGCTACTTTGACTGGTAACTCTTGCCAATTAATGTGAGGGTTTGGTTGATTAAAATATAAGCTCTTTACAAGTTGCTTTTCTTGTAAACAAAGTATTGCTTTTATTACTCCTGCAATTCCTGCTGCTCCTTCTGTATGGCCTATATTGGTCTTTACTGAGCCTATGTATAGATTTTCTTTTCTATCTGTTCCATAGACAGCACCTATTGATTCTACTTCTATAGGGTCGCCTAGTGGCGTGCCCGTACCATGACATTCTACATAGCTTACAGTTGCCGCATCGACTCCTGCTTGAGTTAATGCTGCTGTTATTACTGCTTGTTGTGATGGGCCATTTGGTGCTGTAAGGCCATTGCTACGGCCATCTTGATTTATTGCACTACCTTTAATTAATGCCAGTATTGGATTACCGTCTCTTTGTGCGTCGCTGAGTTTTTTAAGGTAGAGCATTCCACATCCTTCTGCTCTAACATATCCGTCTGCTTCAGCACTAAATGCTTGGCATTTTCCTTGGTGGCTCAATGCTTTTAATTTTGAAAAATAAATATGTCCTTCAGGTTCTAGTATTAGATTTACTCCACCTACTAATGCACTCTCACACTCTCCCTGTCTTAGTGCTTGGCAAGCTAAATGCAGCGCTACTAGTGACGAGGAACAAGCAGTGTCTACAGGAAAGTTAGGCCCTTTAAGTCCTAAAACATATGATATTCTTCCCACAACTGCACTATGTACAGTGCCTAATAATGAATAAGCATCTATGTAATCAATATCAGCGGTTACTCTGGTAAGGTATTCTTGACCGCAGATGCCTACGTATACACCTGTATTAGTTCCCATTAAATCTTCTGCAACTATGCCCGCATTTTCTAATACTTCCCAGCAGGTTTCTAATAAAAGCCTTTGTTGCGGGTCGATATTTACTGCTTCTCTAGGTGATATGCCAAAAAATCCAGCATCAAATTCGCGGATATCTCCTAAAAATCCACCCCACTTTGCATAAGTCTTACCTTTTACTTCTGGGTCAGTATCAAAATATGCCTCTACATCCCAACGCTCTTTTGGTACGGTAGTTATAGCATCTCTGCCTTCAATCAATAGTTGCCAAAAGGATTCCAAACTTTCCACTTCTCCAGGAAATCGACATGCTACTGATACAATAGCAACAGGTTCTATGGTGTGTTGTTTACTCTTAAAAGTCGGTTTTGATTTTTTGGCAACCTCTTTTTCATAACCCAACTTTTCAATTATAAAAACTGCTACTTGCTTCAATGTTGGGTAATCAAAGGCTAAGGTTGCTGGTAGGTTTAAGAATATTTTTTTGCTTATCTTCTCTTTTAACTCAACAGCCATTAGCGAATCTAATCCCATTTCGGTAAATGGGCGGTTAACATCAATCTTCTCTTTGGTAGCCATACCAAGCACTGATGCTAGTTCCTGGCTAATAATTTCTAGGATGGCTTGTTCTTTTTGTGTTGGATTTAATCCTTGTAACTGTAATTTTAATACAGAAAACTCTTTTGCTTTGACATCTTTTTGAGAAGTTTTTATAGCCCGTTTTGCTTTTTCAATATTTAATTGTGCAGGTATTAGGACGGCTTCTGGTCTAGTTAATGCTTCTCTAAAGAGTTTTAATGCTTCGGCTGTACTTAAAGCATTAATGTCTTGTCCAGCCAATTGATAGCGAGCATTCTCTGACAATTTAGCTGACAATTTAGCTGCCATTCCTACTTCAGCCCATGCTGTCCAAGCTAAACTCTGTGCTGTTAATCCTTGTTGCTGTCGGTACTCTGCTAAGCCATCTAGAAATCTATTAGCAGCAGCATAATTGCTCTGTCCAGGATTACCTAGTGTTGCAGCCAAAGAAGAGAAGAGAACAAAAATTTCTAATTGCTTATTTTTAGTTAAAAAGTGCAGATTCCAAGCACCATTAACCTTGGGCGACATTACTTTTTCTAATCTATTGGCTGTTTGTTGCAATACCAGCCCATCATCAATAATTCCTGCACAATGAATAATGCCACAAAGATCTTTTTCTGCTGGTATTGATTCAATGAGGGTTTTTAAGGCTTCATAATCAGCAATATCACAATTAACTACTTCTAGATTAGCTCCATACTCAGCTAACTCTTTAATGAACTCATTTACTCCTGTTGTGATTGTTGCTTGGCGAGAAACTAATAACAGATGTTTGGCTGATAGCTCTTTTGCTAAATATCTAGCTACTTCTTTACCTAATGCGCCTAATCCTCCTGTAATTAATACAGTGCCTTTTAATTTTAGTTCTGCTTTTTCTTGAACGTTAGGCTCAACAGCTTTAAAAGAAGGATAAAATAGTTGGTCTTTTCTTAAAGCAAGCTGTTTATATTCGCTTCCAAGTACAGTATTGATTAACGGCCAATTGTTGGCTTCATCTATATCAATCAATTGAATATTGCGATTGGGATATTCATTTTGTACACTGCTTATAAGGCCAGCAATAGGTGTATGTATTAAATCTAGCTCTTGTTTACCATCTCCCACCAACATAGCTTGTTTAGTGATAATGACCAATTTTGTTGATATAAAACGTTTATCTTTTAACCAGACTTGTACAAAAGCAAGCAGTGCTTGAGTTTCAGCTATTGTATTATGTGCTAGCTGTTTATTTGAGCTACCTTCATTAATAAATTCAGTAATTATTAATTCTGGTGTTACTCCATTATCAGATGCATTAAACAACGTCTCTAGATCTTGATAGTACAAGGCTGATTCAATATTCTTGCTTAGTAGTTGACTAATACTTGAACTAGAGTTTAAGTTTCTGCCAATTAAAGCAACTTGAGGTATGGATTGTGTGGATTGATTATTGGCTAATTCTACATCTACTATCTGCCAATTTAGCGCATATAAAGTGCTCTTAGTTTTAGATAAAAACTGTTGTACTGGTGCACGGCGTGTCCTAAAACCAGTTATAAGCAGTAATGGTTTACCATGCTCATCCCATAAACTTAATTGAGACTGTGTGGATTCTGAACTGAGTTGAAATTGTTGAGTCAATTGATGTTCAGCCCAATGGATTTTTCCTTTTCTGCCATACCAAATCAGCTTATCTACTGCAATTGGTAAGAAAGGTATCCCTTTTTCAATTATCTCTTTTCCAGAGTTTGGTAGCAACCAAAAGATTGAACCAAAAGCATTATCGAGGGCTATGGGGGAAAAAGGTAAGCTAGGGCGTTCTGGCAAATGGTATTTGCTTAAAATACCTGATTGGGTTTCTATAGCCTGCTCTATAGCCCACCACTTAGTTCCCCAATCAACTGAAACGGCTTTTAATACTTCATCAAGTTCTTGGAGTGATAATGATGGCTCAGCTAAATTGTTATCAATACCTAAATCAGGAATTAAATAATCAGACACATCTTTACAAGCAGAAATATGCGCTTTGGCATGTTTTACCCATTCTTCTTTTCTAAAACTGGACATACTAACAGTAAATCCATTTTCTTCTTCTTGTAATAAAATGTGTAATTTAACTATTTCATCAACACTATCAAAAATAATGGCTCTAAAAACCTTAAAATCATTTATTTCAATAGCTTGATCAGGCCAATAAACTTGTGCAATAGCCAACAACATTGGTAGATAATATGCACCAGCTAGTACAATTTGATTATGGACAATGTGGTCAGCGAGTTCTGTTTGTATTTTGGGGCTAAGTTCTACTATATGCAGAATTTGCCCGTCAGGAAGATCTACCTTTTGTCCACTTACTTGATTAACAGAAGTACTTATGGAAGGTTGAGGTTTTACTTCCATCCAATATCTTTCTCGCTGGAATGGGTAAGTAGGAATCTCCACTAGTTTACCTGGTAATAGCTGTGCCCAATCAAGTTCAATACCTTGTAGCCATAAGCCTGTAACGGCGTTGGATAAAGTATTGCTATCAGATTGATTTTTCTTTAATGAGTCATAGAAGTTAAGATTTGTTGTTGGAGTATTAGAATTAATTTGAGCGCCTAAGCCACTTAAGACAGGGTGTGGGCCTAATTCAATAAATGTAGTGATGCCTGATTCCATCAGCGCCTTTAATCCATCAGTAAATCTTACTGCTTCGCGCATTTGCTTAGCCCAGTAATTAGAATCTGTTAATAACTCCTGTTCTAATTTACCAGTAAGATTAGAAACTACAAAAATGTTGGGATTGTGTTTTGCTATTGTCGCTACCACTTTCTCAAATTCTAAGGCAGCTTTATCCATCATCTGAGAATGGAATGCACGGGAAACTACCAATTCTTTGTGCTTAATTGCTTGTTTTTTTAATTGTTCAACTAATTCTTTAATAGCAGCAGTCTCACCAGAAATTACCGTCTGTAGAGGTGCATTTAATCCTGCTATGGAGAGCTTGCCATCAAATTTAGCAATCAATTCTTGTGCTTGTTGTTCGCTAACATCTACAGAAACCATTGAGCCTGGCATCATAGCCGACATTAATTGCCCTCTAATTACAGCCAATCTTATGCCATCTTCTAAGCTAAATATTCCAGCAACAGTAGCTGCTACTAGCTCGCCAATGCTATGACCTAATAATGCTGCTGGCTTTATTCCCCAACTGTTCCATAATTGATAGAGAGCATATTCCAAAGCAAATAATGCTGGTTGAGTATACTCAGTTTGATTTAATAGCTCTGCTTCTGTGCTATTTGCTTCTGCAAAGATCAACTCCTTTATTGAGCACTCTATTAATGGGTCAATTATGCTAACACATTGATCTAATATTGCTTTAAACAAAGAATGATTTTGATAAAGTTCTTTAGCCATTCCAGCATATTGAGCGCCTTGACCAGTAAATAAAAAGGCTATCTTGTCTAGCTTTAAACTTGCTACAGAGTCCTCTACTGATGATAAAGCATCTCTATCTGCATAGGCTTTTAACTGCTCAATTAACTCGCTTCTTTTATCAGCTTGTAGGGCTAGCCTATGTGAAAAATGAGTTCTATATAAAGCAGCACTATGACATATATCTAACAAGCTATGTTCTGGATGTTCTGCAATATATTTTGCAAACTGTGCAGCCTGTGCTTCTAGTGCATCTGCTGTTTGGCCTGATAATAAAAGTATATTACCAATAGAGTTACTAATTTTAGTTTCTACATTGGTATCATTGTTAATGGCATCATTATTATTAATTGGTGCTTCTTCTAAAATAATATGTGCATTAGTGCCAGAAATACCAAAAGAACTTATTCCACATCTTCTTGGTTGGTGATTTGGCTTCCAGTCTCTAGTGCTGGTTAATAGCTCTATTCCACTACCTTCCCATTTAATATGGGGACTAGATGTTTCAGCATGTAATGTCTTAGGTAATAGTTGATGATTTAATGCTAAAACCATCTTCATCACTCCAGTAACTCCGGCTGCCGCTTGGGAGTGACCAAGATTAGACTTAGATGAGCCTAAATAAAGGGGTTTACCTTTTTGCCTACTTGATGAAAATACTTCAGCAAGTGAAGTAGCTTCAATAGGATCTCCAAGTGTTGTACCTGTTCCATGTGCTTCTATTGCGTCTATATCTTCTGGTTTTAGGCTTGATAATTCTAAGGCTTTTTGTATTACTCTTTGTTGAGAAGGGCCATTAGGAGCAGTTAAGCCTTGGCTACGCCCATCTTGATTAATAGCGCTTCCTTTAATTACTGCTAATACGTTATCTTTATCTTTTTGAGCATCAGAGAGTCGTTTTAGTACTAATATTCCACACCCTTCGCTCCAACCTGTTCCATCAGCATTTGCAGAAAAACTTTTACAACGACCATCTACTGATAAGCCTTTTAACCGACTAAACTCTACATAGACGGCTGGGCTTACCATCACTGTAACACCACCAGCTAGAGCTAGATCACAGTCTCCTAGCCTTAACCCTTGGACTGCTAAATGTATTGCTACTAAGGAACTTGAGCAGGCTGTGTCTATAGTGATAGCTGGCCCTTGAAGCCCCAATGTATAAGCTACTCTGCCTGATATAACACTATTTAATTTACCTGTTCCTACATAACCATCTAGCGCATCTAAATCCGTTTGATTATCAAGTGCTCCTAATGCCCCTATATAAACACCTGTTTTAGTTGTGTTTAAGCTAAATGGTAGGATCCCCATTCTTTCTAATGCTTCCCAAGTAGTTTCTAACACAAGCCTTTGTTGAGGATCCATTGCATTAGCTTCACGAGGTGAAATACCAAAAAAAGCAGCGTCGAATTTATCAATGTCCTTTAAAAACCCACCTGTTTTACAATATGTTTTTCCTTTTGTTTCTGGGTTTGGATCATAGAGTTCTTGGGCATTCCATCTATCTTTTGGAAACTCTTCTATTAGATCTTTACCCTCTTCTAGAATTTTCCAATACTCTTCAGGAGTATTAACTCCTGCTGGCAACCTACAAGCCATTGATACTATTGCTATAGGTTCATTGAGTTTTGATTCTAATTTCTTAATTCGACCTTTTGCTGCCTGCAAAGCAGCTACAGCATCATTTAGTATTTTTCTGGTATTGTCTATCATAATAGTTCTAGTTCACCTACGATGTTTTTAATTAATTGGTCTACTTCTTGAGTTTCTAAGTTTTCAATGTTTTGTACATCTATTTGAATTTCATCAGCTTTATCATTAACTGTAAAATCACCAGCTACCTTACAAAGCTCATCAAAAATTCCTAGAGCTTTTAACTCAGTAATTGAAGTATTAGAAATAGCCTGAATTAAAGTTTTGTGAAGTTGTTTGTCAGAAGAAGTATTTTCTTCTGTTCCTGGAAATAACTTGTTATATAAAAAGTCAGTTATGCTTTTAGGGGTTGGATAATCAAAGAGTAAGCTTGCTGGTAACTCTAAGCCAGAAAGGTAAGAGAGCCTATTTCTTAATTCCACTGCCATTAATGAATCTAGCCCCAGTTCCTTTAATGGCCGATCAATTGCAACTAAATTAGAGTTTGGTAAAACCAACACCATAGCTATTTCAGTACAAACATTAGAGAGTAGTAGTTCAAGCCGTTGATTTTCAGCCAGTGGTGTTAGCTTGTGCTTTAAGTTTGATGCTTTATTTGTACTAGATTTTCTGCTTTGTCTTATTGCTTTTCTTTTTACTATTTCGCTAAAAAGTGGTGCTAGTTGCTCATTTTTTGCAAGGTTTGACAAGTTAAATTTTGAAGGAATAAGTAAAGAATCAGGCTTGGAAATAGACCTATCAAATAGCCTTACGCCCTCTTGTTGACTAATAACTTCTATACCTTGGCGCTTCATTCTAGCTAACTCAGCTTTACCAAGATGAGAGGTCATACCTGTGCCTTGTTGTTGCCAAAAACTCCAAGCCAGACTTTGAGCTGTTAAGCCCTGTTTTTGACGATAAGCTGCCAAAGCATCTAGAAAAGTATTAGCTGCTGCATAATTATTTTGTCCAGGGCTTCCTATTATTCCTGTAAACGATGAATACATTAAAAATAATTCTAAATCTCTATCTTTAGTAAGTAGGTGTAAGTTCCAAGCTCCTAACACTTTGGAAGACATTACTTTTGTAAATTTCTCTCTAGTTTGTTCTAAAACTAGACCATCGTCTAAAGTGCCTGCTGCATGTATTATTGCTTTTAAGGGTTTATCTGCTGGTAAGTCGTTTATTAGCTTCTTTAAGGAATCTAAATCTGTAACATCACAAGCTTTTATCTCTACATTAGCACCTAATTGCTCTAAAGTAATTTTTGTTTGTAATGCTAGTGGGGCATTAAGTCCTCTATTTGATATTAGTAGGAGGTCTTTTGCCCCATATTCTTTTACTAGATGCTGGGCAAATAAAGAGCCTAACTCTCCTGTTCCACCTGTAATTAAAACCGTACCGTTTAGCTCTAAAGGATGAGGAGGAAGTAAGAGTAGTTTTCCAATATGATGAGCATTAGCCATATGTCTAAATGCAAAATGTGCTTCTCTTGCATCATATGTTTTATAAGGAAGCGGTTTAAGCTGCCCTTCTTGAAATAATCTAATTAAGTCCTCTAATATTTCAACAGTTCTATCTATGCCTGCATATAGCGAGTCTAAAGCTTGATATTTAACACCTAAATATTTATCTGCAATAGCTTTACTATCACGAATATCTGTTTTACCCATCTCAAGAAAACGTCCGCCTCTTGGAAGAAGTCTTAGTGAAGCATCTACAAAGTCTTTAGCAAGGCTATTTAGTACTAAATCCATTCCTTCAAAATCTGTTTGTTTAAGGAAATGAGCCTCAAAATCTAAATCTCTAGATGATGAGATGTGAGACTTATCAAAACCTTGATCTAAAAGGACTTTCCACTTACTTGGACTAGCTGTAACAAATACTTCTGCATTTTTTAATCTAGCAAGTTGGACTGCGGCCATTCCTGTTGCGCCTGTGCCCGCATGTATAAGGATTTTTTCTCCTGCTTTTAGCTTTCCTAAGTCAAAGAGTGCATAATAAGCGGTTATAAAAGCTACAGGAATAGTTGCTGCTTCTTGATAAGAAAGGTTTTCTGGGGTTTTGCAGATAAATTTACTATTTGCAATAGCTATAGATCCACCATTAGAGTTAAGTAAACCCATAACTCTATCACCTACAGCAAATCCTTTTACTAAAGTTCCAACTTCAACAATTATGCCGCTAGCCTCAGCAAGTAAAGGTCTGTCCTTTATTGATACCATACCTAAAGTACGAACTACGTCTAGAAAGTTTATACCTAAAGCTTTTACTTTTATTCTTACTTCTTGTTCTCCTAAAGGTAGTTGCCCTTGAGGTGAGTCTGTTATTTGGAGTTTTTCTATTGCTCCTGCTTGTTCTAGCGAAAAACACCAAGGCGATTTTAGGTTTGGAATAGATAGTTTTTCCACTTCCTGTTTAATTGAGGAAAGTCTAGGCGCTAGTATAAATTTTCCACGAATCGCTAGTTCTGTCTCTGATTGCTCAGCTAGTACGGCTAAGGCAGATAGTAAAAGTTGATTGTTATTAAATGTATCAATATCAATAAGATGGAACTTACGGTTAACATATTCATTTCTTACACTGCGAATGAGTCCCCAAATAGAAGAATGAGGTAAATCTAGGATTTCATCATCAACACCTGTTGATATTGCTTGTTTAGTAATCCATACAAGCTCGCTTTGAAATAATTTTTCTTCTTTTAATAGTGTTTGAATTTGTTCTAAAGCTAGTTGTGTATTTTCTATAGTAGTGTTTGCTAAATGCTCATTGCTTTGTGTTGAAAGGCTAGTTGTATCTATTATTATGTGTTTTGGTGTAGGTGTAATTGAAAGTAATTTTTGAATATTTTCAAATAAAGGCACATTCAAAGCTTGAGCTAAGGTTGAGTTACCTATTACTACAGCATCTTCAAGCTTATTTGTCTTTTCTTTAACATCAATAGGCCGCCACTGTAGTTTGTAAAGATGTTCTATTTCTTCTGTTGTGGCTTGCTTTATTTGCTCTGCTGAAGCGGTTCTTAGAACTAACTCTTTAATATTAGCCACTAATAAGCCCTCAGTGTCATATAGGCTTATTTCTACTGTTTCTTCATTCTTTAATGCTAAACGTGCATAAAGCTCTTTAGCTCCTTTTGTATAAAGGGTTGCTCCATTTATTTCAAATGGTAATCTTACACTTTGTTTATCTGTTTCTTGATATAAAAAGAAAATAGAGTGTAGTGCAGAATCTAGTAGTGCAGGATGAATAGCATATTTTTCTGCTTCTTTAGCTTGTTCATCAGATAATTCTACTTTTGCATAAACTGTTTGGTTATTGCGATAAACCTCTTTTAAGCATTGAAATGTAGAGCCATAATTTAATCCGATTTCTTCTAACTTAGAATAAACTCCTTCCACAGTTAAAGCTTGAAACCCCTTTGGCGGCCAGGCTTCTAACTCTTTTATTTCTTCTTTATCTATGTCTGTGCTATTAGAGACACTAAATAAACCTGTGGAGTTTTCTATCCAATTGCTATCATTAGACTCAGACTCTTTTCTACTATAAAAAACTAAACTTCCTTGTTCATCAGCTTTGTTTATTTTTAGTTGGAGTTGAGTAGAGGAATCTTTTTTAAGTACTATAGGAGACATCAAAGTTAGTTGAGATAAAGAGGTTGCTCCTAAAACTTCTAATGCTCTCCAAGCTAGTTCAAGATAAGCTGTTGCAGGAAACACTACTGTATTAAAAACTTGATGATCAGATAACCAAGCGTGTTCTTTAAGTGACAAAAGTGCTGTAAATAAATGTCCTCCTTCTGCTAACTGGGTTGTTGCGCCTAAGAGTGGATGTTGGGCTGATGTTAATCCGATTGTGCTTATATCTGTTATTTTTTCTTTATCGCTTTCTAGCCAGTATCTTTGTCTCTGGAATGGATATGTTGGTATGTCCACATATTTACCTGATAATAAATTTACCCAATTTACTTCTACCCCTGAGCAATGTATTGCTCCTAGCGATAATAAAATAGTTTCTAGTTGAGGTTGTTCTCTCTTAAGTGAATTAACAACTGCACCTTTTGCTGAAAGTTGCTTTCTTATTTCCTCCATAGACAAAGTAAGCAAAGGATGAGGGCTTTGTTCTATCATCACACATTGACCACCAGCCCAAAGCTTTTCTATTACTTTTGCAAAATTTACAGGCTCTCTTAAATTTCTATACCAATACTCATTATTTAGTTCTTCACCTTGTAATTTTTCTTGGGTGACAGTAGAGATAAACTCTATTTTTGCAGCCTTGGGGGCTATACACTGAAGCTCTTCTATTATTTGGGTTTTTAAGGTTTCAATTTGAGGAGAGTGAGAAGCATAATCAACTTGGATTTTACGAGCAAATATTTTTTCTTTTTCTAGTTCTATTAGAAGCTCTTCAATAGCTTTGGTTTCACCAGAAACAACTGTTTGACTAGGGCTATTACTTACAGCTATTGATATTTTCCCTTTATAACAATCTTTAGATATCAACGTTTGAGTTTGGGCTGTAGTAAGTTCAAGCATAGCCATTAAACCAAGCCCTGTTATTTGTTTAACAATACGGCTACGACGACAAACAACTTTTACAGCGTCTTCCAAAGTAAGGATGCCAGAAATATAAGCAGCAACGACTTCTCCTTGTGAGTGACCAACTACTACATCAGCTTTTATTCCTAATTCCTCCCACAAAGCGGTAATAGCTACAGCCATTGTAAAGAGAATGGGTTGAACTACTTCTATGTCATCTAAGCGAGAATTTTCTTTTGTTGCTAAAAGTTCTTCTATTACTGAAAAGTTTGCTTCTTTTTTTATTACTTCATCGCTTTTTTCTATAGAGTTACGAAAAGCGTCTGAAATAGCAAAAAGTTCTTGTCCCATTCCAAGCCATTGAGAGCCTTGGCCTGGATAGACAAATACTATTTTAGGGTTTTCTACGGTTACTTGTGCTTTACTTATTAACGAGCTACTACCTTTTTCTGCAAACTCTTTTAGTGTTTCTAATATTTGGTCTCTATCCCTAACTAGCACTGATGCCCTATATGAAAAGTGAGTTCTATACAAAGCAGCGCTATGACATATATCTAGTAAGCTATGTTCTGCATGGTTTTCTATATATTTTGCATATTGAGTAGCTTGAGCTTTTAATGCTTCTTCTGTTTGCCCTGATAATAAAAGTAGTTTTCCAAGTTGGTGTTTAACTTCGTTAACTTCGTTATTATTAAGTAATGGAGCTTCTTCTAAAATAATATGAGCATTGGTGCCAGAAATACCAAAAGAGCTTACTCCGCATCTTCTTACTCTAGAATTACGAGGCCAGCTTTCTGCTTTACTTAAAAGCTTTAAACCGCTTCCTTCCCATTTTATATGCGGGCTTGGTGCTTCTGAATAAAGAGTTTTTGGCAGCATTTGATTTTCTAGAGCTAATACCATTTTTATAATACCAGCAACGCCTGCTGCTGCTTGAGAATGCCCAAGATTAGACTTGGATGAGCCTAAATAAAGAGGTTTACCCTCTAGCCTACTTGATGAAAATACTTCAGCAAGTGAAGTAGCTTCAATAGGATCGCCAAGTGTTGTTCCTGTTCCATGTGCTTCTATTGCGTCTATATCTTCTGGTTTAAGATTGGAAAGCTGTAGGGTTTTATTAATTAATCTTTGCTGGGAAAGGCCATTAGGAGCAGTTAAACCTTGGCTACGGCCATCTTGGTTAATAGCGGTTCCTTTTATTACTGCTAATACATTGTCTCTATCTTTTTGAGCATCAGAAAGTCGTTTTAGTACTAATATTCCACATCCTTCACTCCAAGCTGCTCCATCTGCTTGTGCTGAAAAGCTTTTACAACGACCATCTGCTGCAAGTGCTTTGAGTCGGCTAAATTCAACAAACATTGAAGGTGTAGCCATAAGCTGTACCCCGCCACAAATAGCCATTTCACATTCATCAAGCCTTAGCGCTTGACAAGCTAGATGTAGTGCTACAAGTGATGAAGAGCAAGCTGTATCTACAGTAATAGCTGGCCCTTGCAGCCCCAATATATAAGCAACTCTGCCAGAAATAACACTGCCAGCACGACCTGTGGCATTATAGCCTTCATAATTTTCTAAGTCTTGAGTAGTACCATAATCAGAACCCATAGAACCCATATAAACTCCTGTAACTGTTTTAGATAAAGAACTGGGTTTGATACCTCCTCGCTCTAAAGCTTCCCAAACAATCTCTAGAACAAAGCGCTGTTGCGGATCCATTGAAACAGCTTCTCTAGGAGCTATACCAAAGAAAGCAGCATCAAATTGGTCTATATCCTTTAAGAATCCTCCTTCTTTACAATAAGTTTTACCTGCTTTATCTGGGTCTGGATCATATAAAGAGTCTATATCCCATCGCTTAGCTGGAAATTCTTCTATTGCATCTCTTTCTTCTTTTAATAGTTGCCAATAATCTTCAGGGCTAGAAACATTGCCTGGCAACCTACAAGCCATTGAAATTATTGCTATTGGCTCTTGTAGCTTTGAATTAAGGCTATTTATTTGATGTTGAGGTAGCGAGTTTGTATAAAGCGGTTCAACTACCTTAAAAAGGCTCTCATAAATATGCTCAGTAAGAGCAAAAGCAGAAGGATAATTAAAAAGTAGCGCAGCAGGAAATTCTGCTTCAAACATTGCAGATAAACCATTGCGAATCTCAATGGCTAGTAATGAATCTAAGCCTAATTCTCTAAGGGGTTTTGTAGCGGATAATTCTGTAGCGTCAGGTAAATTTAATATTGATGCAATTTCTGTTGAAACAATGGATAAAATTGAGGAAAATCTTTTATTTTCTGGCAACGCATTAATTCTTTGTTTCAAAGAATTAGTTGTACTAAGCGCTCTACTAGCTTTTCTAGAAGGCAAACTTATTTTAACTAAGTCTCTTAAGATACTTAAGTTTGATATATCTTTACTCTGTAAACTTAGGCGAGCGGGAATAAGTAAAGCTGTTGGCTGGTACATTGCTTTATCTAGAAGCTCTAGACCCTCTTCTTTAGTAAGAGCAAATATTCCTTGCCGATTAATTCTTGCTAAATCTAGAACCGAAAGATTAGAAGCCATTCCTCTAGATTTTTGTTCCCATAAGCCCCAAGCAAGACTTTGAGCCACTAATCCTTGTTTTTGCCGATAAGCAGCCAAAACATCTAGAAAAGTATTGGCAGCACTATAATTACTTTGCCCTGCTGCACCAATTACTCCTGATAAAGACGAAAACATAATAAAGAAATCAAGATTTTTACCTTTTGTAAGTAAATGTAAATTCCATGTACCCAAAACTTTAGAAGAGAATACACTACTTAATTTCTTGTGATTCATGTTTGTAGTGGTATCATCGCTAACTACTCCAGCACAATGAATTACGCCTTTTAATGGAGATTCTTTTGATATCGAGTTAATTACATTTGAAAGTTGGTTTTTATTGGCTATATCACAAGAGAAAATATTAACGCTTGTACCTATGTCTTCTAATTCTGTTTTTAAGTTTATTGCTTCTTGGTCATTTAATCCTTTTCTTGATACTAAAATCAAATTTTTTACTTTATGTTCTTTTGCTAGGTGTATTGCTACCAAGCTACCTATCTCGCCTGTTCCGCCTGTTATTAAGACTGTTGCAGTGGGATTAATGGGATTTGGTGATGTTATTGGTAACTGCTCAACTGGCTTAAGCCTAGGAACAAGAATTAAGTCATTACAGAGAGCTATTTCTGGTTCTCCAGTAACATTTATTGCTTTTTGCAAAAGTGCAGTATTAGATGAACTATTATCAATCAGGCGAATAGACCAATCAGGGTATTCATTACGAATACTTCTAATTAACCCCCATATTGGAGCTAATGAAAGCTCTAAGTCCTGATCAAATCCTGTATCTATAGCACCTTTTGTTAACCAAATTAGTTCTGTTTTTGTAAACTCTCTTTTAGATAGTAAATCTTGAGCCTGAGCTAAAACCCTTTCTGTGTTTGTACTTGCTTGTAATGGAAGTTCTGTGTCTTCTAAGACACTTATTTGCATAATAATTCTTTGTGGAATAGGGTTTTTAACTGTGTAGGCAAATAAACTTTCTAGATCATTAAAATAGTTGAAGTTTAATTCTTTAGCCAAAGTAATTTCCCCTACTACAACAGTTTCTTTAGCTTTTGAATTTTGGGGTTTTGGTAAAGCTATCCAATCCACTTTATAAAAATTATTAATCTCTGGTTTTGGTAAAAACTTTTCAATAGGAGCTTTTTGGGTAATGTAGTTTTTTATTAAAGCTAGCGCTTGGCCGTTTTCATCCCAATAAACAATATTACTTTGGCTTGAATCTTCAGTTTGAGAGATAAGGTGTAACTGTGCTGCTACTGCAAGGTTTTTACTGCCATACCACTCTAAGCTTTTTATTGCAAAAGGTAGTCTAGGCACAAATGTGTCATCTTGCTTAGAGGTGGCTGGAACTTCTAAAGCAAAACTATTATCAATAAGCCCTGCTGGAATAGGTGAATCTATTGGTACTTCTCTTGGTGCTTTAAAATGCCCATAGGCTAATTGATTAGCAATTTTTGTAGCATTCTCTATCCACCACCATTGCTTGCCCCATCCTATTTGCCACTTATCAAGTAAAGGTTCTAGAAAATCTGCTGTTTGCGAGGTTTTGAACAGTTGGTTAGTGTTTTGCTCTGGTAAAGTATATTTTTTTAATAAAGAAAGTTTTGCTCTAGCATGAGTGTTCCATTCGTCTTTCTCATTTTGTGTAGTCAAAGTAACTTGATAAGAATCTTCTGTTTCTGGATCAAGTTGGGTAAAAAGTGTAGTCTCGCCTTTAGTATCAGCAAAGGTCAAAGGACAAATAAATTGAACATCATTTAATTCAATTGCGCTATCAGGCCAACAAGCATCACCTACAGCTAATAGCACCGATAAATAAAAGGCACCAGGCACAACAATTGTGTTATAAACTTTATGATCTTCAAGATAAGGCTGAATAGATGGCCCCACTTCTAAGCGATAAACCAAACGCCCATCAGGCAGCATAATACGTTCACCACTTAGCGCATAAGTGCCACTGCTTTGAATTGCTTTTCTTAAACGAGTAGGCTCTAACCAATAGTGCTGTCTCTGAAATTGATAAGTAGGTAGCTGAACCCGCTTTCCTGGTAAAATAGTAGCCCAGTTTAGCTCAACTCCAGATAAATAGAGCTTACAAAATGTTTCATTAAGTAT
Source organism: Acidobacteriota bacterium (assembly GCA_016213785.1). GTDB lineage: Bacteria > Acidobacteriota > Blastocatellia > Chloracidobacteriales > JADJPF01 > JADJPF01. The sequence continues at coordinate 26,652 of JACQZQ010000068.1, forward strand.
ATTTAAATCACAATGGTTTTGTTTTATTGATGGATGCCAAGTAACTGTTTCTTTAGTATTACTTACAGACATTTGTCCTAAAGCGCATAATGTAGGTTGAGGGCCAAGTTCAATAAAAGTAGTGATACCATAATCGACTAAAGAAATAATAGCAGGCTTAAACCTAACACTTTGTCTGATTTGCTTAGCCCAATAGCTAGGTTTGGTAAAACATTCTTTTTCTATTTTACCAGTTAAATTAGAGGCTATAGGAATAGAGGGACTATTTAGCTTAATCTTTCTTACTTCTTTTTCAAAATCCTCAAGAATAGGCTCCATCATCTGTGAATGAAAAGCATGTGATACTTTCAGCTTTTTATATTTTATAGACTCTTTTTCTAAAGTTTTAATAAAAGAGTCTACTTCATCGCTTTGACCAGAAATAACTGTTTGATTAGGTGAGTTTATTCCTGCTATTGATATTTTTGAGAAAGGTTTTATTAATTCTAAAGTTTTCTCTTCATCAAGCTCTAAAGAGAGCATAGAACCGTTTTCAACGCTACTCATTAGCCTTCCGCGTTCTACTGAAAGCTTTAAGCCATCTTCCAATGAAAATACACCTGCACAGACGGCAGCTACAAGCTCCCCTATACTATGTCCTAATAATGCACTTGGAATAACTCCAAATGCTCGCCACATTTGATATAGAGAATACTCTACTATAAATAGAGCTACTTGGGTGTATTCAGTCTGATCTAGTAAACTTGCTAGCTTGCTACCTTCTTCGGCAAATATTATTTCTAATAATGAGTGATTAAGTAATGGATTAACTATTTCTAAACATTTATTTAATGTTTCTCTAAATATAGGTTCTCTCTCATAAAGACCTTTTGCCATTCCTACGTATTGAGCGCCTTGACCTGTAAATAGAAATGCTATTTTAGGTTCTTCTAAGTTTGCTAACCCTGTGTGAGCTAGTGTTGAGTAATCATAGCTAACATATCCTTTTAATTGCTTTATTAGCTCTGCTCTTTCTGTTATTTCTATTGATAGTCTATGAGCAAAGTGTGTTCTATAGGTTGCAGTATGACCTATATCTCTTAAGTCTATATTTGGATGCTTTTCTATATATTCTGCATAACTTTCTACTTGTGCTTTTAATGCTTCTTCTGTTTGCCCTGATAATAATAGGAATTTTCCTATTGGTTGTTTATCTTTATCTTTTTTTTGTATTTCTGGGCTTTCTTCTAATATTACATGAGCATTTGTTCCACTAAGACCAAAAGCGCTTATAGCAGCAAATCTAGGTCTTCCATTCTTTTGCCAAATTTTTTCTTGAGCATTAACCTTAATAGGCAGTTCTTCCCAATTAATATAGGGGCTGGGTTCTATAAAATGTAGACTGCGAGGCAATTTCTCATGTTGGAGTGATAGAGCTACTTTTATAAGCCCAGCTATCCCTGATGCTGCTTCTAGGTGGCCTATATTAGTTTTAACTGTACCAATTAATAATGGATTTTCCTTAAGTCGCTCTTTAGCATATACTGAGGCGGCAGCTTGTACTTCTATAGGATCTCCTAGTTCTGTTCCTGTTCCATGACATTCTAAATAATCAATTTCAGAAGGAGAAAGTTTAGCTTTTCTTAGAGCTTCACTTATTACAGATTGTTGAGCTAGACCATTAGGAACAGTTAACCCACTGCTAGCTCCATCATGATTTATTGCTGAAGATTTTATTAGCGCTAAGATATTATCTCCTGCTTTTTGAGCATCAGATAGACGTTTTAATACAACCATTCCACAACCCTCGCCCCGAGTATATCCGTCTGCTTTATTTGAAAATGTATGGCAACGTCCTGTTGGCGAAAGGGCTTTTATAGCAGAAAGTATTTTATAGGATTCTTCTGAAAGTATAAGGCTTACACCACCTGCTAAGGCTGTGTCACATTCATAGTTATTAAGAGATTGACAAGCTAAATGTAGGGACACCAAGGAAGAGGAACAAGCTGTATCTATTGCTAAAGCGGGGCCTTGCAGACCTAAAGTATAAGCAATTCTTCCTGCTAAAAATGATGGTTGATTTCCTGTTAGAGCATAAGTTTTTATTTCTTGGTCTTGGCTAGAAAAACTAGCATAGCTACTAGAAGTCAATCCTATAAAAATTCCTGTAAGGCTATTGCGTAAGGTGTTTGCAATAATATTAGCATTCTCAAGGGCTTCCCAGCTTACTTCTAGTAAAAGTCTTTGTTGAGGATCTAAAGCTTTAGCTTCGCGGGGAGAGATATGGAAAAAGCTAGCATCAAAACCTTTTACATCATCAAGAAAAGCTCCCCATTTTGAATAGCTCGTTGATTGTTTTTTTGGGTCTGGATCATAAAACCCTTCTATTTTCCATCTTTCTTGAGGTATCTCTGTTACAGCATCTTGTCCTTGTTCTAGTAGCCTCCAAAAGCTGTCTAAATCTTTAACTCCTCCTGGAAATCGGCAAGCCGCCCCTACTATTGCTATTGGCTCTTGCTTATCACCAAAAACTATTTGCCTTTCTTGCTTATCTTTACTTTCAAGGCTAAAAATTTGATTAAACAAATAATTGCTTAATTTTTCTACATTTGGATATTCAAATGCTATTGTGCTTGGAAGCGATATGTCCAAAGCTTGTTGTAATTGCAGGCGCAACTGTGTTGCCATTAAAGAATCAAGCCCTTGTTCAGCAAAACCTCTCTTAAGTTCTACATCACTCTTTGATGTCCCTAATAATTTAGAAATTTGTTCTCTAACAAGTTGGGTTAATTCAAGCTTTCTTTCATTTAATGGTAAATGCCCTAGCGTTGACTGATATTGTTGTTTTTGTTGGGAGGAGTTTTTTAAAATTTCAGCTTTCTTTTCTGTGTCAATTAATTGTGCTAATAATTTTTGTTGGGATGGGGACAAAAGTTTATAGTAAAGCTGCCAATTATAAGGTAATACTCCTAGTATCGTTTGTTGAGACAAACCTACTTGTTCTAGAACTTTTAAGCCCTCTTTAATAGAAAATGAGCCTATGCCAAAGTTAGTTGCTAAAGACTCAGTAAGTGAGCTTTGGCTAGCCATACCTTCACCTCTCCAAGCACCCCAGGCTATGCTTAAAGCAGTGCGGCCTTGAGAACGACGCTCAAAAGCTAAAGCATCTAGAAAAGCATTAGCAGCAGCATAAGCAGATGTTTGCCTTAGCCCTAACCAAGCTGAAGCAGAGGAATACATCACCAAAAAGTCTAGCTCCATTTCTAAACTAAGCTGATGTAAATTTATTGCTCCTTCTACTTTGGCTTTAGTGTTCTCAAGCCAATTTTCTTCTGTTAATTCAAGTAGAGAGCATTGTTTAACAGCACCAGCCGCATGAACTATTCCTTTTAATGGAGGAAGCTCACTACTTATTTGTGCAAAAAGTAACTCTAGTTTTTCCTTGTCTGAAACATCAATTTTTGGAGTCCAAACAACTGCACCTGCTTTGCAAAGCTCATCAATAATTACTTGCTGATTGTTGTTAGTAATCCCATGACGGCTTAATAAAACCAACGATCTAGCGCCACGATTTACTAAATCCTTGGCTAAAGCAAGACCTAAAGAACCTGTTCCGCCACTAATAAGATAACTTGAGTTTATTTGTATAGATAAAGATTCTTTTCTAGATAAATAGTTATAAGGTTGTAATCTTGATATATAAATGGAGTTATCTCTTAGTACTAGTTCAGGTTCAAGTTCTGACCAATCACAAACAGCCTTAAATAAAGGGAGAGTTTTCTTAAACCCACTACTAGTAATTTCAGCACTTAAATCAATTAATCGACAAAATAGACTGGGGTGTTCCCAAGCTAAAACTCTTGCCAGCCCCCAAAATATGTTTTGTATAGGTGAAACCTTCTCAGTTGCTTTGATTGATTGGGCACCACGAGTTACCAAACATAATTTTAGTAATATGTTTTTGCTTGAAATTACATTAAGTAAATTAAGTAAAGGTAATATTTCCTCTGTAAATATTTTGCTAAATTGGGTTTCTATATTTAAGTTAATAGGCCACAAATAGATCAAACTATTTATTGTTATGTTTTTACCTTCAAGTACTTGAAACAACTTAAAATAATCATCAATTGAATTTGGGTTGATATAGAATGTATTTTCTTTTTCTTCAATAAATTTATCACTTATTTTTACAAGTACTGTTTGTTTTCCATCAGTGTGTAAGCTTTCTATTAACTCTTTAGTTACCCCTGTTTTATCACAAAATATTAACCAAGTATCTTTAGCATTTTTATTAGAAGCAGGCACGTCTATTAAATTCCAGCTAAGATTATAGAGAAGCCGCTCAATACCTCTTGAATGTTGAGTTTTAAGAGATTTATCAAACCAGTAGCTTTGACGTTGAAAAGGATATGTTGGTAAATCAACATATTTACCTGTTAAGAGACTTGACCAATCTAAACTTACACCAAGGCAGTGAGTTAAGCCTAAAGATAAAATAATAGATTCTAGTTGAGGTTGTTCTCTCTTAAGCGAACCAACTACACCACCTATTGCTTGAAATTCTTTTCTGAGCGCTTCAATGGATAAACTAAGCAAAGGATGAGGGCTTTGTTCTATCATCACATATTCGCTACTTTTCCATAAGTTTTCTATGACTTCACCAAATCTTACTGGCTGTCGTAAGTTAAGATACCAATACTCAGGTGTTAATTTCTCTCCTTCTATGAGGCTGGCTGTTACTGTAGAAATAAAGTCTATTTTACTTGGGCTATGTTTTATTTCTTTTATCTCAGCAATAAGTTGGTCTTTAATAGAGTCAATTTGAGGAGAGTGAGAAGCATAATCAACTTGGATTTTACGAGCAAACACTTTTTCTTCTTCTAGTTCTGTTAATAATTTTTCAATAGCTAGAGTTTCACCAGAAACAATAGTTTGACTAGGGCTATTACTTGCTGCTATTGATATTTTTCCTTCATAAGAAGCTTTGGATAACCTTTCTTTAGTTTGAGTAGTATTGAGTTCAAGCAAAGCCATCAAGCCTTGGCCTGAAAGCTGTTTTACTACTCTGCTACGACTACATACAAGCTTTACTGCATCTTCTAAAGTAAGAATCCCAGAGATATAAGCAGCAACTACTTCACCTTGAGAATGTCCAACTACCACATCTGGTTTTATACCAAAGTCGTTCCAAATAGCTGTAATAGCCACCGCCATTGCAAAAAGTACTGGTTGGACTACGTCTATTTTATCTAAGCGTGATTTGTCTTTTGGTGCTAAGAGTTCTTCTATTACTGAAAAGTTAGCTTCTTTTTTTATTGCTTTATCACATTGTTCTATAGCTTTATGGAAAACAGAACTCTCTAGCAGTTCTTTGCCCATTCCAAGCCATTGTGAGCCTTGCCCTGGGTAGATAAATACTACTTTTGCATTTTTTGTTGTGGCTTCTTCTGTGGCTACTAATGGATTTGATAAGGTTTCAGAGAACTCTTTTAATGTCTTAATTAATTGCTCTCTATTTCTAACTAGAATGGCTGCTCTATGCTGAAAGTGCGTTCTATAATTTGCAGCAGTATAACAAATATCTTCTAGTGTCTGCTCAGGATTTGTTTCTATATGTTGAGCATATTGAGCAGCTTGAGATTTTAAGGCTTCTTTACTTTTTCCTGATATTAGCAACAAGCTTACTTTTGATTTTTGCTCTTTATTAAATTCTTTAGCTTCTATGGGGAGTGGAAACTCTTCTAATACAATATGAGCATTTGTTCCACCAAAACCAAAAGAACTAACCCCAGCAATAGCACCATCTTCTAATCTAGGCCAATCTTCTAAAGAAGCCTGAACTTTTAGCGGTAATTCATTAAATGGGATAAATGGGTTTGGTTTTTCAAAATGAAGATTAGGTACAAGGGTATGATTTTTTAATGACAATGCTACTTTTATTAAGCCTGCAATCCCGGCAGCAGACTCAAGATGCCCTATATTGGTTTTTACTGATCCTATTGCACATTTATTTTCTATAGAGCGATCTTTTTTTAAGACGTTTCCTAAAGCTTGTACTTCTATAGGATCTCCAAGAGATGTTCCTGTTCCATGCGCTTCAATGTAAGACACTAAAGATGGTGAAATATCAGCTTTTGTGTAAGCAGCCTCTAAAACTGCTTCTTGAGATAAGCGATTTGGTGCTGTTAAGCCATTTGTTCTGCCATCTTGGTTGACAGCACTTCCTCTAATGACTGCATAGATTGGATCTTTTGATTCTAGAGCATCACTTAATCTCTTTAATACTATTATTCCTACTCCTTCTGCGCGAACATAGCCATTTGCTCTAGAGTCAAAGGTTTTGCATTTACCATCAGGAGCAAGAAAACCAGCTTTAGTAAAACTAATACTAAATTCAGGTGAAAGAATTAAATTTACTCCCCCGGCTAAAGCTAAGCTAGATTCCTTATTTAATAAACTTTGGCAAGCTAAATGAACTGCGACTAGGGAAGAAGAGCAAGCTGTATCAACTGCCATACTTGGGCCACGAAAATCATATATATAAGAAAGCCTATTTGCTGCAATACTAAATGCACCACCAGTTCCCACATATACATTGCTAAGATTTGAGCCGCTTAATTGCATCCGGCTATAATCGTCGGCTGCTATGCCAATAAATACACCTGTTTGAGAACCTCTAAGTTTATCAGGTAGTTGTTTAGCGTTTTCTAAAGCTTCCCAGCTAGTTTCTAATAACAGTCTTTGTTGTGGATCCATATGGGCGGCTTCAGCAGATGAGATTTCAAAAAAAGAAGAGTCAAATTTATCTACTTCTTTTATAAAACCACCCCAACGAGTGTTTATTTTTCCTGGGGCTAAAGGGTCAGTATCATAAAGTTCGTCAATATCCCATCTATCTGATGGAACTTCTGTTATAGCATCTACTGCGTTTTTTAATAAATGCCAGAACGTTTCTGGGCTATTAGCACCGCCAGGAAACCTACAACCTATTCCAATTATTGCAATTGGTTCAGTTAAACCTATTCTATTTATTTCAGACAAAAATATTTGACGTTTTGCTGAAGACATTTTAGAAAAACGCTCAACAAATCTACTCATAAATAATTCCCCTACCTAATAACTATATTTATAATCCTAATATCTATAGCTATAAGGATTATTCTTAGCGATAAGCTTGCTAGCTTCATCATCTGAGAGGTTTTCTATCTGTTCAAATAAACTATCAAGTCTGCTATTAGTTTTTGGGGTTTCGACTTCCTGCTTAATGATATTTTGAGGAGTTTTAGTAATTGTAGAGAGGCTTATATTTTCATAAATGTAGTCAGTAGCTTTATTTAAGGTGGGATAATCCCAGGTTATTGTTGGAGGTATAGGAAACCCTAATACATCTTCTAAGTCTTGAGCCATTGTTACACCTGCAAGTGAGTCAAAACCGTAATGGGTAAATTCCTTGTCCATTTGGATATCTTTAATCTCAATACCGGTTTTTTTACTTGTCCATTCTTTTATCCATTGTTTTATAAAGTCTTTTGAAACGATATTATTTTCTTTTGAAACTGTATTAATAAATTTCTTAGACGTGCTATCAATAAGAGTTGAGACAGGCATTTTAGCAGCAAGATTATCTAGATAATTATTAACATCCAAATTAGAAGTTAAATGACATTCTGATGTCCAAGCTGCGATTTGGCTTAAAGCCCCTTCTAAGAATAATTTATGGCAAGCCCTACGTTGAAGCTTACCACTAGAAGTTTTACAAATAGTACCTTGTTCAATTAATACAATTGCACGGATTTCAACCTGGAATTCATTAACTATTTCAAAATGTATAGACTCTAACAATGCATTTATTTTAAGCTCTTTAAGGCTTTTACTATCAACTTCAGCAACTATTACTATTTTTTCTTCTTCATTTATTTCTATAGAAAATGCAATTACACAACCTGGTCTAATTGCTTGATGAACTTCTTCTACTTTCTTTTCTATATCTTGGGGGTAAAGATTTCTACCTCTTACTATGATTAAATCTTTGTATCTGCCAGTAATAAATAGTTCATTGTTATATATAAAGCCAAGATCCCCTGTTCTTAACCAACTATTAGAATCACCTATAATATTAGCTTGAAATATCTTTTTACTTAGTTCACTATGACCCCAATAGCCTTTTGTCACTAAAGCCCCTGAAAGCCATATTTCTCCAATACCACTAGGAACTTGAGCAAAAGTTTCTGAGTTAACAATATTAACAGCACAAATATCTGTTATTGGCCCACAACCAACAATTTTTACCGAGTCCTCATCTGTAGCTAACAAGACTTTTTTTTGCTCAAGAGCTTGTTTTGAAAGCGTTAGGACAGTTGGTTGCCCAACAACAGGAGGCTTTAGAGTCACTTGTAAAGTGTTTTCAGCTAAACCAAAACCTGGACACATTGCACTAGCACGAAAACCCACTGCCCCAAATTTATGTTGAAACTTATCCATTGTTTCTGCTCTAACAGGTTCAGCAGCATTAATTGATACTTCAAGACAAGATAAGTCTAGGTTTTTCAAAGTTTGTTCATCTACTTTGCGAAGACATAAATCATATCCAAAGTTTGGCGAAGCCGCAGCCGTTCCTCTAAAATGGCTAATTGCTTTAAGCCATCGAGAAGGTTTTTGTAAAAAGGCTGTTGGAGACATAAACGTGCAAGGAATTGCCCCCACAACAGGTGTCATTAATCCCCAAATTAACCCTAGATCATGATAAATAGGAAGCCAAGAAATATGATGAGCCTTCTCAAAGTTGTAAGATAAATGTTCTAAAAAATTTAAACAAGATACTACTAAATTATTATGAGTAACCATTACTCCTTTAGGATCACCTGTAGAGCCTGATGTATATTGCAAATAAGCTAAATCTTCAGATTTTGGGTGACATTCTTTCCACTCTTGAGGAGTGGTGCTAATCATATCTGTAGCAATCCATTGCAAATGTTTTAATCCATTAACTTGAGTACATAAGGGTTCAGCCGCTTCTAATAAATCAGCACTTGTTAAAACTACTTTTGCACTAGCATCTAATACAATAGCTTGAAGGCGAGGTAAAGTCCGGTTAATACGATTATTCTCAGGAGAAAAGCCAGGCACAGCAATAACGCCTGCTGCAAAACAAGCATATATTGCAATAACAAAATCTAGCCCTGGGCTATAAAGCAATAAAGCTCTATCGCCTACTTGAGCCTGTCTCTGTAGTGTAGCCGCCACAGCCCTTACTCTATTTGCCAACTCTAGCCAAGTAATTTCAAATTGCGGGCCTGTAATATCTCCTGTTTCTAAAAATCTGTATGCTAAGTTTTGCGGTTTAGAAATAGAGTTTTTCCAAAGAAATTCCAATAAATTATGCATAATTAAACTTCCTATAAATCTATATTTTTTATTAATTGTTATAATTTAACCTGCAAAGAAGTGGTGAAAACGCCCACTAGGGGAAAGTTTAGCGTTAAGGGGTAGAGTACAAAAGTTAAAAATTAAGTAGTTGCAATCTAGTTTCTATAAGAGGTACTTCTAGTCGCTAAAGTGTGTATATATAGCAGTTTCCATAAATACAAAATACGATATAATCGTTTATAAATTTAATCAAAAAGTAAAAAGAAAAATTTAAAAGAAGGTTAAAGCGAGGCTATTTTGCACAAAGTTTTTCAAACATATAAGTCTTTTGTTGGTGTTTATTGTGTTGAGAAAATAGGTTGTGTTTCAATAAAATTGATATATCTTTTTGGTTATTAAACAATTCTCTTAATAGCACGACCTATTTTCTTAATCTTTTCTGGAAAAGAACTAATTAATATAACTCTGAGTTTTTTTCTTTTGTTGATTTTTCAAGTTCTGCTGCAACTCTTTCAATTTCTACTAACCAATCATAGATCATTTGTAAATTAGGTAATGATTCTTCAGAAACATTATAAAAAGTAAAATCTCTGGCTGGTGGCATACTGTGATTAGAGTTTGTTAATTTATTTAGTGCTGTTTTAGTCTTTCGTTCTGTTGAATTCAAGAAATACAATATTTCCCTCATTGCATATTTTGATTTGTTATCCATTTATCCTCCATAAAATTAAATCCTTATATAATTAAAATATAAATTTATTTAGCTTACATAGTATCTAACCAACACTGTTTAGTGTAAGTAGTACTTCCTTACTTATAACTATCTTGATCAAAAATACATACTTACTTTTTCTTCGTATTTTATGATAGGATCATAGGGAAAGCTAACCATCTTTTTTATCTACTACCATTAATCAAGTTATGACTACCCCGTTAGCCCTTTGGCAAGAAAAAAAACAATATTTAGAATACCAATTAGCTATTACTTCTGATGCTAGCCAAATGTATACACTACGTAAGCAAATACAAGAGTGTGAAACAGAAATTGCTAGACTACAATCTAAAGCTACTCAAGAGCAAGCAATAATGCCATTTAGACAAGGAGCAATCACTAGTTCCACTGTTGCTTTTATTATAATCAAAGAATTATAGTATTTAACCAAAAAGATGAGAATTTGAAAAAGTTTTATGGTAGTATGTAAGAAAACTTAAGGAAAAAGAAAAATGAGAGTAAAAGTAGAAGAAGCAAATAAGCTAGATAAATATTTGGAGAATAGAGAAAAA
>JACQZQ010000069.1 GCA_016213785.1 Acidobacteriota bacterium
TGTTGAGATGGTTATGCCTGGTGACAATATTGCTCTTGAAGTCACTTTGATTACTCCTATTGCTATGGAGAAAGGCTTACGTTTTGCTATTCGTGAAGGTGGCAGAACTGTTGGTGCTGGTACTATCTCTGAAATTATTGAATAGAGTATAAATTTATGTTAAATGAAAAAATTAGAATAAGACTAAAAGCTTACGACTATAGAGTTCTTGATCAATCAACAGCAGAAATTGTTGATACTGCAAAACGCACAGGAGCTAGAGTCGCTGGGCCTATCCCTCTACCAACAATTAAAAATAAATATACTGTTTTACGCTCTCCTCATGTTGATAAAAAATCTCGTGAGCAATTTGAGATACGTACCCACAAAAGATTAATGGATATCTTAGATCCTACTCCACAAACAGTAGATGCTTTAATGAAATTAGATCTTCCTGCTGGTGTAGATGTAGAAATCAAAGCTTTTGGTAGAGAACATAAGTAAAGTTTTAAAGTATTATTTTGTAAGATTAAGAAATGTTACAGTGAGGCTAAGTTTTATTTTATGGTTAACGGCATCATTGGGAAGAAAATAGGAATGACACAAGTTTTTGCACCAGATGGAACAGTAACTTGTGTAACAGTAATTAAGGCAGGTCCTTGTGTAGTGGTTCAGCGCAAAACGGCTTCAAGAGATGGTTATGAAGCAGTTCAGTTGGGTTTAGTAGAAGATCGTACTCCTAAGCGTGTCTCTAAACCTCTTTTAGGACACTTTGGACAAACAGATAAGGCAAAAGCACGCGGTAAAAACCCTATACCTCCAACACGTATTTTACGGGAATTTCGATTAGAAAATTCTGAAGATGGCACCAAAGTAGGCGATAGTGTTTTAGTAGGACAATTTACAGCCAACGATGAAATTGATGTTATTGGTACTACTAAAGGCCGTGGGTTTGCAGGTTTTGTCAAACGTCATGGGTTTGGTGGCGGTCGAGCATCACACGGCTCAATGTTTCATCGTGCTCCAGGTTCTATTGGTGCATCAGCTTTTCCTTCTAGGGTAATTCCTGGGACAAGAATGGCTGGGCATATGGGTGTAGCACGCAAAACAATATTAAACTTACAAGTAGTTCAAGTTGACGTAGAAAATAACCTCTTATTAGTTAAAGGAAGTATTCCTGGGCCAAAAGGTGGTTATGTTTTAATTAGGAAAAAGAAATAATATTTCTATAATCCTACTAACTGGAGTAGAAAAATGGCTGTAGTAAAAGTCAAAAACTTAGAAAATCAAGAGGTTGGCGAACTTGAACTTAATGATCTTGTTTTTGCTGCCCCTCTTAATAAGGCTCTCATTTACGAAGCTGTAAAATGCTATCTTGCTAATCAAAGGCAAGGTACTGTTTCAACTAAAACTAGAGGCGAAGTTTCAGGAGCTGGTAAAAAGCTTTGGAAACAAAAAGGTACTGGTCGTGCTCGTGTTGCTTCTATAAGAACTCCACTTTGGAAGGGTGGCGGAAATGTTCATGGCCCTAAACCCCGTGATTGGAGCTACTCAATACCAAAAAAAGCTCGCCGAGGAGCGTTACGTTCTGTTTTATCTGAGCGCTTACGTGAAGGTGGCCTAGTTGTAGTAGATAATTTATCTCTTCCTGATCATAAGACTAAGAATGTTATTAAAGTTCTTGGGACTTTAGGTCTAGATAAAAAAGCCTTGTTAGTAGATGTTACTGACAATCGCAATTTAACACTCTCAGCACGCAATCTTCCTAATGTTAAGCGCATTTCTAGCTTGAGCGTTAATGTCTATGACTTGCTCAATCATGAACAATTGGTTTTTAGTAAAGAGGCTATTATTCAATTGCAAGAAATATTGCTTAAGTAAAGGGAGTAAAAGAAATGCGTTCTTTATGGCATGTTATTAAAGGGCCTGTTATTACAGAAAAAGCCCTTAGATTAAAGGAAAGCTCACAAGATCAAAAACAACTCTTAGCTTTTTATGTGGATAGATCTGCTAATAAAATAGAGATTAAAAATGCGGTTAAAGCTATATTTAAGGTAGAAGTTGAGTCAGTTAGAATTGCTAATTTTCAAGGCAAAATGAAGCGTCGAGGCCGTTTTGAAGGCCGTCAATCTGACTGGCGTAAAGCATATGTAACATTAAGAGCAGGCGAAAAAAACATTGAGTATGGTGATGTTGTTTAGGTGTGAGTTTTTAAGTTTTGTATATTTTATTTATTAAGTGAGCAAAAATAAGTTATGGGGATAAAGAAACTAAAACCTACTTCTTCGGCAAGAAGATATCAAACTTATTTAACAAATGAAGAGTTAACAAAAAATCGACCATTAAAAAGTTTGACTGTTTCTAAACAACGCGGTTCTGGACGTAATAATATTGGTCATATTACAGTTCGTCATCGCGGGGGTGGTCATAAGAAACTCTACAGAATAATTGATTTTAAGCGTGATAAATTTGGTATCCCAGCTAAAGTTGTTTCTATAGAATATGATCCTAATCGTTCTTCTCGTATAGCTTTACTTAGTTATGTTGATGGGGAAAAGCGCTATATTTTGTCTCCTACAGGTTTAGAAGTAGGCCAATCTATAATGTCTGGCCCAACCGCAGATATAATTCCAGGTAATGCATTACCTTTGCGTAATATTCCTTTGGGAACAGAAGTTCATAATGTTGAGTTACGACCCGGTAAAGGCGGACAATTAATACGTAGCGCTGGAGCTGTTGCTCAGCTTATTTCTAAAGAAGGCGAATGGGCGCAATTACGCTTAAAAAGTGGAGAAGTTCGAAAAGTAAAAGTCGAATGTATGGCGACTGTCGGGCAAGTAGGTAACCTTGAGCATAAAGATGTTTCTTTAGGCAAAGCAGGTCGTTCTCGTTGGTTAGGTAAAAGACCTACTGTTCGTGGTGTAGCCATGAACCCTGTTGATCATCCACATGGTGGTGGTGAAGGAAAAACTAGTGGTGGACGTAATCCTGTAACTCCTTGGGGTCAACCAACTCGTGGTTATAAAACTAGAAACAATAAGAGAACAGATAAATTTATTGTTAAGCGTAGGAAGTAGAGGTTTAGGTAAATCATGGCACGTTCTGTTAAAAAAGGACCTTTTGTTGATAGGCATTTGATAAATGCAATTGAAAAAATGAATAAAGCGAATGAGAGAAAAGTGCATAAAACTTGGTCTCGTCGCTCAACTATAGTGCCAGATATGATAGGCCATACTTTAGCTGTGCATAATGGTAAAAAATTTCTTCCTGTTTATATTACTGAAAATATGGTAGGCCATAAATTAGGAGAATTTGCACCCACACGCACTTTTAAAGGGCACTCTGGTGATAAAGCAGAAAAATCTGCTAAGCCAGCTGGTAAAAAATAGAAATACTTATAATACTGTGCTTTAATTTGGAGTTTAGTCAATGGAAGCCCATGCTGTTGCAAAATATATAAAAGGTTCAGCACAAAAAGCTAAATTAGTAGTTGATACAATACGCGGACGCAATGTTGGTGAAGCGCTTGCCGTACTTCAATTTACTAATAAACGCGCTGCTAGACCTATAGCAAAAGTCTTACGTTCAGCAATTGCTAATGTTATACAAAAAGCAGATAAAGAAAATGTTTCTGTCGATGTAGAAAAATTAGTTGTTAGTAATTGTCATGTTGATATTGGAATAACAAAATGGCGTCGCCGTGTACGTCCAGCACCTATGGGACGTGCTTATAGAGAACGTCGTCATTACTGTCACATAACAGTCGTTGTTTCAAGTGAGTCTGCCAAAAAGCTAAATAGCTAAGTAACATAAAAATTTTTAGGAAATTTTATTTAGAGTTTGGAGAATAACTGTGGGTCAAAAAGTACATCCTTATGGCTTTAGACTAGGGGTCAATCGTACCTGGCACTCAATTTGGTATGCTAAAAGAGATTTTGGTAAACTCTTGTTAGAAGACCTTAAACTTAAAAAAGAACTGAAAACCCGTTTTGCAGGCGCAGGTGTTTCTAATATAGATATTGAAAGAGCTGCAAATAAACTAAAAATTATTATTCATACTTCTCGTCCTGGTATCATTATTGGTCGTAAAGGGCAAGAAATCGATAAACTAAAAGCAGAAATACAAGGTCGAACTGGTCGAGATGTTATAGTAAACATTCAAGAGATTGGTAGGCCTGAACTTAACGCTCAACTCCAAGCTGAGCAAATAGCTGGGCATTTGGAAAAAAGGGTTGCTTTTCGTCGAGCTATGAGAAAATCTGTTGATAGTGCTATACGATATAATGCTTTAGGTATTAAAGTTAGGGTTTCTGGTAGATTAAGTGGGGCTGAGATAGCCCGCTCGGAATGGTATCTGCATGGGCAATTGCCTCTTCACACTTTAAGAGCTGATATTGATTATGGGTTTGCTCAAGCTTATACAACTTTTGGTGTTATAGGTGTAAAAGTTTGGATTTATCGTGGGGAAATACTAGATAACCGTAAACCTCAAGGAGAAAAACCTTCTAATCGGGGCCGTTAACTAGGAAAACTCTTATAGTATTTGTAATAGTTAAGAATTTAATTTTGATTTGTTCTTGGAGTAAAGCATGGCTGAATATAAAATCCCAAAACGGATGAAATATCGTAAACAGCAACGAGGGAGAATGGCTGGTAAAGCTACTAGAGGTGCTACAGTTGCCTTTGGTGAGTATGGTCTTAAAGCAATGGAAGCAGCTTGGGTAACAGGTAAACAAATTGAAGCTGCACGGGTTGCTATTACCCGTGCTGTAAAACGCGGTGGCAAGTTGTGGATAAGAGTATTTCCTGATAAACCTATTACTAAAAAACCTGCTGAGACTCGTATGGGTAAAGGCAAAGGTGCTCCAGAAGGGTGGGTAGTAGTTATTAAGCCAGGTCGTGTTTTATTTGAGATGGAAGGCATAAGTGAAGAAGCTGCTAGAGAAGCAATGGAGCTAGCTGCTAGTAAGTTATCTATAAAAACTAAGTTTGTTTCACGCGCTGAGTTAGAAAGTGGGGTATTATGAAAATTAAAGAAATTCGTGAAATGGCTGGCGAAGCTCTTAAAGCCCGTGAAAATGAATTGGTTGAACAGATTTTTCGTGGTCGTTTTAAGAAAAGTTTAGGTGAAGTTGATGCAGTTAAATTAATTCGTGTGCAAAAGAAAGAACTAGCTCGAATAAAGACTGTAGCTCGCGAAAGAGAATTAAAAGTAAACGTTTAAGAAATTAATACTAAAAAGTTTGGGTTTTTTATGTCAGAAGAAATTAAAAAAACATCAGAGTCTCCTGAAACAAACTCTAGTAATTTACTAGGGCGTAGAGCAGAAAAAGTAGGAATCGTTGTCAGCAATAAGATGATGAAAACAGTAGTAGTTCGTGTTGATAGACTAGTTCGTCATCATAAGTATAAACGCTATATTAGAAGACGTGCTAAATTTATGGCACATACTAATGTAGAATGTAATGTTGGAGACAAAGTAAGGATTGTTGAGACGCGCCCACTCTCATCACGCAAGCGTTGGCGAGTAGCAGAAGTTTTGCAAAAAACTACATTATAAGGTCAAATTTTAATTAAAATAGTATGGTTTTTACTTCTGAAAACCTTATGGAGAAACGCTATGATTCAGATGAGAACAATTTTAGATGTTGCGGATAACTCAGGGGCAAGAAAGATTTCTATGATATTGCCGCTTGGCGGTAGTACAGGCTTAAGGGCTTCTGTTGGGGATGTTATTACTGCTGCTGTTAAAGAAGCTAGTCCAGATGGCACTGTTAAAAAAGGCCAAGTTGTAAAAGCTGTGGTAGTTCGTACCCGTAAAGAAGTGCGTCGTCGCGATGGTACATATATAAGGTTTGACCAAAATGCTGCGGTGCTTATTAAAGCAGATGGAGAGCCTATTGGTACACGTGTTTTTGGGCCAGTTGCCCGTGAATTGCGCGAAAAGAAATTTATGAAAATAGTTTCTTTAGCCCCGGAGGTTATATAAAAATGGGTCTGAAAGCTTTAGAAAAAAATAAGCTAGCTACTTCAAAAGTTAGTCACATTAAAAAGAATGATTGGGTTTTGATCCTTTCAGGTAAAGATAAGGGTAAGAAGAGCCGTGTTATAGAAGTAGATCATAGCACTGGTAAAGCGCGTGTTGAAGGCATATGTTTAGTTACACATCACTTAAAACCTAACCCTACTCGTGGTGTTAAAGGCGGTGTTTTAGAAAGAGAAGCTTTCATTCCTGTTTCTAAACTTAAAGCTATAAAAAGTACTTAATAAAACTGTAAAAGGCTATAGTTTTCATTTTTGGCAAAATTAGGTGTTAATTTTATGTTACCAAGATTAAAACAAAAATATTCAGACCAAATAGCTCCTCTTCTAATGAAAGAGTTTGGTTTAACTAACCCAATGGCTACTCCTAGATTGGAAAAGATAGTCATTAATATGGGTTTGGGGCGCGATTTTATTTCTTCAAACAATGCAAAGGTTTTAGATATAGCAGCAGATGAATTATCTGCTATTACAGGACAAAAACCTGTAATTACTCGTGCAAAAAAATCTATAGCGGCTTTTAAGCTCCGCCAAAATATGACTATAGGTGTTATGGTCACATTAAGAAATGATCGAATGTATGAGTTTCTAGATCGATTGGTTAATGTTGCTCTTCCTAGAGTTCGTGACTTTCGTGGAGTTTCTCCAAAATCTTTTGATGGACGGGGTAATTATACACTAGGATTGCGAGATCAATTGATTTTTCCTGAAGTAGATTTTGCTAAGGTTGATAAAGCAAGAGGTATGAATGTTT
Source organism: Acidobacteriota bacterium (assembly GCA_016213785.1). Lineage (GTDB taxonomy): Bacteria > Acidobacteriota > Blastocatellia > Chloracidobacteriales > JADJPF01 > JADJPF01. The sequence continues at coordinate 6,776 of JACQZQ010000069.1, forward strand.
GTATTGTTACAACAGCTAGGACTGATGAGCAAGCTCGGGCATTGTTAAAGCATTTTGGTATGCCCTTTCGCACTAATTAAAGAATTAAAGATGAATCTAACGATTAAAGCTTTAATCTTAGATTTTTAGGTGGCTTAAATTATGGCAAAAAAATCAATGGTCAATAAGGCTAATAGGAAGCAAAAATTTAGTGTGCGTGCTTATAATAGATGTAAGCGTTGCGGTAGACCTCGCGCATACTTACGCAAATTTTCTTTGTGCCGAATCTGTTTTCGCAACTTAGCTTTGGAAGGGCAAATTCCAGGAGTGACAAAAGCAAGTTGGTAATAAAACACAAAACTTATATAAGTCAAAATTAAAACGTAAAGAGAAAGTATTATTATGGATCCGATAGCTGATATGTTAACTCGTGTTCGTAATGCTCTAGCAGCACGACACACAAAAGTCGATGTCCCTTCTTCAAGATTAAAAGTTGAGCTTGCGAGGATTTTAAAGGAAGAAGGTTATATAAATAACTATAAAGTAACAGGCGAAGGTGCACGTAAAGCTATTCGTATATATTTGCGATATGGACCAAAAGGAGAAGTTGTTTTGCATTACTTAAAACGTGTTTCTAAGCCAGGGTGCCGTTTTTATGTAAAAAGTAGTGAAATCCCAAATATCCTTGGTGGCTTAGGAATTAACGTTGTTAGTACTTCGAAAGGTCTTATGACGGGTAAACAAGCTCGTCAAGCTCATTTGGGCGGCGAACTTCTTTGTAATATATATTAGAGTAGTATTTTGTAGAAAGCTTTATCTTAAGAGGGATTTTATGTCAAGAGTTGGTAAAAAACTAATAGAAGTACCTAGTGGTGTAAAAGTCCAAATTTCACCTAAAGAAGTTGAAATAAGTGGACCAAAAGGAAGTCTAAAAACTAGCGTACCTGAAGGGGTCAGCCTAAAATTAGAAGAAAATCGTCTTAGCGTTGAACGTTTGAATAATGATTATATTGCTAAGCATGGTCTAACACGCGCTTTGGTTGCTAATTCTATAACAGGTGTTACAAAAGGTTTTTCTAGGCAGTTAGATATTGTAGGTGTTGGTTATCGTGTAGAAGAGGATAAAACTAAACTTAAAGATGCTAAAAAACCTATACGCGCCTATTCTTCTAAGAAAATCTCTTCAAAAAGGACTCTTGTGTTCGATTTAGGGTACTCTCACATGATAGAATTTCCTGTACCTGAGGGGATTGATTTTAAAGTAGATAAAATAGCTGGTAAAACTATACCTCAATATCAAACCACTCTTACTTTATCAGGCATAGATAGACAGCTTTTAGGCCAAGTAGCTGCGAATATGCATAATTTGCGTAAGCCAGATGCATATAAAGGTAAAGGCGTTCGTTATGCAGAGAAGGTGCTAAAATTAAAACCTGGTAAAACAGGCAAATAGTTAAAAATAATTTTTAGGAGTAAGAGTAAAATGATTACGCCAAAGTCGCGAGCAATTATAAGAAAAGCGGTTCATAAGCGTATCCGCAGAAAAGTGATGGGAAGCTCTCAAAGACCGCGTCTTTGTGTTTTTAGGAGCTTAAATCATATTTATGCCCAAGTTATAGATGATTCCACAGGCTCTACTTTGTGCACTGCTTCGACTTTAGAAAAAGATTATGAAAAGTCAGGTGGTAATGTTGAAGCTGCTAAGTATGTAGGCAAACTGATAGCAGAGCGAGCTTTAGGTAAAGGTATACAAATGGTAGTTTTTGATAGAGGTGGTTATTTGTATCATGGCCGTGTAAAATCTTTAGCAGAATCTGCTCGTGAAGCAGGCTTGAAGTTCTAAAATACTTAAGGTTAATTTTTAGGAGAATTTTGATGGAGCGCATTATTACGACAGATTTAGAGTTAAAAGATTTTGTGGTTTCAATCAATCGGGTTACTAAAGTAGTAAAAGGTGGTAAAAATCTAAGTTTTAGTGCTTTAGTTGTAGTTGGTGATGAACATGGGGTGGTAGGATTTGGTTCTGGTAAAGCAAAGGAAGTCCCTAGTGCAATACGTAAAGGTTTAGATTCTGCCAAAAAGAACCTTATAAAAGTCCCTCTAAAGGGTAATACTCTGACTCACCCAATAATAGGTGAGTTTGGTGCTGGTAGAGTTTTGTTAAAGCCTGCTCCAGAAGGTACAGGTGTTATTGCTGGAAGCGCTGTGCGTGCAGTTATGCAATCTATAGGTATTAGGGATGTTGTGACAAAAGTGTTAGGCTCTAATAATCCACACAATATTGTTCGTGCTGTGTTTAATGGGTTAAGTCGGTTAAAAAGTGCAGAGGATGTAGCCCGCTTGCGTGGCAAACGCGTAGAAGAGCTTTAGGAAGGTATCTAAGAAAATGTCCGAAGAAAAGAATGTAAAAATTAAGATTCAGTTATATCGTAGTGTTATCTGTACTCCCAAAACTCATAAGAGCATTGTAAGTACTTTAGGGTTACGAAAAGTTAATCAAATAGTTACCCGTCCTGATAATCCTGCAATTCGTGGTGCTGTTGCTAAAGTTCCGCATTTACTAAGAATAATCGAAGAATAAATAGTTGGAGTGTTTTATGTCGTTAGGATTGCATAATATTGGTGTCCCAAAAGGAGCAAATAAGGCTAAGAAGCGCGTTGGTCGTGGCCCAGGCTCAGGTCATGGAAAAACTTCTGCTAGGGGTAACAAAGGCCAAAAATCTCGCTCAGGTTATTCGAGTATGCGGGGTTTTGAAGGTGGACAAATGCCTTTGCACCGTCGTTTACCAAAACGGGGTTTTACAAATATTTTTAAGAAAGAATGGAATGAAGTTAATTTAGCTCTTATTGAAAAAGTTTTTCAAAATGGTGAGACTGTTACGCCCGACTTATTAGTAGAAAAAGGGGTAATTAAAAAGTTAGCTAAAGATGGTGTAGCAATTCTTGGAAAAGGTAATATTACTAAAGCCATAAGTATGCAGGCACATCGTTTTAGTAAAGGGGCAAAAGATAAAATAATTGCTGCAGGCGGTACTGTTACAGTTATAGCCTCCTCTAATTTAACAGCTTAAAGTAGACGGTTGTGGAGTTTATCCTAAAATATGTTAGACCAATTTATTTCTAGTGTTAAAAATGTTTTTGCTATACCAGATCTAAGAAAACGTATTTTTTTTACTTTGCTTATGCTGGTTGTTTATCGTATAGGCAGCCATATACGTACACCTGGAATAGATCCTTATCAACTAGAAAAACTTTGGGGAACAATTGCAGGTTCTTTAGTTGGAGTTGTTGATCTGTTTACAGGTGGGAACTTTCGTTTAGTTTCTATATTTGCTTTAGGAATAACTCCTTACATTACTTCTTCTATTATTTTTCAGCTACTAACAGTAGTTTTTCCTTCGCTTAAAAAAATTCAAGAAGAGGGAGAAACAGGCAGGCAGAAAATAAATCAGTACACTCGTTATGGAACTGTTTTACTTTCTTTGGTTCAATCGTTCTTTATTTCCATGTGGCTAAAAAGCCAACCAGGTTTGGTTGTTGGTCTTAACCCAATACTTTTTGTTGTTCTTACAATGTTAACTCTTACAACAGGAACAGCTTTTATTATGTGGTTAGGAGAGCAAATAACTGAGCGAGGTATAGGTAATGGCATAAGTTTAATGATATTTGCAGGTATTGTTTTAGGTTTACCAAATGCAATATATCAAATTTGGGAACGCATCAAAGATTTGGATCCGACGACAACTTTAGGTGTTTTAGTAATGCTAATAGCTATGTTAGGTATAACAATGGCTATTGTCTTTGTAGAGAGAGCTCATAGAAGAATTTCCATAAATTATGCTAAAAGAATGGTTGGCCGTAAACTTATGGGTGGACAAACCACTTATATGCCTTTGAGAGTTAACATGGCAGGTGTAATTCCTGTAATTTTCGCTTCTTCTATATTAACTTTTCCCCAAACAATAGCTCAGTTTTCTGGTTCTGAGGCTGTAAAGAGTTTCTTAGGTAATTTTGGTGGCGGCCATCCTTTATACATATTGCTTTTTGCCGTAGCAAACATATTTTTCACTTTCTTCTATGTCTCAATAATATTTAATACTGATGAAATAGCTGAAAATTTACGCAAACATGGTGGCTATGTTCCAGGAATTCGCCCTGGAAAGAGAACAGCTGATTATCTAAATACTATTCTCACAAGACTGACAGTTGTTGGTGCTATTTATTTAACTGTAATAGCAATAATACCTCAAATATTGTTAAGTGGCATACAAGTAGATAAAATTCCTGGGATAGGAAGTTGGCTTTATCAAGTTTTTACGTCTAACCCAATAACAAATTGGTTGGTAAAAGGTTTTGGCTTTCAGTTTTATTTTGGTGGAACTTCGCTTTTAATTGTTATTGGTGTAGCAATGGATACTTTAAATCAAATAGAATCGCAATTAATTATGCGTCACTATGATGGCTTTTTAAGAAAAGGCCGTATAAGAGGGCGTAGGGGATAGTTTTTATTTTGTAGGAGAGTAAAGTGGCGCTAGGTAAAATTATTGTAATGTTGGGCGCACCAGGATCTGGTAAAGGAACTCAAGCAAAACAACTTCAGGATAAATTTTCTATTCCACAAATTTCTACAGGTGATATTCTGCGTGCTCTTGCTAAAGAAGATGCGCCTCTAAGTAAACAAATAAGAGAAACTCAAGCAGCAGGTAAATTAGTTAGCGATGATATATTACTAGAAGTTGTTAACCAAAGAACTAAAAAAGAAGACTGTAAAAATGGTTTTATTTTAGATGGTTACCCAAGAACTATTGTTCAAGCAGGACAGTTGGAGGGTTTAGTTACTGAACAGAATAGAGAACTAAAAGTTATCAATATTGAAATTTTAGATGATTTGCTTTTAAAAAGGTTAACAGGTAGACGTAGCTGTTCGTTTTGTGCAGAAATATATAATGTTTATTTTAAACCAAGCAAAAGCGATAATTTATGTGATAAATGCGGTAGAAATTTAATCCATAGAAGTGATGATAACGCAGAATCCATAGAGAAAAGATTGCAAGAGTACCATAAAAATACTGCCCCTTTAATAAAGTATTATAATGATAAAAATTGTTTATCCACCGTTGATGGGGCTAAACCTGCTGAAGAAGTTTTTGATCTTATCTGCAATATTTTTCAATAAAATTTTTTTGTTTTTGCAATTTCTAATAAAGAAAGCGCTTAGAGCTTTTGAGATGATAATAACTAAGTCAAGAGCTGAAATTGAAAAAATGTACCGTGCAGGCCAATTAGTAGCACAAGTTCTTAAGTTCTTGTGTGAAATGGTTAAGCCGGGGGTTACAACTAGAGAGCTTGATACTTGTGCGGAAAAACTTATAAGAGACTCTGGGGCTATCCCAACATTTAAAGGTTACAGAGGTTATCCTTATTCAATATGTACCTCTGTAAATGAGCAAGTTGTCCATGGATTTCCTTCTGAGCGTATTCTTAAAGAAGGAGAAATTATAAGTATTGATTGTGGGGCAACTTTAGGAGGTTATGTTGGTGATTCAGCGGTTACTATACCAGTTGGTAGTATTTCTAAAGAGGCACAAGATTTGATAAATGTTACTAAAAATTCATTATATTGTGCTATAGAAAAGATGAGAGTAGGTAATAGACTCTATGATGTTTCTTATGCGGTTCAATCGTATGTTGAGCCTTTAGGTTATACTGTTGTTAGAGATTTTTGCGGGCATGGTATTGGAACGGCAATGCATGAGGAACCACAGGTTCCTAACTATGGTAAACCAGGCAAGGGCCCCCGTTTAAGAGAAGGTTGGGTTTTAGCTATAGAACCAATGGTAAATGTCGGTTCGCATGAGGTTCGTATTGAAAAAGATGGATGGACTGTAACTACTCTAGATAAAAAACTTTCTGCTCATTTTGAACATACCATAGCAATTCTTGCAGAAGGTCCTTGGATATTAACAAGTTTAGCTACTTAGTATGGGAGTAGATCCGGTGGTCTAACTTTGCACAAAAATAACATATGTTATAATTGCGGTTTTAGTCAATTACGAAATTCCATTTTATCTATTATAAAATTATGCCAAAAGAAGATGCTATTGAGGTAGTTGCTTCAGTATTAGAAACACTACCAAATGCTATGTTTCGTGTCGAGTTAGAAAATAAACATCAAGTCCTTGCTCATATTTCTGGGAAAATGCGCAAAAACTTTATTAAGATTTTACCTGGAGATAAAGTTATTGTAGAGCTTTCTCCTTATGATTTAACGCGAGGAAGAATAATTTATCGTTATAAGTAATATTTTTTAGGAGATTTATGAAGGTAAGAGCTTCTGTAAAAAAGATTTGTGACAAATGCAAAATTATTCATCGCCGTGGGGTAGTAAGGATAATTTGTCAAAACCCTAAACATAAACAACGTCAAGGGTAACGTTTATTGTAAAAATTTAGTTCTAATTAACAACACTGATATATTTTTGTTTTGGAGGACGTATGGCGCGTATAGCTGGCGTAGATTTGCCAGATAATAAAAGAGCAGAAATAGGGTTAACTTACATTTATGGTATCGGTCGTTCGCGCGCGATGCGTGTTATTCGTGACGCAGCGGCAGAGCTTAATCGTGACCCAAAAGATCTTGCTGGAAAAAAAATAAAAGAGTTAACTGAGGAAGAATTATCCCGGATCCGTGTTGCAATAGAGCAAACTGGTGATGTGGAAGGTGATTTACGTAAAACTATCCAAATGGATATTAAAAGATTAATAGAAATTGGTTGTTATAGGGGTTTGCGTCATAGACGTGGTCTTCCAGTTCGTGGACAACGTACGCATACTAATGCTAGAACCCGCAAAGGTCCACGAAGAGCTACAGTTGCTAAGAAGAAAGCTCCTGGTAAGAAATAGTAATAAGCTTTATGTCAATATAGTATTGGTGAAAATTCATGGCAAAAAAACCATCTGTTTCAAGTAGAAAAAAAACATTTAAGAAGAAAGAGAAAAAAGTTATTCCCCAAGGAATAGTTCATATACAAGCTTCTTTCAATAATACCCTTGTTAGCATAACAGACTTAGAGGGAAACTTAGTAAGTGCTTCTTCTGCAGGTGCTCTAGGTTTTAATGGTTCAAGAAAAGGGACTCCTTTTGCTGCACAGCAAGCTGCAACCAAAGCAGCAACTTTAGCAAAAGAAGCAGGGATGCAGCTTTGTGAAGTAAGAGTAAAAGGGCCAGGTTCAGGTAGAGAATCTGCTATTCGTGCAGTGCAAAGTGCAGGTATTGATGTAAGGGTAATAAAAGATGTGACCCCAATACCTCATAACGGATGTCGCCCACCTAAGCGACGCAGAGTTTAGCTTTTAATTTAATTTTTAACTTTGTTTTATTGAGGAGGATATCTTGGCAAGGTATCGTAATGCAGTTTGTCGGCTTTGTCGGCGCGAAGGAATCAAGTTATTTCTAAAAGGTAATCGTTGTTATAAAGAAGAAAAGTGTGCAATTACAAAACGAGGTCAGCAACCTCCTGGTGAACATGGTAATAATGCACGTCGCGGTAAACTTGTAGGTTATGCTGAACAGCTAAGAGAAAAACAAAAAGTTAAGCGTGTTTATGGTATGTTAGAAGGTCAGTTTCGTAGTTATTTTGAAAAAGCTGTTCGACAAAAAGGCGTAACAGGTGAGAATTTATTGTTTCTTCTTGAACGTAGATTAGATAATGTTGTATATAAATTAGGTTATGCTACTTCTCATGCACAGGCCCGTCAGTTAGTAACACATGGGCATATAGTTGTAAATGGAAGAAAAGTCAATATTCCTTCATTTCAAGTTAAAGCTGGCGATCAAATTGCTGTCAAAGAATCTAGTAAAGCTAATGTTTTTATTCAAGATGCCTTCCAAACAGCAGGGGGTCGTGGTGGTGTAAGACCTGATTGGTTGGAAGTAGTTGATGTTAATAATATGGTTGGCCGGGTAGTTTCTTTGCCTAGACGTGAACATATTGATTCTACTATCAAAGAACAACTAATAGTCGAACTTTACTCTAAGTAATAAGATTTAGTTTATTTAGAAAAGAGTTTGTTTCTAAAATTATAGAAATGCTTAAGCAGGTTATCTTTGTTTTTAGATAACAATCCTTAAAAGAGTGATGGAGCAACAAATTTTAACTTGGACAAGTTTTCAAAAACCAAAAAGATTGGTTTGTGACTTTGAGACTTTAACTGATACATATGGACGTTTTTATGCTCAACCTTTTGAACGTGGTTTTGGAACGACCATAGGTACTACTTTGCGTAGAGCATTGCTCTCTTCAATAGAGGGTGCTGCTATAACAGCCATTAAAATAGAAGGTGTATTAGATGAGTTTTCTTCTATTCCTGGAGTTAGAGAAGATGCTACAGATATAATCCTTAATCTAAAACAAATTCCATTTAAGCTTCATATAGATGAGCCTAAAACTCTTCAGTTTACTTTTGTTGGCCCTGGTGAGTTTACCGCGAATAGTATTCCTCTTGATGAAGAGGTAGATATTTTAGATACCAATGTTTTTATTGCTTCTGTAGAAGAGAATGCTTCCCTGTCTATAGAAATTCAGTTGAAACAAGGATACGGTTATGTGTCAGCTAAAAATAACTTTGATGAGCATTTAACATCTGGTTATATCCCTGTTGACTCTATTCACTCACCAGTAAGAAAAGTTAACTATCAAGTAGAACCAGCACGCTTAGGGCAAGACACTGACTATGATAGGTTAACTTTGGAAGTCTGGACTAATGGCAGTATTAGACCTGAAACTGCTATTAGCCTTGCTGCAAAATTAATAAAAGATTACATGTCGGTATTTATTAATTTTGAAGAAGGCCCTGAAGTGCAGGAGCCAGAGCCAGAGGAAAAACCATCACCTTTTAATGAAAATCTAGATCGTTCTGTGGAAGAGTTAGAGTTATCTGTACGCTCTTATAATTGTCTTAAAAATGCAGATATTCGCACAATTAGAGAGTTGGTGCAAAAAACAGAAGCGGAAATGTTAAAAACAAAGAATTTTGGACGAAAGTCCTTAAATGAAATTAAAGAGATTTTGCAAGCCATGGGACTAAATCTTGGCATGCGCTTTGATGATTATGGCAGTCCCTTAAAAGAAGAATAAAAGTTGGTTTTAGCAAGTATAGGAGAATAAAATGCGGCATAATGTTGCTCATAGAAAACTAGGTCGCCCAACACCACATCGCAAAGCTTTGTTGAGAAACCTAGCTACATCATTGATTTTACATGAACGAATAGTTACTACAGTCCCTAAAGCTAAAGAACTACGTCCCTTTGTTGAAAAGGCTATTACTCTTGGCAAAAAAGGTACATTACATGCTCGTAGATTAGCTACAGCTTACTTTTTTGCTGGCAACACTGGCCGTATGAATGAAGTTGGACGTAAGATGAAGCCTCCTGAACCACAAGCTGGTGTAAAGGCTGTAGGTAAACTTTTTGATGAAGTTGCAAAAAGATATGAGTCTCGTCCAGGTGGTTATACTCGTATTGTTAAATTAGGGCACCGCAGAGGTGATGGTGCTGAGTTGGCAATTATTGAGTTAGTAGATCACAAGCCTGAACCACTTGCATCTCAAGCTGCGGATACAGCAGAGAAAAAGTAATAAGTTTGGCTTTTTGAGCCTATAAACTGTAGCCCGCTTGCACGTATGCATTAGCAATACTGCAAGCGGGTTTTTGATTGGTGCTAACAATTTTATTAAGTCTTATCTTAGTAAAAACTAAACTTAAGTAAAGAGGTGATACTGTGGAGCTTAAGGATATTAGAGAGCTAATAGAATTAGTTTCAGAAAAAGGATTTACTAAATTTCAATTACAAAAAGGTGAGTTTAAATTAAAAATCTCAACATCTATTAATCAAAAAACAATACCTACTCCTAAACCAAAAGTAGAAACTATTAAGACAGCGTTAGTTTCTACTACTGCTGTGGAACAGTCTGTAGTTAGCCCACCACAAAATAATGAAGTAAAATTAGAAAAAGAGCTATATAAAGTAAAATCCCCAATAGTAGGTACTTTTTACTGTGCTCCAAGCCCTACAGCAGATCCTTTTGTAAAGGTAGGTAGCCAAATTAAGCAGGGAACAGTTCTTTGTATAATTGAGGCTATGAAGCTTATGAATGAAATTGAATCAGATGTAGTAGGCGAAATAGTTGAAATATATGTAGAAAATAGTCATCCTGTAGAGTATGGTCAAGCTCTTTTTGGAGTAAAAGTAAACTAACTATATGTTTAAGAAAATACTTATAGCTAATCGAGGCGAGATTGCTTGCCGTATTATTTGGGCGTGTCGTGAGCTAGGCATAGAAACAGTTGCTATTTATTCTGAAGCAGATAGTGATTCTCTACATGTTAGATTTGCTGATGATGCTGTATGTATTGGCCCGCCACCTAGTGGACAAAGTTATCTTCATATTCCTGCTGTAATAAGTGCGGCAGAAATAAAAAATGTTGATGCTATTCATCCTGGTTATGGTTTTTTAGCAGAAAATGCTCATTTTGCTGAAGTCTGTGAGGCTTGTAATATAAAATTTATTGGCCCAACACCAGCAGCTATTCGTACAATGGGCGATAAAGCTCAGGCTAAAAAGGCTATGAAAGAAGCTGGACTACCGCTTTTACCTGGAAGTGAAGGAGTAGTTGAGACAATTGAGGATGCTATAGCTATAGCTAACAATATTGGCTACCCTGTTATAGTTAAAGCTAGTGCCGGTGGTGGTGGAAGAGGTATGAGGATTGTTCGTAATTCCTCTGAACTAAGCTCTGCTTACCAAACTGCTAGGCATGAGGCTGGAGCGGCTTTTAATGATCCAAGTGTATATATAGAAAAATATTTAGAAAATCCTAGACATATTGAGTTTCAAATTCTAGGGGATACACATGGTAATGTTGTTCACTTAGGCGAAAGAGAATGTTCTATTCAACGACGACACCAAAAGCTCATAGAAGAAGCTCCTTCTGCTCTACTTAATCAAGAAGTTCGTAATCGTGTAGGTGGTTTAGTTGCAAAAGCTTGTCAAGAAATAGGATATGTTAGTGCTGGAACTATAGAGTTACTTTTTGATAATGACTGTAATTTCTACTTTATGGAAATGAATACTCGTATCCAAGTAGAACATCCTGTAACAGAAATGATTACGGGGATTGACTTAGTACAAGCCCAAATCCGTATTGCGAATGGAGAGCCGCTTGGTTTTTCTCAAGAAGATGTTAGGTTTAATGGACATTCAATAGAATGCAGGATTAATGCTGAACATCCAGAAAAATTTACTCCTAGCCCAGGATTAATCACAGCGTTTAACTTACCTGGAGGGCCTGGAGTCCGTATAGATACAGCTGCTTATCTTGGTTACACTGTTCCGCCAAACTATGATTCAATGGTTGGAAAGTTGATTGTTCATTCTAGTAGTCGTCAAATGGCAATTGCAAGAATGAAGCGTGCTCTAGATGTAATGATTATAGAAGGTATTAAAACTACTATACCGCTACACCGCCGTATTATGGACAGCCAAGATTTTATTTCTGGTAATCTTTCAACTCGGTTTATGGAGACGTTTTTAGCACAACAAAAAGCTGGTTAAGAAATATTTCTTACCAGCTTCTTCTTAATTTTCTTAAACCTTAAGTTTAACCCTAAAGCTAAGTTGGTATTAAGAATAACTCGTATTTCCTATTCTTCAACACATACCAAAATTTTGATTTCTAATGGACAATAACTATCAATAGAAACTAAGTTTTAATCAAGTAAAATATTAGTATTTGGTAGGACTACTATTATTTTATTTTCCTAAATTCCTGTATAAAAATTACTAAAATATTTTTAATGTTTTCAAGTTATGTTTTAATTTTTTGTGTTAGGCTATTATTAACATTCTTAAAAGTTATAACAAGCCCTATTATATTGGAATTATAGTATTTAACCAAAAAGATGAGAATTTGAAAAAGTTTTATGGTAGTATGTAAGAAAACTTAAGGAAAAAGAAAAATGAGAGTAAAAGTAGAAGAAGCAAATAAGCTAGATAAATATTTGGAGAATAGAGAAAAA
>JACQZQ010000071.1 GCA_016213785.1 Acidobacteriota bacterium
GGCTTCAAGAGCATACTCATATTCAACTTGCCTCTAAAGTTCGTTCCCGTAGAGGTCTTTTGGTTCATGTCTTTGGCCGTATTGCTGCGGCTTTGATGCTTTTAGTTTTAAATTTTAACTCTTAATTCGCATTAATAATAAATGAGTATTTTTTGGCTTTGTCAAAGTTTATTGAAGGCAAATCTGTTTTTGTGGGATCAAGAAAATAATTTAATTTTGTATGAATATCCCCATAATGAATATATAAAACATCTTCGTTGTTTGATAACTCACTGCGAGAATAAGTAGCTGTTGATAAGAAACCAAAGATATTTCTATAAGCTAATATTTCTCAATCTTTTGGGATAACACCTATTTCTGTTTGCTTATAGTCTTTCTTTATTTGCTTACAAGTTCTAAATTTTTCTAAACGAGCATTAACTTTTTTAGTCAATTCAGCGGTTTCTGCGGCAATCTCAGGCATAGGTTTGTTGTAGCGGTCGGCCAATGTCTTGATTCTTTGTGTCAGGTTTTGGGAAATACGCTCTAACTCTGATTGCACAATGCTATCAAGTGTCGTCATCCATTTATCATCTACTACTAGGGTTTTGACTTCTTCTATAGACAGGCTTTGATATTTGGCTTTTACCTTTTTATCAAGTGCGGCTTTTGCATCTTTGACTCTTTTGTTACCAAGGGCTTCTTTCTCTGTCAATGATAAATATTCCTCTAATACTTTTAACTCTGCTACTTCATCAGCATCTTTTTTAGCAAATAGCCCTTTTAATTCCTTCACACGCTTTTGCACTTCAGCTTTGTTGACTTTTTCACTATCGTTTTTTAGCTCTTCTAAAATGCCTTCTTCGCCGCTGTGTTCTTCCTCTAGCTCTTCTATTTGGCGGCTAATAGCTTCGCAATCTATTTCTAATCTTCGAATATCTTCTTGTTCTGCTAGGAAATAGCGGTTAATTAAGAGCATTGGAGGAATAAGATCTGCTTTATATTTTTGTTTATCAATTTCTAAGTCTGCCTTTTCCTTATTTTTCTTATCATCAAGAATAAGCCTAAGTTTTTTCCCTACTTCCCAACCATCATCAGCGATCATATAAACGTCATCTTGCATTGAATCAGTCCAATAGGCCATTAAACCCTGGTAAATATCATATTTATCTACTAACTTAACTTTACTGAAAGATTGCAAAATATCCTCTGAAAGCTCTTGAATTAAGGCTTTGGGCTTTGCCCCAACTCCAATGTTTTTAAGTTGGGAGTGTGTTTTTCGCGCCAGCTATTAAAAACTATAGTAGTTTGGTTTATAAAAGCCTTAAATTCTGGATGATTATAAATGACATTCTTAATATTTGATGGCTCAGTCTTTAACTCGCTGTAATTAGCTCTTGTTGGTGTAAACAGTTCGCTTTTAAGTGAAGGGTAAGCTTGCCAATAGTTTTCTAAATCTTCAATATCACGATTAGGAATACCTCCAAGCAAATGTGCTTCGATATCTTGAATGTCTTCAGGCTCTTGGCTATCAATGTAGCGTGGGATATTTAAGTTAAAGTCATTAGCCTCAATTTCTGCTGTTGAAACCATCCGAGAATATTTTTCAATTGGGATTTGATTATTAAAAACATCAACAATCTTATGAATATCCTGATGCCGTAAGCGGTTTTTATTGCCGTCTTTAACATAGTCTTTGCTAGCGTCGATCATAAAAATACCGCGTCGGCTGTCAGCATTTTCTTTATCAACTACAATAATACAGGCAGGGATACCTGTTCCATAAAATAAATTAACTGGTAAGCCAATAATACCTTTGATATAGCCTTTGCGAATAATATTCTTGCGGATTTCGGCCTCTGCATTGCCACGAAATAAAACCCCATGAGGCAAAATAATTGCTCCTTTGCCTTTGCTTTTTAGCGAGCGAATCATATGCAGTAGAAAAGCGTAATCACCGTTTTTATCTGGTGGCACGCCATCCTCAAAACGCTTATGAATATCTTCTTTAGGGTTAAATCCATTACTCCAAGCTTTGCTAGAAAATGGAGGATTGGCAACAGCAAAATCGAAAGTTTTTAAATTGCCATCAACTATAAAAGCAGGTGATGATAGGGTATTGCCTTGCTGAATTTCTGCCGTTGCATTGTTGTGCAAGATCATATTCATTTTAGCAAGCGCTTTGGTGGCATTATCCATTTCTTGCCCATAAATACTAATTCCTTTTTCTGTTTCATCTGCGGCTTTGATTAATAAAGAGCCGCTACCGCAAGTTGGATCGTAAATGGTTTGTGTATGTGTAGCTTTACTTATTCCAATAACTTTTGCTATCACACGGGAAACTTCTGCTGGAGTATAGAATTGCCCTTTGCTCTTGCCCGATTCAGTAGCAAAATGACGCATTAAATATTCATAAACATCACCTAAAATGTCATCACCTTCGGCTCGGTTGCGGCTAAAATCAAAGCTTGAGTCAAAAATAGCAACTAGCTTTGAAAGCCTATCTTGCATTTCTTTACCCTTACCAAGCTTATCTTCGTTATTGAAATCAGCTACATCAATTACGCCCTTAAGCTCATTAGCTTCAGCCAATTTGCTAATGCTCACGTTCATTTTGTCGCCAATATCAGTTCGACCTTTAAGTGTAACCATATCCTTAAAACTACCGCCTTCGGGTACTTGAATTAAAGAATCAGGATCAGCTGCAAATTTATCTGATACATATTTAACGAATAGTAGAATTAGTACGTAATCTTTATATTGGGAAGCATCCATGCCTCCGCGCAGTTCGTTACAACTTTTCCAGAGCGAGCTATACAATTCACTTTTCTTTATAGGCATATTTATTTAATTGAGATTTAGGGTTAAGTTTTTCAGAAAAAGATTTTGATAAAGTACGCTAATATAATAGGGCTAACCCAAAATATCTAGTAGAAAAAGTTAATAGAAGGTTATATTTTAATCAGTCTATTTTGTGAGTTTTTTAGCGTATGTGTCCGTAAACTAAAACAGCCGCTTTTTAGCGGCTGTAACTTGTCTATTTAATTGATGGCCAGGGACGGAATTGAACCGCCGACACGCGGATTTTCAGTCCGCTGCTCTACCAACTGAGCTACCTGGCCGGAAGTTCCACATATTACAGAGCTAGAGGCGTATTGTCAACCTTTTTTTCTCACTTTACCGGAAGTTTTACCTGATAAGCTTTTCTTATGTTTTTCTTGAATAATTTTTAGCCAAATCTTGACGTTATGTTTTTCTAAGTGTAATTTTATCTAAAGACTAAAATTAATATATAAGATTTAGAAATATGTCTCTAGAATTTGGCGTAGAATTTAGTTGTGCTGTTAGAAGACGCTATGGTGAACAAACATTGCGTGAACTAGCCCGTGCTGCAAGCCTTAATGCCCGTTTTGTTAATCTTTGTATTAACTCTGAACAAACCCCTACGCCTGAAATGGTGCGCTTTGTAGAGCAATTTGGTGATAAGCTGCAAAAAATAGATGAGATTTTACCTTTTTGTAAACACTGCCCAGCTAACTTAAGTAAAAATTCTTCTGTTTTAGGCGAGACTATTGGTTGTTTAGGTAGAATAAATTACCCTATTGATGCTTATGTTGAACATTTTTTGGCTAATAGACTACAACTAATTATTGATACCATACCACTAGAAGAATGGCCTAGAGCCTTACATATTTTTATGGATAAAGACTCGCCTTTTGATGGTGAGGCTACTAGAAATTTACGTAGAGTTACTTTAGATGGAATAAGATTTTTTGTACTAAGAACAGGTATTAAGCTTTGTCGGCGTGCTGCTCATTTAAGTACAGATAATATTTTTGATCTTTTAGCAGGGTTTTCTGCTACAGATAATGGTGCAAGCAGTTATGCCCGTGAGTTACCAGTAATGGCACTTGCTGATTATAACGAGCTTTTGGAAATAGTTTTTTTTAATAATTTATTAGAAGAAGAAAAAAAACGTTTAATTGAAGTTAGTCTTTCCTTTAGTCAATATTTACGTTATGCAGAGGCAATTAAATGTGCTGATGAGTTGCAGGTTAGAATGTTAATTGATTAACTAATTTTTTTAACTATTAAGGCTTAGCTCTACCATTCGATTTGTAGCGTCTAAAACAGCACGTACAGCCGTTTCTGTTACATCATTTTTTAATTGGCAAGCTCCTGTTGCAGCACAAGAAATATCTTCTGTAGTAATATCAATTAATACCATTATCACTTCACGATTAATTTTTTCAAGTAGCTGGCGTTCAACAAAAAGTAATTCCATCTTTACTTTTTCTTCTGTAAGTTTATGTAGCGCATCAAGAGTACAAAGTGCAGATAGCATTATTTTATAGTCTTGTTCGTTTGGGCCACTGCGCTCACCAAAGAATTCCTTTTCTTGCCAGAATAACTCTACACGAATGGAACAAGAGTTATCTTCTTTTTCTGTTGCAGAGACACTTTTAATTTTTACTAGACGATTTTGTCCAGGAGAGGTATTTGATAATTTTGTTTCAGCTTGACTATTTTCCATAAGCCGCGATTATGCCGTAATAAAAAAAAATTTTCAATCTTGTATTTACAAATAAATAAAAAAACCGGAGCTTTAGCTCCGGTTTTAATTAAAGGAAAAATATCAAAATGTCTTTACTTGACTGAAGCAGAGTCTACGCGGAAGGTAGTGATAGCGCTGCTGTCAGTGGTTGTACGGAATTGGACACGGATTGTTTGACCAGCATAAGCAGCAAGGCTAAAGCTCTTGGCTGTTCCATAACTACCAGAAGTACCTTTATTTAAGTTGCTGTAAGTAGCTAAAGTAGCTAGCAATGCGCCAGAAGAGTTACGAACTTCAACAAATAGTTTGTCAAATTGTGTAGAAGTTGTTGTTTCAGCAGAAGTTACATTAAGGAAGAAGCTTAATGTCTTGCTAGTACCTGCTGGAATTGTAAATTGTTGATAAGTTTGACCGCTTACGCTATTAGCAGCACCAAAGTATGCATAACCAGTACCGGCTTGAGGGAAGTTACCATTATTGGTGTATAGAGCGCCTGCACCACTGGCTACCCAAGGAGATAGACTAGTTTCAAAACCACCATTAACTAATAATTCTGCTCCAGTTGGAGGAGGTGGTGGAGGAGGTGCAGTACAGCTAGTTCCAACGCCGACCATAGACCAAGCTTGACAAACTGCGTTATATTGAGTGCTACCATTACCAAAAAGAGCAGTAGCAGCATTTAATGTAGCAGTACGAGCACCAGCAAAGTTAGTGCTAGAGGTCATAAAGGATGTAAGTGCTCTAAACCAAATCTTTTCAGCATCGCCAGGTCCAATACCTGTCATTGTGCCGCCTAAGTGGTGAGAACCACCTTTAGCAACTAAGTAGAAAGCTTTGTTAGCAATACCAGAGTTAATATGTACACCGCCATTATCAGCAGTACCAGTATAACGTTCGCTATAGTGGTCTGGATCATCATCAGAAGTAAAACCACCATTACCTGCTAAGTGTGGGTTATCCATATAACGAAGAGCATCACCAGTACCATTAGCTGGGGTAAAGCATTCTTCACCAATCTTATAGGTATTGGCGCTTTCACCTCTAAGAAAACGGTCAACCATTACGCCAAATACGTCAGACATTGATTCGTTTAATGCTCCAGATTCACCAGAGTATACTAAATTAGCAGTACGCTCGGTTACACCGTGAGTTAATTCGTGGCCGCAAATATCAACTGTTGTTAAAGAACTAAAAGTTGAACCATCGCCATCGCCAAAGGTCATATATTGACCATTCCAGAATGCATTGTTATATCTGGTGCTATAGTGAACTCTAGCGCCGATTAAGCTGGTAACGCCATCAATAGAGGTGGTTGAACCAGGGCCGCCATTGCCATCAATACCATTGCGACCGTGTACAGTCTTGAAGTAATCATAAGTTGCTGCTACACCATATTGAGCATCAACTATAGCTCTTTGGTTGGTGGCGTTCCATACATTATCTGTATCAGTAGAGCGGGAAAGACTGGTGGTAGTATTTTTATAATCAAAAACACCTATTTTGCGGGTAACATCTTCCATATAGAAAGTTGCACCACTTTGGTAAGCATTAAAGGATAAATTACCGTAATAAGTAGAAGTACCTGTGCCAGTTACACCAGCAGTTTGAAGATTATTATATTCCCAAATTTTTTGGCCGCTATGGGCATCAATAAAGTAGACAGGCATTGCAGTGTCGTGGCTGCCATCAATGCGCTCAAGTTGAACGCGGTATACTAAATGATCTTTTCCTTTACGGCGTAGAACAAACATATCTATTTTTGGTTCAGCAGTTAAACAATCGCTGCAACCATAAAGCTCAGTAGCTTTATTTAAGGCTTCTGTATTAGTAAGTGTTGGTTGGGTGTTGACGCTAACTTTAGAAACTAAAGAATCAGTAATATTAAAGAGTGAGCCATCAGAATTAAGGTGGACTATTGTTTCACCACCAAATACTGGTACACCATTAACAGTTTGTTGCATTTTTGTATGAGCCATTGAAAGGTCATCAATAAATACATTGCTAACTTTTAAGTCTTTTGCACTATCAATACCATGTGAAGAAGCATAATTTGCTAAATATTCATAGCTCATGCTTTTAGCAAGGTTAAGTTCTTGTTGAGTGCCTTTGTTGAATTTTTTAAGATTTGCTTGAGTTCCAGTGTTTAATGCAAAAATAGCGACGAACAATCCGAAAAAGAATAATGTTAGATATATGTATCTACGCATTGTATTTTGCTCCTACTTTTTTTGAGGTTATGGATTTTGAGTTGCGCCCTAAGCAGGAGCAAAGTCTGTGCCAAATGAAATTTAAGTTTTACCTTTATTCCTGTTTATTAAAAAATTGAGCTACTAATAACTGTATTATCAATGAATTACCCTTTCCACCATAGGTACAGCTTTTTATGTGAAATCTTATTAAAAATATGTTAAGGAATTTTGAGAAGCTTAATAGATCTGTATATTTGATATACAAGATATAAAAATATCCTGTTAAGAATTGTATTTACAATTGGTTATACCAATGATAGGAAATATTTTTTGCTGTAAAGATAGTTTACACTTAGATTTAGACATAAATGCTTGGAAAATTGTAGAATAAGTAAAAACCATTATGACTATAGTTAAATAGTTTGTAATACAAGTGTTATAGATTATTTAAGAGAGTGTCTAGTTACTTGACAGCCTATAATTTTAGAGAAATTAAAGGCATTTTTATTAAAAAATCAAGTATAAGAATAAATACTTGTATAATTAATATGCACTTAGAATTTAATAAAATTAGTTTAGAAAATTTCTTTTTAAGGGTTTTAAGCCTTAGAACTTTGGGTATAATACCTTGTTTGGCTGCAACAAATATTTGTAGCAAAACAAGATCCCTCTTAAAATAGTCTCTAAATATTTATTTACCAATATTTACTAAGGAGCAATTCATGTCTTCATCTGAAAATGATTATCGTACTGAGAAAGATTCTTTGGGGGAAATACGTGTTCCAGCAAATGCCCTTTATGGGGCACAAACTCAGCGTGCTGTAGAGAATTTTCCTATTAGTGGGCTTCTGTTTCCAAGAGAATTTATTCGTGCTTTGGGTTTAATAAAACTAGCAGCAGCAGAGGTTAACTTAAGTTTAGGGTTACTTGGGGAAGAACAAGCAAGCCCAATTAAGACTGCTGCTCAAGAAGTTGCTGATGGTCGTTGGGATAGGGATTTTCCAATAGATATCTTTCAAACTGGCTCAGGTACTTCTACTAATATGAATGCTAATGAAGTAATTGCTAATAGAGCACTTCAAATTATTGGTGCTGATATGGGGTCAAAGAAAATTCACCCCAATGATCATGTAAATATGGGGCAATCATCAAATGATGTGATTCCTACTTGCATACATTTATCAGCTTATTTGGCAGTAAGTGAAAACTTAGTTCCTGCGCTTAAACACCTTCATCAAACGCTAACTAGCCGAATTGCTGATTGTGATGATGTTATTAAAACGGGACGAACTCATTTAATGGATGCAATGCCAATTCGTTTAAGCCAACAGGTTAGTGGATGGGCTAGCCAAGTAAAACATGGTATTGAGCGTGTAGAAGCTGCGCTTCCAAGGCTTGCCGAGCTTGCTTTAGGTGGAACTGCTGTAGGTACAGGCATTAATGCACATCCAGAGTTTGCAAAAAAAATAGCAGAAGAGTTAGCCCATCTAACAAATTTACCTTTACGTGAGGCAGAAAACCATTTTGAAGCTCAAGCAGCGCAAGATGCAGCAGTTGAGCTATCGGGACAGCTTAAAACTGTTGCTGTTTCTTTAATGAAAATTGCTAATGATTTGCGTTGGATGAACTCAGGCCCACAAGCTGGACTCTCAGAAATCATTCTCCCTGCTCTACAACCAGGTTCTTCTATTATGCCTGGAAAAATTAATCCTGTAATTTCAGAAGCCACGATTATGGCCTGTGCTCATGTTATAGGCAATGATGCGGCAGTCACTTTAGGCGGGCAATGGGGAAACTTTGAGCTTAATGTTATGCTTCCTATGATTGCTTATAACTTACTTCAGTCAATTACTGTGTTAGGCAGTGTGTCTAGAGTCCTTGCAGATAAAGCTATTGCAGGTTTTACTATAAATCGAGAAAATATTGCTGATTTGGTAGAAAAAAATCCAATTATGGTAACGGCCTTAAATCCAGTGATTGGCTATGATTTAGCAGCTAAGATTGCTAAACGTGCTTATGCAGAAAATCGTCGAGTTAGAGAAGTTGCTCAAGAAATGACTGAACTTAGTGCAGAAGAGCTTGCTAAACTTCTTGATCCAAGAGAGTTGACTGAAGGTGGCATAAAAGGTGGTGGTACTGGTGGTTAAAGTTTAAGGTAACAGAGATGTCCTAATGGAAATACTTAATAGAGATAAAAACTATAGGTATTTTCTACATATTTTACAAAAATCTATTTGAGGTAAAAAAATGAGGTTTAATATAACAATTAGCTTTTTGTTAGTTCTATTTTTTAGCATAGGTGTAAATGCTCAAAATGGTTTTTCTGGGCGTTGGTATGCTACTTTGCAAGCTCCTGCTGGAGAGATGCCTTTTGAATTAACTTTTAAGAAAATAGGTAAAAAATATAGTGGCGAGCTTTGGGATGGGCATCATAGGGTTAGACTCCAAGACTTTAAGCTTGAGGATAATAAACTTTTTTTTGGTATTGATGATGCAAGAATTAGATTTGAAGTTGAGAGACAAAATGGTGATTTAATAGGTAGTTGGACACGTAAGGGAACTTCAATTACAAAACTTTCTATTACTGCTAAGAGTATAAAACCTCAAGTTACTAGACCTACAAACAAACAGCTAAAATCTTTTTTAGGTGAATGGTTTTGTGTAGAGAAAGATGAAAGTGGTAAAGAGACTCCAGTTACTCTAGTAATTCGTACTAGGAAAAATAAAAGTATCGAAGGAACAGGAATTGACCCTACAGGTGATTTTGGTGTTATGCAAGGCTATTTCCAAAATGATAAGCTAGTATTAAGCCGTTTTGATGGACAGTCGCTTTCTTTAGTAGTTGCAAAGCTTGAAGGTGAAAGCTTACAAGCTGCTGTAAGTACTAGTCCTAGCTCGCAATTTGCTATCTTTGGTGCTAGAAAAGGTGTAACTCTACCAGACCCTACCAAAGTAGCCAAAATAAATCCTAGTCTAAAATTTAATTTTAGTGATCTTGAGGGAAAACCTATTAATTTTCCTAATGATGAATTTAGGGGAAAAGTAGTAATTGTTAATATAATGGGGACTTGGTGCCATAACTGTCATGATGAAACCCCTTTTTTAGTGGAGCTTTATGAGAAATATCATTCAAAAGGCTTAGAAATTATAAGTCTTTGTTTTGAAGCTCAAGAAACAGAAGAACAAGACTTAAAGGCTATTGCTCGATATAAAAAGACACGTAAAATCCCTTATACAATGCTTTATGCTGGTAAATTAGAAAGCGGTGCTCCAGCAAAGAAAATTACTGGGGTAGAGAACTTTGGTGGCTATCCTACTAATATTTTTGTAGCTCGTGATGGGACAATATCAGCTACTCATACGGGTTTTTGGGGGCCTGCTACTGGAGAAAAACACATTCAAATTAAAAAGGAGTTTGAAGAAACAATAAATAATTTAATAGATAATAAATAAAGTATTTTAGTTTTTGGCAGATCGTTTATTAGAAAACAGATAAGCTTTTTCTTGGAAATATAACTAAATAAGTGACTTTTAGCAAAAAAATAGCTAATAATCTTCTTTAACCAAATGCCTTTAATTAAGTGTTAATAAATAGATTATCAAAAATAGTGTTATTTAGTTTAGTAATAAAGGTCTTGCCAAAATTCTTTTAATCTGAATAATTAAGCGAGTGTAAGTCTAGCAAAAAATCATTCCTTAAAATAAAAACAAAAAAATAACTAAGGAGTAACTTTTCGTTCATGAAACGACAGGGTAAGAGTCTAAGTTACTATTTAGCTAGTGTTGCCGGGTTTGCTATAGGTTTTGCTGGAATTGTTTCGCCCTTTGCTTACTTTAAGGTAGTAAAAGCAAATGATGTAGTTTTTGAAAAAGTTCATAAACTTACATTTTCTGCTAACTCAAATGTAATGTCAGCAATGGTTAAACTACCTGCAAAAGGGGTAACACCTAGTATCAATCAAAATGATGTTGACGCTTTATTGGATAGAAAAAAACTAACACCTAATACTAGCCAAAATAACCAAGCTAATGCGGTGTTTATGCCAATAGAGATTGTTAATTTGTCTAAACTAGATGTAATAGATAGTTCTGGTGTTTTGCCAAAACCAGGAGTAAAACTAGAGCTAAAAGAATTAAGTAAAGAGCCGCAAAATTTACAAGAAGAATCTCCTAAAGATGTTACTAAGTTTGCTAATCGTTTGCGCGATGGCAAAAAAGTTAAAATGGTCGCCACCGCATATTGCTTAAATGGTCGTACTGCTTCAGGAGTTTTTAGTAAATATGGAATTATTGCAGCAGACCCTAAATATTTACCTATTGGCTCAATAGTACGTATTAGGGGAGGAGAATATACTGGACTTTATAGCGTTTTAGATACAGGTACAAAAATTAAGGGTAGAAAAATAGATATCTATCTTACGTCTGGTAAAGAAGCTATTGAATTTGGACGGCGGGATGTAACCTTAGAAGTACTGCGCTATGGGTGGAACCCACAGATATATAACGATGAAGTTTTAGAAGAGAAAAAGAACCTAAACGCATCGATTAGGTAGTTCGATTAGATAATGTAGTGTTAGCCTTTTACAAATAACCTCGAGTTAAGGGTCAAGCAAGTTGCTTGGCCTTTTTTGTTTTTACTAATGAAGTTATATTAGCAAAAGGATCACTAAAACTAAGCCAAAATCTAGTTTTAGTTGATCCTATTTTTTTCTGGAAAGTTAATAAACCCTACTTTTCTTTTTCAACTTAGCAAGCAACTTAGATTATAATAGAACATCTATCCTCAAAGTATATTAAAGAGATCTTAACCCCATAGGAAATTGTTAAAATGTTTATGAAAAAAGCCTGTTTGCTATTTCTAGTTTTACTAGTTTCTATTTCTTCAATAGAAGCCTCTCCGCAAAAAAAGAAAAAGCGGGCTACTGTTAAAGAGCCTGTAGAAACAGCTAAACCTACTCCTGCTCCCTCTCAAGTACAGGTAAGAATTCGTTATACAAATGGAACAGAAGTTTATGGAAGACTAATAAATATTAATATGAATCAGGTTTTATTAGATGCAGGAAACGGTAAAATAATTACTTCTACTTTACAAGAGGTTGCTAGTTTAGCAATAGGTGAAACTCCACCTAAGATTGACCCTCAGTTTATTAGTGATGCTAGTACCGCTTTACAAGCTTTATCTGCTCTATCTATTGCAACTACGGGAATTACTTTTAGTCAATATCAGCCTAAAGTCAATGAGGCAAAACAAGCTGTTGAAAGCTTTATTGCTAAATATGAAAAAACTTCTCAACAAGATTTATTTAAGGCGCTAAGAAATATTGTAAAAGGCTACGAGTCTGTTTCGCCTATTTGGTCTTTAAGAGTTGGTCAAGAACAACACAAATATGTTTATGATTATAGTGAGCAAATGAAAACTGTTTTTGAACTCTATCCAGATATAAGACAAGTTGCTTGGAAACAAAATGAACGTTATCCAATTGAAAAGGTTATTGCCTGGATTTGGCAGCAAAATACACAACTTGTAGATCAAAACAAACAAAAAGTGGCTAAATTACACTAAATAACCTAGTGTTTATTTATTAAGTTAAGTGTAGTTTCGATTATATAATTCTGCTCGCTTTCACTAAGTGAATAATAAAGCGGCAACATTACAACTTGTTGAGCTGCTTTTTCTGTTTCTATTAATGAGAGTTGGTTAAACTCTTTATAAATAACTTGTTTATGAATAGGTTGAATGCCAGCTTGGGCAAAAATTCCAGCCTCTATCAAACCTTTTAATAACTCATCTCTAGTTATTTTATCATTAGGAAGTAGACGCATTTGATAAGATTGAAAATTACTTAGCATATTAGGAAATTCTTTAGGTATTCCTAATAGTGGGCATCTAGAAAATGCTTGATTATAACGTTTTGCTTGACTACGACGATGAGAGAGAAATAGGGGTAGTTTTTTTATTTGTTCTAAGCCTATGGCTGCTTGGAGGTCTGTTAATCGGTAGTTAAAGCCTACTACTTGATAGCCTTCTTTTGGATTGTCAATTCCGTGTTGACGAAGACAACGAACTTGTTTAGCAAAATCAAGATCATTAGTTGTTACTATACCTCCATCTCCTGTAGTTAAAAGCTTACGAGGGTGAAAGCTAAAACCAGCAGCTAAACTATGCGGTTTTCCTATCTTTTCTTGATTATATTCTGACCCAATAGCACAAGCAGCATCTTCTATTACGACTAAGTTATGTTCTTTAGCAAATAAATTTATTTCTTCAATATTTGCAGGTAGGCCGACTTGATGAACAGCTAAAATTGCACAAGTATTAGGTTGAGAGACACTTGCTAGTAATTTAGGTTCAATATTGTAAGTCTCAGGGTCAATATCAACAAAAATTGGTTCTGCCCCACAAAGTCTGATTACATTGGCTGTAGCAATAAATGAATAGCTAGGGCAAATAACAGTTTTTCCTTGCTTAACTCCTGCTGCTAAAAGTGCTAGATGTAGGGCTGCTGTACCTGAAGAGACTGCAATAGCTGTTTTTGCTCCAACATACTCAGCAAAAGCTCTTTCAAACTCACTTACGCAATTTCCCTGCATTATCCAACCAGATCGAATTACATTACTTACTGCAAATATTTCATCATCACCTAGATCTGGTTTAGTAATAGGAATTTTATATTTAGGGATTGTCATAAAAACCTTCTTATAAAATTTATATAGGAGGGAGTAGGACTATTATATTAATGTTCTAACTAAAAAGGCGCACCAGTAGTGCGCCGGAGTTTTTAATATGTTGAAAATAAAATCATTTAATATTTAGGATACTTTGTTAAGTTTTCGCAGTTCTGCACGTGCTTGTTTAATACGATTTTCTATCTCTGATGAGGCTTCTAATTGAGCTTCTACAGCACGTTCCGCACCACAGTCATAACAGCGCATTACATAACGGCCTATAGCGCCCTCTACTTGATGAGGTGTACTCCAAGTATGTTTGTGAAAAAGAAACTTAAGACGCATGGTTTACCTCAATTTTAAGACAAACCTAAAAGATGTTATCTTCTAGAAAATAAGTTTATGTTTATAGAACCAAAAATTTTAGCGTGGAAAAGATTTTAGCAAATTAAACCCAAACAAGAAAGAGATCAAAATTTAAAATTATTTGTTCTCTCTTAAAGTAGGTATTTTGCTTAGAGGCTAGAATTATTATTACTAGGTGAATTACGCTCTGCTAAGCAGCTTTCGCAAGGGCATTCCTCGCTAAGAAGCCTCCAAGTGAAGATGCTATGATGGTTGTCTTGCCACTCTACACCTAAAGCATAATTACCAACATAGTTCATATTGGTGATCTGGTATTTCTCTGGCTTAAATAAAGGTAAACTTAAACCTCGTTTTGATTGCTCAGTTTTAGGATTAGGCGTTTTAGGTTTAATCGCTTGATGGGGATTTTCTCCTTTTGTCTCTCTACAAGTAGCACAAGGACAAATTGCCCTTAATTGACCAACTTGATATTTACTACGATGGTCATCATCCCAAACGATTTCTACAAAAGGGGAGCTTTTTCCCGCGTTTATCTCAACAGGTGAGCGATTTATTTGTGATAACATACTTAGAATCCTTTCATATAAAGGAGTTTAGTTACCCAGAACAAATATATAACAAATAGGAGGTTGAAAGTGAATAACTCCCAGCAGATTAATTACCGAATAATATTTTTTATATTAAGCCTTAGTCTGATAACGTATATTTTTAATCAAAGTACGCCTGTGTTTGCACAAAATAGTGCTAAGAAAAAAATAGAAACTAAAGAAGCTAAAATGGGAAATAAATCTATAGAAGAAATTGAAAAAGTACTTTCAGATCAAGTATTAGCTTGGAATAAAGGTAATTTAGAAGGCTTTATGGATGGTTATTGGCAGTCTGAGTCGCTTAGTTTTTATTCAGGTAAGACTACTACTAATGGCTGGCAACAAACCTTAGATCGCTATCGCTTACGCTACCAATCAGAAGGTAAAGAAATGGGAACCTTAACTTTTAAGGATCTAGAAATTGAAATGTTAGGTACAAATAATGCTTTTGTGCGTGGTAAATGGCAATTAGAGTTAAAAAGTGAAAATGTTGGAGGGCTTTTTACTTTAGTCTTAAAAAAATTCCCCAATGGATGGCGAGTTATCCACGATCATACGTCTTAAAATATTAGTTTTAATATAAGGTTTAAAAGCTAGTAACAAATTTTTATTTCCATTTTATTCTAAATATGTAATACTAGATGGTCTACACTAGTTTTATTTCCATTAACTAAACTAAACCACATAAAAATAATTAAAATCAAAATGGATAATCCTTTAAAATTTGCTGCTATTTTAGAAGAAGAACTTAAGGAAATAGAAAAGTCTAGAGAGCTTAGACTAAAAAACTATAAATCACCTCAAACCCAAGAAATAGAAAATGAAAAAGAGGCTTACCAACAAGCGCACAGTAAAAACTTAATAGGTATTGCCTTTTCTGGAGGCGGTATTCGTAGTGCCACTTTTAATTTAGGTGTTTTACAAGCTTTAGCTGAGCTAGGACTCTTAAAACATTTTGATTATCTTTCTACAGTCTCAGGAGGCGGCTATATTGGTAGTTGGCTTACAGCACAAATCCATAGACAAACCAAATTAGAAAATACCAATCAAGTAAAACCCAAAGAAGAACTTAAGAATGTTGCTGAAGAGATTGAAAGAGATATATCCCCATCAAATAACCAGAGAGATACAAATAATATAAATAGATCTGCCATTAGCTGGCTACGTAGCTATAGCAATTACTTAACTCCTCGCTTAGGCGTTTCTGCTGATTTAGGAGCATTTCTAGCTACCTATGTTCGTAACTTAATACTTAATCTTATTACTATAGTTTCTGCTTTATCAGCAGTGCTTTTAATTCCTCGTATTATAGCCTTTTTTACTAAAGCAATTGATGAAGGACAGTTAAACGATATTTTTTTAGTGATAAGTTTAGTAGGTTTTCTAGTAAGTTTAGTATTTATTATATTTAACCTATATATTATGAAAGCATCTTTTTCTGAAAATAGCAGGAAAAAATGGCTAAATAATTTTTTAACATCCTCTAGAGGTATAGTTTTTTTAATTCTTATTCCTATCCTAATAAGTAGCTGGTCTCTTTGCCAATCAAAATGGCTTTTTGCCTTAAAACCTTTTTCTTATATTGATTATCCTGCTGACAAAAATACTTTTGGCTTTCCATTAGTTTTGGTCAGTCTTTCACTATCAGGTATTTTATTTACTGGGCTGTTTAATAAAATTTTAAGACTAAGAGATGAACAAAGGGAATGGTTGGCTAGGCTTAATGGTCTAATATCTATTTGCAATTTAATATGGCTACTGTTTTTTGTAATGGCACTCTATAGCCCTATTATTATTGGTTTTTTAGGGTGCTGGGTTCAAACTGGTTTGGGAATAGGATGGATTGTTTCAACACTAAGTGGGCTTTTAGCTGGTAAAAGTGATAAGACTAGTGGAACAAACACTAGTAAAAGTTTTGCTTTAGAAATTGTAGCTAAAATTGCTCCATATATTTTTATTATTGGGTTATTAGCAGTTTTATCTTTAGGAATACATTCATTTCTACTCAGGCTCTCTAATCTTAATGAACCTTTTTTTATTGAAAGTATATGTAGTGTTTCTAGTAATTTACCTGCTATTAGAAATACCTATCTAGGGCAAGTTTGGAGAACACTAAACATAGAATTTTTAGGACTCGCATTTATTGCTTTTTCAACTATTGCCTTACTAGTTTCTTGGGCAATAAATATTAATGAGTTTTCTATACACCTACCTTATCGTAACAGGCTTGTAAGAGCTTATTTAGGTGCATCTAATAAAAATCGTAAATCAGGAGCTTATACTAATAAATTCACTGGATTTAACAAAACTGACGATATAAAACTCTTAGATATTATTCCTAGCGATAGTGTTGGTTATCCTGGCCCCTATCATATTGTTAATGCTACATTAAATCTTGTTGCTGATACAGACCTAGCTTGGCAACAAAGAAAAGCAGCTTCCTTTGTTTTTACACCTAAGTATTCTGGATATATTATTAACCATGGTGCAGATAGCGATAAAAGCCCTAAGGAAGCTTATAGAAAAAATGCCGATGGTTATGGAGGAGAAGTTACTTTAGGAACAGCTTTAGCAATTTCTGGGGCTGCGGCAAGCCCTAACATGGGTTTTTATAGTTCCCCTACCTTAGGTTTTTTAATGACTGTTTTTAACGTTCGCTTAGGTTGGTGGTTAGGTAATCCAAGTCAAGAAAAATGGCAGGAATCTTGTCCAACACTAGGGTTATTTTACTTAGCATTTGAACTATTAGGGCGAACAAATGCTAAAAGAAATTTTGTTTATCTCTCAGATGGAGGTCATTTTGAGAATTTAGGAATTTATGAGCTTGTTCGCCGTAGATGCCGTTATATAGTTGCTAGTGATGCTGAAGCTGATTTAGACTTAAATTTTAATTCTCTAGGAGAAGTAATTAGAAAATGCTACATAGATTTTGGTATTGAGATTGAAATAGACTTAGACCAAATTCGTCGATCTAAAGAGACAGGTTATAGTACCAAGCATTGTGCAGTAGGAAGAATCCATTATGAAAAAGTTGATGAAGGGCAAACTTCAGGGTTTTTAGTTTACCTAAAATCTTCTTTAGTTGGAAATGAGGAAGAAGATATACTTAATTACGCTAAGCTTAATCCTGATTTTCCACACCAATCAACCGCTGATCAATGGTTTGATGAAGCCCAGTTTGAAAGCTACCGCAAGTTAGGTTATAGAGTTGCAAAAGAACCTTTTGAAAATGTTGTTAAAGAACTTAAACATGATTCAAAGGAAAATAAATCTCAAAGTGTTAACCAAGAGTCTCTTTTTGCTGAACTTAAAAATATTTGTAAAAACTAGACTTGGCTACATGCCTTAGACAAAATAGGCGTATGATCAATATTTTCAATTGTTTTAGGAATTAAGTAATATTTTGATAGTTCATCCCAGTCTAGATTACGTATAGTAACTATTTCATTTAGGAATATACTAACCCAAATATTTCCTATTCTTGAGCTAGATTCTTCTTGTTGTAATTTATGTGTGGCTATTTCTACGTAATCTAAATCAAGCTCAAAGGCTATAAAATTGCGTCCTAAACGTTTAGCCGCTAGAGCAGTTGTTCCTGTTCCAGAAAAAGGGTCTAAAACTATATCTGCTTGGTCTGTTGACATAAGAATTATTCGCTCAAGTAGATGTAAGGGTAGTTGACAAGGGTGTTTATCTCTATATTTATTATGTTTTATACGATGAATATCTGTCCAAACATCAGAAATTAGCGGCCCAAAAGGATGAAGCCCTGCTTTTTTACCACCATAATCTTTATGTAAATAATTACATTTACGGCATCTTTTATGCTGATAACGGATTTCATAAAATTTATTTTGCTCTATATTTTTTGCATAGTATAAAATGCCATAGTGAGATGGTTGTAAGGTTTTACCCATAGGTAATGTTGGGGCATCCCAAGAAATCCAATGCTTAAAGTAAGCGTTTTTATTTAAGAAATTGGTATAGTAGGTTAACCATTTTGGAATATTATGTACAAAAATTGAGCCAGTAGGTTTAGTAACTCGAACCATTTCTTTAAGCCATTTTTCACACCAACCTAGGTATTCTTTAAGCTCAAGACTATCGCTAGTACTATTATATTTCTTTTTTAGATTAAATGGAGGGTCAGCAAAAGTAACATCAATACTGTTATCAGGTATATTTCTTAGTAAATCTAAACAGTCACCTTGAGTAATTTTATTTAAATATTTATTAAGTGTTTTTTCCAAGTTTCACCTGTAGAGAGTCTATTAACTATCAGCATTCTGCTTCCACTAGCACAAATTAATATTAACTGAGTGTTTTAATCGTCTTTACGTTTTTTATCTTTTTTGTCCCTATCTTTTTTATCTTCATCTTTTTTCTTACCAAGAAATCCTCCTAGTACTTTACCAACACCACTAGCCGCATCAACAATAATATTTTTGCCTTCTTTTCTATTATCTTTATTGTCATTTTTATTATTATTTTTGTTTTCATTTTTATTAGCAACTTCTTCTGTATTTGCTTTAGGGCTAGCTTTAGGTTTAGCCACAATAGGCTTTTTGTCAGAAGTATTTGTTTTACTAGGGTCTTCATTTAAGTTAGTTTGAGTATCGGTATTATTTTTGTTTTCAGGGCTTTCTGGATCAGAAAATTTAACAACAGGGGTGGGAGTAGAATTATTTATTGCAGGCAACGGGCTAGCGCTATTTGTAGGAGTAAGAGAAGAATTTGAGTTGCTATAAAGCATTCCACCTAAGGCGAAAACTATTCCTGCTGTAACCCCTATAGCAAGAGGTATTCGCTTAGTAGACCTACTAGTCTCTTGGTTTACCTTTATAGCAGAAGAAGCTGTTAAAGGGATAATGGCTTTTTCTGTAGGCTGATTTTCTATAGATATTGCTGCTAAAGTATTAGCTGATATTTGAGAGGTAACAGAGACTTTTGCTGTTCCAATATGATTAGCTTGAGTTTTTGCTGCTTCATTATCTAAAGTTTGTTGGGCTTCTGGGATTTCAGTAGACATTTTAGCTGTTTTAGGTATAAGTGTAACTGGCCCACTAGCTTGTTTCATTGTTGGAGTTAATTCTTGAGCATTTTTTGAAAATAGGCTTGGGTTTGGTAGAGCATCAAGACCCTCAGGAGCTAAGGATGGATTTTCAATTAATACATTTTTAAGTAAATTAGCAAATTCTGTTGCAGATGATAAGCGTTCGTTTCTTTTCTTTTTTAATGCTAGAGCTATAACAGGGTCAAAAGGCTGAAGACTTGGGTTATTATCAGCTAATGAGCGGGGTTCTTGAAATAGATGTGCTGCAATAATTTTTTCTATTGTCCCATAAAAGGGCGGACGACCAGAAAGCATTTCATAGGCTATAATGCCTAAGGCATAAATATCAGCTTGATGGTCTACTAATTCGCCATCATAAAATTCGGGCCCCATATAATAAGGTGTTCCAAATACCTCGCCAGTTTTTGTAATATTAGCTGCGTTACCTTCTTCATCTTTAATTATTTTAGCCAAACCAAAATCAACTACTTTAATTATTGGCTCACCATCTCCAGATTGTTTAAGCATAATATTTTCTGGTTTTAAGTCTCTATGAATAATTCCTAGGGTATGAGCCATTGATACAGCGCTACATATTTGCCCCATCCATTTTACTGTTTCTAAAGGAGAAACAGTTTTATTTTTGCTTAGAATATCTCTTAAGGAAACACCACTAATAAATTCCATTACAATATAAGCAATATTTTCTTGCCAAACACCAAAATCATGGATTGTAACAGCGTTAGGGTGTTCAAGTTTAGCAGCAGTTTTAGCTTCACGCATAAAACGAGATAAGGCTGATGCATCTTCAGC
Source organism: Acidobacteriota bacterium (assembly GCA_016213785.1). Classification (GTDB taxonomy): domain Bacteria; phylum Acidobacteriota; class Blastocatellia; order Chloracidobacteriales; family JADJPF01; genus JADJPF01. The sequence continues at coordinate 20,209 of JACQZQ010000071.1, forward strand.
AAGTTCTGTTGACATAACTTTAATAGCAACAGGTTTTTCTAGTAAAAGATGTTTTCCTTCATAAACAGCACCCATTCCACCTCTACCAAGCAGCCGTTTAACTTCATATTTTTCTGCAATGGTTTGCCCAATAAGCTCATGTCTTAGGATTGCAGAACTATTATTAGTCCCAGTATTAGAAATATTTTGAGAATTTTCCATAACCATAACCTTATTTTTTGCTGCTAAATATTAAAAATTAAAAGTGTTTTCTTGGGATGATAATCTTTTATAATAGGTTGATTGTGTTTAGCTATCAACCTGTAAAAGTTATAAAAAATACTAATTCTTTATAAGATTTTTTATAATGCTTAAATATATCCTTAACCTCTTATTTAACAAAAGGTAAGTAAAGATTATAAAAATAAAAATTATCAAAATTAAGAATTTATTATTGGTTTCTAAAAAGTTAAAAGTCTATTGTGTCTATTTAAGATAATGTTTATTAATAAAATGTTACCTTTAATTAACATTTTATTAATATTTTCTTTAACCAATTTTGATAGCTTTGCTTTAGAAAATAAGGAAAGGAATAATTTCTAAAGTGAAAATAAATCGATTAATTTTTTTTACTGAGAAAATTAAACAACTTCAACATTCCCTTACTCAAGCTAAGACAATGGATCAAAATATTGAAATTGTTAAAGATGCTATAAAGTGCTACCACATTTTAGCTCAATACCTTATTAATAATGCTGATAATGACAAAGATGATAATGATAAGGAAATAGTAGAATTATGTAAAAAACTTCAAGAGATAGAAAATTCGGCAGTATTAAAATGTCAGTTCTTTAGTATTACTGGCTTTTATAAAACTAAAAGCTTGATTTAGCCTTAATTATTTATTAGTCTATTTCTGCTGTGACATCTACTTTAGGGTAGACTTTGACAGAATAAATAGCGTTAATCCAATATCGTTCAAACACCATTCTAGCTTGTAGTTGGCCTCTAACAGAAGTTTGAGGAAAGACTAAAACATAGCGTTTTTCTTCAAATTCACCACAAAGTTCTTCATTATTTTCTGTCTTAAAGGTAATAGTCCAACTAGCAGGCATTCCTGCTGCAAAATTTGAAATTAGTGTTGTCCAAGTGTTTTTGGGGCAAAAGATCTTCTTTGTACCAAATAATCCCATAATTTCTAAATTTTTCTAAATTTTTTTAGACTTTTACTCATCAATAATTCTAGATTATTGATGGTATTTAATTATATTTTTCTCTTTTATTTTATTTGTTTGAGAAAACTTATTTGATAATAAGTCTTTATCTAGTAGCAGAATATCAGTTATATCTACAGCCCAAGGGCTGTAATTATCTGTTACTATTAGAATTGAGGTAAGAGAATTTGTCCCTACTACAAAATCATCAAACTCAGCAACAAATTCATAACCTTCTCTAACAATAGCTTTAGCGGCTGAGTCATCAGCCTCGCCTATGGTAAAACCTAAACCAGCTTGATTTGCTAATTGCCAAGAATTATAGAGCTTTTTTTGCCATAAACTAGGATTAGTTTTAAGCGATTTTACTATATGAGTCAATTTAGGTTGCTTTTGCATTTGGGTTAACCTCCAAAACAAAAATTTTAAGCTAACGAAAAATTTAAGTTAACTAAGAAGCAAGTTTTTTCCAAAAAGATGCAATTTTAAGAGAAAAGCTTTGCAACAAAACCCCGAAATAAACTCACTTTTGAAATTATGCTATTAAGTTGTTAGGTTAAACAAGTTAAGCTTACGAAATGTTGCATAATTGCCTTTAACTAGGTCTTCTGTGATGTCTACAGCCCAAGGGCCATAATAGAGTGTAACTACAACAATAGAAGTAATCCAATTTGTTCCTATAGAGATTCCATCAATTTCAGCAATTAATTCAAACCCTTCTTTAGTTAAAGCAATGCTAGGTAAATCATAATCATCCCCAATAGCAAACCCACGCCCAGCTTGATGACCTAATTGCCAAGAATGAAAGATTTTTTCTTTCCATAAATCCTTACTAAGCTTGATAGAATTTGCAATTTGGGTTAGTTTAGGCACACTTTGCATTTTTTAATCCTTCCTTTATAGATATTTTAAACTGCTAAATACCAAAAAGGTTTTTAACTAAAAAATGTAAAGTAGCTGTCAAACCTATGTAAGAATTTTGTAAAGTGGGAGTTTTAGTGCAAATCTTATGATACTTTCAGCTATAGATATAGGGTCTAACTCTATACATTTTGTTTTAGTAAAAGCCGACCCAGGGCAACACTTTGAACTAATTGCACAGGAAAAAGACATGGTGCGATTAGCTGCGGGTGCTCTAGGCTCTCATCATTTAACTAAAGAGAAAATGGAACAGGCTTTTTCTACCATTACACGTTATGTTAGTTTTGCTCGTGCTCGTGAGGCTGAACATATTTTAATTACAGCTACTAGCGCTGTTAGAGAAGCAAGTAATAAAGATTATTTTTTAAGTCGTGTAAAAGAATTAACAGGCGTAAAAGTAGAAATCCTTTCAGGCATAGAAGAAGCTAGACTTATTGCCTTAGCTGTTAGTTCAGCAATGAATCTTAATGGCCGACGTGCGCTAATTATTGATATTGGTGGAGGATCAACAGAATTTATAATCACAGATGGCTCTAAACCAGATTTTCTCTACTCAATTCGTCTAGGTGCAGTTAGACTTGCAGAAGCTTTTAAGTTAAGCGACCCAGTAAAGAAAAAAGAGCTATCTCAACTGCATAAATATCTTTCTTCGGCTCTTGCTCATACAGCACAAGAAGTTCGCTCTATTGGCTATAATTTTGTAATAGGAACTTCTGGAACAATTCTTAATCTAGTTAGTCTAGCTGCTCAAATTAGAGAAGACTCAGCTAGCCCAGAAAAAGGTTTTAACTCCTTTAGTCATCAATGTCGAGTAGAAGAGCTAAAAGAAGTAAATGAAAAACTAGCAAAAATTACTGAAAAAGAACGAACCCGTTTTCCAGGGCTTGATCCTAAACGTGCTGATATTATTGTTGCAGGTGGACAACTCCTAGAGGCCATTTTAATGGCTGTAGGGGCAAAAGAAATTGTTACCTGCGATTGGTCATTAAGAGAAGGGGTTTTATTAAACTTTATTGAAGCGCTTAGACATCAATTTCCTGCTGATTTAGGAGAGATTTCCTTAGATGAAAAAGCTTTAGATATTAAGGATAAAACCATTCTTTCAATAGCTAGACGCTATGAATATCAACCAACACATGCCCACCAAGTAGCAAAATTAGTAGGGTTAATTTTTGATAAATTTCGTCCCTATCATAGCTTAATTCAAGAAGATAGGGTTTTACTTCAATACTCGGCCATTCTTCATGATATTGGTTATCATATTTCACATGTGGAGCATCATAAACATGCATATTACCTAATACAACATGCTGAAATACCAGGTTTTAATACAAAAGAGATTGCAATAATAGCTAATGTTGTAAGGTTTCATCGTGGCCCTAAGCCAAATAATCAAAAATGTTTTCGCCGTTTAAGTAAACTAGATCGTAGTAGAGTTGAACAAATGTCTGCACTTCTTCGCTTAGCTGATGGACTAGACCGTTCACACCGCTCTCTTGTTGAAGATTTGCAAGTTGAAATTCAAGGAAAAACGCTACAACTTAATGTAAAGGCTAGAGAAGATTGTGACTTAGAAATTTGGTATACAAACCATAATGCAAATTATTTTGAAGCTATTTTCCATAAAAAAATAGATATTGAAGTATCTAAGATTTTAAGTGATTAGGTATTAAAACTAGGCTGTATTAAGTAGCACCTCAGATAAAAAATATTCAAGCTGTAATGAGGGTTTACCTAAAGAGTTTTTCATTGCATTATCAACTTCTGAGATTTTTTTTACAGCAAAAACGATTTTATTTGTATCCCAACGTCTAACATGGGTTAGAAAATCTGTGATACGAAAAGGTGGTATACCTGCTTCCTTAGCAATTTCATCGGCTGATACCTTTTGTTGCATTAAATCTTTAGCAATTAACATTTGTCTAAACACTCTAGCTACAACGGCTAAAAGCAAAATAGGGTCATTGTTATTTGAGAGTTGCCTAGTTAGAAGCCTCATTGTAGTTTTAGTTTCTCTAGCAAGAATTGCATCTGCTAACTCAAAATTACTATGTTCTTTAACAGGTGTAACTAAGTTTTCTACATCCTGAGGTGAAATCATTGCTGAACGACCTAAGTTTGCCATTAGTTTTTCTAGTTCATTACGTAAAGTAAAAAGATCTGTCCCAGTTAAACTAACTAATAACCCAGCAGTTGCTCCTGTAATTTGATATTTATTTCGACTTAAGTAATTTATTACCCAATCAATTGCTTCGCGCTCTTTTAAGGGATTAAGGTCTACTACCATACAAGTTTTAAGTAATGCTGTAGAAAAGCTACGTCGTTTATCAAGTTCCTGAGCTTGAAAAACTAAAATTGTGGTTGGTAGAGGATTTTTAAGATAATCCTTTAATAAATCTAATTCTTCATCAGATGTTTTTTCAAAATCACGAGCAATTATAACTTGGCGTTCGCCAAACATTGGGTATTCACTTGCTGTAGTGATAACTGCTCTAAGTCCTTGGCTTGCAACAGAATATTCTTTCCAATTAAACATCCAAGCGCTTTCATCTAATGCTGCTTTTCTTAGTTCTTTTATAGCTTCTTGGTGTAGAAAATTTTCTGTTCCTCGAAAAAGATAAAGAGGAACTATTTTCTTAGCCTTAAATTGTTGTAAAAGTTCATCTAATGTCAAAGTTTTACCTCATTAGTTTCTAATTCTTAATTAAATACTTAAATTTTTTAGATAGTTTTTTAAGTCTTCGGCAAACTCTTTACGTTTTAGAGCAAACTCAATAGTAGCAATTAGAAAACCTAATTTATCTCCTGCGTCATGGCGTTTACCTTTGAATTTACAAGCATAAAATGGCCTAGAAGCTAGTAATTTTTTCATTCCATCGGTTAGCTGAATTTCTCCGCCAGTACCTTTACCTGTTTCTGCTAGGATTGGAAAAAGATCGGGTGTCAAAATATAACGACCAATAATAGCCATATTTGAAGGGGCTTCGGCATAAGGCGGTTTTTCTACCATATCAGTAATTCTATAGGTATACTCATCAATTTTTTCATGAGCAATTACCCCAAAACGAGAAATTTCTGGGCCATTTATTTCTGTAACTGCAATAACTGGAGCTTGATACTTTTCATAAACTTCTATCATTTGCTTTAAGCAAGGCTCTTGTGCATCAACAACATCATCTGGTAAGACTACGGCAAAAGGTTCATCTCCTACTAAATCATGAGCTACTAAAACCGCATGGCCTAGGCCAAGAGCTTGTTTTTGGCGAATATAAGAAACCTGTGCTAGGTTATGGATTTTGTTTAACTCTTTTAGAATAGAATCTTTACCCCGTTCGGCTAAAGTTTGTGCTAGCTCAAAACTAATATCAAAATGATCTTCTAGAGCTTGTTTACCTCGACCTGTTACTATTATAACATTCTCAATTCCACTATTTACTGCCTCTTCAACCCCATATTGAATTAAAGGCTTATCAACAAGTGTTAGCATTTCTTTAGGTATAACCTTAGTAGCAGGTAAAAACCTTGTCCCAAGACCAGCAGCAGGAAAAACAGCTTTACGAACTTTTTGCATAAATATTTGCTCCTTAACAGAGATTTGTAAACTATTTTATTTATTCATATTTATAAAAACACATACAACTTGGTTAGGATTAAAAATTACTAGTTTAACATTTTTTATCTATTATTTTGAGTAGCTTTAATCTAAAGCTTTTTAGTAAAAAACATATATTTTAGAACATTGTATTAGAATTAAAATACTATTAAAATTTTCTAGTTATTTAGAAAAATATAGAATATAAAATTATATTTTGTAACTAACCTAACAATATTTGAAGTTTTGCTATTTATCATTTATTTGTTATAGTATTTATTATAAAAACTTTATTTTTAGTTTACTTTCTTATGATTTTAGTAATTTTCTTATAGAATAAAAGTATTAAGATAAAAACTTCTACTTTTCTAAAAAATTTTTTCTATTTTTTCTAAACTTAATTAGAACAATTTTGAGGCAATAATAATGATAAATACAGATAATAACGAACTTAAAAATGATAGGGTAATGAAACTTAAGGCTAGCATTTTATTTCGCACTTGTAACCAAGAAACCTTAAAAGAAATAGAAACAGAGCTTACAGATATTTTTTTAGAAAAAGATAAAATTTTATTTAGAGAAGGAGATATTGGAGACTGTCTTTATGTTGTTATTAATGGAAAATTAGCAGTTTATACCACTGATAAAAGCGGTCAGAGAATTGTTATAGATGAAAAATTTCCAGGCTCTTGTGTTGGTGAAATAGCACTCTTAACAGGCCAACTCCGTAGCGCTTCAGTTTATGCGCTAGAAAATACTAATGTAATGGCTTTGTCAAAAGAAGGATTTGCTAAACTTGCAAATAAAATCCCTGGACTTGTAACTACAATTAGTAATGCAATTTTACCTAATCTACAAATGAGCTATTTAGCCCCTATCCTAGCAGAATTATTTAAGCTAAAAGATATAGTAGAACTGCAAAACCTAGAATCAGAAATAGAATGGAAAACTTTAGCTAAAGGTGAAGCCCTTTTTCATCAAGGAGATATAGCAGATGGAATGTATATTGTAGTTACAGGAAGACTACAAATATTTATTCAAGATGAAAACAAAGAAGAACAACTCCATAGTGAAGTTGGTACTGGAGAAGTTATAGGTGAAATAGCCCTGCTTACAGAAGAAACCCGATCGGCTACAATTTATGCACTTAGGGAAACTAACGTAGTGAAACTTTCAGCAAGTACTTTTGAAAAACTGATTGATAAGTATCCAAAAATGATGGTGCAAATTACACGTATGATTGTAGCCCGCCAGCAACAAATGCTAGCAAATAAAATAAGTAATATAAGATCATATAATTATGCTCTTATACCACTGAGTAAAGATATTTCTATAAAAGATTTATTAGTAGAGTTAGCAAAAGCAACTTCAGTGTTTGGAACAGTTATGATGCTAGATGCTAATAAATTTGATCAACTCTATGGAATAGAAAATGCGTCTAAAACTGACCTAGAATCTCCTCTTAGTTTTGTTATTAATAAATGCCTAACCGATTTAGCAGCACGTTATAAATACTTAATCTATGGTGCAGACTTTGACTGGACACCTTGGACACAACGTTGTATATCTCAAGCAGATAGAATTTTACTTGTAGCTAATGCTAAAGATGACCCATCACTTCGCAGAATTGAAGAAATTATCCAAGAACGTTTTAATAATGTTCAAACAGAACTAGTATTATTACATAGTCCAGAAATAAATCAGCCTAGTAATACAACCTCATGGCTTACACCCCGTAAAGTATTTTCTCATCACCACTTACGTAAAAAAGATAGCCAGCATATTCGCAGATTAGCAAGGCATTTAACTAATAACACAATAGGTTTAGTTTTAAGTGGGGGAGGTGCAAGGGGTTTTGCTCATGTTGGGGTTATTAAAGCCTTTTATGAGCTAGGGATAGAAATAGATAGTATTGCAGGTACAAGTATGGGGTCACTTGTAGCAGCAGCATATGCAACTAAATTAGATGCTAAGGCTTTACTAGAAATATCAGCTAAATTTGCTTCAGCTAAGCAACTTTTTGACTTTACTTTGCCTATAGTTTCCTTAATGAGTTCAGGAAAAGTAACTCATGTAATGGAAGAACTTTTTGAAGATACTTTAATAGAAGATTTATGGAACCCTTTTTTCTGCGTTTCTAGTAATCTTTCTCATGCTGCACCTATTATCCATCGTCAAGGTTTACTACGTCGGGCAGTAAGAGCTAGCATTTCCATCCCTATGGTATTTTCTCCAGTGGTTTTTGATGGGGATGTTGTTGTAGATGGTGGGATTATGAATAATTTTCCTGTAGATATTATGAGAAAAATTTGTCAAGGAGGTACAGTTATTGGAGTAACCGTTGCTCCTCCATCTGATAAAGTTCGTACATTTGGATATGATGATAGTGTTTCAGGGTGGAAAATACTACTTAATAAACTTAATCCAATGAGTGAAAAAGAAGCTGTTCCTTCACTAGTTTGGACAATTTTGCGTTCAATGGAAGTTAATAATGTTTATTTACAAAATCAAATGGACAGATTAACAGATTTATTAATTCGTCCAAATGTGGGTAAGTTTGGAATACTTGATTTTGGTTCGTTTGAACCCATAGTTCAAATTGGTTATGAAACAGCATTACCAAAATTAAAAGAATGGTTGCCTAAATATTTAATTCGTTACCATTCTAAATAAAGTTTTTTAGGATAAAACCCTGAAGAGCTAAAAAAGTTTGGTAGATTAAATTTTATTTTTTGGATTAAAATACCTAACACATTGTTTTGTTAGAACTTTTTGACTTAAGCCTAGGGATAATACTGTTAAATAGACTAAAATCTTTAATATAAATTATAAAAATTTCTTACTTATTGAGAGGTATAAATAATGCTAGGACAATTTGATCGTAGGTTTTATATTGATTTTTTGCGAGATATTGACGAAGCCGAAATGAGCGGTATTTTACGTCTTCGCCAAAATCGTACAATAAAAGCTCTTTTCTTTGAATCAGGTTGTTTAGTTTTTGGTATTAGCAATTTACCGGATGAAGAACTAGGACAACATTTAGTTAATCTAGGTGTGTTAGCTAGTGAGCATTTATCTTCTATTCAACCTAATGTAAATCGCACTCAACCCTTAACCTTTTTACTTCAAGCCTATAATTTAGTTACTCACGATCAACTAGTAAAAGCTGAATATGAATTAATAGAAGGAATGGCTGTGGCCTGTTTTCGTTGGGAGGGTGGAGAATATAGTTTTGATAGCAGTAAAACAGCAGATCATGAGTTTAAGATTCAAATTCGGGCATTAGATATTTTAGCTAATGGTATTCGTAATCTTACTGACGATAATTATATTCGTAGTGCTATAGGAGAATTATCACAATATGTTTTGCCTGTTACAGACTTATTTAATCGTACTAAAAGAATAAATTTAACTCCTCAAGAAGGCTATGTTCTTTCAATGATTGATAATGCTAAAACAGTTTCCCAGTTAATTTCTGGAAGTGGACTTCCAGAAGAGCATGTTTTAAGAATCCTTTATACATTACTTACAACAGGCGTTTTAGACCCATTAGAGGAAGTTATTGATATAAAAACTTCTGTAAGATTAGCTAATGCTAGTGGTAATGCTATTCGACCAGTTCCTGTTAGCGCTCCTACAGCTTCATCACCAAGAGCTTCAGGGGCTTATCGTAAACTTTCACCCTTAGATCAAACCTATAATACTTTACAAGCAACAGGGCCGCTTAGTTTACCGACCTCAGCAACAGGGCCACTTACCCTCCCACCCTCAGCGACTGGGGCGCTTACTCCGCCACCATCGGCAACAGGGCCGCTTAGTTTACCGACCTCAGCAACAGGGCCACTCACCCTCCCACCCTCAGCACAACCAGTATTTCAGGCTCAAGCCGTTCAAGCTGCTGAACCTTCACCAGCAATTACTAGACCTTTAGAGCACCCTAAACCTAGTAGCAGTAAAAAAATTAATACAGCAAAACTAGAAGCCTTAGCAGGGGTGAAAATTCGTTCTTCTACAGGTGCTAAACAAGGTGAGGTTAATGAACAAGCTGAACAGGCTTTTATTCAAGGTAAACAACTTCTTCGCACTTCAGATGTTCGCAGAGCCGAGATAAGCTTTCGTCAAGCTGTTGAAATATCACCTGATACGCCTAAATACTTACTAGCTTTAGCTTTATTATTAATAAAACGAGGTGCTCGTAAAGATGCTGAAGGTTTATTAATAAGGTGTTGTGAACTTGAACCAACTGCAATTGAACCAAGACTGCAACTAGCTGGAATTTATGAGCAAAGTAATCTTACTGAAAAAGCTGAACAAATGTATAAAAGTGTACTTAATATAGATCCAGAACATCCTGTTGCAAAAGAGAAACTTAATAAAAAAGAAAGCTCTATTTGGAATGCAGATGTAGGTACATTCTTTTCTAAGATACTTAAAAAATAACCTTAAATATCATATTCTTTTATATCCACTACAAAAATAATTCTTGTAGTGGATATGGAACTAAACTTTAGTATAAAAAATTAAGATAATGGAAATTATTAATACACTAATAACTTTACTAGGCGGTATAACTCTTACGGTTGTTGGAGTAATGAAACTCTATGGAGTAAAAAATAAAATTCTTCGTAGTTCAACAAACACATTTGTAGAAAGTTTATGCGCTACTTGACCAAACTGGAATGGTCGTATTTTACGGCTTATTTATCCTTTTATTTTTCTTATTCCTGGTATAAGTTTTTTGGCTATTTTTATAGTGCAAATATCAAAATAGGTTTTTAAGTCTAAAAATATTGCCGTAGATCTGAATAAGAGAGTATCGCATTTAAAGATTGTTGTGTTAAATTCTAACTCGCTAACTAGTTTGTATAGGAAATTATGAGGAAAATTTTGAGTGGAACAAGAAAAACCAATAATAAAAATAAACTTAGCAGACCTAAAAGCTCTAGCAGAAGTAATAATTCGCCAATCATCGGTTATTTTAGTGCAAAGAGATCCTAATGATGTAAAAATGGATGAAAGAAGCGCATTAATTCATAAACTTTGGCTTAGAGTCTCTGAAAGAGCACAACATCGTGCAGGTGCTTACCCTAATATCAAAGAACACCTTACACATGAACAAGTCCTAAATCTAAAATTAAAAGAATTACTTGATAAAATTTTAGAAACCCCATTAAGTTCTGAAGATTACGCTATTTTTCTTGATAACCTAATTGAAAGAGCATTAAAGACTTCAGAAAAAGGGTAGGGCTGATGAAAAAAATATTAGTAATAACTAAGCCTAATATTAATCATACATATTGTAACTGTAATTATTTATGTAATAGGCGCTACAGATATACCTTAGGCAAAATAGCAGAAGGAATATAAAATTCCTTTAGCAATATTTAATAAATACCTTAGGGTAATTTCCAGATTATATAAAAAATGTAGGGCAAGAGTATTAAAATATAGGATTTTGCCTTAGATTATAGGGTATACATTAATTTCCGCAGAATTTATAACCTACCCCAGGTTCATTTAAGATGTAGCGAGGTTTTTCTGGATTAGGTTCTATTTTATAACGTAGTTGATTTATCAAAATTCTTAGCTGTTCGGTTTGTTCTAAAGATTGCGTTCCCCATAAAAGATAAACTAGGTGTTGACGGGTAATTAGTTTTTCTGCATTGTTCATTAAATATATAAGCACATCATATTCTTTGGGGGTTAATTTTACTTCTTTTCCACTAACAAGTAAGACTTTTTTAGTACTAAAATCAATAGTAACATCACCAACACTTAAAACACCCTGTTCTACTTCAATATTATTAAATCTTCTTAGTGCTGCTCTCATTCTTGCTAGTAAATCGTTTAAGTTAAAAGGTTTAGTAAGATAATCGGTTGCACCAAGATTTAGTGCAGAATTTTGTTCAGAATCCATCTGGGCAGATAAAATAATAATTGGTACTTGAGATGATTTGCGTACTAATTTACATACATCTAAACCTGATAAACCAGGCATAATCAAATCCAAAATAATTAAATCAGGCATTTGTTCTTGGATTATTTGTAGTGCTTCATTACCATTAGCCGCTACTACTACTTCACAGCCATGAGGCGGCAAACTAGCTTTTAACACACGTAATATTTGAGGCTCATCATCTACTACTAAAATTCTAGGTTTATAAATAGCCATAACCCTTCCTTCTCTAAATACTTTAGGTAAAATAATAGATAAAGTGACTTAATATTTTATAGAAAATATTGTAAATAGATTATTGCTCATAATCTTGTTAATTATCTATTAAATGTATGTTATTAAATAAAAAGTCGTTAAATTTTTATTAGTATAAAAGTAATATAAGGGCTTTTTATAGGTAAAAAAATGGTCTTATATAGAAAAAAAAATAGTCTTTGGTGTAAACTTGTAAGAGGTTTTATTCGTTTGTTGGCTTTAATCAAACATAACTAAACAATAATGATTTAAATGGCAGGGAGAAAAATATGTTTTGTCCAAGTTGTGGTAAAGAAATTTTAACAGACCGTAACTTTTGTAGTATTTGTGGGATTAATCTTCAGGCTGTTCACCAAGCTATAGCTAACCCTATAACACAACCACAGAACTTACAAACTCAGCAACCTTCTGAGATTTATTTAGAAGTCGAGAAAGCAAGACATAGCTTAAAAAAACTTGCCTTAATACTTATGGGTGCTGGCTTAAGTTTAAGTATATTGCTTATGATGATTTCTGAATTTCTTAGAAATTTTAGCGATAGAGCGAGTCAAATATTAGAAAATTTAGCTCCACTAGGCGCTTTACTTATCTTAATAGGAATAATGACCTTAATATATCGTAGGTTAATGTATGGTGCTGCTAGTTCAAAAGTAGTAGTCTTACAGTCCCAACAATCTTTATCACAAACCCCACCCCTAAATTTATTACCAGCAGATTCAAATTACCAAAATCCTCCAGGTCGCCCACTTTTTCAAGATATGGCTTCACAAACTTCTAAACAACAACCCATTCCTGTTGCACGTCAAAACCATGATTCTAGCTATCCTTATCCACCTCCAACTATAACAGAACATACAACAAAAGAACTAAAACCACCTCAAGGAAAACAAACTACTAGCTATTAGAATTTTATAGAATATAAAGTAATTAGTATTAAGTATGATGAATAGTAATTTTGATTATAAAGAAGATTTTTTTGAAGATGAGGTTATAGAACTACCAATAGAGGACACTATTGACCTACATAGTTTTTCCCCTAAAGAAATAAAAGCTGTTGTAGAAGAATATCTTTATCAAGCCCATCAAAAACATTTTCCTGTTGTAAGAATAATTCATGGAAAGGGTATTGGTGTACAAAGAGAAATTGTAAGAAAAATATTAAGTAGTAGCGTGTATGTAGAAAGCTTTTCTGATGGTGGTTTGACTGGAGGTAGTTGGGGTGCTACAGTAGCCTACTTAAAATATCAAGACTAATCAAAAACAGTAGTATGTTAAAAGCCGAAAACCTATATTTTAGCTATAAAACCCCAGTTATTGAAGATGTTTCACTCGCTTTAGAAAAGGGGAGTTTAAGCGTTTTAATTGGGCCTAATGGGTCAGGTAAATCTACGCTAATGAAAATGTTAGCATCGCTTTTAGTTCCTAACAAAGGGAAAATATTTTTACAAAATAAATTATTTAAAGATATTTCTCGCCGTGAAATTGCCCAGCAAATAGCCTATGTAGCCCAAGAAACAAAGGTAGAATTTCCTCTAAGCGCTTTTGAATTTGTTTTACAAGGTCGTTTTGCTTATGGACAAGGGTTTGGATTTGAGCAAGAGAAAGATTTAGAACTTGCTAAAAAAATGATGCGACTAACTTTTACAGACGATTTTTTTAACAGACAAATAAATGCTCTCTCTGGAGGTGAAAGACAAAGAGTTTTTTTAGCACGCGCTTTAGCTCAAGACCCAAAACTCCTTCTTTTAGATGAACCTACCGCTAACTTAGATATTTCTCACCAAGTAACTACCTTTAAGTTATTAAAAGAATTAACTCACCAAGAAAACCTAACAGTTTTACTTATTACTCATGAGTTAAACCTTACAGCGGAATTTGCTGATAAAATTTTTCTTCTAAAAAATGGGAAATTATTCTCTCAAGGAAGCCCAAAAGAAGTTTTGGTTCAGAGTAGTTTGGAAAAGGTATTTGAAACAAATTTACTAGTGGACAATAACCCTAAAAGTAATTCCCCTAGGGTTACTGTAGTAGGACATAATTATTAGCCGTTATTCTTTACTAGTAAGTCGAAAAATAAGCAGAATAGGTTTCCAATAAAAATCACAAACTATCTTAGATGTTTTTGATGGGCGAGCTTTCCAGAAATTAGCTTTTCTAGCAATTGCATCTGTCATATTTATACCACCAATATTTGCATCAACAAATTGTGCTTCAGCTACATTAGCACGCATTAATTTAGCAAAACGTAAATCTGCCCCATTAAAACTAGCTTTATTAAGATTGGCCGCAGTTAAATTAATTCCTGTTAAGTCTGTTTTTTCTAAATTTGTTCCAATCAAAGTAGCTTTAGATAAATTGGCCTGACGCATTACTGAGCCTGTTAATACAGAGTTATCCAAAATTGCGCTCTCTAAATTAGCATCAGAAAATTTAGCTGCAATTAAACTACAACTTTTAAGCTTAATTCCTCGAAGTTCCATTCCTCTTATATCTATACCATTAAGATTAGAGGAAACAAATTCAGCACCAGGAAATTTTGCTACACGTAAATCTATTCCTTGAAAATTAGCACTTTGAAAGCGGGTATTTTCAAACCAAGTATCTCTAATATTAGCAGAAGAAAAGGCTACTTTTTCTAAACGTGCTCCATTAAATTTAGCCATTTGCAGAGCAACATTATCAAATTTTACTTCAATTAATTCTGCTCCTTCAAAATCTGTACGTTGGAGATTTGCACCAGCAAAATCAGTTCCAATCATTTTGGCTCGACAAAATTTAGCAGAAGAAAGATCTGCATCTCTTAATTTAGTATATTTTAAGCTAGCTCCTGTGAGGTTAGCATTACGCATATTTACTTTGTTTAAGTCCATATTATCTAGGACTACATTTTCTAAGTTTGTATTTTCAAATACTGACCCAGAAAGTCCTGTACCCTTAAAAGATGCATCTTTCATCATAGCACCAGAAAAATCAGATGCTTCTAGATTAGTTGCTTCAAATCTAGCGCCTTCTAGCATAGTTTCCTTTAGAGAAATTTTAGTTAGAGTGGCTCTATTTAATATACAAGATTTCATATTGGCACGATCTAGCTTTGCATCACGAAAATCAATACCTGTTAAATTAGCTCTTTCTAAAACAGCCCCAGTTAAATTAGCTCCACGCATTATTGTGTCAGAAAAATTCGCTAGCTTAAAAATAGCCCCAGTTAAATTGCTCCCCTCCATATTAGCCCGAGAGAGATCAGCATTAGAAAGATCTCTACCAGAAAGATCCATATTTCTTAAATTGGCCCCAGTAAAATCTGGTGTGCCAATTTTATTAGCAGCACGCCAATCATTCCATTCAGGAGTAACTAACATTTGCAAGTGAACATTATTCGCCATAAACTATTTCTCATTTATTTTCTAAAATTAAGATGCTGTAAAAAGTCCCCTACCTTAACCTATTTAAGCAATTTAATATAGTAAAATACATTTAAGTTTACAAGGAGGATATTTTACTGGTGTTAAGGATTAGAGAAAGCATATTATAACCATAGATGCCAAGGAAATAGAATCAAAAGTTGTCTATTTTCTTGCAAAAGAAAAATAGGAATAGAAGGTTAGTTCTATTCCTATTAGGTAAGATGCTTTAGATTCTAAAAAATTTAAAAACTATTTTTCAAGACTATGAAGATTGTAGTCCTTTATAAAATCCTCTGTAATATTATTTGAATCATCATAAAAAATTAGGTTATTTGAGTCAGGTAAGCTAAAAACAGCGATAATTCCCTTTTGTTTTGCATAAACTTGTAAGCTCTTGAAAACTTTATCTCTTATAGGCGCTAAATATTGTTCTAAACGTGCCTGAGAAGATTGTTTATAGTATTCTGCCTTAATGTCTAAATTTTTTTTAAGTGTTTGAAATAAATTAAGTTTATCTCTATAAATTTTTTCATTTAAGGCATTAGACTTTAACTCTTCTTGCAATTTAACTAATTGCTCGTCTAAATTTTTTAACTCATTAAAGCTTGCTTGGAATTCTTGTTGTACTTTGTCATATTGTTTTTTTATCTCTAAAATGTTTGTATCAAGCGTTTGTAAGTCTATAAATGCTACTTTACCTTCAACAAGTGCTTTATTTGATTTATCAGGCTTATCAGGTTTATTTTGGCTTATAAGTGGCTGGTTTAAGCCAGAAGAGTTTTGGGAAAAACTAGTACTAGTAAAACCTAGTACTAATACTAAAGCAAATAGAAAAAGCTTTATCATTAAGACCTCCTTTATAGATCATTTGTTTAAAGGATATTAAATTGATTTCTTAATTATTAAAAGTGACTATTGAACTGACTTATTATTTATATTTAGTATTAACTTAACTGGATATTTTTCTATATTAGATATTGATAAAGGAACATAATAATTATAATTTTCCATTACTGGAAAAACTAAGTTATTATTACAATTAGCCTGTTTATTTAGGCTTATATGGGGATGGTATTTAGAAGGTTTTTTATAATTAGATTCTAGTTCATCTAGACTTAGAGTTTGTTCTAACCAGCTATTAGAGAGTGGAACAAGCTGCTTTTCAAAATTAGAAGCTAATAAATATGGCCTTTGTAACCTAAATACATTACTAGAATCAGTTTGTATATTATTTTTGCTTTTATTAGAATTTGATTTTCTTAGTTGAGAATAGTTTTTTTTATTTTTAGTTATTGTAATAATTTCTTTACTAATATGTTTAGAAATAATATTTCTATTGTTAGAAAGCATATTATTATTTTCTTCAGAAATTTTAGTATACTGATTTTGGCGAGTTTCTATAATTTCTTTACTAATATAATTTATATTGTTATTAAGATTTGATGTTTGATTAGCTATAGAAAACCAAATAGTTATAAGAAATAATACTAATATACTTGCAGCTATTGGGAGAGGCACTTTAATAGAACTATGTATAAATTTATAAAAGAAGCTTTCCTTTTGCTTTTTATGAAAAGCGCTTAAAACCTTTTTGTCTAAAGCAGGCGATGGTTTAAGTGTTTTCCAAGAACTAAGAATAGTTTTTAACTCTTTTTCTTCTATATTTAAGCTATCAAGATTAGAAAAATTTTCACAATTATCTAAATTATTTTTGGCTTCTTTTCTCATCTTTTATATCTTTCTTACTAAAGTGAACGGATTATTATTAGAATAATATTCAAGTAACAATTTACGTAAATTTTCCCTTCCTCTATGAAGACGGGACTTAACTACTCCTATATTTGTTGTAGTTATTATTGCAATTTCTGAAAGACTTAATTCTTCATATTCTGTAAGTATTAAAACTTCTTTTTGATTAGAAGGTAATCGACTAAAAGCTTTTTCAATTACTAAAGAAAGCTCTTTATCTAATACTTGTTTTAACTCAAGTGCTGGAGAAAAATAATAATCTTCTTCAAAATCTGAGACTGATAATTCATAATTATGACTATTAAAACATTTAAGAGATAAATTTCTAGCTATAGAATAAATATAAGTAATAAAAGAGCTACGTTTAGAGTCAAACCGAGAAGGGTTTTTAATTAAAAATAAAAAACAGTCTTGGGTTACATCTTCTGCTTTTTCTATAGAATTTAGCATTCTATAAGAAAAGCTAAATACTCTATTTTTATAACGTTCATAAAGGGCTATAAATGCGGCTTCTTCCCCTTTAGAGGCTTTTTTAAGCAATACTTCATCTGATTGATAGAGCACTTTTAAGATCCAATCTTAGGAGTTGTTTTCTATATAGAGTTATTACATTTGATTACAAAAAAGATACGCAAGAAAAAAAATTTTGCAGAAAAAAAATTTTACCTACTTAATAAAATCTTATGAATGACTTGCTTGACATTTGAGTATGCTTGACTTAATTTTGCCGTTTACACATATCTATTTCTAAAACTTAATATTTCTAAAACTTCTTAAAATCTTAATATAAAAATCAAGGGGATTTACTAATGAAAATTCATGAATATCAAGCAAAAGCATTATTAGCTAAATATGGTGTAAAAGTACCAAAAAGCAAAATGGTTCGTAACTCGTCAGATGTGGCAAGTATTGTTAAAGAATTAGGTCTTCCTGTTGTTGTAAAAGCTCAAATTCATGCAGGAGGACGTGGTAAAGGCGGAGGTGTTAAATTAGCCCGTAGTTTAGAAGAAGCTGAAAATTTAGCTAGTCAAATGCTAGGGATGAAATTAGTAACCCATCAAACCGGGCCAGAAGGTAGAGAAGTTCAAACCCTACTTATTGAAGAAGGGTTAAAAATTAAACAGGAGTTCTACTTAAGCGTAGTCTTAGATCGCGTTACTTCTCAAATAGTTTTTATGGCCTCTAAAGCAGGCGGTATGGATATAGAAGAAGTTGCTGCACATAGCCCTGAAGCAATTCTTAAGGAATATATTGATCCAGCCGTTGGAATGCAGGCTTTTCAAGCTCGTAAAATAGCTTTTGGCTTAGGTCTTTCTGCTGAGCTAGTTTCTTTAGCAACCAAATTTATTTTATCTCTTTATAGAGCTTTTGTAGAGCTTGATGCATCACTTTTAGAAATAAATCCATTTTTACTTACTGAAGATGGAGAACTTTATGCTTTAGATGCTAAAGTAAATTTTGATGATAATGCACTATATCGTCATAAGGATTTTGCAGAACTTAGAGACTTAAACGAAGAGGAACCTTTAGAAATAGAGGCTTCAAAATATGACCTTAACTATATAAAACTAGATGGCACAATAGGTTGTATGGTAAATGGAGCAGGGCTAGCAATGGCTACTATGGATATTATTAAACTTGCTGGTGGAGAGCCTGCTAACTTTTTAGATGTTGGTGGTGGTGCTTCTCAAGCAAGAGTAGAAAACGCTTTTCGTATCCTTTTGGCTGATAAAAAAGTTCGTGCAGTTTTAATTAATATTTTTGGTGGAATTGTACGCTGTGATATGGTTGCTGCTGGAGTTATTGCAGCCGCAAAAAACCTTGGCATAGAAATTCCTGTTGTTGTTAGACTTGAAGGAACAAACGTAGAACGTGCCCGCGAACTACTTAATGAATCAGGACTTAATTTTACTACTGCCGCAGGTATGAAAGATGCCGCCGAAAAAGTAGTAGCTCTTGCAGGTCAATAATTAATATAAGTAAGAGTTTTACTTATTATCAAAAGCGTGTAACTAAAGGGGATTACACGCTTTTTTTCTTTTAATTAGGCAACCAGTAAATCCATTTTTCCAAGTTTAAATCCATTTTTTTGTTAAAAAAATATTTACCTATGAAAAGATAGCTATAATAAAAAGTTAGTTAATTAATTTATAATTAACTAATTAACTCTCAAACTAAAAATAATTTTGTACTGGCATTGTAGTTGCATTGATGGCAAAACAATACAAACTAAAAATAGACATTATCGGAATAAGTATTTTGCTATTGATTTATAAGGACTTAAAAAAGATTTCTAGTATTTCCGATAATGTCTAAGTGTTAATACTTGTACAATTTAATCTATAGGGCTTTTGCCATGTTAATTACAACCATCTAAACACACAAATAACCGCTTCATAATT
Organism: Acidobacteriota bacterium; assembly: GCA_016213785.1. GTDB lineage: Bacteria > Acidobacteriota > Blastocatellia > Chloracidobacteriales > JADJPF01 > JADJPF01. The sequence continues at coordinate 39,681 of JACQZQ010000071.1, forward strand.
TCTAAATAAAACCAACAAACTTATTCTTTATATCTTATTAATTTTTATTAATTCTTATTAAGAAAAATAAGGCTAAACTCCTATGTCTACAGTAAATCCTGCAATTAATGGTGCAAAAGCTACTCTAGCTAACCTATTTAAGACTTATAGACGACAAATACTAGGCACATATTTTTTATTTAATTTAGAAAATTTGCTAGCCCTTACACAACCTCTTGCCTTAGGCTTAGCTATCAATAGTCTGCTATCTCAGACCTATTGGGGAATAACTATTTTGGCTATTCAGCACTTATCTCACCTTTTAATTAGTTCCTTACGTCAAGCCTATGATAGTAGAATCTTTACTAGAATTTACACTGATTTGGTTACTCAAGTAGTGGTAGGGCAAAGAAAACAAGATATTTCTGTATCAAAAGTTGTTGCTAGATCTGCTTTGTCTAGAGAGTTTGTAGACTTTTTTGAGCATAATATCCCAATGATAGTCCGATCCTTATATTCTATTATTGGTTCTTTATTAATGCTATTTTATTATGACTCAGTATTAGTCTTATATTGTTTGCTTTTAGTAATACCTGCAAGTATTGTAAATTACTTTTATAGCCAAAAAACTTATCTTCTTAATGGAAAACTAAATGATCAGATTGAAAAAGAAGTCATAGTTATTGAAGAAGGTGTTTTTACAAATATTCAAGACCATTATAGAGCAATTTCTAAATGGAAAATAAAATTGTCTGATCTAGGGGCTGTTAACTTTAGTTTAATGGAGTTATTTATACTTAGTCTTTTTATAGCTTCATTAATACGCTACTGCCATATACCTAATGTTTCAACAGGAGATATATTTGCTACTTTTAATTATGTGATAACATTTGTTACTGGTTTAGACACAGTTCCTTTACTTGTTCAACAAATTACTAGATTATTGGATATAGGTCAAAGAATACAACTTCTTAATGATTTTGACCCTACTAACTCAGAACAATAAAAACGGCATAGCAATAGAGGCATAATAATAAGTATTTGGGTTGTTGAAGACCTTGATTGGCAATTATACTACATATGACAAAGGACAAAAATATCCTTAATACTTTTAACTTAATTGAACTGGAAAAAGAAGGCTATTCTAAGCTTGAAATAGGCTTAGCCTTATGTATGATAGGTAATTTTAATAGTGCCTCAGAATTTCTTTTAGCTCATTGTCATAAAAATCGATCTAGAAAACAATCAAATAAACTTGATTATTTAATACCTATTAAAACTAATAAAGCAAGATTGCTTTATGATATTGAGCAGTTTTATTTCTTAAAAGAAAAGGGGTTGTTAAATTCAACTTGTGAGTGCTTAATTAAAGCTTATTTAGATGTTTTAGCCTCTGCTCCAGAAAACTCTAGTGAAGGCGAATTTTTTAATGTTTCTAAAAATGCGCCTAAAGAATTCTTAGAAAACTATAATCAGCTAATTTATTTTGATAAACCAACTACTGAATGTAAAAGAGCCATCAACCCTGAAATTGATTGGGCAAGAATTGATTTAGATTTTTGTGAGAACTCAAAAGACTTTGTTGTTTTAGATAATTTTCTTACAAAAGAAGCCCTTAATGAACTTTATAGGTTTTGTTTGCTATCTACTGTTTGGGAGCAAATAAACACAGTTAAAGACTTTTATGCCATTCTTTCTAATGGTTTGGCTTCTCCAATAATCTTCCAAATAGCTTATGAATTTCGTTGTGCTTTGGCTAATTTACTAGCTGAACTTTATTTATTTGATGGTTGGGCAATTAAATACTGTGGAAAGGAAACAGAAGTCGGTATTCATGCTGATAGAGGAAAAATTACTCTCAATTTTTGGATTACTCCTGATAGTGCTAATTTAATACCAGGTACAGGAGGATTACGTATTTGGAATAGGCATCTTCCAAATACGTATTTTGAACAGTATGAGCAAGAAAAAAAAGCATTTATAGAAAAAGCCCTAAGGGCACCTGATATTAAATCAACTCTTGTTACTTATAAATGTAATCGGGCTATTATTTTTCGCTCAAGTTTAGCTCATGGAACAGAGCCATTTATGTTTTCTGATAATTATTCAGAACGTAGGATGAACATTACATTATTATTTGGCAAAATATAGTCAGCCCAAGACCCCCGTTTTATTTAAGAATAAGTATAAAATTTACTATTTTGTATCCTATAATATTAGCGTAATATTTTTTACTAGATTGCTTTTTACAACAGTGATTTGTTACCATTGCCATCGGCAGTTGGTTAGGTTGCTAAAGTAGTTTCTTAAATTACCTTACCTACTTTCATTTCGACAAATAATTTTCTAAGAAAATTATATTATTTGCGGCTTTTTTAAGCTGTGTACTAGTAGGATTTTCTTTAATCTTATTATTATAATTAATTTAACTTAAGGAGAACAAATATTATGCCAACCCCAAGAGGCGGAGTAGGATCAGAAAGATCTGTAGATGATGCACCAAAAGATGTACAAGAATTAGCAGAAGACTTAGAATCAGCAGCAAAAGAACAAGAAGAGCAGTCAGACAGTAGTTCAGAAGAAAAATAGACCAATACATAAATTGATCTATACTCAAGTCTTTAGCAAAATTTCTTTACAAGAAGATCCTAAGTACTATACTTAGAGTCTTCTTGTAGGTATATTAAATAGATGTTAAGGAAAAAAAGTTTAATTTCACAAAAATACCAAAATACAAATTTATTAACTAAGGAAGAAAGAGATTTTATAAAAAGGGATTTTCCTTGGACACACTATGTTCTAGATGGTTTTATAGAAGAAAAACCATTTAAAAGAATGCAAAAAACCTTCTTATCTAAAAAACACAAATTCTTGATAAAAGAAAATGATCCCTATTTTGTACAATATGCACTTTTAAGATACCTTCCTCTTGCAAAAGTTTTTTATTCTTTAGAGTTCAAAAATTTGCTAGAAACATTTTCAGGCTTTTCTCTTTCTCTTAACACTTCAAATTATGTTCAAGTAAGATATATGAACATAGATTCGCCAGAACTCCCTATACATATAGATACTCTTGAAGGTAGGGCAATTATAGCAATTTATTATTTGTCTCCTAATTGGGTAGAAGATTCAGGTGGGGAACTTTGTCTTTATGATGAATTTGAAGAAAATATCCCTAAAACAATTATTAAGCCTGTAGAAAATAGGCTGCTGTTTTTTTCCTCAAGTATTACTACTTGGCATAGTATCAAAAAAGTTAATAATTGGGAAAGATATAGTGTTTTAAGTACTTGGAATGTTAAAAAACTTAAATAAGAAATAATAGCTAAATATTGCTTGGAATATAGAAGTAATTTTTAGTACTTACTCCTCCATTACTAATCTAAAACCAACAGCCATTTCACGAGCACTAGGTGTAGCAGAAGCCCTATCGGCTGACCTACAATTTGTAAACCAACTTCCTCCTCTAACAACTCGAGCATGCCCTGTATTGGGGCCTTTAGGATCTACAAGATGTTCTTTAGGATAATCACCATACCAATCTAAACAAAACTCCCAAACATTCCCATACATATCATATAAGCCCCAAGGGTTGGATTTTTTTAAGCCTACAACATTAAGTTTATCCAAGGAATTGTTTACATACCAGGCCATCTCATCTAAATTTCCAGAGTGAGAGCCTTTAGTTCCAGCACGACAAGCATACTCCCATTCTGACTCTGTAGGAAGACGGTATTTTTTTCCTGTAGCTTTTGATAGCCTAGCACAAAACTCTACAGCGTCTTCCCAGCTTATGTTATTTACTGGAAAATATTCTCCTTTTAAGAAAAAAGATGATGAGTTAAGAGATTTGTTAATTTTTGGTAATGCTACTACAGCTTTCCATTGTTCTTGGGTAATCTCATATTTGCCAATATAAAACCCAGAAGAAATCGTTACTTTATGCAAGTTTTCATCTACATTGTGACCTTGCTCTTCTAAAGGTGAACCCATATCAAAAACTCCTGCCGAAATCTTAACCAGTTCTATTTTTATTCCACTACCTAAGTCTTCTACATATAAGTTATTATCTAAGTTGTTATCTAAGCTATTATTTAAGCTATTTTTTGAGATTTCGTTAGTTTCTATATTTTCAGGATTTACCGATTTTTTTAATTCAGGTATTATCAAACGACCTTCTTGCAAATACATATTAACTTTTTCTTTAACTACTTTTGAAACTTCTGAAGGAATGTGTGTTTCTGCTACTATTTGCCATATTTTTGCCTTTTTGTCTTCGCTTGCAGTTAGTATTTTTTCTCCTTTTCCAGAAAAGATTCCACTATTTAAGCTTTCTTCATGTTCTGCTAAAGCAACAAGAAATCGACCGCTAGATTTTTCCCACATTCTTAAGGTTTTATCATAAGAACTAGTAATAATAAATTTTCCATCAGGGCTAAACTCACCTTTTGCAATACCATCGTTATGGCCTTCTAGTATAGCTGTTAAAACCCCGCTAGTGTCCCAAAGACTAGCTTTTGTGTCAGTGCTTGTAACTAAGATATTTTTTCCATCTAAACTAAATTTAACATCAGTAATACCTGCTTGATGATTTTTTAATGTATGAAGTAATTTTCCTTCAGGTATTTGCCAGACTTTAGCTGTTTTATCAATGCTTCCTGTTATAAGGAGTTTTCCATCAGGGCTAAAATCAATGCTTACTATAGCACCCTGATGGCTGCTTAAAGTGTTTTTTAATTCCCCTGACTTGCTATCCCAAATCTTAGCAACTCTATCTGATGAAGCTGTAGCAATTAAACTGGAGTCTTTATTATAAGAAACCGCATTTATTGGGCTTTTATGATCTTCTAGGCTTTTTATTAGTCTCCCTGACCTGCTATCCCAAATCTTAGCCGTTTTATCATAACTAATTGTAACTATTTGTTTTCCATCAGGACTAAATAGAGCTTTATTTAATCCATCTGTATGACCTGAGAGTGTAAAAAGTAAGCCACCATTAAAAACATCCCAAACCTTAGCCGTTTTATCAAGGCTTGCTGTTACTAAAAACTTTCCATCAGAGCTAAAGTTAACAGACGTTACTATATCTTCATGCCCTTTTAAGTTAAAAAGCTCTTTTCCATTCCAAACTTGCCAGAGCCTAGCCGTCTTATCTTTACTAGCAGTTGCTACTAAAGAATCATCAGGGCTAAACATAGCCATTGTAATAGCATCTGTATGCTTATCTAATGTAACTGGAGGGCGATTTTCTACTTTTGCTAGTGCTACTGAAAGCATATACTTAAGTGCTAGGCTATCAGCCCCTTTACTATAAGCTTCGCTTAAGTAAACAGCAGCGCCTTCTAGATTGCCTCTAAGCATTTCCTGACGACCTTGCTCTTCATAAAGTTTTAAGGTTTCTAGGAGTTGTTGTTTAGTTTGATAACGTTGATAGAAGAGAACTGCTGAGCCTATTATTAATATTAGCATTGCTGCTATTATTAGGTTTCTTTTAATACGTTGGCTACGAGTAGCATCTAATATACTTGCTTGAGCAAATTCTTCTTCTAAATCGGTTAATTTGCCTTTGTAATGCGAGCGCCAAAGCTGATACTCAGCTAAGGCTTCATGTCGCCAAAGTAAGCCTTTAGGCCGACCTCGCTCTTCCCATTGACGAGCAGCAGAACGAAGTTGATCGCGAAGTCTAGCACCTTCAGCCATTTCTTGCCGCCATTTAACTAAACGAGGCCAGGCCGAGAGTAGCGCTTCATGAATTATTTCTATACGCTCAACCCCTTTTTCTCCTTCAGTCGCAATAAGTAGTCTAGCAGAGATTAATTTTTCTAATACTTTCTCGCTATCACTAGATTTTCCAAGTAGTTGTAAAAGTTCTGGACGAGTAAAAACGGCTCTGGTCCCTTCGCTTGTTACTAGATGGCGAAAAGCTTCTCTTACAAGCGATTGTTCTGCTTGGGTTAATTGCTGCATTAGCTCTTCAGCATGTTTAGCTAATGCCCCTACAACTCCACCCATAGCTTCGTAACTTCTTCGCCTAAGCTGCTTAAACTGTTTATCGCGTTGTTCCCAAAGTTTTGCTGTTGTAAAGGCAAGTAAGGGTAATGCACTAGGCTGCCCTATTAGCTGATCTACTATCTCTAAAGGTAGGTTGGTGTCTTCAAATTCATAGCCTGCACGATAGGCTGGTTCTGTAAGTATCCTTAAAAGTTGTGTGGAATCAGGGGTTGTAAGAATTTCTAGCCCTTGAGAGAGTCTATCTTTTAGCCCGCGCAATTCTTTAGCTCTAACTAAAAAATCATCCCGCATAGTTAAAATTACCCTTACAGGGTCATCCTCTGAACGTGCTGCTGATATTATTGCTTCTACATAAAGCTTTTGTTCTTCTTTGTCTGAGCAAAGCGTTATTATTTCCTCAAATTGGTCTATTACTAATAAAAATTTACTATGCTGCCTTATAGCAAAACGGCGTAAGACTTTACCTAACGCATTTATATCTTTTTGTAGGTCTGTTTTTAGGTTAGATGAGTCTATGCCTAATTGTAATAGCTTTGAAAAAAGGGTTATAAGAGGAGAAAGCCCTGGACGGACTGTTAAAACTTGCCAGTTTTTATCAAGCCCAGCAATAACACCTGCTTGAATAAAAGAACTTTTTCCTGCTCCTGATGAACCAATTACTGTAAGTAAAGATTGAATACGTAAACGATTTAGAAAGCTTTCGGTTTCTTTCTCCCTACCAAAGAAAAGAGCCGAATCTTGTTTAGAAAAAGAGGTTAAGCCTAAATAAGGTGATTTTTCTAATAGAATATCTGCTTGGCTTTTATCATCATCTGTAAAAAAATGGTTTTTTAACCATTCCCAAGGTGCTTCTGTTTCTATCTCAAAGCCTTCAGGAAAGGAAACAGATTTTGCTCCACTACGTCCTTTACGCTCAAGTAAAAATACCTCCTGTAATGCTTCTGGAGTTGGAGGGGCTATTTCTACTAAAGGCCAAAGTGATAAAACTAAATAACCATTAGAATCTACTAAAATGGCTTTATTTTTAACTAAATTAGTATTTTTTAAAGTAATCCTATTAAGTTCTTTAGATACACCCATCCATTTAGTTGCCTTCTGGTCTTCTGGTATAACTAAATAATAGTCTGCTAGCCATAGTGTAGCTCTAAGTAAAACATTAAGCTTATCTAAAAATTTAATTAAAAGGGTTAGTATTTTTTCTTCTTTTAATGAAGTTGTAGAAGCAACATCTCGTTGTAAATCTAGGAGTTGAGAAAAAGTCTCTGTTAAGGGGCTAAGTTGTTCACTTCCTGAAGCAAAAAATAGTGAGACAAGTTCAGGGATAGGAAAAGCATCTCTTTTATTAGCAAAAGCACGGCATAGCTCTCTAGATAGTTCTATCCACTGTGATTCATTTAGCCCTTCTTTACGTAATGTATTTATAAATTTATTGGTTGACTCATTATCTTGTTCTTGGCTATGGGTGCTACTAACATAACTGGCTAAAGCAAGTATGCCTAAGTAACGTACTAAAACACGAAATACTAAAAGTAGGCGATCTCTAAATTGATAAGCATTACGAGAAGCTAGTAGGCTAGCAACCGTATCAGCTAAAGGTTTTGGGGCATTAGTAAGTATATTTTCTTTTAATATTTCATCTAAAAGAGGTAAGGTTACTTTTTCATCATCAAAATTTGTTGCTTCACGAAAGGCTTTAGCAAAATCTAGGGTTGTTTGATAGCGTTCTTCAGGTTTTTTAGCCAAAGCTTTTTGTATTACTTGATTAAGTCTTGAAGGGAGATTTTCTTTAAGTTGTGGAACGGGTTTAGCGGCATGTGCTCCATAGAGTTCAAACCCTTGTTCCTTAAATGGAAGTTCACCCATTATAACTTGATAGGCTAAAACACCTAAAGAATAAATATCGCTACGAACATCAACATTTGCCCCATTTTGCCATTGTTCAGGCGACATATATGGAGGTGAGCCTATAAATCCTTGTGTTTTAATAGTGTATTCTTCTATATTGGTTTGACCCTCAAAGCCTTTAGGATCAGTTGCTAGCTGTTTATTAGCATCAGTCTTTTTACTTAAAAAATCAGATTTTCCATTTTTATTAACTTCATTATTAACTTCAATAACGGTTTCTTGCCCCTTAATAACATAGTCAATAATAAGAGTTTTCTCTCCAGTAAAAACATTTTCAATGACTGTGTTTTCATTATTATCATTATTATCATTATTATCATTAATAGCACCATTACTAGACTCATCAAAAATGGTATTTTGGCTTTTACTCCCACTACCGTTACTTCCATTACTTGAAGTTAGTTTATTAATAATAGTAAGAGTTTCTTGGGCATTATGTTTTTTTATCTGCTCAGGCTCTTGTAATTCATTAGGTAAAATAGAGAAAATACTTTCACTAGAATGCTGTTTAGCTATAGCCTTATTAGGAGAAGTACTGGCAGGACTAACATTAAGACTTAAGCCTTTAGCAATGCCAAAGTCAAGAAGTTTAGGAAGTAGTCTACCAGCACGGGAAATAACCATAACATTTGCTGGTTTTAAGTCTCGATGAATTATTCCTCGTTCGTGTGCTGTATGGACAACTTCACAAATTTTATCAAGTAGAGGGACAAATTTTTCTAAAGGTAGTGGGCCTTGGGACTTAAGTATTTTATTGAGTGGAGTACCTTGGACAAGCTCCATTGCAATCCAAAGTAGTCCATCGCTTTCGGCTCCAAATGAATAGATATGAGCACAATAAGGGTGCTCAAGACGCGATGCTAACAAGGCTTCACGCTTAAAACGCTCTATTGTAACTTGGTTAGTTCTATGACGAGTATGTAGAATTTTTATTACGGCTTCACGAGCAAGAGTTATTTGAGTAGCTTTATAAACAGCACCAAACCCACCTTCTCCTAATTTTTCTTTAACTAAAAAATCTCCTAATGTCCTCCCAATTATTGAGTCTACTCTATTGATAGCCATATCTTTCTACTCACTTAGGTTTTTAGAAGAGTTTTTTATGAAGAAGCCTTAAACTTGATAGTTGTAATATACACTATATTGAAATTATTTTAACCCTGAGATGGCTTAATTTTTTTATTCTTACCTAAGTTAGAGCGCATAAGCGCTATTAACTAGATTTATATAGTTAGCAGCTGTACGAAATATATCTATTTTAAAAATTTTACTTAATAAATATATTAAGGAATCTATACTAATCTAGTGATTTGTTGATGGGTGCTTATTGAAGCTAAGCAAGACCTCATGCTAAAGTTACACGCGTTTTTTACCCCTAAACTTTATAAATTATAAAAGTAAAAACTATGAGAAAATATAATCACAGAGAAATAGAACCCAAATGGCAAGAGCGATGGGAAGGGGATGACCTTTATCGCCTTGATACTGATAGAAATAAACCTAAGTGGTATTTTTTAACCATGTTTCCTTATCCTAGTGGTCGTCTTCATATAGGCCATTGGTTTATGTATGCCCCGCCTGATGCTAAAGCTCGTTATTTACGGATGAAAGGGGTTAATGTTTTTTTCCCAATAGGCTTTGATTCCTTTGGGCTACCAGCAGAAAACGCAGCTATTAAGCGTGGTGTTGATCCTAGAGTTTGGACTTATGACAATATGGATTATATGCGCAAAGAGTTTCGCACAATGGGTGCAAGCTATAACCGCAATCACCACGAAGTAGTTACAAGTGATCCTGATTATTATCGTTGGACTCAATGGTTATTTATTCAATTTTTTAAGCATAATTTAGCTTATCGTAAAAAAGCCCCTGTTGATTGGTGCCCTAGGTGCAATACTTCGCTTGCTCGTGAGCAAGTAAAAGGTGATGAGCGACGTTGTGATCGTTGCCAAGCTCAAGTAATAAAAAAAGATCTTGACCAATGGTTATTTAAGATTACTAATTATGCTGAAGAATTACTTGATTTTTCTGGTATTGAATGGCCTGAACGTGTCCAAACTCTTCAAACAGAATGGATTGGCCGAAGTGAAGGCGCAGAAATAGAATTTAAGATAGAAAATTCTAATAGCTCAATTACCGTTTTTACAACCCGCCCAGATACGGTTTTTGGTGCTACTGCTTTAGTGCTTGCTCCAGAACATCCTCTAGTCTCTGAGCTAACTACAAAAAATAAAGCCTCAATAGAGGATTATGTATTTCAAACTAAACGAGCCTCCGAAATAGAACGACTTGCAACTACAAGAGAAAAAACAGGGCTTTGGACAGGCTCTTATGCAATACATCCTTTTACTAAAGAACCTATCCAAATTTGGATTGCTGATTATGTTTTAATGAACTATGGAACAGGGGCAATTATGTCTGTTCCTGCACACGATGAAAGAGATTTTGCTTTTGCTAAAAAATATAATTTGCCTATTCCAGTTGTCATTAAACCTGCAAATTGGGATGGTCAAACCTTACCAAATTTAGAATCAGGCGAGATGATTAATTCTGGTGAGTTTAATGGATTATCAAATGAAGAAGGCAAAAAGGCTATTACTGAGGCTTTAGTTAAAATGAACCAAGGTAGCGCTGCTATTAACTATAGGCTACATGACTGGTTAATTAGTCGCCAACGCTATTGGGGTGCGCCAATTCCAATTATTCATTGTCAAAACTGTGGAATGCAGCCTGTTCCAGATAATCAACTACCTGTTTTGCTACCCAGTGGAGTTCAGTTTTTACCTACAGGAGAATCTCCATTAAAGCTTAGTAGTGAATTTAAGAATACAACTTGTCCAAAATGCCAGGGCAAAGCAGAACGTGATACGGACACAATGGATACTTTTGTTGATTCAAGCTGGTATTGGTATAGATATATAAATCCTGATGTGCCAAATGCCTTTATGGATAAGGATAAAAGTCATTGGCTACCTGTAGATGAGTATGCAGGCGGTATTGAGCATGCAACTATGCATCTACTTTATGCAAGGTTTTTTGCAAAAGCCCTAAATGATATGGGATTAGTTGACCATCGAGAACCATTTAAGAAGCTCTTTAATCAAGGTTTAATCTTAGGTGAAGATAATCAAAAAATGAGTAAATCTCGGGGTAATGTAATTGACCCCGATAAACTTGTAGAAGAATATGGTGCTGATACTATTCGCACTTATTTAATGTTTATTGGGCCTTGGGAAGCAGGCGGGCCTTGGTCAAGTACTGGAATTGAAGGTATTGTAAGGTTTTATAGAAAGTTGTGGAACCTAGTCCTAGAACCTTCTTCAACAAATGATGGCGTTGCTAGCGCTACAGAGATTAGATCGCTACAACGTATACTACATAAAACCATTAACAAAGTAGGCCACGACCTAGAACACTTTCAATTTAATACTGCTGTTTCTAGTCTAATGGAACTACTTAATTATTTAATTAAGGCTAAAGATACAGCAATTAGCCAAACTCCTGAATGGAAAGAAGCAATAAAAACTCTTATCCTTTTAATTGCACCACTTGCGCCACATATTAGCGAAGAATTATGGGAGGCTTTAGGAGAAAGTTATAGTGTCCATAAAGAGTCTTGGCCTAAATATAATGCAAGTCTTGCTGCTGATGAGGTATTTACCCTAATTGTGCAAATAAATGGGAAATTACGAGAAAGAATTGAAGGGGTTTCCCTAAGTACTACTGATGAGGAAGTAAAAGAACTTGCCCTATCTAATCCAAATGTTGCGCCACAGCTTGCTGACAAAGAAATAAAAAATGTAATTTATGTTGCTAAACGACTTGTTAACATTGTTGTGAAATAATTAGATGAAGAGATGAAGAGATGAAGAGATGAAGAGATGAAGAGAGGGCAGACACGTAGGTCTGCCCCGACATTTGAATTTGAGAGATTGAATTTGAGAGATTAAATTTGAGAAATTGAATTTGAGAAATTGAATTTGAGAGATTGAATTTGAGAGATTGAATTTGAGAGATTGAATTTAATATTGAATCTTATAAATTTAAGAGATTGAATTTAATATTGAATCTTAAGCCACGTAGTGGCTAGGGATAATAACCTTGCCTTAAAGTAATTATTTTAATTTAAGAAATTTGAAATTCTATATAACCTTATGAAAAAACTTATTTTATCTATAGCTCTTATTATGACTACTTTTATTATTTCAGCTAATTCTCAAGCGCCTTTTAATAATGTTCGTTTTAACCCTGATGGCAAATATCTGTCAGATGTACCTAAGCCAGAAGATGTTATAGGCCATCAAATAGGTGAATATTTTACCCATTATAGCGAGCTAGCAAGCTTTTATCGTCGTATTGCAGAAACCTCGTCTAGGGTAAAACTAATTGAGTATGGACGTACCTATGAAAGGCGTAAATTACAATTAATAGTTATTAGCAGTCCAGAAAATTTAGCTAATATTGAAAACATAAAGAAAGATACTGCTAGGCTTAGTGATCCTAGAAAGCTTTCTAATTCAGAAATGGAAAAGCTTATAGCTAAGATGCCCGCTACAGTGTGGTTAAACTATAATGTACATGGTGATGAGTCTTGTTCAGCAGAAACAGCAATGGAAGTTGTTTATCATTTGGCTGCTGACCAAAGCGAAGAGACAAATAAACTCTTAAAAGAATTGGTAATTGTAATAGATCCCCTAGTTAATCCTGATGGACGGGAACGCTATGTTCATTTTTATGAGCAAGCTCAAGGAAAAGTAGCTAAAGCAGATAAAAATTCTTTAGAACATAACCAATCTTGGCCTGGAGGCCGCTTTAATCATTATCTGTTTGACTTAAACCGTGATTGGGCTTGGCTTACTCAGACAGAATCACAGTCTAGAGTAAAAACTTATCAAGAATGGTTGCCACAGGTTTTTGTAGATTTTCATGAAATGAATGTGGAATCTACTTATTTTTTCCCACCTTCAGCTAAACCTCAAAATGCTAATATTCCATCAATTATTAATAATTGGCTAAAGATCTATGGACAAGGCAATACAGCCGCTTTTGATAAATATGGATTAAGCTTTTATACTAGTGAGGATTTTGACCTTCTCTATCCAAGTTATGGAGATTCTTGGCCTTCATTAAATGGTGCTGTTGGAATGACTTATGAACAGGGCGGGAGCGGTAGAGCAGGTTTAAGTATAAGGCTTGATGATAGACAAAAAGTATTAACTCTACGTGAAAGAGCTTGGCACCATTTCTTGACATCAATTGCAACATTAAAAACTACGGCTGATAATAGAGTGGCTAGACTTAAGGATTACTATAAATTTAGAGAGCAGGCTATAGAGGCAGGGAAAAAAGAGACTATGAAATCCTTTGTTTTACTGCCAGGAAACGATCCTAGTCGTAGTGCAAAGCTAGTTAACTTACTAGTGACACAAGGGATTGAAGTAGAAAGAGTTAAGACTAGTTTCAAGGCTAAAAAAGCACATTCTTATCTTGGTGAAACTATTGAAGAAAAAGAGTTTCCAGCAGGTGCTTATGTAATTAACCTAGCACAACCAGCAGGCTTTCTTGCTAAAGGCTTACTTGAACCTGAAGCCGTGTTAAAAGACCTATATTTTTATGATATTACTGGCTGGTCGCTTCCATTAGCTTATAATGTGCAAACCTATTGGCTAGAAGAATTAGTTAGTTCTAATACAGAAAAAATTACCTCTACTCTTAGCCCTACAGGGCAAGTAATAGGTGGTCGTGCAACTTATGGGTATGTTTTTAGCTATGAGTCAAATGCTGCGGCTAAAACACTATCTCAACTACTTCAAGAGGATTTTGATGCATTTTTAGTCCTAAAACCTATTACTATTAATGGTAAAGACTTTCCTCTTGGGTCAATTGTTGTTCCTATAGAGTCTAATAAAGCTAATTTACATGAAAGAATTGCACAACTTGCTGCTAGCAATGGACATGATGTAATGGCTGCTAGTAGTGCTAGGAGTCAAAATGGAATAGATTTAGGGTCAAACCGAGTTCGTTATATTCGTAAGCCAAAAGTAGTGGTGGTTATGGGGCCAGGAACTAATGTAACAAACTATGGTTCAATTTGGCATTTATTAGATGAAAGATATGGGATACCCTTTATTGCTGTTTCAACACAACAATTAGGAGGGCTTGACCTAAGAGACTACAACACAATTATTTTACCTGATGATGATGGAACAGGAAGAAGTTTTCTTGGGCTAATTGGGAAATCTACAGTAGATAAAATATCTCGTTGGGTACGTGATGGAGGAACTTTTGTAGGGATTAAAGGAGGTGCTGTATTTGCTACAGCAAAAATGTCTGGGCTAACTTCTGTTACTTATCGTCTAATTGATCGCCAAGAGGAAGAGGAGCGAATTGAGCGAGAAAAACAACAAGAAAAACAAGATAAAGATTCTGCTCAACAAAATGTTTCTACTTTGCCTGCACTTGTAGCAAAAACTCCTGAAGAACAGCTAGCAGAAAAACTAGTTCCCTATGAAGAAAAAGAACGTAGACGTATGATGGAATCAATTCCAGGTACTTTAATGAAACTTAAACTAGATAACACTCATCCTTTAGGAATGGGCTATGACAAAGATCTAGTTGTATTAAATAATACTAGCCCAGTCTTAAGTTTAACTACCAAAGGCGATAATATTATTTATTATCCTAAAGAGCAATTTAAGATTAGCGGGTTTATTACCCCAGAAAATGAGAAAAAGCTTTCACATTCTGCATATTTGCTTAGAGAAAGAGCAGGACGAGGTAGTTTTATTCTTTATGCAGATGATCCAGTTTTTCGTTCTTTTTGGGAAGGCACAACAAGACTTTTCTTAAACAGTATTTTGTTTGGTAGCCTTAGAGATCCAAATGTAGAATAACCCTAAAATATTGGAAAGATTCTTAAAATAATATTTAGGGATCTTTTCAGTATAGAATTCAATAGATGAGTTTAAAAGTAACTTTCCAATGAAGCTAGCAAAAATAACTTTTGCTAAATATAATGTAAGGCTACAAAATTTTTATAAACTCCATATTAAAAATAAAATGGCACGCCTAATTTTAATTGACGTAAAACTAGAAGCAGTTAATAGTACTCCTAATACACCTACAGAAGCTACTGTGGTACTTTCCTTAAAAGGCCAGCGTATTACAGGGACTCATATTAGTGAACCAAACCAAGAAGACTTAGCGGTGATTGCTTGTGCTACCTTAAATGCTGTTCAACAAGCTTTACCTGTTTCTGTGGAATTTAGCTTACGTAATGCTATTAGGCTAAACCCTCAATTTCTTGACACCCCTCTTTTAGTGGTAATTGCTGATTTATCCTATGGGCGTAGTAAATATGAGCTTACAGGGGCATGTCAATGTGAAGAGGTAGTGGCTCATCGTGGTATTGCTCAAGCAGCCTTAGATGCAACTAACCGCTTAGTTCAATTTATACTCTCTGAAACTATGTAATATTTCTATTATTGATATATTTTGTTTATATACAATAAGTTAGATTGTTATTTTTAGAGGTTAATTAGTTCTTTTAATAATCCATATCCATAAATTCCTAAAATTCCTAGAATTCTTAAAGCCAGAGATAAAATAAGTGTTGAAATTTTTTAACTATTGGAATTACCAAAAATCTTCATCATCATCATCAGAATGATAGCTATAACGACTACGATAACAAGTTTCACAGGTGGAATATTGATAAAGTGGGCCTAAGGCTTTTCCACATTGTTGACAAAGCCGACGGAGTCCTTTTTTACGAAGACTTCGCTCTATAAATTGATTTACTATAACTCTTTGTTCATCACAGGCTTCGAGATCAGGAAAATTGCTTAGGAAACGATATGAAAGCCAAGCATAAGTAGTAAGTATTTTTGTTAGACGTTCTGCTTCTTCAAGCTCATTATGACTTTGAGCTACGCTATTTATACTAGTATATTTTCTAGGTAAATTAGTAAGTTTAGCTATTTGATTACGTTGGTAGCTATTAAGCCAAGATTGCCAATATTTAATAATCTCAACATCTCGAATATCAACAGGGGCACAGGCAAAAACAAGTCTATCTGAAAGTAGCATATGAGAAAAAGAATCAGTTCTTTCTGCTAAAGAAATAACTGCTTCCATTCTAGCAGAACAAAGTAGAGGGGATTTAACTAACATTTTATCTCTAAAAAACTTTAGGATTTTTGCTAAAGTGCTAGTTTCTAAGACATTAGCAATTTGTTCTACTAAAGCAATTCCAGGCATAACTTGGCAATGGGAAATTTGGCTGTTTATAGGGAGTTTTAGGCTTTCTGCTATTAATTTTAGACTCCATTGGTTAAAAGCTCCAATAAAAGCTTTTTCATACATACCATAACGACCAGCACGACCAGCTATTTGACGTATTTCTTCGCTATGTAATTCTCTATGTTCTTGCCCATCCCATTTTTCTGTTGTCCAAAAAAGTAGAGTCTTAATAGGCAAATTTAGCCCCATTCCAATAGCATCAGTAGCAACAACTACATCTGCTTCACCACTACGAAAACGCCTAGCCTCTTCTCTGCGAACCTCAGGGGATAAATTGCCATAGATTACAGAAATATTTTTTCCCATAGATTCTAGTTGAGCCTTTAGCCCAAGTACATCACGGCGAGAAAAGGCTATAAGAGCCGATGCAGGCTCTATATCATTTAACTTAGAAGGTTTAGAAAGCACTTGCATTTCTGTAAAACGTTCACAATAAACAATTTCTAGAGGCTCTTCTAAATGTTCGGCAATTTTTTCTATCATTTTTATACAGCTAGGAGCACCTGTTAAAACCACATGTTTTGCTGCAACACCAAATATAGCCGTAGTCCAAGCCCAACCTCGGTCTTTATCAAAAAGCATTTGTGCTTCATCAATTACTGCAACCTCAACAATTTGATTAGTATCTATCATTTCAATTGTTGCAGCTAAATGAGTTGCTTGTAGTCGTATATCGCGCTCTTCTCCTGTTAAAAAGCTAGTTAAACAGCCTCGTTTTAAGAGTTCTTCTTGGCCTTCTAAGGCTAGGAGCCTTAAAGGAGCTAGATAGCAGCCTGTTTTAGCTTGAGCTAAGATATTTAATGCTTGATAAGTTTTACCGCTATTAGTTGGCCCAACATATAAAGTAAGTCGTCGTGAAAGACTTCTAGCTAGTTGAAAATGTTCTGGATAGCTACCAATTCTAGTTATTCTCTCAGCCTCTTTAGCCTGTAAAATGCTTCTTGCTTGTTGGAAGGCTCGTTCTTTTATTTCATTAATTTGCTCTAAAACTTTTTTTACTGAAACAGTTTTCTTACTACTAGTTACTTTATGAAAGAATTTTCCAAGACTATTTATTAAACTATTTTGATCAAAATAAGGTTTTAATTCATCACTTGGCTCTTCTATTTCCAAATTATTTAAGGCTGTAATCTCTCGGCTAAGTGAAGCTAAACAATTATTTTGAACATAAGAAAGAACTTTTTCAGCATATTCTTGAGGATTTTCTTGATAAAGCGGTAAGGCTATTCTCTCTTGCTTAGGTAATTCTAAAGGTAATCTTAAAGATAAACTACGACCTGCAAAAGTAAATTTATGGCTGGTTTTTACTGCTTTAATAGCTAGAGTATGTTTACTAAAATCTACTGTTAGACCTTGTTGTGATAGTAGTTTAGTAACACTAGATTTCCATTTATGTTTTAATTCTCCAAGTAGTCCCTGTAAATAGTTCTCTAGCTTTGGGTTATTAGCTTGAGAGAGTTTTTGGTTAAGATTAAGGACTTTTATAAGGTTTAAAACTTCTTCTTGGAGGTTAGTTAGTTGGTTTTGAGTTTGTTTTATCCAATTTTGAGTTTGTTCTTCTACCCAGTTATTTACTAAATCAAACTCTTTTTTTAGGATATTTGATTTTATATTTTCTGGAATTGAGATAGAAAAAGTTAAAAAACCACTAGAGTTTTCAAATACTTTTGCGCTTTCAATAGCTATTTGATAAGTACTTGTTTTCGCTTGAAAAATAATAGTTTTTCTATCATTAATAAATAGTTGGGCAAGGTGTTCAAAGACATAGTTTTCTATGTCTTGAAAAAGATCTTTTACATTTGAATTTGACTCATTTAGTTTTGAGTAAAGCTTTTCTAAGTTGAGTGTTGATATATCTGAGTAGCGGCGAATTAGTTTTTCAATAGCCTCGGTTTTCCTCTTTTTTAGCACATCTTGGCGTTTATCTTTAGCTTCTTGTAACTGGGAAATTTGGTTAAAAATAGTGATTAGGTCATTGGGTAAAACCCATTGTCCAGGGACAGTTGCCGCTCCTCCAGGCGCTTCGCGTAAACAAATATATCCAAGTTGCCAAGCTTGTTCTGAGCTAATTCTATTTTTATCTATTTTTTCAGCAATTTTGGAAAGAGTTGTGGTGTATTGAGAGAGTAATAATTTTTTCTTCCAAGGTTCAATTAAACCTCGTAAAAACTTAACAGTTTCTTTTCTCCTTTCTATTTCTATTTCAGAAAAAGGGGGTATTTGTTGTAGAAAGCTAAGTGCTTCTTGAGTATCTTTCATCAAATCGTTATTAATCGCTAACATCAGCAATACCTTTACATTATAAGTCAGCAAGAACTAAATCTTAACTATTAGGCCAACCGCTTTGATTATCCTACTACGCTAATTTCTACAAATCAATGTAGTTAAAAATAATAGAGAATAATAAAAGCCAGAAAAAGAGTATTTAGTTTTAAGTTAAATACTCTTTCTAGGTTTATAAGAGACTGAAAATTAAGAGTTTAGGGTTAAAAATAACAAAGCGGCTTAGTCATCTCTGCCATGATGTTTATTATATTTTCTATCTTTGCGGTCACGCTTTTTCTCTTCTTTTATAGCCTGTTTTAAGGCGCGTCTTTCTTCTTTATCTAAAAACCTATCGTGTTTATGTTCATTTTTTTCATAGTAATAACCAGGGCGATCAAATTTTTTACCAAGTTTTTTAGCTTGCCCTGGAGCTATTCTATCTTGCCCAGGCGGGATAAAGCCTTTATGTTTTTTTCCTTTATAATAATTATTATCATAATCATCGTAATCATCGTCATCATCTCTATCTCTAGTATTTTGAAGAATTTCTTCACCTACTTTTGCAGCAATAGGAGCCGAAAGAATACGTCGGACAATTTTTACTCCAGAACGTTCTTCTAAAAAGCTTGTGCTTAAAGCATTGTTAACTAGTCTACCTTGGTAAGAATCAACTCCTCCATAATAAGTAGTGTTATTAACATAGGTATGTGACTCTTTAATTGGCTTACGTGATTTAGTATAGGTAGACTTGTCATTTGAATTAACCATTGCTACAAACTCACGGGTAGGTAAAAAGACCCAAGCATTACTAGGAGGACTAAAGCTTTTTTCTTTATCATTTAAGCCAAAACCTGGAGGAATAGGAGACCAACCTACATATTCATCGTTAGCTCGCCAAGTTACCCAAGAAGGGGCATAATCATCATCTGGAACCCAAACCCAACCCAAAGGGCCAGCCTGCGCCCATCGTCCGTAATGAAAAACTCTTTTTCCCCAATCACGTTCAGATTCCCACTGCCAACCATCTTTTGTAGATAGAAATTTTCCATCATTACAATAAGGTTGCCAATTATAACCAACCTCTTTAGGCCGCCAAACATTGCCATAATTAGGATGTTTAAGCCATTGTCCACTGTTAGCTAACTCTTTTTCAAAATCATTTTTAGGAGCATCATTACTTAACTGCTCAAGAGTTGAAACCATATCTAGATACCAACCCTTTTCATCTTTTACTAAAAAATGAGGAACAAAATTAGGCTCCATTTTCTGATAAACAAAAGCTGTATCTACACTAGCACTATTGCTATTAATTTTTTCACCTTGTACTAAAACATTACTAAGTTCAGGGACAGCTAAACTATTATTACAATACTCCATAAAAGCTTGGAGGCTTTTATCTGGGTCTTGTTTTCCCTGTTGATCAAAAAAATTAATGCTAGAAGTAGATAAATAGCCTTTTGCTAAATCATAAGAACCGCTTTTACAAGCTTGATAAAAAGCTGCAACTATTTGGCTTGGAGAAAAAGTTTGCTCAATGGGAGCACTCTGGCAACTAGTTAAAAATACTAGAGGGGCTAGAAGAATACAAATCACAATGATAATTTGTTTTTTCATAGTTAACTCCTAATTTTCTAATCTTGCAAATCATCCTTAATTTCTAGCTTAAGGGCTTTTAGTGATAAGCTAATTTCCTTAATAAATAAAACTAGAGATAGAATTAAAGCTATTAAGCTTAAGATAAAGAAAAGAGTAATAAGACTGTTTATATTTAAGCTTAAATGATATGAGGCAAAGAGACTTATAACCAGTAGCGCAACAAAAAATATACTTGTGATAGCAGAGCTAATGGAAAACATTAGTATTTTTGATCTTAGGTAAAGTACTTTTATTTGTTGCTTAATATTATTTTTATTAGAGCCATTGGAATTTTCAATTTCTTTAGAGAGTGCTCTAGCCCTATCCGTTGTCCTAGCAAATCTATTAGTCATAGATAAAACAAGTAACCCTATGCCTGAAATTAAAACTACGGGAGAAACAGATATTTGTAATACCTTAGTTACTTCATTTATCTCATTTGTTTGCATATAGTTCAACGTTTTCCTTATAATTTAATAAGGCACAGAAAAACTAAATTTTCTGTGCCTTATTAAAATTAAATATCACTTGCTATTGATTATCGCTACTGCTACCAATTAATTTTTTAAGAGCCT
The DNA here is from genome assembly GCA_016213785.1 of Acidobacteriota bacterium. Classification (GTDB taxonomy): domain Bacteria; phylum Acidobacteriota; class Blastocatellia; order Chloracidobacteriales; family JADJPF01; genus JADJPF01. The sequence continues at coordinate 60,353 of JACQZQ010000071.1, forward strand.
CAGCCATTGCTTCAAATTCAGGCTTAGCTATTAACCAATCCATTTCTGTATTAGTAGACTCTATTTGAGCACCTGTAACAGGTTTTGGTACTTGAGGATCAGCCATTGCAATAGGAGCAACATCTATCATTGGAAAGCTCTTTTTATAAAACTTATTGATTTCATCAATAAAGATATTTGCTAATACAGCATTAGCTGTAATACTTAAATGTATTCCATCAAAGCTAGCAACACCACCAAAATATTTATTAGTTATAAATAAATTATTACCAACAGCAACCCCTTTATCTTTAGAGGCTAAGGATAAAAATTTATTTATGTCAATAACTAAAAAGCCTTCTCGTTTACCAATTTTTTGAATGCCTTTATTATATTTTTTAATTGTTTTAGAGACTTGTTTAGCCATACTAGAGCGTAAAATTTGATTTTCTGGAATTGGGCCATTACTACGGCCAAAGACTATATCAATTAATGAAGAAAATGCTCGTAGAGTAACAAAATCTTCTGGTTTTATACCAGTTTTTTGAGTAAATGACTCTCTTGGTATTGGAATAAAAGCCATTAAATCTTTAGCAGAAATAAAGCCTGCTGTTGTTACAACATCAGGTACAGTGACTAAAATCATTTGTGCGCCTGTAGCTTTTGTACGACGTACAATTTCTTCATAATCGGTTAAAAATTTATCTGTTGGTGTTAGCAAAGAAAGATTAGAGTTAAAGGCTGCACCTAAAGCATCATTACCACCTATTAGCAAAATTGCTAGAGTTGGCTTAGGGCTAATAGTTTCAACAAATTCCAATTGGCTACGTTTTATTGGAGGATTATCAGAGAGCCAAGGAATTCCTAGAGAGGAAAAAACAGCATCATTAGGTCTACTGCTATCAGGTCTAGCATTAATAATATCAGTAACTTTTGCACCACCAATTGCAAAATTATTTACTCTTACAGAAGGGTCAATACGTCCAGCATTTGTTGGGACTGGAGGTAAAGTAAGATTTAAGAAGGTATTAGCATTAAGAGGAAGAACTGGAAGATTAGGGTTTTTAAGAAAAAATCTGCTACCAAATCCCCCTTTCTCATCAATAATTCCTTGTCTTAGCTCAAAGCCTATTTGCTTACTTAAAAGGCTTAAGTAATTTTTATTTTGTGCATCTGCGTGTAATACTCCATCGTGATAGGAATGTGAAAGGCTATCACCCATTATAACTACTGAGGAAAAATCAATAGGTTTAGGGGTTTGCTGAGCCAAAACACTAGTTGACGTGCTTATAAAAAATAAGAGTAATAAAAAAATTTGCAGTTTTAAGAAAACTCTGCGAGTCATAAAACCCTCCATTTAATAAATTGTAAAAAATTAGGTAAGATTAAGTGATGGGGTGATTTTAGCATAAAAAATAATATAGCCTAGCATTTAAGGTACTAGGCTAGCCTAACAATTAAACTAATTAGTTTACAAGCAATTTTATTAATAACGCCAAAGGGCTATTCCACCTAAAATACCTGCTTCATTACTTACAGTACTAACATTAGTAGGTAAGTCACCTTGAAGTTTTTTAGCGTTACCCCCGCCAATATAAAGGGCGCGGTAGTTAATAATTCTAGCTAGTAGTTCAATGGCCTTTCTAACACGTTTATTCCATTTCTTTTTGCCTGCTTTATCTAAGGCAATACGTCCAAGTTGTTCTTCATAAGTACAGTCATTGCGGAAAGGATGGTGAGCAAGTTCTAGATTAGGAACTAAGCGACCATCAATAAAGAGTGCTGAACCAAGACCAGTACCTAGAGTTAATACAAGTTCTAGACCTTTTCCTTCAATTGCGCCAAAACCTTGAACATCAGCATCATTAGCTACACGAGTGGGTTTACCTAGGATTTGTGATAGAGTACCAGCTAAATCATAGCCTCGCCAATCTGGGTCTAGGTTTGGAGCCGTATAAACAACACCACCATGAACTACACCAGGAAAACCTACTGAAATACGGTCAAAGCCTACTGTTTGACTATTAGCCAAAGCTACAATTACATCTACAATAGGTTGTGGTTTAGCTGGTTGAGGAGTATCTTGACGAGCACGTTCGGTTAGAGGTTTACCATTTTCATCTAACACCATTAATTTAACACCACTGCCGCCAATATCTACAGATAAGGTTTTAGGGCCAGTTGTTTCTGTTGCAGTGCTTTCAGTGGCTGTTGCTGCACTTTCCGCAACTTCTGCTGGAGCGCTAGATATTGCTTCTGCATGGGCATTTTCAACAGTTTCACTAGGAGTTGCTTCTTGGGTAACATCTTCAACTGCTGGTGTTGGGGGAGTTTTCTTTGATTTTCTAATAGCCATATTTGTCTGCCTTTCAAAGTGTTGTGATTTGTTAATTAAAGTCCGTTAAAAGATATGAGAGAAAATTCTCTTTATTTGTTAGGAATGGAAATCTGAAAATCACATTTTAATGCAAAAATATACTTAGTCCAGAGAAAATATAGGATTTTGTCAAAAAATCACCATAATTTGCTATAGCAGATTAAAAAACAAATATTTAGAGCTTTTGAGGTGCTAATAAAGATCCTGATTTACTAGCATGTAGATGATCTTGCTCGGGCATTGTATAAAGAGCCAAACATCGTCTACACCGATATATAGAGTGTTTGGCTGGAATTTGTTTTTTCAATTCTTCTGTAGCAGTTAAATATTCTTTTAAGTGACCAGCACACATAACACCTTTTTCATTTTTAACAATACAATTTGTAATTGCTTTTTCCTGCTTAAGTATTTCTATAGCCATTTCCATAACCTCTAAAATTTTAATTTTTAGTGTAAAGCACGACGTTTTACAATTCCGCCGCTAGTATCGCTAATTGGATGGATAACTAAAAATGCATTTTCATCTATATTATCAACAATATTTCTTAACCCAGGAATTTCTAGTCTTGTTACAACACAAAACAGTATATTTTGCTCAACTTCTGTCATTCCACCATAGCCTTTGTAGACAGTAACGCCTCGCTCTAATTCGTTTAATATAGCTTGTCTAATTTCATTGCTTTTAGAAGAAATAATAATAATCCCGTTATATTCTTCAATTCCATTTAAGACAAAATCTAGCATTTTAGAAGCAGAAAAATAAGTGAGCATTGAATATAAGGCTGTTTCTACTCCCAAAACAAAAGTAGCAAAGGAAAAAATTAATATATTAAGTACTAAGATAATATCGCCTACTGTAGCACCTATTTTTTTACTTAAAATTAGTGCCATTACCTCTGTGCCATCTAATACACATCCACCTCGAATAGAAAGACCGATGCCTGCACCAAGAAACACACCTCCAAATACCGAAGCAAGCAATTTATCCGTAATTGCAACTGGATAAGGCAAAAAAGCTAAACATAGAGATAAACCTAAAATAGCTATTGCACTTTTAATTGCAAAGCTTTTTCCAATTTGACGATAACCTATAGCAATAAAAGGAATATTAAGAACTACGACTAATAGAGGTAGAGGAATAAAAGATAAAGTAGCAACTAAAATAGAGACACCAGTTACTCCTCCATCGATAAAACGGCTAGGAAGTAAAAAGCCTTTTAACCCTAAACCAGCAGATAAAATTCCTAGGAAAATAAAGATTATGCTAGTTAAATATTTTGTCATAGATTTTTTGCTATCTAAAAACACTATAAAAATTGTCTTAACTAAGACTTTTATATAAAGCTTTTAGCAACGTTACTGCCACACCATAGGCGTTTTAAGAGTTAATAATTTTTAATTTATTCTTAGGTCTTATAAACCTAACACTTGCTTGATAGTATTTTTTTCTGCCGCTACTTGAACAGGTCGATTAGCAAAATTTGCCAGAATTTTATCTTGTTGAGAAATTATCTCTATTTTTGTTTGTGATTTTTGGTAAAGCGAATCTAGATGATAATTTACTGTATAATCAGGATCTTTAAGTAAGTTACCTGTTAAAATTGCTACTACTCTTTCTTCTTTATCAATTATTCCAGAGCTAACTAGATTGCGAATTCCAGCTAGAGTAACTGCTGAAGCAGGCTCAGAGCCAATTCCATCACTACCAATTATAGCTTTAGCATCAGCAATTTCTTGCTCAGAAACTTGATGACAACCCCCACCCTTACACCAATCTAAAGCACGTAAGGCTTTTTGCCAGGAAACAGGATTACCAATTTTTATTGCAGTTGCTAGAGTTGAGGCTTTTTCCACCATTAAAAGCTTATCGCGCTCGCCTTTTGACCACATTTGTGCAAGTGGATTTGCTCCTTCGGCTTGAATAATATGCATTTTAGGCATTCGATCAATTAAACCTAATTGGTAGCATTCAGCTAAAGCCTTACCAATAGCTGAACTATTACCTAAATTTCCTCCTGGAACTACAATTCTATCAGGAACTTGCCATGCACATTGTTCCAAAAGCTCGATTGCTATGGTTTTCTGGCCTTCTAAGCGAAATGGGTTTATTGAATTAAGTAAATAAAGCTCTGATTCTTGGCTTAGCTCAAGGACAAGCTGCATTGCTAGATCAAAATCACCGTCAATTTGTAGGGTTTTTGCACCATAATCTAAACTTTGCGAAAGCTTACCATAAGCTATTTGTCCACTAGGAATAAAAACGGCTGCAAGCATTCCTGCCCTAGCTGCATAAGCAGCCATTGATGCAGAAGTATTCCCGGTGCTAGCACAAGCTACAGCTTTTGCCCCTAAACTCTTAGCCTGTGCAATACCTGTAGCCATCCCATTATCCTTAAATGATCCTGTAGGATTTAAGCCTTGATGTTTTAGCAGTAACTTCTTTAACCCTGCATAGCTAGCCGATTTAGGTGCATCATAAACCGGGGTATTGCCTTCAAATAAAGTTACAATATTTCGCTCATCATTAAGAAAAGGAATTAATTCACGAAAACGCCAAACACCACTTTGATCAATTGGAATAAAAGAGCTACGGCGCTCACGGAAGCGATTTTTTAACTCTTGAGCTTCTAGCTTAGGGAAATCATAATTAACATCAAGTAGCCCGTCACATTTAGGACAATGGTAGATTTTATTGTTTATTGGGAATTTTTCCTGACAATTTTTATTTATACATTGTAAGTAAGCAGACATAGTTTTTCTTTCTTGTTTTATCTGAAAATTTATTGCTTGCTATCTTAACAAAAACTTTAATTTTTAATCAAAATTACACCCCTTTTTTAGGAGTAATTATGTTTCCTTTATCAACTTCGTTTATAAAAAAAATAGCTATTTTCCCTATATTAGTTTTAGTCTTAGTAGCTTATTTACAACAAAATACAAAAGAACCCTTTAATCAAGTAACTTTTCAACAAAATTTAACTGGAGAAAATCTACTTTCAAAATCAAACCTTGATAAACTCTATGGTCAACTGCCTTTAGCTTTTGAAGTAAATAAAGGTCAAACAGACTCTAGTATTAAATTTATTTCTCATGGCTTTGATTACAACTTACAACTTACTAACAGTACAGTAGCTTTAGTCTCTAACCATAAAAATAATGCTATATTATCGTTAGAATTTGTTGGAGCAAATGATAAAGTTAAAGTATTTGGAAAAAATGAGTTAGCTACTAAAACTAATTATTTGTTAGGACAAGATAAAACCCAATGGCAAAAGGAAATTCCCAGTTATGCCCAAGTTAATTATCAAGAACTCTACCAGGGAATAGACCTACTTTTTTATGGTAATAAAAAGCATTTAGAATATGATTTTATTATTGCTCCTAAGATAAATCCTGACGTAATCAAGCTTAAATTTAATGGATTAAAACAAGCCATAAAAATAAACCAAGAAGGTGATTTAGTTTTAGAAATGGAAAGCGGAACTATTTATCAGCATAAGCCTTTTATTTACCAAGAAATAGCAGGAAATAAAGTTCCTGTTTTGGGAAATTACAAAATAATTGAAAACAACCTAGTAGGTTTTTCCTTAGGCGAATACAATGAAAACCAACCTTTAGTTATAGATCCAGAGATTTCTTACTCTAGCTATTTAGGAGGGAGTTTGACCGATCAGGCTAGTGCAATTGCTGTTGATGAAGCAGGAAATGCCTATATTGTTGGGTCAACAAGCTCTACTAATTTTCCTACTTCAAGCCCCTTACAACGCAGTTTTGGAGGAGGGCCATTTGATGTTTTTGTAGCTAAATTTAACCCTAAGGCTACAAGTCTTATTTATGCTACTTATTTTGGCGGTAGTAGCATTGATCAAGGTTTTGATATTGCAGTTGATTCTTCAGGGAGTGTTTATATCACAGGTTTAACTGTATCTAGCAATTTCCCTAATCAAAACGCTATACAACCTAAAAAAGGAGGTGGAGTGTTTGACGCATTTATAACTAAGCTAAATCCAGCAGGCAATAATTTAGTCTACTCTACTTATTTAGGCGGAAATGACGATGATCAAGCCTTTTCACTTGCTATTAATAGTAGTGGAGCAGTTTTTGTTACTGGAAGTACAAGCTCTCGTAATTTTCCTGGAATTCAAGGTACAAGCTTAAGTGGTGCGTCTGATAGCTTTATCACTCAAATTAATTCTCAAGGAAATCAGATTATATATTCACGTTTTCTAGGGGGCAGCGATGAAGAAGAAGGATCAGGAATTGTTGTAGATTCTAGTAATAACGCTTATGTTATTGGTGATACTTTTTCTAATAATTTTCCTGTTCAAATGCCTGTTCAAACCGCTTTATCAGGTGGGCAAGATGCTTTTTTAGCAAAATTAAATCCTAATGGAGCTATTCTTTATTCTACTTATTTTGGTGGTAGTAATAATGATGCAGGAATAGATATTGCGGTTGATAAAGATGGAAATGCTTATCTAACAGGAACAACTAATTCCACTAATTTGCTGGCTAAATCGGCATTGCAAAGAAATCTTGCTGGGGCTACAGATAGTTTTATAGCTAAAATTGACGCTACAGGAGCTAATCTTGTCTATTCTACTTATTTAGGTGGAAAAGCAGATGATACAGTTTCAGCTATTGGGTTAGATCCTTTAGGTAATGTTTATGTGACAGGAACAACTTTTTCTACAGATTTTCCTACTGTTAAGCCACTTCAAGATAAAAATAGAGGGATGAATGATATTTTTGTATCGGTTCTTGATTCAACAGGAGGTAATTTTCTCTATTCTACTTATTTAGGTGGAAATGCTCAAGACGTAAGTTTAGCAATGACAGTAGATAAAGATGGGACTGTTTATTTAGCAGGTTCATCAATTTCAACTAATTTTCCAACAACTGACGCATTCCAAAGAGTTTCTGGGGGAAATTCGGATGCTTTTATAACAAAAATTACTAATGATATATCTACACCTCCTGCGCCAGATTTTTCTCTTTCAATTACACCAAACTTGCAAACCATAAGCCCAGGTATGGCTACAAGTTTTACTATTAACTCTAGGGCAATTAATGGGTTTAATCAGCCTATTAGCTTAAGTGCTGCAACTAGCCCTAGTAATAATGCTTTAAGTACTTCTTTTTCTAACAACACAATAATGCCTGGAAATAGTGCAACGCTTACAGTTAGTACAGCAAATAATGTTAATGCCGCTACATTTAATATCACAATTACAGCTACATCAGGTCAACTTACTCGCACAATTACAGCAGTAGTAAACATAGTTATACCAGATTTTTCAATTAGTGTTGAACCTTCTACACAAAGTGTTGTGGCTGGAAATCAGGCTACTTTTACGGTTAGAACAAAGTCTATTAATGGATTTAATAAACCTATTACTTTGGCTGCAAGTGCAAGTCCTAGTGATAGTAGTTTAACTAGTAGTTTTTCTAGTGACACAATTTCTGCCGATGGAAATGCAATGCTAAAAATAAGTACAACTTCTAGCACGCAACTTACTAGTTTTACTATAACTATAGTAGCAATTGCAGATCAGCTTGTAAAAACGACTACAGTAACTTTAGAGGTAACTAGTTCTGCTCCAATGTCAGATTTTAGCTTAAGTCTTAACCCTAGCCAGTTAAATGTATTACGTAAGCAAAGCGGCTCTTTTAATATAATGATTGTTAGGACAGGAGATTTTTCTGGGAATGTTATGGTTTTAGCTCCTGATACAAAAGCAGCAAAAGTTATTTTAACTCCTACAACACAAAGTACTTCTGGAAATATTGCTAGTTTTAGTTTTAAGATAAAGAGAAAAGCACCTAAAGGAAGTCAAATGCTTACTTTTATTGGACGTGATGATTTGGGACGTAGCAGATCCGTAACTTTAACATTAAACATACAATAAGGGTTAGCTATTAGAATTTAAGTTTTACAAAAGACATTAGTTTTTTGACCTTGTTAAATTATGCCTTTTCAGATAAATTTTCCCTTAAAATAGCAAGCACTTAAAATATATTTAATCTATGTCTAAAGAACAAACACCCCACCCAGGGACATTACTAGAATTTACCAGACTGATAAATACATCACTAGATCTAGAAGAAATGCTTAAACATCTTCTTCGTAGCGTATTGGGTTATTTATTGGTAAGCAAAGGGCTAATAGCAATACAGAGAGAAGATGGAGAATATTCTATATCTCTAGTTCGTGGATTAAAGGAAGTAAAAGCAGGAGATAGATTTGACAAGGATTTAGTAGCTAAGTTTGGTATTTGCAAAATTTACCCAATAGGCAAAGAAACAAACCCTATAGGATATCTTGGTGTAAGTTCTCGGCTTAGAGGAGAAATGACTTTTGATCAAGAAGAAATGATATCTGCACTACTAGGAGTTGCTGCTGGTAATATAACTAATGCTATTACACATAAACAAGTTCAAATCCTTAATCAGGAATTAAGACAGAAAAATCAAGAATTAAGAGCAATTTTAGAGTTTTCCCAAGAATTATCATTAAGTATTGAGCCTGAAAATATTTTAGGGCTTTTAGCTTTAACTTTATGTGGGCAATGGGCAGTAAAAAGATATTCTGTTATAACTTGGAGAGATCCTTATCAACCTATTTTACGCCAAAAAGGTATTAATATAAAAAATATAAATATCTTAAAACAATATCTAGTTGGGCTACCAAAAGTTATTTTTGTTTTAGATCTACCTACTTCAGAACTAAAAGCTACTCTTTTAGAACAAGGAGGAAACATAATTTTTCCTATAGTAAGTCATAATGCTAAAACTGAAGGTAGCTATGCTACTGAACTTTTGGGAGTAATAATTTTAGGTCAGCGAGCTAAAAAGTCTTATACAAATTTAGAGTTAGAATTTGGAATTAGTTTAGTTGCACAGGCTTCTGTAGCTTTACAACAAGCTTGGCATGTAAAAGAAATAGTAGATAAAAAACAAAGTGCAGCTAAACAACTTGGACAAAAACAAGCAGATAAAGTGTTTTCTGCCCTTGTAGATGTTTTACCAGGTACAGTTTTAGATGATAAATATAAATTAGAAAATAAAATTGGCTCAGGTGGTTTTGGTGCAATCTATCAAGCTACTCATTTAGGCTTAAATAGCCCTGTTGCTGTTAAAATCCTACGGCCAATGGCTGGAAATAAAAATCTAGAACAACTTGCTAGATTTCACCAAGAAGCTATTACAGCTTGTAAATTAAACCATCCTAATGCTGTAAAAATCTTAGACTGCTCTATTTCTAAACAAGGTATAGCTTATCTAGTAATGGAATTACTCTCTGGGTGTTCTTTATCAGATTTTCTTAAAACTCATGGAGTTTTATCAATAGAGTACTGCGCTAGAATAATTTATCCAGTATGTAATGTATTATCACACGCTCACTCTATGTCTATGGTGCATAGAGACATAAAGCCAGAAAATATATTTCTACACCAAAGCCTTGAAGGTGAAATAATTAAAATCGTAGATTTTGGTTTAGCTAAAATTTATTCAGATAATTCTCTTGAAGAAACTAGAAATTTAACCCAATATGGGGAAATACTAGGAACACCAGCTTATATTTCTCCTGAAAGAGTAAGAGGAGAAAGATGTGATGGACAAACAGATGTATATAGCTTAGGTATTGTAATTTATGAGATTTTAACTGGTAAATTGCCTTTTCATTTTAGAGAAAATACCTTTTTCTCTATGGCAATGTCTCATATAACTGATGCTCCTACTCCACTTAGACAGTTTAACCCCAACATAGATGAAGATGTTGAAAATATAGTAATGCAAACCTTAAATAAAGAACCTTTTGAACGCCCTACAGCTAAGGACTTAGCTAAATTTTTCCTTCAAATTATTGCTAAATCTACAAATCATATTTTTGAGTCTAATAATATTTTAATGACTCCAGACAATCACCTTTTAACTAAAGAGATAAGGAAAGAGACTAGTAGTATTTATCAGAAAGATACCCAACTCTATGATACTGAAAAATCTACAGAAAATATCCCTGAACAGGTTAAAACTGTAAAAGCTGTTTTTCAAGAAGATTGGTCAAATAAAACAAAAATAGATGATAATATTTTAAGTGTTTTAAAAAATGTAAAAAGCAAATCATCTACAGAATAAAGCTTATCATATTACAACATAGATAATTTCCTAGGCATTGTTTATTTACGTCTAAAATAAGTTAAATCATACTCTATAGCCCAACTGTTACCATTGTCGCTAGAAATTTCACCTAATTGTCGTACTTGGTCAGAAGAGATAGGATAAAAAGTTAATTTACGTAATATTTTTTTACCATCAGATGTTGTGTTTTCTGCCTGAAATTTCATTGAGTTATCCTTAAACTCACCAGAAAAATTAATCACATTTCCTTTATCATCTACCCAAGTTTGATGCCATTTTTTAGTTTGATTATTATAGAAATTAAAGCTTTTACCTGTACCACCACTAGAATTAGTCCAATTTTCTATTAAGGCGCAATCGCCTACTACACGTTGAATTGTATTAGTACCAGCTAGACTACCATCTTGAGTTTTAACATCCCATTCTCCAACCCAAAAATCAAAAAGCCTTGCCTCTAGACTATAAAGACAGGGGTAGGATGCTTTTTCTACTTTCTTTACTACTTCAGTAAATCTTGTTTCAGAGTGAAGAGAAATAAAATTCTTATCATTTTTTAGCTGATTAAGCTGATTAAAACCCTTTTCTACAGAGCTTTCAAGCCATTCAATAGCTTTAGTTTTATTTCCAAGTTGAGCATAAGAACATGCTAAGTTATACATTGCTACAGGGTTATTATTAATTTCTACAGCCCTAGTATAAGCCTCAATAGCCTTTTCATATTTACCTAAAGCATGATAGCTAAAACCTAACCTATACCAAACTCTACCATCTTTAGAGTCAATATTAGTAATACTTAAGTATGTCTCAATTGAAGCTTGCCAGTCCTGTTTCTGGAAATGTTGGTTTGCCGTTTGAAGTAAGGTTTGTTTTTTATCAGAATTACTTGAGCTAGTATTTTGTGTATTGCTACTTTGAGCAGTTACTTCAACTATAGCTAGACTTGTTACTAAGCATATTGTTAAGAGTAAGTTATAAAGTTTCCCTGTTTTATTAGCCTTATAATTTTCCATTATTATTTCCCCTAAATAAAATACTTAATATAATAAATGCAAACTCAAGGCCAAATAAAAATTAGTTAATTTATCTTGCTAACTCACAAAATATAAAGAGCTTATAAAAATATACTGTATAAAACCTTATTATTTTATGTTCTATTTTGGGACGAAATTGTTTTAGAATTGGGACTAAAGATATAACTTAAGCTAAGAATATATATGACTTAATATTACTTATGAATGAAAAACTAAGAAAGCTATTATTTAGAGAAGAGAATAAAAATGACCTAGACCCACAGCCACAACAAAGCGCCGAGAGTCATTTAGTTATTCATAAAACAAGCTCTGCTCAAAGGTGTGAAATTTGCCATCAATCAGACTTATTTAATCCACAAACAGGAGAATGTAGCCGGTGTGGAGTAATGCCTAAAACTACTGTTAAAGAATCCCAACAGGTTACTGAACAAATAGCTGAACAAATAATAGCAAGTAATAGGATTAGATTAATAAGTTTTATTGCAATACTAGCTCTTGGGAGTATTTTATATAAATTTCTAGTTTGGGGGCGCTTAGACCAAACAGCAGCGTTATTTATTGGGCTACCAACCATTTTAGCCATTTTAGCTGCTTTTATTCCTAAACAAAAAACTTTTACTGGAACAATTCTTAAAGGTCTAACATTGTCTTTACTAATGGCTGCAATTTTTTCTGCTGCGTTTTTAGGAGAAGGCGTTATATGTATTTTTATGGCTGCACCTCTTTTTTATGTAGTTGGAATTATAATAGGCGTAATACTTGATATTATTAATAAAAACCCTGAAGATCTTCCTCCTAGAAATAATAAAAGACCGTTATCAGCAATTGTTTTTATCCCTTTTTTAATAATGAGTTTAGAAGGTTTAACAGAAAATCTTTCTTTTTCTCGTAATGAAATAGTTAGCGTGGAAAAAGTAGTTTTAGCTAATAGTCAAATGGTAGAAAAAACTCTAGCAAATTTTCCTCAGTTTACTACTGAATTACCCTTTTATTTAACTCTACAATTTCCTCGCCCAGAAGTTGCTTATGGTAATGGGCTTAAGCTTGGCGATACTCGCACAATACTTTTTGCTGGAGGAGAAGGCTTACCAGGAACACTAGTTTTAAGAGTTGTTAGTTCTGAGTCTAATCGTGTAGTTTTTCAAGCTATTTCAGATAAAAGTGAAATTAACAAATGGCTTTCTTGGCAAGAATCAATAGTTGAGTGGCAAGAAATAGACCCTAACCACACTAAAGTACGTTGGACAATTAAATATAAACGTAACCTAGACCCTTCTTGGTATTTTGCTCCTTGGCAACGTTATGCAGTAGGTTTATCAGCAGAATACCTAATTGATAATCTAGCAACACCTAAAGAAAAATAAAGTTGTTTTAAGACTTTTATAGGAGAGCGGAAAATGTTAGTTAAAGTTATTCTAAATACACTTGGGACGCTATTTTTAATACTTGGAATACTAGGGATAATCTTACCGCTACTTCCTGCCACTCCTTTTTTACTTTTAGCCTCAGCTTGTTACTTAAGAGGCTCAAGCAGCTTACATAACTGGCTAATGAGCCATAAATACCTAGGCCCTTATATAACTAATATTAAAGATAAACGAGCTATGCCGCTTAAAGCTAAAATTATTACAATATTTTTCTTATGGCTATCACTGCTATTTTCTATATACCGAATAAACCATTTAGCCTTAGATTTAGTCTTGCTAACAGTTGGCCTAGGCGTTACAACGCTTATTCTAAAACTCAAAACTTTACAAGATAATTAATATTTTTATTAACATCTTAGTGTGTTTTACTAGCGGCTAATATGGTTTTACTACCTAGTCAAATTAATCCTACCTTAATCCGTACTTTCTCTTTGTTTCTACCTATAGCATTTTCTATTGCTCTATGTTTTTTACGTAAGGCTAATAGAAAGTTAATTGTAGGAGCAATGTTAGCATCTTTATGGAGTTTAGTTTCTTTAGTAGCATTAGAAAGTTTAGTTAATTATTTTAATTGGTGGCATTTTCAGGCTATTGGAGGTCTTTTATATGGTATTCCCCTAGATTTATTGATTGGTTGGTCACTACTTTGGGGAGCTATTCCTATTTTTATTTCAAAAAACTTAAGGCTACCAATTTGGCTAGTAGTAATGCTAGTATTTGATCTATTTTTTATGCCGTTATATACTCCAGTACTTGAGCTTAATCAAAACTGGATTTTAGGGGAAATTGTCCTTTTATTAGCGAGTTTTATTCCTGCTCAATTACTAGGGCGATGGACAATAGAAGGCCGTCAATTATTTGCTCGTACTTTTCTACAAGTTGTTTGTTTTAGTATTTTGTCTCTATTTATTTTACCTTTAGTTATTTTTGAACAAGTTGGAGGTGATTGGAAAATACTTTTTACCCGTCCTAATTGGCTTAATAGCCTAAACATACAGCTTTTAGCCCTTCCTGCTTTATTAGGAGTAAGTGCTGTTCAAGAGTTTGTTTTACGTGGGTATGGAACACCTATTCCATATGATCCACCTAAACGTCTTGTTACAAGCGGCTTTTACCGATATGTCGCTAATCCAATGCAACTATCAATGGCCTTAGTTTTATTTGGGTATGGAATGATGCTAAAGCATTTTTGGCTTTCCTTCTCTGGGCTAGTAGCTTTTGCTTATGGTGCTGGAATTGCTAATTGGGATGAAAAGCAAGATTTATATTCCAGATTTGGGCAAGACTGGATTAATTACCGTAAAGAAGTAAAAAACTGGCTCCCTCGTTGGAAACCTTGGCACCTTGCTAGAGCAGTAGATGAGCCTACTATATCAAGTGCAAAACTCTATTTTGATGAGGATTGTAATCAATGTAGTGAATTAGCTAACTGGTTTAAGATACGTAGTCCAATAGGATTAGTTTTAGTTCCTGCTCAAGACCACCCAAGACAAGATCTTAAACGATTAACTTATGATCCTTGTGATGGAACAACAGAAGAGGAAGGTATTTGCGCCTTTGCTAGAGCCTTAGAGCACATAAATTTTGCGTATGCTTTTATAGGGGCTTTTATGCGGCTACCTTTAGTTAATCAATTTATTCAACTGATTTCTGATGCAAGTGGAGGCGAGCCAAGAAAAGTTTGCCGTAGAAAAACCTAGTATATTTAATTTGTAAATTAAAAAAACGATAGCAGAAGAATTGCTATCGTTTTTTATTGGTAACTACTAGTTAATTACCTATATTTATTGTCTTTCAGCAGTTCCAGAAACTACCGCTCCAGGAACGCCTCCAATTAAGGTTAGCTTTAATTCTTTACGTTTGTCAGCAAGTACAAAAAAGAATGTATCTGTACGACCAGCAGGCCCAGTAATAGCATCTACAACTTGACAAACTAATTTACCAGTTCCATTAGATGCAACATCAGTTATTTGACAATTAAAAGTGCCTCCAGGAATTGGCCCTACTCCACCAACTACTAAAGTTCTTGAACCTGTAACTCTTGCTTGGTTATCTACATCAAATTGTCCAACTATTGAAATAGTAGAAAAGGTTGAATTTGTTCCAGGAACAACACCATTTAATTGCAAAGCATAGCTTCCTTGTAATGGGTTACTACTTTGTGCTTCTGTTTTTAATAGCGACTTGCTAGAACTAAATATTAGTAAAAAAGAAAATACCAAAACTATAAATGCGATGACAGAGAATTTATAAACCTTTGTCATTTTACCCTCCAAAATAATATGAATAAAGTAGAGTTAATTATCTACAAATTTCTTCTCTCATCAATAGGCAACTACATATAGCTACCGGTACAAACCTCTATACCTATCTACTTTATATAAAATTACTGTACTTGTGTTTTAATTTTTTTCTAAAACATATCTCTATCGGAAAAATTTCTGCCCTACTAAGTAACAAATAGTAATCATTAGGCATCCAACCATTTAGTGCCCTAAAACTAACTTCTTGTTAAACTTTTAACTCCTAAATCTAAAGAGGTATAACTGTGAATATAAACTCTCACTCTAGTAAACTTCTTATATCAAGAAGAGAGCTATTAAAATCTATTGGAGCAATAACCCTAAGTACACTAATTAGACCTTCTTCACTAGTCACAGCAACTCCTGTAAAAAGGGAGTTTCGGTTCATTGTCTTAGGCGATTGGGGTTGTGGTAGCCCTGAGCAAATGAGAGTAGCTAAACAAATGTTTCTTGCTCATCAAAATAAACCCATAGACTTTATTCTAACTGTTGGTGATAACATTTATAGGACAGGAAATAAAAAATACTACCCTGATTTCTTTGAAAAAACTTATGATAATCTGCTTAAGGAAGATGTAAAGTTTTTTGCTACCCTAGGCAATCATGATGTTATTGATGGTCGTTATGATCAAATCAATTATTCTTTATTTAATATGGGTGGAAAGCAATTCTATACAATAAAAAGAGGCCAAGGACTAGTAGAATTTTTTATGTTAGATGCAACTAGTATGGATAACCAGCAATTAGCTTGGTTTGAAAATTCACTTAAAGCTAGTGATGCATTCTGGAAAATAGCTTTATTCCATTTCCCTATTTACTCTTCTGGTAAACATCATGGCTCAGACCTTGATTTAAGAAAGAAACTAGAACCTTTACTAGTTAAATATAATGTTAGAGCCGCATTTACTGGGCATGAACATATTTATGAAAGAACCCACCTACAAAAAGGTGTGCAGCATTTTGTTACTGGTGGAGGCGGAGCATCACTCTATGATATAGAATCAAAAAGCCCTCTTACTGCCGCTAGCTATGTAGGGTGGCATTTTATGTTAGTTGAAATTGATGATAAAGCTATTAAGTTTCAAACAATTAATGATAACGGGGTTATAGTTGATAGCGGCACTTTTAAGTAATTATCTACTATCCAAAATCAGTAAGAAAACTAGTAAGAGCTAGTAAAAACCAGTAAGAATAAAGCAAAGGTTTCTACTAGATTTAGAGACTAGCTATTTGGTTTATTCTACTACGTAGTGCTAGGACAAATTTTTGTGCTTGGTCAGGAGAGTAATTAGCAGCACGAAAAGCATCATTTAATTGTTTATCAGAGAGCTTAGAAAGTAGTTCGCCTATCCATCTAACATTCTCTCTAGGAACTCCTTTTGCTATTTTGCCTGCTTTAGAACGCTCAAAATAATAGGATGGATAGAAAATAAGAAAAATTAATGGCCTTGTATGAAATGAAAAGTCCACTTTATCTATACTTACTTTCTTAACAAATTTTGAATTACTAAAATCCTTAATATTATTTTTTGAGCGCCCAAACATCTCAATACCCGTTTTTCCAAAAGAGGCACCTAAATCTGCCACATAGTATTTTGACTTACCTTTATTTTCTAGAATAACATTGTTTTCTTGTTTTAGATCCCAGTTGTTAATTAACATCATCATTACTTTTAAGCCATCAAACTCTTTTGTCCCAATAAAAGGGTTTTTATGCCATTTCCAACGATCTATCTTTTTTTCCTTTCTAACTAACTCCATTCTTGCGCCATAAAAGGTTTTTGTTGAAAAAATTTTTGTACCTTTTGAATTCTCGTCAAAAACTCCTTCAACTTGAATTTCAGGCAAATAATATGTCATATCTGTGTAATAGCCTGCTGCCCATAAGAGCCGAACTGCTACAGTTTCACACTGTGACTCTTCGCCAACTTTAACTTTCCACTTTATCCCATGTGCATCTTCAACTGTAAATTTCTTTTGTGAGCCACTAGTATCTTTTTTTAAGTACTTAAAAGGTGCTATTGGCAGATTTTGACTGCCACCTTCTCCAAAATAAAGATCTAGCTCTGATATATTTAATGGCTCTTTCCATAATGATTCAATGCTAGGAATATTACTTTGCTCTTTATTAAAATTATTTGGCTTAGGTTGTGCAAGTAAAGTACTTGTTAGGACTAAGATAAAGAGTAAAGAATAGAATATTCTAGTTTTAAGAGTATTGTTAGACATGAACTACTTCCTCCTTTTTATTAATGGAGTACAAGCCTTTATAAGTTTTTTCTATTTCTTCTTCTTGATTTTGTATTTCATACAAATGTGTATATAACTTATTTTGGGCTAAGAGTTCTTCATGAGTGCCTGATTCAACAATCTCACCTTGGTTTAGAACAAAAATATTATCCGCCTGCTTAATAGTAGAAAGCCTATGTGCAATAACAATAGTTGTTCTACCTTCCATAAGCCGTGCTAATGCATCAAGGACAACCTCTTCTGACGCAGCATCAAGCCCTGAAGTCGGTTCATCAAGAATTAGTATTGGAGCATCCCTAATAATAGCGCGAGCAATTGCAAGTCTTTGACGTTGACCACAAGATAAAGTAACCCCTCTTTCTCCTATAATTGTATCAAAACCCTTAGGCATTTTTTCGATAAATTCAGTAGCATTAGCAAGTTTGGCAGCACGGCGAATATCTTCACAAGTTGCATTTGGCTTACCATAAGCAATATTTTGCCAAATAGGAGCATGGAAAAGATATGGATCTTGTAGTACAAAGCTTACCTGATTACGTAAAGAATCTGTTGTATAGTCTTTAGTATCTTTTTCATCTATAAGGATTTTACCGCAAAGAGGATCATAAAACCTAGGTATTAAGCTTATGATTGTTGACTTACCACTGCCAGTTGGGCCAACAAAAGCCACAAATTGTCCAGGTTTGATATTAAAATTAATGTCTTTTAGTACAAGCTGATTCTGATCATAACTAAAGTGAATGTTCTTAAACTCTATTTCGCCCTTTACTTTTTCAACAGCAATTGCATTTGGATTTTCTGGTATTTGGTTTTCTATTTTCATTATTTCAATAATGCGTTCCAATGCAATTTGTGCCTTTGAAGTTGTGTCTATCATTTTAGAAAGCTCTCGCATAGGTTTATACATCATTCTTAAATAAAGTAAGAAAATGATTAAATCCCCTGCTGAGAAATTACTCCTAAGAACCAAACCAGCGCCATACCAAAGCACAATACAAGTACCAAGAGCAATAATTATATCTACAGTTGGCGAGAGTCTTGCTTTTAAGCTACGAGCAAGTAGTGTTAGCCTTATACTTTCCTCAGTTTCTTTTCTTAATCTTTCGACTTCATAATTTTCTCTAGCAAATGCTTTAACAATCCGAATTGAAGAGATTGCTTCTTGTACTAAAGAAATAATATCGCTTTCTTTTTTTCTTACTTCACGAGAAGCTTTTTTGATACTACGAGTAAGCCGATAGACTTGAAAAAAGAGTAAAGGTGTTATTGAAAGAGCTATTAAGGTAAAATGCCAATTGAGATAAGACATTATCCCAATCATCCCAATTAACATAAAAATATTAATAACCATGCCAAGCAAAGCACTTGTAACAAAGCTTTGAACTGAATCAATATCATTTGTTACTCTGCTAAGAAGGTCGCCTGTTTTAGCTTGATCAAAGTAGGAAAGAGAAAGTTTTTGAAGATGATTATAGAGTTTTTGCCTTAAATCAAGCATTATCCATTGACCAGCCTTTATTGTTAAAGACTTTTCAACATAACTCATTAAACCGCCCAAGGTTGCTACAGACAAAGCAACAAAAAGAGCAAAATTTAAAATACCTGTTTTGTCATTATTAAAAAAAGCAAAAACATAATTAGCTAACCAAGAGGGTAGGTGTTTTGAACCAATAACATAATCTATAACAATTTTTATCGGCCAGGGTTCAAGTAACTCTGCTAAACCTGCTATGACTACTGCAAATAAAGCAATAGCTAAAGTTTTCCAATAAGGTTTAATTATGTGTTGAACTAACAGCGATTTTTTCATCTTTTCCATCGCTTTCTGGCATTTGCTTGCTATAACAGCAATGCTTATGCCAAAGCTAATCGCTTTTATTTTTCTATTTTTCTATCTTATTCTTTAAGAAGGGGTTACTTGTAAAACAAGACATTATTAATGCCTTTAGATAAAAAAGCTAGGTTTAAGGGGTTAAGGGTTTTAGCTAGCAGCTTTACTATAGATATATAATTTATTTTATTAAATAAGACAAAGCTTGGTGAGTAGATTCTTCTCCAATAGCAATCATACGTTTAATTGCAGCATTTCCTGGTAAATAGCCAATTGCAGGTATAGGCGGTTGAATAAGAAGGTTAGTGCGTTCTAGAGCAAGTCTATAGTGTAAAGGATAAAAACGTCCACTTAATGGACTTGCTGCCTTAAAACCTGCTCTACGCAAAACTGAGCTAAGTTCCCATACATCAGAAGCAATAACAAAATCTGCTCCTAAATCACGGCAAGCTAAGGAAGGTAGCACACAAACCATTCCTCCATCTTTTAGTTTTTGCCCCTCACGCACTACAGGACGACGAAGAAAACGTATTGCACAACTAGCACTAACAGCTGAAGAGAGTTTTCCTTTAGTAATTGCAATAGCTTTTTTATTTGGTAGTTCTGTAGCAATAGCAGCAAAAGGTAGTTTTAGGTGTGAAAAATTTTCTGGTAAATGCTTTTCACAAAAGGACTCTAGCATAACTCCATTTAATAAACTCGGCCAAAATATTGAGCTAGCCATTTCTGCTATCTCATACCACTCCATTCCAGATGCAATGGCTGCTCCAACAAGACTACCAACACTTGTTCCTGTTACAACAGATGGTTTTAAGCCTACTTCAGTAAGTGCTTTTATTACACCAATATGAGCAAGGCCACGAACTGACCCGCCGCTTAAAGCAAGTCCTATACGAAGTGAACTAAGCTTATAAAAATTCTTTTGCATAAAATCACATCCTAAAACTTATAAAAATGTTACTTATATAATAAAAAGTGGAATTTTTCTCACTTCCTATCTTTGAAATGCGAAAATACCCAAGTTTTTATTAGTTGCTTTATTGTCCTTTAGGTCGGAGTTGTTGACTAAAACAATCCCAACCGCAACACAATGTTTGCAAAATGCGCCTTCAATAGCAAATGGACAAGTACAGGAATATTGTAGGATTTTACCTTTAAGCCAAAATCTTACATCATATAATTGAGAACCCTGAACTTGAGCTATAATTGCTATGTCTTCTGACTGAGTTAGCGAAATAACCCTTCCGTTAAAAGCATAGTGTTGACCACGTTCAAGAGTAATATTTCCTGTTATTTCTAGTAGTTGCTTAATAATGCGAATTAAGAGTTAAAATTTAAAACTAAAAGCATCAAAGCCGCAGCAATACGGCCAAAGACATGAACCAAAAGACCTCTACGGGAACGAACTTTAGAGGCAAGTTGAATATGAGTATGCTCTTGAAGCCAACCA
>JACQZQ010000070.1 GCA_016213785.1 Acidobacteriota bacterium
ACTTAAATTTATTATATTTTTGTAGGTCATTTTTTCTCCTCAACCTACTTTCTCATTTTTTCCTCTTTTTCTCAACCTTTTTCTTTATTATTATTATTTCTCCCGTATTATATTGTAAGTATTTATTTTTGCAAGAGGTCTCTTGAGTTTGCCAGTTAGCGCCCTGAATTGGCCCTGCTAGAAAGACTATTGCACCACTTATACTAGGATAATTTGGAGGCAAAATTAATTGTCCTGTCATAGATCTTAAAAGACCTTAAAGCTTAAAGGATTAAAACCCAGCTTTTTTAGGGCTGGGTTTTAGTGAGTTAGAACTTTATTTTTAATGAAAACTGAAATTGTCTTGGGTCAAAAAGTGCTGTTGGAGGACTCTTAAAACGTCCTTCCTCAAATGTTACTACACGAAAATTATTATTTACTGTAGAAACATTTACCCTATTAAATAGATTAAATACTTCTGAAATCATCTCTAATTTTACATTCTCAGTTAAAGATAAAGTACGAGACAGTCGCAAATCTACTGAAGCAAAACCTGGAGTTGTACCTACATTACGTCCAAGAGTTCCTGTTTGAGCAGGGCCAGGAATAGTTAACTGCCCATTAGTAATATTTACATTAGGGCGATCTGTTACAGAAGATTGATCTAAATTAGTATCAGTTCCAGTTAAAATATTAAATGGTCTTCCAGCAGCAAGTTCAATTATTGTAGCAAATGTTGTGTCTGCTAATAATTTTCTAAAGCCTGGGCTACTTGTCTTAAACGGAGACTTAAACACACCGCTTAAAACAAATCGATGTCTTTGATCAAAAAGTGATAAACCTCTATCTAGTCCTGGGTTTCGGTTGTCTTGGGGCTGGAGAAGGGATTGTAAATCAGCAGAATCATCAATAGTTTTAGAGTAACTATAACTAGCTTGTACCTGTAAATTTCCAGAAAAACGTTTAGTTATATTAAAAGCTAGGCCATGATAGACAGAGTTTCCGCTAGCTTCTTGGACTCCAACCGTACCAAATGGAACTGGGAGGTTAGTTTTAACAAAAACTGGATTTGGGCCAGAAGGTCTAAAAAAATTGTTGATTATTCTATCTGTGCCGCTTGCTGTTAAAACACGTCTTCCATCAGGAGCATTACGATTAATAGAGCGATTTAGCTTTCTGCCTCCTGTAAAAATATAAGTCACTTGAATTGCTGTATCAGGTAAAAGTTCATGTTCAATAGTTAAATTAGCTTGATTGGTGTAAGCAAATTCAAAATTCCTATCTACAGGTAAAGTAAAGGGTAGTAGTGCTCCATAACCTGGGAATTTTCCTCTAGGATCAAAGCGAGATTGTCCCAATAAATAAACTGCTCCTTGGTCAATTCCTGGTGTTACGCCTGCTTGAACTGTCCCTTGAAAAATTTGGGCAGAATTAAGTGTACTAGTAGGAAGAGGGCTACCTGAAGGTGCTATTAATTGAGGTGATGATACACCATTTGCAAATACTGAATTGCCAGCTACAAAAAGTAGTGGGGTGTCATAAAATATTCCATAAGCAGCACGAATAACGGTTTTACCATTGCCTTTGGGGTCGTAGGCAAGTGCAACACGTGGTGCAATGTTATTTTTATCTCTTGGAATGCCTTGGCGTACATTAAGAAATCTTTCAGCAGCGTCTACTTGTTGAGCAGTTAAATTTAATCTATCTGATACAATTGCGCTTGGCTCAAATAAAGGGGTTCTTTCGTAATCATAACGTACCCCATAATTTAGAGTAAGGTTAGAGCGAATTTTCCAACTATCTTGACCATAAATACCTATTTGGGTATTTTTTATTCTAGTATTTGAGCCATTAAAACCTTGAATAAAGGTTTGAGGTATACCTAAGCCATAAGCTTGTGTAGCGGTAAAGGCTGGAGCACCAAGAAACATTGGGTTAATAGCTGTTGCAGCTAAATCCCCAAAATTAAATACTCCTGAAAAATTTAGCTCAAAATTAAAAGGAATTATACGAACAAAATTAACTGAACCACCAAATTTAGTTGTATGTTGTCCAACTATATAAGAGAAATTATCTTTTAATTCAAAAACTTTTTCTACGCGCTCAGCGGGTGAAAAAGGCTCACGACCAAAAAATGCTGCTCCAGGAATATTAACTGCTACATCAGAGCTAGATGTAAAAAGAGAAGAACGCCTTCCAAAATTAAAGATAAACTCATTTATTTTTGAAGAGTCTATAATTGTAGTAAGTTGAGCTACTAGAGAAGTATCTCTTATAGATGAAATACCAGTGCGGGATACATCATTAAGTCCAAAAGGCTGGTTTTGGCCTGAGGATTGAACTCCTGTAGTTCTAATAGGTGTAAAGTTATAACGTAAGGAAAGCCGATTATTTAAATTAAATTGCTGATCGATTTTTGCAGAATAAAAAGTAAAATCGTCTTTTATTGGATAAACACTTTGAATTCCTGATAAAGTGCGAAATACGCTAGGTATTGCTCCTAGTTTACCATTTGATAAAGAAAAAGTTGGTAAAAATACAGCTTGTCCAGTATTAGGCTCAATTCCTGTACGTGCAACCGTTGCGCCAGATTCGGCAAACATTTGATAAAGCCTACCAACACTAGGGTTACTAGCAATAAAGGCTTTTTGTGCAGCAGTTAAGTCAAAAACGCTGCTATCACGTCCAATATCAGAAAACCCTGATTCACGCCTACGAGTTTGATCTAAAGAGAGAAAGAAAAAAGTTTTATCTTTTTTTATTGGGCCGCCAAAAGTAAACCCATATTGACCACGAGTAAAAGCAGGTCTTTCATTTACTCCAGGGGGTTGAAAGGCCAGTGCATTACGAGCTTGAATAGCACGTTGGCGAATAAAACCAAATCCATTTCCATGAAATTGATTTGTACCTGATTTGGTAACAATATTAACTACACCACCAGCAGTTCTACCATATTCAGCAGCAAAACTATTAATTACTACTTGAAATTCTTGAACTGCTTCTTGTGAAATAGTTGAACGTGCTGCTTTAGAGCCATTGTCTATATTATCTGCTCCATCGACTTGTATTAAATTAGAACGAGCACGTTGACCAGCAAAATTTAGCCCTGTTGTAGGGGCTGGGCCAAGTGGAGGCGTAGTATCACGGCCTATAAGGGCATTAATAAATGCAAAACCTAAGAAATTTCTTCCATTAATTGGTAAATTATCTATACGTTGAGAGTCTACTGATTGAGTAACAGCGCTTTTTGATGTCTCTACTACTTTTGTTGCAGTGCCAGTAATTAATACAATATCGCTTTGACCAGAAATAGACATTGTTACATCAAGTACTCCTGTAGAACCTAAGACTAGATCAAAGGTTTGTTTTTTATCTAAAAAACCTGGAGACATTACGGTCAATTCGTAAGTGCTTGGTGGAAGAGCAATAAACCTATAACTACCATCTTCATCTGCTGTAACTGTTCGTTCAAAATTAGTTTGAGGGTTTCTTACCGTTACTGTAGCCTTAGGTATAACACCGCCTGATTGATCTTTTACTGCACCTAAAAGATCTGCTCCATTAGAACGGGATTGAGCAAATATGTTTTGTGAACTTATTTGAAAAAATGTAAGACAAAGTAGAAGCGAATAGAAAAATAGTAAATGCTTTGTTTTCATAATTTTGGCCTTGCTATTATTAAGGAGATTAATATTTTAACACTTTTGGGCAAGGAAATGTCCCTTAAGAATTTTACTCTTTATAATTTTTGTTGGTTCTTTTAGCTAGAAACGCAGTTTTGTAGAGTTTGTATTAAAAGATACTTTAAGAGTAACAGTATCAATTTTTTACATTATGGTAAAGTGGTTTTTCTGTTTTTATTTAACTTAGTTATTTTTCTAGCTATAGGAACGCTTCTTAGTTTATTTGCGAGAGAAAACTTTCTCCTGCTGAAAGCTTTAAGTTAAAATTCTCGGCAATTGTTTGTCCAATATCGGCTAAACTATTGCGTAAGCCTAGGTTTACACCTTTATTGGCATTTTTGCCATAAGCAATTATAGGTACGTACTCACGAGTATGATCTGTAGAAATATCTGTAGGGTCACAACCATGATCTGCACTAATAATTAGTAAATCATCCTGGCGCATTAGCTCTAGAGTCTCTGTTAAACGCTCATCAAACTCTTCTAATGCCTTAGCATAGCCTACTACATCATTACGATGTCCAAACATCATGTCAAAATCTACTAGGTTAGTAAAAATAATTCCTTTGCTATCTTCTTTTAATGCATCTATTGTGCGATCCATTAATGACATATTATTTTTAGCCTTAACTTCTTTTGTTACACCACGATCACAATAAATGGAGCTAATTTTTCCTATACAAACAGTATCTAATTTAGCTTCATATAGTTGGTCTAATAAGGTATTTGGAGGGGGCATAATTGCGTAGTCATGGCGGCGTTCTGTACGAACAAATTTTCCTGGAGTCCCAATAAATGGACGTGCAATAACACGTCCAACTTCGTCTTTACCACGCAAAATCTCACGGGCTAGTTCACACATAGAATAAAGCTGATTAATAGCAATAACTTCTTCATGTGCTGCAATTTGAAAGACACTATCAGCAGATGTATAAACAATTGGATAGCCTGTTTTTATATGCTCTTGACCAAGCTCATCTATAATTTCTGTTCCTGATGCAGCTTTATTTCCTAAGGTTTTAGTATTAATTGCTTTTTCAAAAGCTTCCATTATATAGCTAGGAAATCCGTCTGGATATGTTGGAAAAGGCGTTTTAGTAATAATTCCTGCCATTTCCCAATGACCTGTGGTTGTATCTTTTCCACTAGAAGCAAGTGCAGCTTTACCATAACAGCCAATAGGCTCAAGTACAGAGGGCAAAGCCAAATCTCTTATGTTGCACAGACCGAGTTTTTGTAAATTAGGAATATTAACTTTACGTGAAGCTAGGATATGCCCTAGAGTATCACTACCTGCATCACCATATTCTGCTGCGTCTGGCATTTCACCTATTCCTAAAGAATCACAAACAATTAAAGTTACTCGATTAAATGCATTAGACATAAAACCCCCAGTGGAAATTATTTTTGGAAGATGAGAAAATTAAAAGAAAATTAAAGATAAGCAAATTTTATCGCAGAGTATTTCTATAAACAAACCGCTTTTCACTTCTAGAGCTATCTCTTTGCTTTTTTAAGAAAATATTCACCAGATAAAATTTCAATCAAATGAGAATTAAATTCAGAGCGAGGCATTGTAAAATCACAGCCTGCTTCTTGTGCTTTAAGACGTAGTTCTACTTGAACATGGCTTAAAAATCCAACTATAGGAATAGTACATAAGACAGAGTTTGATTTAAGTTCTTTGATTGCTGTTAGAGAGTCAAAACGTGGATTATTTAAGTCTAAAATTATTAGTTTAGGGTTTAGATTATTAGCTTGTTCAACCAATTTATCTGCTGATTTAATAAATGTTATATTTATATTTGTTTGACTTGCTGCACCGCTAATTTTAGAGGCAAAAATCATATCTGACACTGCTGCTAAAACTTCTTTACTCAAAACTTGCTCTCCTGATTTGCTTAAAGATTAATAAACATTAAATTAATCATCAAATTAATCATCAATTGGTGGACGACGAATTAAAGTTATTGCTTTAGATGCTGTATCTGATAACTGAGGGAATGCATCTTGTAAAGATACTAATTGTCTTAATAAATCGGCAGTACGTAAAATTAAGCGTACAACATCACCATCATCGGCATAAACTTCCTCAAAGAGTTTTTCCCAATCGATATTATTATCTGCCCAGCGCCAAAGCAGTCTTGCCGCATCGCCATCTAAGATAATTGGAAAAAATAGTCCTACATTTTCTTGGAGCTTAGAGATAGTACGAGCAATTTTAACTGCATTCTTAAAAGATATAAGAAAAGATTCTTCGCCCTCTTGGTATTCTACCTCTATTTGACGTTCGCTTGCTGCAAGAGCGCCAACTAAAGCGGCTAATTCTCTTGGGTCTGAAGTAGCAAAATAATTAGCTCTAACTAGTTCAGCCATAAATAAAGTATTTTCTACACGTAAATTGGCTGCCCAAATACCGTCTGATGTGGGATACCAGCTTTCATTTAAGTAGTCAAAGCTTTGTAATAACCTGGCACATTCTTCAAAATGTTCCCATAGGCCATGTTCTAAATCATAGAGACTTTTTTCAAGGTCTTTAGAGCGTTGTATTTGTTGTTGTAAGACAATTACTCTGCCATCGCAAATATTTACTTGTGAGCAGGTTAAACAGGGGAGAGCTTTAATTTCTACAATAGTTTTTTCCAGTTTTTCTTCTAATTTTCCTAATGATTCAGTGTCTTCTACTTCTAGTTCTGTTGCTAGGGCGTGTTTAATTTTACGTTTTATTGATTTTATTGATTTACGGGCTTTAAGTGCTTGTTCTTGTAGTTCATTAAATTTTTGGCGAGTAGTAATTCTATCTAAACAAGGTAGCCCACTTTTATCTTTATTTATTTTTTCTAAAGTTCTTTCAAGTCGTGGACGGATATCAGAGATTTTTTTTGTTCTTTGATATTGGCTAAAACTGCGTTCTAATAAAGCCCTTGCAGTGTCTGCGCTATGTTGTTGTAAGAGGTTTAGAACCATTGTGTAATTAGGGAAAAATTGGCTTTCAATAGGTTCGGAGGGTTTTGCTAGTAAGTCAAGGATAAGGTTTATATCTTGAAAAGGGCCAGGAATAAAAATAGAAAACCCAACATTATCTTTACCACGTCGCCCACAACGGCCAGTCATTTGAGCTAACTCAAAGGCTTTTAAGTCTCTATGACCTTCATCTGAGCGTAAGCTTGAAGCTGTTATAACTACGGATCTTGCAGGCATATCAATTCCGGCTGCTAGTGTTGTTGTAGCAAACACGGCTCTTAATAAGCCTTTAGACATTAATCTTTCAACACAATGTTTCCAGGCTGGTAAATGACCAGCATGATGTGGGGCAACGCCTTTATAGAGGAGTAAATAAAATAATTTATGGTGTGAAACAAACTCTCTATCTTCAGGAGTAAATTCTTCGATTGTTGATAAAATAAGTTCCCGAGTAGATCTAGGCAAGTCATCTAGGGTATTACCTTTTATTGATTCAACAGATTCATCACAACCTCGTCTGCTACTAATAAAAATAATGGCAGGAAGTAAGTCATAAGTTTCTAATGTACGAACAAGGTCTTGATAACGGGGTGCTACAACAAGAGTTTTACCCAAAATATTCTCCAAAGAGTCCAAAAGAAAGGAACCAAATCTTTTCTTTTGGACATTTATTATTTTATTTAACGCTATAGCGGTCTTTAGCTATTTTCATTACGCTTTGAGCAAATTGAGGATGATCGTGTAAGATACGGTTAAAATCAGTCTTATCTAACACAAATAGGTCGCAACTAGTGCGAGTACGGACATTTGCCATTCTAGGTGTTGACATTAGTAGGGCGACTTCACCAAAGAAATCACCATCCTTAAGTACTTTTACAACTTTGCCAGAATCATCTAAAACTTCTACTTCACCACGAGCTAAAAGATACATTTCGCGGCCAATTTCGCCTTTACGGATGATAGTTTCGTCTGCTCCAACCATTTTAGGACGAAGCGCTTGGATGACTTGGGAGAGAAAAAGCATATCTCCGTCTTGGAAAAGTGCTACACGTTTTAATAAGCCATCTGTAACGACTTCAAACCAGCGTCTACCATCTCTTTCAATAAGGTCTGAAGCTTCTTTTGGTCCCCAACTACCACGTTCATAATTTGGAAAATTTTCTGCTGGAGTAGCTGTCCAATAATCTAGTAGTGGTTGTGCTGCACGCCAAGCCGCTTCTACTAAATCGCCACGTGAAAAAAGAGTTGCATCGCCATGAGAGCAGGAATAAATCATTACTTCATAACCTGTATAACGAGAGGCTTTAAAGGCATCTGCATATGAAAAACGCATATTGACAGGTTGAAGTTGTAGTGTTGGGCCTGGGACTTTAGCCTGAAATTGCATTTCAATGCCTTGGTAGGGTTGGATATGAAAGATCAGACGGTTAGGATGGAGTTGTGGGACAGCCGTGCCATTAAACATTGCTTGAGGTGGTTTCTTAAATTCTACAACAATCTCAGTGCCGCGTTTCCATAGTGCTTTACCTGAGCGTAAATAAATTGGTGTGCCTTCCCATCGCCAATTATCAATCTGGAATCGTGCTGCGGCATATGTTTCAGTTTTAGACTCAGCAGGAACATCTTTTTCCTGGCGATAACCTGGTTTAGTAACTTTACCTGCCTCATCTGCTCGTGGGCCATATTGTCCTCGTACTACATAACGTGCAACTTCATCAGGAGTGTAAACCCTTACTGCCTGCAATAATTTAGCCTTTTCATTGCGAATTGCATCAGGTTCAAATGATCCTGGTTGTTCCATACAAAGATAGGCTAGCATCTGAAACATATGGTTTTGCATCATATCGCGCAACACGCCTGAACTATCGTAATAGCCCCCACGAGAGCCAACATCAACTTCTTCAGAGACATTAAATTGAATATTATCAATATAATTCTTATTCCATAATGGCTCAAAAATACCATTGGAGAAACGGAAAGCTAACAGGTTTTGTACTGTTTCTTTGCCTAAGTAATGATCTACGCGATAGATTTGGTTTTCATTCCAGTGGGCAAGAACTTCTTCATTAAGCTTGAGAGCAGACTCAAGATCAGTACCAAAAGGCTTTTCAACAATAATACGTTTCCAACCACTACCTTCCCTAAAACCTGCTTGATGTAAATTATCGCAGATTGGGCCAAAAAAGCGTGGTGCAACGGCAAAATAGAAAAGTATATTGCCACTAGTATTGTGCTGAGAGCTTAGGTTGGCAACTTCTGCTTTTAATTTCTGGAAGTTGGCTTGGTCGTATCCACCTGACATATAGTAGAAACGACTTACCAAATTATTCCATACTTCTTGGTCAAACTCCTGACGTGTATGGAATTTCTTAATGTCTTCGGTCATTTGAGCACGAAAGGCTTCATTTGTCATTTCTGACCTAGCATATCCAAGCATTGCAAAATTATCGGCAAGTAGACCATCACAGGCTAGGTTATAAAGAGCCGGTACAAGCAGTCTCTTTGTCAAGTCTCCTGATGCCCCAAAGATAACCATTACACAGGGTTGACTTGGAGGATTGGCTGTTTGTGCTTCAATTCCATAGGAAGCTAGAACTTGGGATTCGGATTCAGGCATGTTATCACCTCTTCTTAATTTGGCTTCTTATTTTGTAAATAAGTGAAGTATAGAGAAAAGTTACAAGGTAATACTTTTGCCCAAGTCTACTCTGGCTCCGAAATGAGGTCAAGAGAATCCTTGCAATAAAGACACAGAGAGACTTTTTCAGTAAAAATGAGGTGTGTATTATACTTGTTTATATTAACTAGTTTAGCAAGTTATTTGTAGTGCTACGTTTTAGTATTCTATCTAGAGTTTTACGATCAATGCCAAGCACACGAGCAGCTTGAGATTTATTGCCACCTAGCTGATTTAAGATATTAATAACGTGTCTATATTCTACTTCTGCTAAACTCAGTAGACTTTCTGTACTAGGCAATGCTTGATCCTCTGGGTTGTTAATAAATAAATATGTATTTGATTTTTCTTTGATGTCTTTAGGCAAATCATCAGTAGTAATTTTATGGTGTTTTGCTAAAACTACAAGTTTTTCAACAACATGCCCTAATTGACGGACATTTCCAGGCCAATCATAATTTGATAGACAGTTAATAGCTTCTTCTGAAATTTCAACTTGTAATTGATTTTTATTTTTTTGTTTATTAAGAAAATATTCTATAAGTAGTGGAATATCAGCTTTTCTTTCTCTTAGAGGGGCAACTAAAAGTTCCACTACTCTAAGGCGATAAAGTAGGTCTAGACGAAAGAGTTTTTCTTTAACAAGAGAATCTATATTTTGATTACTAGCAGCAATAACCCGAACATCAATCTTTTTAGCTTTTGATGCCCCAACAGAAAGAACTTCACCCTCCTGTAAAACACGCAGTAGTTTTGATTGAAAAGCTAAGCTAGTTTCAGTAATTTCATCTAAGAATATAGTTCCTTTATTTGCTTCAAGAAAAAGCCCTGGTTTATCAAATTGAGCGCCAGTAAAAGCTCCTTTAAGGTGTCCAAAGAGTTCTGTTTCAAGTAGTGATTCTGTTAGAGCACCACAATTTAGAGCAACAAAAGGTTGGTTAAAACGATTGCTTAATTTATGAATTTGTTTTGCAATCATTTCTTTACCAACACCAGATTCGCCTAAAATAAGTACGGTAGAGTCAGTTTTAGCCACTTTGCCAATTTGTTTAAATAGCTCTAGCATTACTGGGCTAGAGCCAACCAGTCTATCCCCATCTATTTCTGAAAAAGGAAGTTGATCTCCTTTAGCTAGCTTATTGTTATTAGCGAGTGTAAGGTTACTACGCCTATCTAAGGCTGTTTTAACTATTGTTATAAGCTCAGTTGCATTAAAGGGTTTTGTTAAATAATCTTGAGCACCGTTATTTATAGCCTTAGCAGCACCAGTAAGTGTTGCATGTGCGGTAATTAAAATAACTTCTACTTTAGAATCTTTCTTTTTTATCTCCCTAAGTAATGTATCTCCATCAATATATGGCATTTGTACATCTGAGATAACTAAATCAATATCACCTTGTTCTAATCTTTTAAGTGCATCTTTGCCATTATTAACTGCAATAGTATCAAATCCTTCTTCTTGAAGAACCAAATCTATTAAAGATAAACAAGCTTCATCATCATCAACTAGGAGTATTTTACCTGTTTGAAATGTTTCTTTAGTCATAATCTACCTATCTACTCACTTAATATTTCCTTTAAGGATTTTAATATTGCTTCTGCTGTATAAGGCTTAGTTAATTTTTTTACTGTGACAGACAAAGTATCTAGTTTAGTATAAACACTTAGGTCATTACTAGTAACGATTATCTTTACTCGAGGGTTAGCCTTTTTTAATGAAGAAATCACAATAGCACTATCAAGTTCAACAACAAACATATCAATTATAACAGCATCAACATGTTGATGGTTATCAAAAAAAATCGCAACAGCATCAGCCCCATTGCTAGCTGGTAAAACTCTGTAATTATATGCCTCTAGAGTAGTTTTAGAAATTTCTAAAGTAGATATTTCAGAATCAATTAGCAGTATTGATTGATTATTACCAACAAGTGATTCATTTTTCTTAGTAAAGGACTGCTTAGTTTCTTCATCGCTTATTGCAGGTAAATATATAGAAAAAGTAGTTCCTTTATTTAGTTGGCTATTAACCCTAATAAAACCCTTATGTTTTTCTATTATACTAGCAACCATTGCTAATCCTAAACCTGTTCCATTAGCTCCTTTAGTTGTAAAAAAAGGTTCAAATATTTTTTTAACATGTTCTGTATTAATACCAACCCCAGTATCTGAAATAGAGATTTGAACAAAGGGTGTAGCCTCTTTTAATTCGTTAAACTCTTCTAGGTCATCAAGTAGTTCATTTTTTACTGTTATGGTAAGTATTCCTCCCTCAGGCATAGCTTCTCGTGCATTAACACAAAGATTCATAAGCACTTGAAAGATCTGTGTAGCATTTGCTAAGACTAACCAGGTTTTTGGAGAATAATTAGAATAAACTCTAATACTTTGAGGAAAACTGACTTTAATCATATTAAGTAGTTCATCAAGAACATTTTGAAGATTAATAGTGGTTTGATTAGTCTCTATACCTTTAGCAAAAGAAAGAATCTGCTTAACCATCTCAGACCCTCGTTTAGTAGATGATTCTACTCTTTCAATAAGTCGCATGCTACGTTCATCTGCACGTTTTTTAAGCAGATCGAGTGAGAGCATAATTGGGGTCAAGAGGTTATTAAGATCATGAGCAATACCACTAGCTAATGAACCTAGGTTTTCCATACGTTGTGTTCTTAAGAATTGAGTTTCCAGCTTCTTTTTTTCTGTAATATTAGTATTAACAAGTAAAAATGTTTTAGGGTTTTTGAAATTATCGTAAATTAATGTCCAATGGCTAAGGATAACCATATCATTTCCGTTAATATCTTGGCTAGTAATCTCACCTACCCATTCATTGGAGCTAAGAACTGTATCTATAATGTTATTAATTAGGCCAAAGTCTTGATTTGTAATTAGTTCAGCAATAGAAGCTCCAAGTGCTCTTTCTCTATCAATTCCATATAAACTCGATGCCCCTCTACTCCAAAAAACTATCTTTTGTTTTAAGTCACAGGCGATTATAGCATCATTAGATGCATCAATTAGTTTTAAGTGTTCTCCTAAACGGTCTTCATCTTGTTTTCGTTTAATTGCTGTTACAAGTGTATGAGCAATTGTTTGTAAAAAATTAGCTTCATTGCTTGTAAAGAGTCTTTTAGTACGGGTAAAAGCTCCTAAAAAACCAAAAACTTCATTATCTATATATAACACTACACTAATTCCACTAGTAAAATTTTGTAGCTTAAAAAATATAGGGATATTAAAGCGTAAGTCTGTTTCTATATCATCAATAATAAGAGGCCCTGTAGAACCTAAGAGCATATTTACTAAAGAGTTAGAATTTACAGATGCAACGCTTAAGCTAGTTGAATCAGAGGATGAAGAATTTTTAATAAGCCCAAAGCTTTCTGGCCTTAAACATAGCGTATTATCTTTATCAAATTCTAGTATAAAACAACAATCAATAGTTAAAACTTCTTTTATAGCATTTATAAAATATTCCATTAATTTAGAAACGTCTACTTCTAGCAAAGCTTGTCGTCCTAATCTAACTAATAAAGATTGTTGACGTGCTCTTGTTAGTAATTCTTGTTGAGTAAGCTTTTGTTGATTTTCTAATTTTGTTTTTTGTTGGATATGTTGATAGCTATCATAAATTATTCCAAGAACTTCTATTGCAGGTTCTAGTAGCTTTATATTTTCTTGTTCATAGGCAAATGAGCTATTAGCTAATACAAGTACACTGGTTATTGCATTTTGGCATTTTATCGGCATACTAATAAAGTTTCGTAGCTTAAGTATTTCGCTTGTATAAGATAGATTAAGATTTTTTATTTCTGCGCTTTTAATTTGAGTTAGAGAAGTTGATAAAGTTTTGCTAATTAAGTAAAAAAGCTGGCGTTCTAAAGATATATCTTCAAAATCTCTTACGTCATCTTCTATTTCCTTAAACATAGCTCTATTGGTTTCAACTTCTATCATCTCATTAGTATTTGTAATAACTTGCAATTTTAGGTTATCTGGAAAAAAACCAAGTGCAGCAAATTGGCTTTTAGTAACTTTAGAGATAGTTTGTAAGATTGGTTGTAAGGATTTTTTTAAATCATGTGCCTGCAAGAATGTTGCCATAGATTCGGATATGCTAGATAGTATAGTTGTTTGTTCTTGTAGCTGGTTATTTGTTATTTTTTGCTCAGATATATCTCTAACTACTAGTGTAAGAAATAGTTCCTGGTGAGAAAATAGTTTTGAAATAGCAATATCAGCTAAAAATTCACTTCTATCTTTACGCAATCCTATAAGCCCTTGTCTATTATCTGAATATTGAAAAGGTTTGGGGCTACTTATAAACTGCTCAACATATTTATTAAAAACGCTATGAAATTTACCTAGGATTAAAATATTGAAGGGTTTACCTAGAGTTTCTTTTTTAGAGTAGCCAAATATTTTTTCTGAATTGTTATTAAAAAAACATATTTCTTGTTTTTTATTAATAACAATAACTGCATCCCCAGATAATTCTAAGACTTGGAATGAATAGTTTATTTCTCTATTAGCTTTCTTTTCAGCAATTTTTTGTTTAGAAATATCTGTATGTACAATAACCACAACTGCGCTATCAGTATTATTTGTGCGTTTAGCTGTAGCTAAGAACCAAAATTCTTCATTTGAAGTATGATAACCATACTCCATTTCAAAACTCTCTCTTTCTCCTTTAATGACCGATGTAATGCCTTGAACAAAATGTAAGGTATATTGATTATTTGGGCTACTCACTTTACTACAAGCAGTTAAATAACTAGTATTTGTTACTAGGGACTCTATAGATAAGGGGTGTATTTTAGCAAAGTCTTCCCAAGCTTTGTTAACAGTAATAATGTTTCCTATGGTATCTAAAATTGCAAGTCGCTGAGGGAGTAAATCTAGTAAAACATTATTAGTTAATGCCATACGAAATAACCTCTACATTAATTATAATTTTATTGCCTATATCACCCAGCCAAAAAGACTATACTAACATAACAAATAAAGCTTACGACAAGAAATGATAATTTAGTAAAATAAATATGTTAAGCTAACTTAATATATAGTAATAGAAATAACCTAAGATTTGCATAGCCACATAGTGGCTGTTGATAATAGCCCAGTCGTTTATGTCCGGCACTTTTTATCTTTTATCTTTTTATCTTATTGAGTAGATTTGGCACATATGTAATTTAAGTGCGGCATTTTTCCTCAACATTATTTACATGTTCAATTAAGCTTAAGATAAGAAAAACACTAAAGCCTGATATATCAATATGTTAAAAAATATAGTTTTTATAACTATTTTGGTATAGGAGGTGCACTAGACAAAACCAGCAAAAAATTAACCACTAAAGCCTAAATAAGAAAATTTTTATAAAACATTAAGAAATTTAATTCCTAATTAAAGGATACTGGCTAAAGATATCTGCAAAAGCTTTACGTAGGAGTATATTATGAATATAAGATTATTAATTGTTGACGACTCTATAGAAATCCTAAACACTCTATCAGATTTTTTGATGGAAGAAGGTTATGAGGTTATAACTGCGACTAATGGAAGGGAAGCCTTAGATTTATTAGAATTAACTCAAGTTTCATTAATTATTACTGATCTTATGATGCCTAAAATGGGAGGCTTTGAATTTGTTGGCAATTGCCGTAAAACAAGCCCTTTTAACCAAATTCCTGTAATAATGATGTCAACTAAAGATATTTCTGATAATCAACAAGTTATTTCTGAGCTTGGTATAAATGGCTTTTTATCTAAACCAGTAAACCCAGATCTTTTACGTAGAATGCTTAATTCAAGCTTAAGTTGTTTAGTAGATAGAATTCGTTCTTTTGAATTTGAAGATAATTATGAAAATAAACGTAACTATAAGAGAGTCCCTTATTTTTGTGAGACAACCATTGTTGATAAGGAATTTTTTAATGCTACAACACTTACTATGCTAACAAGTCTTAGTTGTGGTGGTTGTAGTATAGAAACTCCTCTAGCCTTACCTGTTGGTTCAATAATAACTATGCAAATAAACCTCTTGCCTTACTATACTTTAGAAGTACAAGGAGAGGTTCGCTATTCAATAGCTAAATCTAATACAGGTATTCAATTTATTAATTTGGATCCAGCAGATAAAGAATTAATAAATGATATTGTTGCTAATATTGCTAAGATTGAAAAAGTTTTTGAGCTTGAATATCGCGACCGAACAGATAAGCTAATGGATAAAATTGATGATGTTGTTTATACCTTTTCAAAAGCTTACTAGTTTTTATGGATAAAATTTTTGTCCCCTCTTTAGATAAGTAATAATTCTTACATAAGTTAAAAGTTTAAGTGCTGGGAGAATACATGTCCTGGTCATATCTAAATTAGAATATGACCAGGACATGTACTTTTTTAAAGCTACTTATAGAAAAAATTGTTTAACTAAATAGAAAAAATATATTAGTTTTTTACTGGATGAATTTGACCTCTCATATCTCCAAAATATGTTTGCCCCTTAGTGTGTAGGTTAAAGTAGAGTTCACTTTGTCTTGCAATATGTTCCATACCTGCAACAGTTTTTACTTTATCTGAGCCACCTGGAACTATTGGACAGCCTAGAGTAAAAGCCGCTACTACCCCATGATTATGCTTAGAGCTAACAACTTTTTCTATATCTTGATTTGTTATTTCTACAGAAAAAATTCCATCAGAAAGATTTTTTTGAATATCACCAGAATATGCAAAATCAACTAAAATAGGGCCTAACATATCTGGTTTACCGCAATGTATATGAAACATTGTTACATCCTGAACACTTACTCCTTCAACTTTTACATCTACGTATACTTTACTAAGATCTTTAGTAAATCTTAGTGTTGCATGTCCTCGGGATTTACGCTCATTTCTAGCTACAGAAGGCGCTGTAGACTTAAATGCTTTAGGTGTTAGTTTAGGTGTATTTTCTTCTTCTCCAGGCTCTTGTTGAGGGCTTAAATATGCTTCATAAACAGCCCCTATCTCTTGTCCTTTATTTGCATCAAGATTTAGAGCTGTATCTTTTGTCTCAAACCTTGAATCAGCAATTACTGTCTCTGACTTAAATAAAGAGAGTTCTTGAGCATTTCCTTTTTCAAGCCCCTTAGTATTTCTAGTCTCTTTATTAAATGTCATTAGTGATAGAAAAAATACTAAAAAAATTATCCCTATAAAAATATATTTAGAATGCATAACCTTCTACTTACTCCTTATTATTTGTTAGAAAATTCTTTAAAACCAACTTTAAAACCAAATAGAGCAAGAATGCTCAAGCTAAACAATAGTGATAGGCTTACTACTCTGTAATTTAATTGACCCCAGCTTATAATACCTAGGATTTATTCTTAATTTGTAAAGTAATATACATTAGCTTAACTAAGTTAGCTATTTTAGTTTTGTATTTGATAAGTAAGGCGTAAAAAGTAAAAATTTTGGATAGACATATTACCGGATTGTTTTTAAACAAAAATCTTATTACTCTAAAATTTCAGAGCAATTTGTAAAACTAGTAATGTTTGTAATAGGTTATAAACTAAACAAAACTATATAGTTCTTTTTCTGTAGAAACACTTTATTTATGAAAAATTTATGAAGATTTAATTGAGAGTTTATGGAAAATTTACTAAGATGGAAAAAAATCTGATAGATAATTAGTTTCATTATATAGTATAGTAACTTTAAGTCTTTTGGTTTCAAAACTTACCTATAAATTTTTACCTAGTTAGTTTTGTAAAAGTAAAAATAAAGTTTTAAACTACTCACGAAAAACTCACGAAAAATTCATTAGAATACTTAGATAAGTTTTGTAGCCTACAATATATTACTTGCTGAAACAAAATAACCAACTAATAAACTATGCGTATAAGTAAGTAATCAAATAGCAGCAGAATAGTAGAAAATGTGCCTAAGTATGCCCTGGGTTATCTAGAGGAATAGCTTTTCTAGAAAAACCGCCTTATGTTTGCTTAGAGTAATTTTCTAGTGCCCCAAATTTATTTAGTTAGAGGGAGAAATTTATTTATGAAGAGAAATGTTCTAGAAAGCTCTTTGTTGGCAATTTTAATAAGTCTTTGGTTTTATACCCCGCCTGCTTTCTCAGCAATAGTTCAAACACAAAATGCAAATATTAGTGGTGTTGTACGTAATCAACAAAATATAGCTGTTGGTGATGCAAAAATCCTAGTTTATGATGAAAAAGAAACTTTACTTACTAGTACTAAGACTGATAAGGAAGGTTTTTTTAAGATAGATAATTTAGTCTTAGGTAATTATAAACTAATTATTCAACACCCTAGTTATAGAGAATATAACAGTAGTTTGCTTTTTACAGAGGTAAGCAAAGATAGTCTGGAATTTGTATTGACTGCTACTGAGCTTTCAGAAGGGCTTTCTATTACAGCTGTTCTTGATCCTGAACAAGAAGCCTTTGATGCTTCACAACAAATTGAACTTGCGTCTAAAAGAGAATTAACCAGTAGACCAGGTTTATTACTTCCTCAGTTATTACAAGAAGAAGCAGGTGTTAGACCTATATTAGGTAGCACTTTTTATGGACAAACAATAATAAGAGGACTAACAGGACAAAGGGTTGTTACCTTACTTGATGGTGTACGATTTAATACAAGTACTTTTACTGCCGGGCTTGAACCCCCTGTAGGCTTAATAGATGCTAGTATTGCACGACAAGTAGAGTTAATTTATGGCCCAGGCTCAGCCCTTTATGGTAGTGATGCTTTAGGGGGAACAGTTAATTTAATAAGTGAAAAACCAAGATTTTTTAAAAAGCCTTGGGAGTTTCATGGCGAAATGTCTACATTTTTTAGTAGTGCAAATGCTGCAAGTGGTGGGGACTTAAAATTAGTCGCAGGCAATAAAAGGATAAGCTTATTATTTAGCGGTTTTGGGAAACGAATTAATGATTTAAGGGCAGGAGGTGGACTAGATTCCCATTCAGTTGCTACAAGATATTTTGGCCTATCTTCAAAACTACTTGGCGATAGAATGCAAGACACAGGTTATCTACATTATGGTGGCACAGGTAAGATTGTTTATAAAATAGATGAGTCTCAACTCTTATCCCTTTTCTATCAACATACTACCGAGCGTAACACAAGAGTTTATTTTTTACTTAATGGTGGTATAGGTATCCAAGAAAGCGATTTTAGCCCACAAGTACTAGACTTTTTCTATACCCGTTATGAAAAAGAAAATTTATCTATATTTGATTCTTTAACAGGAACTTTTTCTTTTAATCGACAACGCCAACAATTTAATGTTAAACCAGATCTTTCTGACTTATCTACTGATGAATATAGGCTGGCAAGGGCATTTGGCTATACTTTGCAAGCTACTACTCATATTGGTAGCTATCAATTTTTAACTCTAGGTGCTGAAATTTATGATGAAAGAATAACTAATAGACGCTTTATTTTTCTTCCTCCATCTAATCAAGGCATTCCAATACCTGGTACAGTTCCAAATGGTACAAAATATTCAAGCTATGGAGTTTACCTACAAGACACTGTAGAGCTATTACCAGGAAAATTACGTCTTAATGGTGGACTTCGTTATAGTGCATTTTTTTATAAAACTGATAGTAGAAAAAATGTGCTTGATTTTTCTGGAAACCCATCAGTAAAAGACCTCTCAATTCGTAATGATGATCTTACTTTTAACCTTGAGGGTGTTGTTTTTATTAAACAACGCCTAAATTTAATAGCTAATATTAGTCGAGGTTTTCGTTCACCAAATGTTATAGATTTTGGCTCTGTTGGCAGCCTACCATCAGGTTTTGAAGTACAAACAAGCGATGCAGAAGCACTTGGTGGTTTTGTAGGTACTACTATAGGTGGTGATGCAATTTCTACTGGTAGAAAAGTAACTAAACTTGAGCCAGAAAGCCTATTAAACTTTGAGTTAGGTGTAAAATACCGAAGTAAGTTTCTTAGCGCCAGTGCTACATTTTTTAATAGCAATATAAATGATTTTATTACTCAAAGAGCACTTATATTGCCTCAAGGCGCAGTTGGAAAAATACTAAGCGGATTGCCTATTATTTCCCAAGATCCTAATGGTACTGTAAGAATCCCTATAGATGGCCGTCCAGTAATAGTTAAATCTAACATTGGAAATATTCGTCTTTATGGTATGGAGACAAACGCTCAAATTAAAATTTCAAATAGTTTAACTCTATCAGGTAATTTTTCTTATTTAAGAGGTAAAGATAAAAATCCTACTCCCCTAGGTAAAGCTTCACCAAGTCAACCACAAATATTAAAAAAATCTGCTGATATTCCAGAAATCGAAGGAGGGCTACCACCAGCGGCAGGCTTTATTAGTTTGCTTTACCAGCCTAAAAATAAGACATTTTGGGTAGAAGCTTATTCTAATATGTCTTCTTTTCAAGATAGGCTCTCTTCTCTAGATTTAGCTGATCTGCGTATAGGTGCTAGTCGTAGTCGTAATGCTATAGCTGCTTTCTTTTTTGGTGGAGGGCGTAACAGAAATTTAACAGGCAATGGACAAGATAATTTAGCAGGAACTAGTGATGATATTTTGCTAGCTACAGGTGAAACACTTCAACAAGTTCAAGATAGAGTTCTTGGAGTTGGTATAACAAATGCTCCTCTTTTTACCTCTACTCCAGGTTATGCAACATTTAACCTGCGAGGAGGCTTTCAATTAAGCCAAAGAAGTAATATCACAATAATAATGGAAAATATTTTAGATAAAAATTATCGCCAACATGGTTCTGGTGTTGATGGAGCGGGAGTTAATTTAGTTGTTCGTTACTCTTGGCAATTTTAATTCACTAAAGAAAATGCATAACTCAAATAATTACTTAATATGTATATTAAATGCGGAGAAATACTAATGAAAGAAGTTCTTACAGCAGTTTTGTTAATTGTATTAGTAACTGCTAATGTTTTTATGGTAAAAGCTTTTGAGTTTGATGCTAATCTAGAAGCTAAAGCCACTAAAAAAGTCGCACCTCTTTATCCTCCATTAGCCAAACGTAAGCGTGTAGAAGGTAAGGTTAAAATAGGCATACAATTAGACTCAGAAGGTGCGGTTTCAAAAGTAGAATTTATAGAAGGCAATGCTCTATTTAAGCCAGCCTCGCTAGAAGCAGCAAAACAATGGAGCTTTTCTAAATCTATGGCAGGAACTAACGGTCATATAGTCTTTAATTTTAAGCTTGAAGAAAAAGAATAAACCTTAGGAGAGTTTGTTTATGAAAAAATGGTTTCATCTATCGCTAAAGAAAAAAACCATCCTAGGTACTACATTAGTAGTTATTTTATTAATTACTATAGGTTTAATAACTTCATATGCAATAAAAAGTATCCAAGTGGATTATGAAAACGCTATAAGTAAAGAATATAAACAAGCCATTACTGTTCTAGAGCTACAACTAGCTACTAGCAGGCAACAATACTCTATTGTTAAGGCTGTAACATTTGGCACAAAAGCAAATAATGATGAATACTCACTTGCTGAAAATGAAATTAGCAGTAACTTGTCTAAACTAGAAAAGCTAAATAGCTTAAAAACTCAAGATATTGAGGCTATTAGAAAAAATGCACAGCTTTTTCAAGAAAGTGCACTACGTTCTACTAAAGCACTTGAACAAAACAAGGCCGAAGAGGCTCTTAATATTTTAGGAGGAGAATTAAACGACATAAGCACTACTCAAACAGCCTTTTTAACTAAACTCTCTGAAAAAGCAATAAAAAACTCTGAAAATAGTATTGAACAAGTACAATCTCATGCAAATAAAACTGTACAACTAGTTTATTTATTTTTGTTTCTTGCCGTATTAGCTGCTATGGCTATGGCTATATTAGCCCTCTACACCTTTGTAAGACCATTAAATCAAATTGCTAAAATAACCGAATCTATTGCAAAAGGTGATCTAAATATTGAACTAAAAAATACAAATGAAAAAACTGAACTAAGCATTCTACTTAGATCTATTGGTAGCTTAGTAGAAGGATTGCGTAATTTTACTTTTTCTATTGAACAAATCGCCCAAGGAAACCTAAATATTAAAATTGAACCTCGCAGCAGCAAAGATACTCTAGGAATAGCTCTGCAAGAAATGGTAAACTCTTTATATTCTATAGTTTTTAGTGTTCGCACTAGTGCAGAAGAAGTAAAATCAATTAATCTTTCAACAGATCTTGTAGGTTCAGGCAAACAACTTGAGCAGGATAATGGAAAAGTGGCTACATCTGTAGAAAATGTAGCTTCGGTTTTAGAAGAACTTTCACAAAATATTCGTGCTATAGCTGAGAATGTAGAAACACAAGCCTCTAGTGTTACTGAAACAGACCAATCTATACAAAGTATGGTTAATAGACTGAAAAATATTACTAGCAATACTAAAGACCTTAAAAACTCTGTTAATAAAGCAAGAGGTTCTGTAGATGAAGGTCGTAGTTTTGTAAATCAGGCTGCTAGCGGAATGCACGAAATTAATAGTTCAATAAATACAACTTCTAAAACTATTGAAGAGCTTAGTGGTCATGTAACTACAATAGGACGAATTACAGAAGTCATTAACACTATCTCAGATCAAACAAACCTACTTGCCTTAAATGCTGCTATAGAAGCTGCTCGTGCAGGTGAACATGGC
Source organism: Acidobacteriota bacterium (assembly GCA_016213785.1). Taxonomy (GTDB): domain Bacteria; phylum Acidobacteriota; class Blastocatellia; order Chloracidobacteriales; family JADJPF01; genus JADJPF01. Next base: position 21,972 of record JACQZQ010000070.1, read on the forward strand.
TTAGGATTTGGAGTTGTAGCACAAGAAGTTCGTAAACTCTCAGAAAGAACCGCTCAATCAGCCGAAGAAATTGCTCAACTAATTAATATCGTTAAAAAAAGTGTTCAACAAGTTGAAAAGCATATAGGTCATACTACAGAACTAGTAGAAGAAGGGCTTAGTCAATCTTCAAAAGCTGTTAATTCCCTTAGCCAGATTGATACGGTTGTAGGTACTGTCTTAAAAGCATCAATAGATATAGATGATATTACTCAAGAACAATTAGTTGGTGCTCAACAAATTTCTGAAGCTATGAAACAACTAACTTTAATTACATATGAAATCCAAGCTGCTAGCCAAGAACAAACTCTATCAACTAAAGAGATTGTTAAATCTGTAGTACATTTACGTGACACAATTGAGCGCAATAATAAATTATCTCAACATCTATCTTCGGCAGGTGGTTCAGTGCTTTCACAATTAAGCTGTTTAGAAGAGGCTGTTAAAGCTTTCCGTCTCTCTGATCAAGTATTAAATAGCTTAACTAAATCAAACTCGTTAAACACTCTAGAACTTAAACGTGCTTATCTTTTGTAAAAAATAACCAATAGATAAAAGTTAATTTCCTATTTGATCAGTTCCTTTTTCTATAATAAATTCTAGTGTAGTTTCGCCTAAGTTGATACGATCACCAGATCTTAGCAGTCTTCTTTCAGCAACATTAAGTTTTTCACCATTTAATAGGCTTCCATAAGTACTACCAACATCCTCAAAATAGTAGTGGTTAGAGAGTTTTATTATTTGTGCATGTTTACGAGAAATTTTTCCTGATTGGTCTATTAAAGAAAGGTCAATATCAGGGATAGTTCCTTTTGCTGGGTCTTGTCTACCTATAGAGTAGCTAGCTTTTTTAATTAAAAACTCTGCCATTTTCTTTTTTTGGTGATATATTTTAAGCCTTCCATTTATCTTAATAGGTTTATTTACTTTTTTATGATGTGATTCCCATTCTTTAGGCGGGTATTTTAACGTGCTATCAACACTTTCTTTAGTGGTTTTTTCATTGATAATTTTATCTAAATGTTCTTCTAGCACTGATTTCATTACTTGTGCTGAGCAAAATCTATGTTCTGGGCTAGTTGAAAGCGCTTTAATTAATATTTTTTCCATTTCACAAGAAATATCTCTATTTATTGCCCTAGGTAAAACTCTTATAGCACATTCAAATAATATATCTGGGAGTTCTGGTATAACTCCTGTTAGTAAGTGATACATTGTTGCACCTAGAGAATAAATATCTGAGGCTGGAGTAACCCTGCCTTGGAGAAGTTCAGGAGGAGCATAACCAAAAGTTCCAACTGCTGTAACAACACTAACAGAAGGTTTTACAAACCGAGCAACCCCAAAATCTATAAGGAAAATTTGTTGAAGCTTTTCATTTAGCATAACATTAGCTGGTTTTAAGTCGCGGTAGATCATAGGTGGGTTAAGCTTGTGAAGATAATTAAGTGTGTCACATAGTTGAATTCCCCATAGAGTAACTTGTTTTTCATCCATCCATCCTCTTTTAGATTGATTTAGTTTTTGCTCTAGACTCAAGCCTTCAATATATTGAATAGCAAGAAAAAAATCTCCCTCCATTAAAAAAAAATCATGTAGTGCAGGAATTGAAGGATGTTCAAGTTTTGAGAGTATTTCTGCTTCTCGGTTAAAATCCTGCATTGCTTTTAAGTATTGATCATAATCAACATACTCTACAAACATTTGTTTTATGGCAAGAAAAGACCCTTCTATTTGTAAATCACGAGCTAAGTAAACTTTGCTATTCCCACCCTTACCCAGACGTTTAATAATTTCATAACGATTATTAAGAATCGTTCCATTAAGATAAGCATCGCCTATACGCATAAAATATTATTTAACCAAATAAATCCTTTAATCCTTAGAGTAGTTTAGCCTTATTTTAATTAAACTGTTAGATTCTTTAGACTGTTTTTACTTATTTTACCCTTTTACAAGATTTTGAGTAGTATTTTGAATACTAAGGCTTAATACGAATCTTTTTTACTTAGTGAATAATAATTGCTTATAATACATAGTGATTTTTCAGTGATATTAAATGTCATGATACTACTACAAAATAACTTTTTCTCCTGTCACTTGTTACTACTATAAAAACAGTATAACTACCTTTACAATTTACATTAAATGAGAAACTATATTTATTTAAAACCAAACATTACTTTAGTGATTAAACAGAAATTCCCTCTGATTTGTAAAGAAATCAAAAAAGTAAGTAAATAAGTAAAAGGGTAGAAATTTAGAGATAGTAAAAAAGTATCTATAAATCCTGAAACTCTTTATTTCCATCACTTTTGCTTTGTTAAGGGTTGATAGTAGTTGATAATAGCTTAAGGGAAGTAGGAGGTTTTTGTGTTTAAACGGATGACAATAGCAAAGCAATTAATCTTAGCATTTAGTACAGTTTTAATATTACTTTGTTGTGCTGGGGGAATAAGTTTTTGGTACTTATACAAGCTTTATAATGGAATCGAGGTTTTACAAACAAACGCTAAGATATCAACCTATGCAATGCAGGTACGAAGTGATTATGCAAATATGCGAAGATTTGAAAAAGGCATATTTATAAATATTGCATCTATAGAAAAACAAGAACCTTACTTAACTATGTGGAAGAAAACACATAATAGCTTAATAACTACAATTGGAGGACTAAATAAATATGTGCTGCTTAAAGAAGACAGAGATAAAGTAAATTTGATGCAACAAATATTGGCAAATTACCAATTTGGCTTTAATCAGACTGTTGAGCAAATGCAGAGGGGTGAATATAAAGACGCTCAACAGGTAAATGATGCAATGGATAAATTTCGATGGTCAGCCAATGAACTTGAGAATAATGGTAAATTACTTGCTACAAAAACCAGTAAAAGAAGTGAGCTAAGCCTAGAAAGTTTATCTAATCAATTTAAACAGGCCATATGGATTATCTTAATAACCTTAATTGTAGTTTTTATTTTTATTGCAATACTTGGCAGTTTCTTTATACACAATATTAGAAAACCAATCTTACAAGCTGTAATGGTTGCTGAAAGGGTTGCTCTAGGAGATGTAGAGCAAAATATTATTGTAGAAAATAAACGTAATGAAATAGGACAGTTACTCTCATCTATGAGAAATATGGTTGAGTCATTAAAGGAAAGCGCAATAATAGCTGAAAAAATTGCTGCTGGTAATCTTGATGTTAATGTAGAGAAAAAATCAGAAATAGATAGTTTTAGAACTAGTCTTAAAAAGATGGTTAAAGACTTACAAAATGCTGTTATCTCTATTAGTAGGGCTGCTAACCAAGTTTTTGTTGGAAGCAGCGAAATAGCTTATGTCTCAGAACATTCATCTCAAGTTAATAAAAATATTTCTTGCTCTGTTGATACAACTAGCGCTGCAATACATCAAATAAGTGTTAATACTCAACATATTGCTAAAAAAACACAAGAACAACTCTCTCTTGCTAATAAAGTAAGTGCAAGTAGTTTAGAAATGGTTTCTTCTATAGGAAGCATTACAGAAACCTCTAAAAAGATGCTTTTTATTTCACAACAATCAAAGAAGGATGTTTTACATGGTCTTGAAGCAATGGAAAATAATATCAAAGGAATGGATAGAGTAAATGAAAGCCTTAATTACCTTGCGCATACTGTAAATACCCTACAGGATAAAACCAAAAACATTGGTAAAATTGTTGATGTAATAGCTAATATAGCAGATCAGACAAATCTTCTTGCCTTAAATGCGGCAATTGAAGCAGCACGTGCAGGTCAACATGGATTAGGTTTTGCTGTGGTTGCAGAGGAAGTTCGTAAACTCTCAGATCGATGTACAAATAGCACTAAAGAAATATCGGATCTTATTGCAAGCATTGAAAAAGAGATGGCTAAAGCAGTTAAATATATGGAACAAAGTACACAAATAGTTAGCGAAAGTACGCTACTTTGTAATAGCGCTGGTAAAGCACTCAAATGTATTGAAAAATCGGCAATTGAAGTTCACCAATTCACTTTTATAGTTGATGCAGCTAATAATGAGCAAAGTCAAGCTTGGAACGGAATTACAGACATACTTACCAAGCTAAATTATTTAACAGAAGAAATAAATGCAGCTGCTTTTGAACAAGCTATAGGAGTACGAGAAATTGCTGAGTCTATGGAAAAAATTGCAGCAGCATTAAATCAAAATACTGCTCTATCCTTACGCCTTGCTACTAGTGGTAAAGAAATGGCACTACAAAGCCAAGTCTTACAAAGAGTTGTAAATCATTTTAATTTTGGGGTATTAAAAACTGTTGAGCCGTAACAAAATGTTGCTGTCTAAAAGAATGTTCTAGAAAAACTAAAAATAAGTTTATAGGGCTTAAAATCCTTAGATTCTTTAATTAAATCTTTTAGTTTATTAGATAAACTTGACTTGAGCTTAGGTAGGCTGGCAAGTTATAAATAAACCATTAAAATCTAAAATCTAAAATCTAAAATAAAAGAAGAAAATTATGGAACTATTAGGTAAAACTGCTTTAGTCACTGGCGGAGGGCGTGGAATAGGGCGATCATGCGCTTTAGCCTTAGCTCGTGCAGGTGCGCAAATTGTAGTTGCTGCTAGAACTATTACAGAAATTCAAGAAGTTGCTAAAGAAATTGAAGCTTTAGGTCGTCCTGCTTTGGCGCTAACTTTAGATGTCTCCAAATTAGAGAGTGTAGAACTCGCATTTAAGCAAGTTACAGATAAATGGGGAGGCTGTGATATTTTGGTTAATAATGCAGGTATAGCTGCTAGTGCTCCTATTGCTAAATGTTCTGAAGAACTTTGGTCAGAAATAATGGAAATTAACCTAACAGGGACTTTTCGTTGTATGAAAGCAGCCTTGCCAACAATGCTTGCTCGTAATTGGGGACGAATTATAAATATTGCTTCAATTGCTGGAAAAGCTGGCGCTCCTTATATTAGCGCCTATGCTGCTTCTAAACACGGTGTCTTAGGCTTAACTAAAGCTGCTGCCCAAGATGTTGCAACTAAAAACATTACTATTAATGCTATTTGTCCCGGTTATGTTGAAACTGATATGAGCGAAAAAGCAATTAATACTATTATAAGTAAAACAGGCGCAAGTAAAGAACAAGCCCGAAGTGTTTTAGAACAAATGACCCCACAACGTAGACTTTTTCAACCTGAAGAAGTAGCTTTTCTTACAGTATCACTTGCATCCCCTTTAGCCGCAGGAATTAACGGTCAAGCTATTAATATTTGTGGAGGAGCAGTTCCTTACTAAACTATGTCAAATAATACAGAAAATAAATTTGAAGCAATAAATCCTATAGGTTGGGCAAAACCTACAGGTTATAACAATGGAATGCTTGCTAAAAACGGCTCAATCCTTTTTATTGCAGGTCAAATTGCTTGGGATAAAGATAAAAACCTTGTTAGCTCAGAATTTTCCCTACAATTTGACCAAGCCTTAAGTAATGTTATTGAGATAGCAAAAGCCGCAGGTGGTCAAGCTACAGATATTGGTAAATTAACAATCTATGTTACTGATAAAGAACAATATATTGCTGAAATTAAAGCCGTAGGCGCAGCTTACCGTAAACACATGGGAAAACATTTTCCAGCTATGGCACTCATTGAAGTTAAAGCTTTGCTAGAACCTGGTGCAAAAGTTGAAATCGAAGCAATGGCTGTAATTTAGCTAGTAAAATACTTATAAAAATAACTTAAAATATAAAGGTTCAAGAATGATAGAAACTAAGTCCTTTCGTTATGAAGAAAAAGATCGTGTTGCTACTATTACATTAAATCGCCCTGATCGTCTAAATGCTTTAACTTTTGAAGTCTATAGAGAACTTACAGACCTCTTTCGCGCTCTTCAAAACCATAAAAATGTTGGAAGTGTGATTGTTACAGGCGAGGGTAGAGGTTTTTGTTCTGGTGGTGATGTCAAAGACATTATAGGGCAATTAATGGGGCGAGATATGGCTGGGCTACTAGATTTTACTCGTATGACTTGCGAATTAGTTGGTAATATTCGCACCTTACGTAAACCAGTGATTACTGCTCTTAACGGCGTGGTTGCTGGAGCGGGAGCAATGATTGCACTTGCTTCAGATATTCGTATTGCTTGCCCAGACGCTAGAATAGCTTTTTTATTTGTTAAAGTTGGGCTTTCTGGCGCTGATATGGGTGCTGCTTATCTTCTGCCTAAAGTGATTGGCTTAAGTAAAGCAACAGAGCTTCTTTTTACTGGTGACTTTATTTCTGCTGAAGAAGCTGAAAAAATAGGGCTTTATAATCGGCTTGTCTCTAGCGAAAATTTAATGAAAGAAGCCTGGGATTGGGCTGTTAAACTAGCTAATGGGCCAGGCTTTGGTATAGCAGTTACCAAAGAAATGCTTAATCAAGAATTTAATATGCATCTAGCCTCAGCACTTGAAGCCGAAGCTCAAGCTCAAGCCATATGTATGCAGCACCCTGATTATAATGAAGCCTATCAAGCCTTTGTTGAAAAACGAAAACCAAATTTTCAAAAATAAAAATTATGGAAAATAAATTTTTCTTTGATAAACACCACGAAGAATTAAAAAAAGTTTTAAGCATTTTTACTAGCAAACACCGTGCTTTACTTGATGTTGAACGCGAAGACGAAGACCAACATGCTTTAGAAATTACTAAAGAACTTGCTAGTGCTGGTCTATTAAGGCTAGTTGTTCCAAGTAGTTATGGAGGAGCATTTGAAACTCCTGATGTACGCTCACTTTGTTTAGCTCGTGAAAAAATATGCTATATGTCAGGATTAGCAGACTTGATGTTTGCTATGCAAGGATTAGGTAGTTATGCTATTACTCTAGCTGGTAGCGAAGAGTTAAAACAACATTATTTACCTAAAGTTGCAAACGGTGAGTTTATTGCGGCTTTTGCAATTACTGAACCATTTGCTGGGTCTGATACTGGTTCGATGAAGACTCAAGCAACAAAAGATGGGAATGATTACATTATAAACGGCTCTAAGCGTTTTATTTCTAATGCAGGGATTGCAAAATTTTACACACTTTTTGCAAAAACTGACCCAAATGCAGGAAATAAAGGTATCTCAGCTTTTGTTTTAGATGCTGATACTCCAGGGCTTACCATAAAAAAACTTAAGTTAATTTCTCCTCACCCAATAGGAGAATTAGAGTTTAATAACTGTCCTATCCCTAAAAATAAAATGTTAGGGCTTGAGGGAGAGGGCTTTAAGCTAGCTATGAGGGTTTTAGATACTTTTAGAGCTAGTGTAGGTGCAATGGCTTTAGGTATGGGGACTAGAGCACTTGATGAAGCAATAAGCTATGCCCGTAATAGAATACTTTTTAATAAACCTTTAACTGATTTTCAAGCCATACAATTTAAGTTAGCCGAAATTGCAACAGAGCTAGAAGCCGCAAGACTCCTAGTTTATCGTGCCGCTTGGCTAAAAGACCAAGGAGAAAGAATTACTCGCGAAGCTGCTATGGCAAAACTATTTGCTACAGAATCAGCCCAACATGCTATTGATGAAGCTGTACAAATTCATGGAGGTAGTGGACTAATTCATGGAGCAATTACCGAAAGACTTTATAGAGATATTCGCGCTACAAGAATTTATGAAGGGACTTCAGAAATTCAAAAAATTGTTATTTCTAATCAACTGTTAAAATAATTTAACCATAGGTTTTTCTTATGTCTTTCTCTAAAAGATAAGCTAAAATTGTTTAATTATTTCGGCCAAGTTAGTTTATCTTTTAGGGGAAAATATGTTTTCTATCCCAAAAATAGCTTTCAAATATTTACTAGCTTTTATTTTTATTTTCTGTCTTTATCCAAGTACTTTTCCAAACATTTCTTCTACACTTGCACAAACAGGTGCAACAACAGGAACTTTAGTCGGTCTTATAAAAGATAGTACAAATGCTGTAATATCAGGTGCTAAAATAACTGCTAGACAAATAGATACTAATTTTACTCAAGAAATCACCTCACAAGGAAATGGTAGCTATATTTTTGTTCAGCTACCCCCAGGAAAGTATGAAATTCTAGTTCAAGCTGATGGATTTATGCCTGCTAAAGAACCTTTAGTACTTACCTTAGGGACTACTGCATTAATGGATTTTTTATTGCAAGTAGAGGGTAACACAGGTGTTATAGAAGTTATTGCAGATCAAGGGTTTGAACCAAAAACTGAAAGTAGCACTAATATTGAACAAGAGCGAATAGTAACACTACCTAGCTCACAACGTAATTTTTTAGAGCTTTCAATTATTTCTCCTAGAATAACTAATGATAGACTCCCCAATAATGGGGTAATTGCAACTTCAGGACTTTCAGCAAATGCTCAATCTGCAAGATTTAATAATATTACAATAGATGGCCTAGATAATAATGATCATACTTCAGGCTCGGTTCGCTCAGTTTTTGGACAAGATGGGATACAAGAATTTCAAGTTATAACAGATGGCTATAGCACTGAATTTGGCCGGGTTCTAGGCGCAGTAGTAAATATTGTTACTCGTGGAGGTGGAAATCAATTCCATAATGAGAGCTTTTTTACTAGTCGTAATGAAGAGTTTGCCGCTAGAGATACTTTTGCTGCCACTAAACCTCCTTTAGAAAAATATCAGTTTGGCACATTACTAAGCGGCCCAATAAAACGCGATAAAGCTTTTATTTTTACTGCTTTTGAGCGCCTAACAGCTAAACAAAGCAATATTGTTAACTTAACTCCTGATGCAGTAGTTGCTGCTAGGCTTGAAGGCATTAAACTTAAAGTTGGCCCTGTTCCCTTTGCAATAGGAAGTACTTCTTTACTAACGCGCTTTGATACACAACTTTCACCTAATAGCACTTTATGGATTCGTTATAACGGTGGATTTACTTATAACGGCTCATTTCAAAATTTTGGAGGTTTAATAGAAGAAAGCTCTGGAGGTATACAAAAACTCTCCGATAACACAATTGCTGCTAGTAATACTTATATTAGCAGCAGCTTAAATTTAGTTAATGAGGCAAGATTATTATTTGGACGACGCAATCAAGATATTTTACCTATTGCAAATAAAGGGCTTCAAATACAACTAGCTTCTATAGAAGGTAATGTCTTATTTGGTCGTAATATCTTTCTTCCTCAAGAACGCGAAGAAAATATTTATCAATTTGTTGATAATGTTGTTTTACCTAGAGCAAACCATACAGTTAAATTTGGAGTAGACCTTTTTTATACAGATCTAAGAAAATTTTCTATTCCTGCCCTAAAATCAGGGGCAGCAGTTTTTACTAGGTTAGATACAAATGCTCTTTTAGGCGGAGATTTTCCTGGTGTAGGTACAATTTTAGTCCCTTTTGAAACCTTTTCTCCAAGGCTACGCAGCCCAGATCAAATACAGGCTCTTAAAGCTTTATCCGCAATATTGCCTAATTTAATTGATGGTTTTCCTCAAGTGCCTCTAGAAAAACTGCCTATTCCACTAGCTTTTAGTCAAAGCTTTGGTGATTCTAATGGTAGAAGTAATTATAAATTTTTAAGCGCCTATATTCAGGATGAAGTAAAAATACGGCCTAATATACTTCTTAAGGCAGGGCTTAGATATGATCTTAACGTAGTAAAATTTTCCCCAGATACTAAACTAAGTTTTAGCCCTAGGCTAGCTATTGCTTATCAACCGTTAAAATTTCCTAAATTAAATATTAAAGCAGCTTATGGTATTTTTGTTGGTAGCCCATTAGCAGGTGTAATACTTACTTCAGAAGTATCAGGTAGACTTAAAAACATCACTTTTCCGCTACCTTTTTCAATACTTGCTTATGATCTTTCTAAAAGAAATCTCTTACCAGAAACAAACGATATACCTCAAGACATAATAACAACAGCATTGTTTTTCCGCCAATTTTCCCAAAATTTTGCTATAAATCGCCAATTGCGTAATAGTTATGCTCAACAAGCTACTTTATCAATAGATTATTCTTTAGATAAATTCAGTAAACTTTCTTTAAGCTATAATTATGTAAGAGGTATTAAGCTTTTTGGTTCAAGAGATATTAACCCTATTGTTAGACCAGTTCCAAGACTACAACCAGGGAGTGATATAGATAGTTTTCTTACAGGAAGAGTTGATCCTGATAAAGGTAGTATTTTTCAATTAGAATCAGCTTTTGATAGCAACTACCATGCCTTTACAGCTTTAATAGATAGGCGTTTTGGTCAACGTTTTGGCTTACTTGCACATTATACTTTCTCAAAAGCAATTGATAATACTATAGACTTTTTCCCACTATTTCAGGAGATTGCTAATCCTCTACAACCAGGGTTAGAGAGAGGTCTTTCTATTCAAGATGTTTCAAACCGTTTAGTTATTTCTGGGGTAGTGGATTTAACTTATAGTAAAAATCCGTTACTGCGTGATTATCGGCTCTCTAGCATTATTAATATAAATTCTGGTCGTCCATATAATTTGCTTGCAGGAGTAGATTTAGATAGGAGTGGTGATTTTCCTCCTGCTGATAGACCTTTAGGCATTGGCCGAAATACTGGTATTACTCCAGGTTTTGCTAGTGTTGACTTGCGCCTAACTCGAAGTTTTTCCTTAAGAGAAAACTATAGAGTACAAGCCTTTATTGAAGCTTTTAATTTATTTAATCGAGTTAATATAGATCCTAATCAAATTAACAGGATATTTTTACCTGATCCTAACACTAGAATGTTTCTACTGCCACCTAAAGAAAATGGTCGATTTAGCTTGCCAGAAGAAAATGTTAGAGGGGCATTTTCTCCTAGACAGATTCAACTAGGGTTAAGACTATCTTTTTAGAATATTAATAAACTAGAATACTAATAAATTTGCCTAGGATTTTATATGAGCTTAAAAAATTAAAGAACTGTCTAGTTTGCAACCATTTATGAGCAATGATAAAATCTTTTTCTCCAGTAACACCCTACATTAATTACAAAGGAAAAATAAACCTATGACGGATCAATTATTAGAATGGCGTAAGGAATTTCCTATTTTAGAAAAAACTGTTTATATGGTTAGCCATTCTTTAGGTGCTATGCCCAGAGGTGTCTATGACAAAGTAAAAGAATTTGCTGATATGTGGGCTAGTCGTGGTGTTAGAGCCTGGGCTGAGGGTTGGTGGGATATGCCAATAACTGTTGGTGATAAAATAGGTAAAATTATTGGTGCAAGTCCTGGCGAAGTGGTAATGCATCAAAATGTTTCTATTGCTCAATCTTTGATTATTTCCTGCTTTGAACCTAAAGCCCCGCGAAATAAAGTAGTTTATTCTTCTCTTAATTTTCCTAGTGTAATGTATGTATACGAAGCATTTTCTCGTAATGGCTCAATGAGAGTTCATATGGTTGAGTCAGATGATGGAATAACTGTTTCTCTAGAAAAAATGCTTGATGCCATAGATGAGCAAACTCTACTTGTTCCAATTTCTCATGTTTTATTTAAGAGTTCATATTTACAAGATGCAAAAGCTATTATTGAGAAAGCTCATAAAGTAGGCGCTTATGTAATTTTAGATAGTTATCAATCTGCTGGAACAGTTCCTTTTAATGTTAAAGAGCTAGATGTAGATTTTGTAGTAGGGGGGTCAGTAAAATGGCTTTGTGGTGGCCCTGGTGCAGGCTATCTTTATGTTAGAGCGGACTTAAGAGAAAAATTAGAGCCTAGAACTACTGGTTGGCAAGCACACCAAGACCCTTTTGCTTTTGAAACAGGCCCAATTCGTTATGCACCTAATGCTTTTCGCTTCTTACACGGCTCACCTCATATCCCCTGTCTTTATAGTGCACAAGCAGGCTATGATATCATTAATGAAATTGGTGTAGAAAAAATCAGGGAAAAATCTATTCGTCAAACCACTTGGCTAATAGATGCTGCTCTAGAACAAGGTTGGCGTGTTCCTACTCCAAAAAAACCATCAGAACGAGGTGGGGCAGTTGTTATAGATGTAGCTAATGGAGCAGCAGTAACAAAAGAACTAATTAGAAGAGAAATTTTAGTAGACTACCGTCCTGGAGCAGGAATTCGGGTTGCTCCACATTTTTATACAAAAGATGAAGAGCTAGAAATTGTTATTAAAACAATTAAAGAAATCTTAGAAACAAATGCTTATGAAAAGCATTTATCTGCTGCTAGCCTTAAAATCTAATAAAAATGTAAATAAAAATGTCACAGGATAAAGAAAAACTGTTTAGACTTTATTGCTTGATAACAGCTTTATCAGGATGTCTATTGCTTTTTTTTCTAACTAATTCTTGGACTACAACTATACCAATTTTCTCTAAAGAGTTTTTTTTATTAAGTGTATTAACTACTTTTTTAGGAATGTTAGGTTTTCATATAGGCCGAGGCTCTTTACATGTTTCTCTAACCTCAATTCTTGAAATTGCAATCCTACTTTCCTTTGGCCCACTTATTACTATTTGGGTTTCAGCTATTGGTTTTTCTGGTGGACTACTACTTAGAGCTTTAGACCGTAGTTTTATCCGTAAATTACCTATGTTGCGCTCTTGGCCTGAGCAGCTTTTAATAGCAGCTTTTACTGCTGGTATGGCTGTTTTTATGTGGACAACAGGTAGTTTAATTTATCAAGCCCTAGCTTGTAAGGGTTGCAATGCATCTCATTATCTTTTTAGTCTAGACTTATTAATTTTAGTTTTAATAGTTCTTAGCAATAATCTTGTTAATAGCATTTTTCTTGCTTTTTACCAAAAAGCCCAAGGCTATTCTGTTAAAGAGTTTTTTTCTAAAGACTTTTTAACTAGTGTTTTATTTGAAGTCACTACTATGCCTATAGGAGTTTTACTTGCAACTGTTTATCAGGTGATGGGGTGGGCTACTTTATTTTGGTTTTTAATTTTCTTATTTGCTATAGGCATACTACTAAGAAATTACTCAAATACTTTAATTGATGTAGAAAAACGAGTTAAAGAATTACAAGTATTAAATCATTTTGGGCATAAAGCTAATGCTATTTTTAATATAGATGAAATACTGAAACGAGTTTATGAGGAAAGCGCATCCATTTTTAATTCATCTGCTTTTACAATAGCTTTATTTGACGCAAAAAAGAAAGAAATACAAATTGAATTAAAAGTTGAAAAAGAGAAACTTTTTGAAAAAGAAACTTTTCCTTTAGGTAAAGATCTATTAAGCCAAATTATCTTTACAAAAAAAGAAATTTTTTGGCGAGAAAAGGCAGAATTTTATAACTCTGAAATTACTAAAGAAATAGCAAAAGAAATAACTAAAAAAGAAGCAGAACATATTGCTGAATGTTATTTAGGTGTTCCTATTTTAATAGGTGAAGAAGTCTTAGGTGTAATGGTTGTAGAGCAAGAAAAACCACGCGCTTTTGATAGCAATGACTGTCATTTGCTAAAAACTCTAGCTGCTCAACTTGCTAGCGCTATTCGTAATGCTAAGCTTTATAAAGAAATGGAGCAAAATCTCTTTTCAGTACAAGAAGTTAGCCGGATGAAAGATGAGTTTCTTAACAATATTAGCCATGAATTACGCACCCCTTTAACAGTAATTATTGGTTGGGGCGAACTAATGTCTTATGGCAAGCTCTCAGAAAAACAATATCTATCGGCGGTTGACCAGATTAATAAATCCTCCTTACGCTTATTAAATGTAGTTAATTCTTTACTAGATCTTTCAAAAATACAAAAAGGTTTATTAAAATTAGAGTTAAAAGAAATAGATGTTAATGAGGCTATTAAACGAGCTATTGAAGATAATAGTATTGAAGCAGCAGTAAAAAATATTGAAATAAATTCAGATTTAAGTCAAAAATTACCTAAAACAAAAGCAGATTTAGCTAGAATACAACAAACCGTCTCACAGTTAATTAATAATGCTGTTAAATTTACCGATAGCGAAGGATTAATAGTTGTACATAGTGAAGAATTAAATAATGAAATAATAATAAGTGTTACAGATAGTGGTATAGGTATTGACTCAAAATCATTACCACATATTTTTGAACGATTTAGCCAAGCAGATGCATCAACTACGCGCAAATATGGTGGTTTAGGTGTAGGTTTAACTTTAGTTAAAAATTTAGTTGAAATGCATGGAGGAAAAATCTTTGTAGAAAGTGAAGTAGGCAAAGGTAGTACTTTTAGTTTATCATTGCCCATAAGATTAAGTGAAAGTTGAACTTAAAGCGCTGCTTTTCTTAACCACATATAACAATTATAAAATATATACAAATTTTGGAGTGCAAAATAATGGTAGGATATTTTGGAGCTAATTTAGATGGGGCAAAGCCACTTAATTATGATGATTACTTAAAAGTGCCTCAATTAATTAATTTGCAAGAATGTAAATCTACTCCTGCTCATCATGATGAAATGCTTTTTATTATAATTCATCAAACTTATGAGTTATGGTTTCGGTTGATTTTGCATGAGTGTGATAGCGCAGTTGAAGCAATGGCTAAGGATAATGTGGTTTTAGCAGAAAAACAGCTTGGAAGAGTTGTAGAAATTAAACGAATTTTAGTTCAACAAATTCATATTTTAGAGACTATGTTGCCAAGTGATTTTTTAGCTTTTCGAGATCACTTAAAACCTGCTAGTGGTTTTCAATCAGCACAATTTCGTGAAGTAGAGATAGTTTGTGGCCTAAAGGATGAACGTATTTTAACAGCTTTTGATGATCAACCCGAAGCCTTAGCTCGACTGAAAAAACGTCTAAGTTCTACTACTTTAGCCGATAGCTTTTATAACTTACTTTCTAGAAATAATTTTAATGTCTCACCCCCACCAGAACGTAGCCAAACCGAGCTTTGGCAGTCTTGGCAAGAAAAAACAGCTAAAGAGCTAGTAAGATTATATCTTGCACCATCAGAATATTATGAGTTTTATCGCCTAGCAGAACGCTTAATAGAAATAGATGAATATACAAACCTATGGCGTTATCACCATGTTAGAATGGTTGAAAGAATGATTGGCTCTAAAATAGGTACAGGTGGTAGTGATGGAGTTGCCTATTTACAAAGGACTTTAGGCTATAAATTTTTTCCTGAACTTTGGCTAATTCGTAGCTATTTGACCTAAAAAATTATAATTAATTTATAAATTTTTGGCTTTGTTCATTTGGCTATACTCTTCTACATAACGATGTATTTTGCTCGCCTAATACTTAGGAGAGGAAGCTATATGTCAACCATTTCAAAACACTGAAAAGGGATTATTATCTATGTCCAACTTGTTTTCAAAGAACGGAAATGACTTACCCAAGCAAAAAAAGTCATAACCCCTTTGTTATCATTACGTGATGTAAATGCACATGATCGTGTACTTTTTACATATACAGGCTAACTTATACAATATTAAAGAGTTAATGAGTGACTGTAGACTCTATTCTACAAGAGATGTGATCCTCTTTATTTATAATAAGTTAGCTATACTAGCAATAGATGTGCAAGACATTTTTTCACCTCTAAAAAAGTGATGTGCAAAAATGTCTTTGTAACTTCTCTAGAATGTGTTATTTATAGACCCAGCAGTTGAATGGCTTATCGAACCTATGAGGAATTGAAACTTCTTTTATAAAATCTATATTAAATAGCATTTTTTAATGTTGAATGGCTTATCGAACCTATGAGGAATTGAAACTGATTACTTCCTGCATTTGAAAGCCATCAATCTAAAAAGTTGAATGGCTTATCGAACCTATGAGGAATTGAAACATCCACCAGACATTGGCTCACGAAACCACAATTATTATGTTGAATGGCTTATCGAACCTATGAGGAATTGAAACAAGATAATAAAAATACATGATAACCTCCTTTACCATTCGTTGAATGGCTTATCGAACCTATGAGGAATTGAAACTTCTGATATGACAATTGTGCTTCCTGCGTGTTCGTGGTGTTGAATGGCTTATCGAACCTATGAGGAATTGAAACTCTATATCCAAAATTCTCGTTTGTCTTTATGATTTTATGAGTTGAATGGCTTATCGAACCTATGAGGAATTGAAACTTCGCCTGATATCCCAGCACTTCCTTTTCTATTTGGCCGTTGAATGGCTTATCGAACCTATGAGGAATTGAAACTAATTTTTATCCTGCTTGGTAATGCGCTGCACCTGACGTGTTGAATGGCTTATCGAACCTATGAGGAATTGAAACCAGTGACATTCTTTGAATACCATGTTAGTTGCTCTCTCGTTGAATGGCTTATCGAACCTATGAGGAATTGAAACAAGAAATAGTTAAAATCTGTATGACCTGCCATCTCAGTAAGTTGAATGGCTTATCGAACCTATGAGGAATTGAAACTTTCAATGCCTTGATGAGTAACTATGGCAGAAGAATTTGTTGAATGGCTTATCGAACCTATGAGGAATTGAAACTTGCAGAAAATGATCTTCACCTTGATTTGCAGATCATTGTTGAATGGCTTATCGAACCTATGAGGAATTGAAACTGCATAATTGCCTCCAAATAATTTTCTAATCCTTGTTGTTGAATGGCTTATCGAACCTATGAGGAATTGAAACTTGTTCCATTAACTTCCTGATATGTCACAAAAATGTCCAGTTGAATGGCTTATCGAACCTATGAGGAATTGAAACTTTGCATATCAGCTAATTGATGTTGGTAGTATTCTTAAGTTGAATGGCTTATCGAACCTATGAGGAATTGAAACATCAATGGCTTGGATCAGGATTCCGATGATCTGGGGTTGAATGGCTTATCGAACCTATGAGGAATTGAAACTCTGATCTTACTGTTAAATACTTTGTATCTCCTTCCGGTTGAATGGCTTATCGAACCTATGAGGAATTGAAACAAGTAACCTTCTCTCCCCCTTTGAGAGGAAACTGCTGTTGAATGGCTTATCGAACCTATGAGGAATTGAAACTTTGCAGCTTCTTCGCGAGCTGCTTTAGCTTCATTTTCGTTGAATGGCTTATCGAACCTATGAGGAATTGAAACTCATTTCCCTTTGACTTTTCAGTACAGGCTGCCCTGGTTGTTGAATGGCTTATCGAACCTATGAGGAATTGAAACTAGAAGAAGAGATGTCTGGGACTGAATTTTGATCCCCAGTTGAATGGCTTATCGAACCTATGAGGAATTGAAACCAAAGATCGGGGCTGCTGGAAATTAACTTGATCGCTGTTGAATGGCTTATCGAACCTATGAGGAATTGAAACTCATCAGACGAAACCCAATACCTTTTACTGGCCTATCTGTTGAATGGCTTATCGAACCTATGAGGAATTGAAACCCCATTGACCCAGTGGTATCTGCGCCTATGGTTAGTAGTTGAATGGCTTATCGAACCTATGAGGAATTGAAACTCAAGTCCCTAACTTGACTAAATTGGTTAGTAACATAGTTGAATGGCTTATCGAACCTATGAGGAATTGAAACGTTATTTCTATAGGCATTGACTAACTGATCGTAAAGTTGAATGGCTTATCGAACCTATGAGGAATTGAAACTTTGCTGTGAGATGATTAGCTCCCGTTCCCGCTACTTGTTGAATGGCTTATCGAACCTATGAGGAATTGAAACTTAAGTAAATACTGAATCCGCTTTCGATATTCATCCAGTTGAATGGCTTATCGAACCTATGAGGAATTGAAACTCTTTCCAGCACCTTTATATTGGTGTCATTCTGGAGAGGTTGAATGGCTTATCGAACCTATGAGGAATTGAAACTCCAGAGGATAACCTTAGATTCCCTGTAACTTTATTTGTTGAATGGCTTATCGAACCTATGAGGAATTGAAACTCAAATTCCTTTTATAATATGGTTTTATTTTGATTTTTCGTTGAATGGCTTATCGAACCTATGAGGAATTGAAACATGTGGGTGAAGAAGACGATTGAGATTCGTTCACTTAAGGTTGAATGGCTTATCGAACCTATGAGGAATTGAAACACATTGCCATTTATGCCGAGGGACGATACTATCCTTGTTGAATGGCTTATCGAACCTATGAGGAATAATTCTATGCGTATTAGAATAAGTTTGGCAGCAGAGAAATACCCAGCATCAATACCTCTAAATCACCATATTCTGGCAGGATTTATTTATGAAACTATTTCTTTGGTTTCTCCAAAACTAGCTACTCTTCTGCATAATGAAGGTTTACGCTCTGGCTTTGCTAATGAGACTGACAAAAGTTTTAAGTTTTTTGTTTTTGCCCTTCCAGAACTACCCAATTATTACTTTAGTGGAGAATATAAATGTTTTGACCAAGGTTTAGTTTATTGGCAAATTAGTTCTCCTGTTTCAGACATTATTGATTCTATCGTTGCTAGTTTGGCTATAAATAGCTCTGTACGTATTGGTAGATCTTTATTTTCTGTCACTGATATAGAATTTATCCCTACACCTATTTTTACTCAAGAAATGCGTTTTATTGCTTTATCTCCTTTAACTGTGTCAACAAGCTGGCAAGATATTGATAGAAAACGAGTTAAATATTATCTTAGAGCAAATGAAAAAGAGTTTGGAGAGTTAGTAGTATCAAACCTACTTGCCAAATATTATGCTCTTAATGGAAAAAAAGTAGATGATAGCCAACTTCACTTTGAATTTGACGAAGACTACATAAGGTCAGTAGGTGGTTTTGATAGCAAAAAGATTACTAGGCTTATTCGTTATGGTAATACTGAAATAAAGAGCGTTTTTGCTCCTTTTATAGTAAGAGGAAACCCTGAGTTAATTTGGCTTGGTTGGGAAAGTGGGTTTGGTAATAGTAATTCTCAAGGCTTTGGAATGGCTGGTATAAGCTGATTTATTCCTTCTTAACGTAGTCTGTCATTACCTGCTGACTTAGGCTAATCAACTGGGCTTGCCTTCCTCATTTCTCTTGCAAGCCCCCACTTCAAATCAGCATCGCTCATTAAGTGGGGGGCGTTGACAAGATCTTAACAAAACCTAAAAACTACCTTTACTTTATTTTTAGTTTAAGCAATATAGGTTCAGTAAATTTATCTAGTGGTAAGATATTTCCTTGGCGATCAAAATTATTCCATTGTGCATTAGCATGAAAATAGAAATCGTTATCTAAAATCATTCCTAGAGTTGGATCTGGCATAAGCTCTTTACTAGCAGCAATTACAGTTAATTTCTCTATCTCATCAAATTTACTATTTAGCGATAATTTGATTACTCGTCTAGGGTTAACACCATTTTGTACTGCTATTAAATGGTTTTGATAGAAATAAATACCATCAATTCCAAGCATAGTAGCATTTAGAGGTGCACCTACTTTAGTTATATTTTTAGTTGCTATATCAAGCTTAAAAATCCCTTGAGAATAATCTGAAACAAAACAAGTTTTTCCATCAGTAGAAAAGCTAATACCTTGTAAAGAGGCAAAAGGGCCAGTAACAAAAGTTTCTAAATTGTTTTTATCAGAAGAAATGCGATAAATATTAGGAGAGATGCTATCAGTAATAAATACATCTCCATTTGGAGCAAGTGTTAAATCTCCAAAAATATGTTTTTGAGTGTCGCTAGTAAGAGAGAATTTTTTTATTAGTTTTTTAGTCTTTAAGTCATACTGAAAAATAGCTGCTTGGCTATCTTCTTCTTTACGAAAGTCTGCAATTTCTGGTAATGATGAGCTAGCTACCCATAAAAAGCGCTTTTTATGGTCAATTTGCATACCAAATACGCCCCAAAGTCCATCTTGTTGGCTGCTAGTAAAATCAGTAACTTTACCATCTTTATTAATAGCAATAATTTTTCTTTTTCTTATACTTCCAACATAAAATGTTTGTTCTTGTGGGTCATAAGCTAGACCTTCGGTAATTAAATCTTTTTCAGTTAGCTTAAATATGGTTTCTGCTTGGCCTATGGGAAGGCGGTTTTTTTCTATTCTCTTTAAAATTTCTTGGAATTCAGGAGTTTCTTTTATTGAGGCAAAGTCGTCATCTGCTGCTGGGTTAGCAATTAAACCAAAATCAGCAAATTTGCTAAGCTCAACTAAAGCAGATTTTTTATTTCCTGCTAAAGCTAAAGCACCAGCAAAATTATAAGTTAACTCTGGATGATTAGGACGTAATTTAACAGCCTTTTCAAGGGTTTCTAAATAAGCTGTATAGTTTTTTTCTTGATAATACTTAAATGCTGTTTTAGCAAGCTCTCTAGATTGTTGGACTTCTTGTTGTGCAAAAAGGGTTTTAGGCAAAAGTAAGAATTGAAGGGCAATAATTATAATGGCTAGAAGAGAGAAAATTTTCTTCATTATAACCTCAAACAAGATTTGGTGGTCTAACTTTGATTTATGCGTTATTTATTAAATTGGTAGAAGTGGTAAAATAGCAAAACTTAACGTTATGAGAATATTAAATGTTTCGTGCTTTAACTACTAGCAAATAGAATGCTTTTTGGTTAAAGTAGAGCCTGATAATCTTACTAATAAATTTACTTATGAATCGTTGCCCAAATCATCAATGTAGAAGTAAGTGTGAGCCTAATCAAGGGTTTTGTTATAGCTGTGGGATTGCTATAAAAGTTTGTGGTGCTTGTCAACATAGTAAAAAAATAACTCTTAATCGGGCAGATGGCTTTTATTGTAGGCGTTGTGGGAGTGTTTTACCTGCACCTAAACGTAGCCAAGAAACTGCAACACTTTTTAGCCCTAATAAAAATAATTTTCTTATCTCCACTAGGCTTCCACTTAATGAGCGTAGCGATTCTTTCCCGCTAATTTCTTCTCAAGCAAACCTATGGATACTAACTAGTAATAATAACTTAAAAATTATCTCAAACCATAGTAAAGAGCTATCCCTTTATCAACCTAATACAGGGCGTTTAAATGCCGAAGACTTGCAAATGGCAATTAAGTATCTTGAGCCAATAACAGCACCTATTGTTTTTCGTGATCGCTTAATTTTATTTGGAGCAAGAAAAATATTAAGTTTTTCTATTCACCCTAATGAAAATCGATGGCTGCAAAATCGCCAAGAAGTACCCTTACTAGAAAACTGGCGACCTATTTTTAATAGCGAAATCACTTGCCGAATTAATCATATTGAAGTCCCTATTTTACTTACCGATAGAGGGAAATCTATTTTACTAAGACTTTCTTATGATGCAATTCTAGGTAAATCACCACTAGAAAACCAACCTATTTCTTCAATAAGCGATATGCTACCTATTACTGTACTAGATTTAGCAGGAAACTATTATTGGTCAAAAGATTTACAGACAGGACTTGGTAAAATTTTATATCTAACTAGGCAAGAAAACTCGCTTATCTTAAAGCCTCTAAATTTTTCTTTTTTCTTTTTTGTTCGCCCTGTTATGCTTGGAGAAAGACTTTATGCTATTACAGAGGATTTTCGACTTGTTGAATTAGTCTTGCAACAAGGCGAAATAATTCGCCAAAGAAAGCTTAATCAAGTAGATAGAGGCGCTCACTCTTTAATCGTAACCCAAGAACGTATAGTTGTTGCTGTCCATCAATCTTTATTTTTCTTTGATTATCAAACAGGCGAACTTATGGCTATTGCTCAAGATATTGACCCCTCTCATTTATTTGTTGATATGAAAGGGGATATTTTAGCAATTCATCGTACTGGTAAATTACTTATGATTAATTCATCTCAACCTTTAGAACGTTGGGGAAATGAAGATGCAAGCCTAGATGACTCAAGAATTTTTGATGCTTTTATTACAGGCAATTCACTTTACACCTTATCAGAAAATGGGGAGGTTTGCCGCTTTGATTTCAATTAATTTAATTAGCTCAATAAATTTAATAAAAAAAGTCTTCTTATCTATTTTAATTTTTTTTATAGCACATTTAGCGGCAAAAACAGCTAATGCTACAGAGGTTTATTATCTTTTTGATAACTCTGCAAGTATGTTTGATGGTTATCCTTCGCCTAGAGGCACTACTAAGTATTATTATCAGCGTCCAGAATTTCAAGAGTTTATTAAAAAATATATTGCTGCTACTGCAAAACCTGAAGATCAGATTTCTATTATTACTTTTAATCGAGTTACTAATACTGTCTTACCTCTTACACCTTTAAGTAATATTTCTTGGAATGGGGTTTTTCCCCCTTTAGGGAAATTAGATGTTGTTGGCTCACAATCGCCTCAAGATATTGGCTTTACACGTATGCCTGATGCCCTTCGCCAATTGCTTGAGAGCTTAAATGGTCGTAAGGCTGTAGTTTGGCTATTAACTGATAATATTGCTGATACAGGTGTAAGTAATGAAGCCGCAGACACTAAAGAGTTTTACCGTCTACTTGCTACTGACCCACGTGTTCAAATGGTTCATGCCTATCCACTTTTACGAGAACCTATTAATAGTAAATCTACTTTAATGATTTATGGAATTGTATTAGGGGATAAAGAGCCTTTTTCCTTAGCAGAACTAAAAGAATATGACGAAAATTATATTGGTGCTAGCTCAATGGTTAATTTAATGGGTGAAGATGCTTTTCAAATGAAGCCTCTTAACCGAAATACTTTAGAACTCTCATTAAAAGAACAACTTAAACTTGATGCAATAGATGAAAATTCACCTTTAACAGGTAGTGTAGATTTAGTATTAAAATCTAATTTTCATTATCATACTATTGCTGCAACTAACTTAAATTTACGCGCCGAAGACCTTAAGCCAGAAAGAGCAAGTATAAGCTTAATCCCAGGAGATAAATTCCAATTTTCTCCAGAACAACCTTACCAAATTAATAATATTCGTGCTAAATCAGAGTATTCTTTTAATGTTAAGTTTACTACTCCACAAGTTACCGTTAGCCCTTCACGTAATAAATTTGCCACTTTATTTGCAGATATTTTTGATGAAACTTTCCCAATGCATGGAGTTCTTTGGGCTAAAATAGATGACGTAGAACTTAAACTAGAAGTCCCTCCATCTATGCAAAAAGCCTTTGGTGCTCAGGATATTCCTGAAATATTCCGCCCAGAAAAAATTAGTATGGATGAACTACGTATGGAAATAAATCCTACGGTTCGCAACAGCGGCGGACGACTCCTAATGTTTTTACTCTTAGGCACTCTAGCTTTAGCTGGATTAATATTTTTATTAGTCTGGTTTTTCTTACCACAAAATTATTACTTAAGCTACGATGATAGTTTTGAGTTTTATAAACGCTATACTCTAAGACGAAAATCAGAGGTTAGAATTAAATCTGATTCAGGTGATAATTTAGGGCGTTTATGTCGTGGCTGGGGAACGGATTGGAAATTTATTCCTAATAGAAACGAATTTAAGCGCGTGTCTGATAGTTTTAGCGGGAGTAATGTTTCTCTAGCTAGAGCAGAAGCAGAAGATAGTGATATTGTTTATAGGTTATTTATTCGTACTAAAAGACCTACGCCAAAAAGAGAAGAGTAACTTCCCTAGGAATTTACTAAAGACTTAGGTAAGCTCTGATTAAAAAAATTTATTGTTATAAAAATTTTTTCAATCTCTTTAAACTCTATCTGAGTCTAATAGTTAATGTGCTAAAATTTAGAGCGATTATAACTTTCCTAAGAGTGTTTCTAAAGGAGGGTGCCCCCTATGCATATAAACAATAGACTTAAACAAGTATTAGTTATTATTTTAGCTCTTCAACTTCTTTTTCCTAGCCTTACTACTGCCCAATCTACTCAAAATATCCTAAGTAAATCTAATTATTTACGCACTTACTCAAAATCTTCTACTAAAAACTTGGCAGTTAGGACATTAAAGCCCTTACAACAAAGTTCTAGTTTGCAATTGGTTGGGCCAAATAATGATACTAACCCTGTAGTAAATGAGACTAATCAAATACAACTTACAGCTATGGATAATAGCGGTAATACTGTTACTGATGTGACTTTTGAATCTGGTAGCCCAGATATTGCAAGCATTGATGAAAAAGGCATGGTAGTAGGAAAAGCCCAAGGCTATGCAACTGTAACTGCACGCAAAGGTAGCGATAGTGTATCTATTTTTGTAACTGTTGCTAAAGTTAATGGTAATAAAGGCAAACAAGTAACAGGTGATACTAAAGTTGATTCTAGTGGGGCAATTTATATTAGTGACCCTACTAGCCATGTAATTTTTAAGCAAGAGAGTTCTAGTGCGGATGCACAAACCTTTGCAGGCCAATCAGGAAGCAGAGGAAAAACTGATGGAGATGCTCTTAAATCTTTATTTGCAGGCCCAACAGCAGTTGCCGTTGATAACCGTGCTCAAGGCGGAATTTATGTTGCTGATACATTAAACCATAGTGTTAGAAAAGTAGACTTTAATAATTCAGTGACTACAATCTTAGGCAGTGGCTCACCTGGGGTAAATACTCAAGATACTACTTCTTTTTCTCAGGCAGTTTTTCGTAGTCCACAAGGAATAGCAGTAAATTCTGCTGGTAATGTCTTTGTAGCTGATACAGAAAACCATGCAATTTATATAGTTGATTTTACTAAACAAGAAGTCCGTCTTTTAGCTGGTGAACCTGGGACTAGTGGAAAAGTCGATGCTACAGGTCGTTCAGCTAGATTCTTTCGCCCTTCATCTATAAGCGTTCAATCAGCTAGCACTAGCTTTTTTGGGTCTTCAACTAGTGAAATTCTAATGGTTGCTGATACAGGTAATAATAAAATCCGCTCTATTTCAATGGATGGTAAAGTTACGACTGTTGGAAAAATTAATTCCTCTACCGCTGCACAACCAGATTCATTAATGGCTAATGTCTCACCTTTAGCAGAAAGTGATGAGTTTACTTTTAATGAACCTCGCTCAGTTAGTGTTGATGAACTGGGAAATATCTATGTAGTTGATAAATCTGGAGCAAAAGTTATTACTCAAACTTCTCAGCAAACTCGAATAATGTCATCACTTGGTCAACCTAATGTTAGTTTTAGCCAAGCAATGAGTGTAGTTGTTAAAGGTACACAAGCTTTTGTTCTAGATAATAAAGCAAGTAGTGATGCAGAAGCCTTAAAAGTTGTTACTGTAGGCGAACCTGCAATTAGTAACCTTAGTCAAAATATGGATCGTATTGATGGAGGCTCAGAAATAGTTGTTAAGGGTAAAAATTTTGGCCCAGAAAGTATTGTTATACTTGGAGATAGCTTGGTAAGAGATGCTATTGTTGAAAGCGCTACAAGTATTCGCTTAATTGTCCCTCCTCAAAATGCTCCAGGAAAAAGAACACTCTCTATACAAACTCGTGGAGGAGTATCTCAACAAGAGTTTAGTATTTTTTCACCACCTTTTCAGGTTCTTAATGATGGTGAAATTACTACAATTGCTGGTGGTATTCCATTCTTAGGTGATGGCGGTCAAGCTCTAAAAGCTAATCTTAAATTCCCACGTAGAATTGCTAGTGATGGCGAAGGAAATATCTATATTGTTGATACTGCACATAATCGTATTCGTAAAATTGATAAGTCTAATACAATTACTAGTGTTGCAGGTACAGGTGCTTCAGGTTCTGGATCTGATGGAGGCCCAGCCATTGCCACACCCCTAGATCTAATTCCTGCTGGAAGTGTTAGCGTAGATGAAGCAGGTAATCTTTTAATTACAGAAACAACTAATCAGCGTATTAGAAGAGTTGATGCCCAAACTGGAATAATTACAACCCTTGCTGGTAACGGACAAATAGGTTTTTCTGGTGATAATAATTTAGCAACACAATCATCACTTAGTTTTCCAGAACATGCTGTAGCTGACCAATCAGGCAATATCTTTATTTCAGATAGTAGAAATAACCGTATTCGTCGAGTTGATGCTAAAACAGGTAGAATCACTACAGTTATAGGTAATGGAATGGCGGGCTTTTCTGGTGATAATGGCCCAGCCCTCCAAGCAAGTCTTAATTCTCCTAGTAAAATTATCTTTGACCCTATGGGTAATCTTTTAATTGCTGATACTGCAAATAACCGTATCCGCTTATTTGATACAAAAACAGGAGTTATTAGAACAATTGCAGGCAATGGTAGGGCTGATTTTAGTGGTGATGGTGCTAGCGCGACACAAGCAAGCTTAAATAGCCCTAGAGCTATAGCTATTGGTGCTGATGGAAAAATATTTATTGCTGATACAGGAAATCGCCGAATAAGAGCTTTTGATGTTAAAGAAGGTCGTATTATTACAGTTGCAGGAAATCCTACAGGCTCCTTTGGAGAAGGAGGCCCAGCTATTAATGCAAATATTGGTAGACCAGAAGATGTTGGACTAGATGGAGCGGGTAATGTATTAATTGCCGACTCAGAAAATAGCCTAATTCGTAGCTTTGGCCGTAATAATATTATTAAAACCATTGCTGGTAATGGCCGCCAAAACTTTAGTGGCGATGGTTCTATCAGCCCTCTTGCAAGTATTGACCTACCTATTGATGGCGGTCTAACAATTGATAGATTTAGTAATATCTTCTTTATTGATCAAAGCAACCAACGTATTCGCCGTATTGATGCTAAAACAGGTGTAATAACTACAGTCGCAGGTAATGGTCAAGAAGGTTTTAGTGGTGATGGGGGTGCTGCTACACAAGCTGCTTTACGTAATCCTAAAGGACTTGTTCTTGATTCAACAGGAAGTTTACTAATAGCTGACACTGGTAATAACCGTATTCGCCGAGTTGATCAGGCTGGCAACATTAGAACTATTGCTGGTACAGGTCAAATGGGTTCTAATGGTGATGGCGGAATTGCTACTAGTGCTAGCTTAGTTCCTATTGCTTTAGCAATAAATCTTACTGGCGATATATTAGTAGCCGATGGAGATCGTGTTAGAGTAATTGACAATCGTACAGGAGTAATAACAGCAGTTGCAGGTAATGGAATGCGCGGGTTTAGCGGTGATGGTGGAATTGCTACTAATGCTAGCTTTAACACTATTTCTAGTATTGCTGTTGATAAATTAGGTAATCTAGTTATTGCAGATTTAGGTAATCAACGTATTCGCCGAGTTGATTTACGTAGTCGTATTGTTACAACTATAGCTGGTAATGGAATGCGTGGATTTATGTCAGATAATGTTCCTGCAACTATGACTAGTTTATTTAATCCAACAGGAGTTAATGTTGATGTAGATAATAATCTAATTTTTGCAGATAGTCTTAGCCATCGTATTCGTCGGATAAATGTGCGTACAGGAATGATTCAAACAATAGTAGGAACAAAACGGGGATTTGATGGTGATGGAGAACCTGCTGTTGCTGCTAGACTTAATAAACCCACTGCTGTAGCCGTCAATCTAGAAGGTGACTTAGCTATATCTGACACAGATAATAATTCAATTCGCTTAGTTAAACGTTTTGACCGCTTTAACATTGCTCCTGATTTTTCAATTAGCGTAACACCTGAAATCCAATCTGTAGTAGCTGGAAACTCAACTAGCTTTAATATTTCTGTAGATGCCTTAAATAACTTTAATGGTTCAACAGATTTAGTTGCAATGGTTTCACCTCCTAATAGAGGTATTGTTTTAAGCTTTTCACCTCCAAATATTTCTCCTGGTCGTAGCTCAACCTTAACTGTAGCTGTAAGCTCAGATGTTCAGCCAACTAGTTTAAGCATCCGTATTACAGGCGGGATGGGGCCACTTCGTCGTAGTCGGACTGTTTCGCTTTCTGTTACTAGGGCTAGTAGCAATCCAACTTCTACAGCAGATTTTTCCTTAAGTGTTTCACCAGGTAGCCAAATAGTTAAAGCAGGCTCAACAACTAGCTTTAATATTAGTGCAACTACTCGTGGAACTCTTAGCCAAGGAATAGATTTAAGCGCTGCGCTTAGTGGGACAAGTAGTGGTATTCAAACTAGCTTTTCACCTAATAGTTTAAGTGTAACAGGTGGTAGCTCTACTCTAACAGTTACTACTAGTAGTAATGCTTCTGTGGGAGATTTAACCATTGCTATTACAGGGGTTTCAGGTGCAATAACTAGAGGTCAAACTGTAAATTTATCTATAACACCACCGCCTGTAGCAACTCCTTCAATTACAAGTGCTATGTTTAGTAAACCTACGCTAACAATTAATGGTACTGCCCTAGGAACATCAGGTGCAGTAATAAATCTAAACCAACAAAATGTTAGCTCATTTATTACTAAACAAACCGATACACAAATTCTTTTAACAGGAAATAAAAAGAAACTAGGAATTAAGAAAGGTGTAAATCAGGTAACTGTCACTGTTAATGGAGTTGTGTCTAATAGCTTTACTTTTAATTTCTAGAGAGTTTCTGGAATATAAATAAATATTGGTATTTTTTAATTTTAGGAGATGTAAACGTTAGCGTTTATATCTCCTAAAGTTTTTAACAAGTTTATTGATTCTAAAACTCTACTCTTAAATATATCTCGCTTATAATCAATCTAGAATTAATAGCAGGCAATTCTATAACGCTAGATAAGTTATTGTAGTTTTGACTAGTCCAATTATCCCCATTTCTAATAAAGAGCATAGCGCCAACTTCAGTTTGGCTAATTAGCAAATAATATCTTAAGGATTCTACTTGTTGATATTCTCTAAACTTTGTATCTCTATCAAATCTAGCTGTAGATTTTGATAGCACTTCTACTATTAAAACAGGGTTTATAAGGCTATCCAATCCTTCAAAGGTTTCAAATTGGGCATTGCAGGCTACAACCACATCGCTATATCTATATGAGTAATCGCTTGTTTTTATCCTAGCATCAGATCCAAAAGTTTCGCAGGTACTAGAACGAATTTGGTTTTGTAACTCTGTTGTAATATTGGTCGTTAACCTGAGATGATTTCTGCTAGCACCAACCATTGAAAAAATTTCACCATAAACATAGTCATGTTTAATATTTGAACTCTTCTCGATTTGAAAATATTCTTTTAGTGTATATTTTTTTATTGGTAATACTGACATCACCATCACCTTAAAAAATAAAAGTCTAGCTATAGAATTATAAAATCTAGGCTTTTACTAAACCAGCGGCTTTTTCTAGTAATTTCTTTTGACCAAACCCAGGGAAACTTACTAGTAGTTTTGCATGATCTCCATCACCCTCACGGCGCAAAACTAAACCTTCTCCATATTTAGGATGTTTAACCCTCATTCCAGGCTTAAAGGTTGTTACTCCTGCTATGGGTTTAGATGATGGCGAAGGAACAGGTGCTAGTTTTTGTGTAGCATATGCGTCTATATTAGTGATGTTAAGAGGGTTACTATCTTTCTTGGTAAGTTCTGAGGTAGAAAGAGCCTTTGTTTCTTTACTAGCGATAGCCGTATTTTTTGGTTCATTTTTGCCAAAAAAATCCCTAACACTATCCACACTATTATAAGTTTTACCTGTATAAGTGCTTTGTTTTTTAGTATTAAAGTTGTTTGTAGGTCTACTAGTTTTACTAACAATAGGATTAGTCGGTATTGAACGATTACGAGAAATAATTCCTGATTTAACATTCTTTAGCCAACTATTTGCACGTGAAAGATCTTCTAGCGCTTCTAGTGGAAATTCTGCTAAAAACTGAGATGGATCACAAGAAGTCTCTTCTCCATAAACCCGACGAGTAAGAGAATGTGTAACATAAAGATACTTTTCTGCCCGAGTAACTCCTACATAACAAAGCCTACGCTCTTCTTCTAGTTCTAGCTCATTACCAAATGTCCTAGAGTGAGGAAATAAACCTTGCTCCATTCCTACTAAGAAAACTACAGGAAATTCTAGCCCTTTTGCGCTATGAATGGTCATTAAAGTTACAGGTATATCTCCATCATAACTATCTGAATCAGAAACTAAAGAAGCTTTATCTAGAAAATCTCTTAAGGTTTCTTCTCGATTTTCTGCTTCTACAGCAGCATTAACTAGCTCTTCTAAGTTAAGCAAACGTCCTTCTGATTCAGGGGTATTTTCGTCTTTTAACATTTGAATATAGCTAGTTTTTTCCATCACTATTTTAACAGTCGAGGAAAGCGAAGTATCTTCTGTAAAACTTTGAAGTTTTTCCATTAGTTGTTGAAAATTAAGCAGTACTGCTAAGCTACGTCCACTAGTTTTATTACTACCAGTCAACATTAAAATAGCATCCCAATAAGAAATATGCTCTTGACTTGCTGTAGTTTCTACTAGCTCCAAAGTTGTCTTACCTATTCCTCTTTGAGGGGTATTAATAATTCTAGAGAGCGCAATATTATCGTGTGGATTAAGTAATACTTTTAGATAGGCTATAGTGTCTTTAATTTCTGCACGCTCATAGAAGGAAAAACCGCCTACAATGTTATAGCGAATGCCAACTCTACGACAAGCTTCTTCAAATAAACGTGATTGAGCATTTGTACGATAAAGTACTACACAGCGAATCTTAGAGTCTTCACGTAAATGTCTTTGAATGCGATTAACAACAAATTCTGCTTCATTATCAGCATCATAAGCTTGATAATAACGAACATTTGCTCCTAGATCATTTGTTGTACGTAAGTCTTTTTCTCTGCGTTGTGTATTATTACGGATTAACTCATTAGCAACATCTAAGATTATTTTTGTAGACCTATAATTTTGTGTAAGTTTAATAACTTTTGCAGAAGGAAAATGCTTTTCAAAATCTAAAATATTTTGAATATCTGCTGAACGAAACTTATAAATAGATTGGTCAGGATCGCCTACTACACAAAGGTTTTGAGTCTGTTCTGTTAGAAGTCTTACTAGAGCAAATTGAGGTGGGTTAGTATCTTGATATTCATCAATCAAGATAAAATTAAATCTTTGATTATAATGATCTCTTACCTCTTTAGAATGATTTAAAAGCTGAACCGTTTTAAGTAAAAGATCATCAAAATCTAGCGCATTACTGCTAGCTAAACGTTGCTGATAAAGTTTATAAATACGCGCAATAGCATCTTTTTTTAGATCTAGACCAAATTGTGTTTCAGCATTGCTTGCAAAGCTTTCCCAACCTAAACCACGACTTTTAGCGCTACTAATATTTGACTGAACCATTCTTACAGGAAGCTGCTTTTCGTCTATTTCTAGATCTTTAATACAGATACGAATCATTTTAGCCTGATCATCGCTATCATAAATAGTAAAATCCCCACTATAACTAGAGCCATATTCATTCTTAGGCAATTTGCTAATATGTTGTCTTAAAATTCTTACACAAAAAGAATGAAAAGTTGAAATTAAAGGAAGGCTTACTAGTTTCTCATTTGCAGCTAAAAGCAAATCCTTTACCCTAGTCAGCATTTCTTCAGCAGCTTTATTAGTAAAAGTAACTGCTAAAATTCTTTCTGGCCGTATTTGCTTTTGCTGTATTAAATAAGCAATTCGATATGCTATAACTCTTGTCTTACCAGAGCCTGCACCAGCAAGTACTAGTAATGGCCCTTCAGTAGTAGTAACTGCTTTGTGTTGTTCGGCATTTAATGTATCAAGTAAACTCATAAGTCTCTATAATCTTCAATTTTGTGGGTTGAATGAAGTAAACCTTTAAGATAAAACTAAATTTCAGGCGAAATTCAGGAGATGAGTATGGCAGAACTAGCCGTGACGCGCAAGGCAGAGCAGCGATTGGAAGAAGGCCACCTTTGGATTTATCGTAGCGATTTGGCTATAAAAAGCAAAGAACCCGATCCAGGATCAATTGTGTCTGTCTATTCTCCTAAGAAACAATTATTAGGACAAGCTTTTTATAGTTCAAAGTCTCAAATTGCTCTACGATTTTTAACCAAAACTTCTGAAAAAATCAATCGTGATTTTTGGCGTAAACGCTTAGAAATGGCTCTTGAACTGCGTAAAAAAGTAGTCACTAAAGCCGATGCTTACAGACTAATACATGGTGATGGTGACTTAATTCCTTCACTAGTAGTAGATCGCTATCAAGATTATTTTGTAATACAAACTCTTAGCCAAGCGACTGATAAACTTAAACAAACTTGGGTTGATTTGCTAGTAGAAATGTTTCAGCCTAAAGCAATTATAGAACGTAATGATGTTAAAGTCCGTGCCCTAGAAGGTTTAACTGAACAAACAAGCCTTTTATTAGGTACAACACCTAGCGAGCTAGTAATTACACAAAATAATGTTAGTTTTAACGTAGATTTACTCACAGGTCAAAAAACAGGGCTTTTCCTAGATCAAAGAGAAAACCATTTAGTATCACAATTTTATGCTTATGGCAATGCGCTTGATTGTTTTACTTTTAATGGGGGATTTGCCTTAAATATGGCTAAAACAGCTAAAAGTGTTTTAGCTGTTGATATTTCTGAACCAGCAATTGCTCAGGCTAAAAAAAATGCTGAGTTAAATAAGCTCTCTAATGTAAATTTTGAGTCTGCTAATATTTTTGATTTATTAAAAAATCTTGATGAAAAAGCAGAGCGTTTTGACACCATTGTTTTAGACCCACCAGCATTTGCTAAAAACCGTAGCGCCGTAGAAGCAGCCATTAGAGGCTATAAAGAAATTAATTTACGAGCAATGAAACTCTTAAATCCTGGAGGAATCTTAATTACTTGTACTTGTTCTTATAATATTAGCGAAGAATTGTTTTTAGGAATTTTACAATCAGCCTCAAGCGATACTAATCGACAGTTACAGCTTTTAGAAAAACGTACTCAATCACGCGACCATCCAATACTGCTTTCTGTACCAGAATCATATTACTTAAAATGTATTGTTCTTAGGGTCATATAATTAGGCAATAAACATTGTCATAAAAGAAAGTCTATTTTGCTTTAATGTAGACTCCATTCTTAAAAGAATATATCTTGTTTTTATTTACTTTAATTATTTTACTCTTATTATTTGAATACATTGTCCCACTAGTATTTAAGCTAAAGTTATAATATTCAGACCTTTGTTGAGGTATAAATTTATATTTTGAGTCATAACGCCATAATTTTCCATGCCCTACCCCTTCATTGTTTCCTGATTTATCTGCTTCTAAGACTTTCCTCAACTCATTATTAACTACTGTTATTAAAAATAGTTTCTCGTTATCAATACCTAATCCAGAGTATAGTGGAAACATTATTATGCCATAGCGATTGTTTCCTATCTTTGCCAACTCATAATTAAAGTCTATATCACCAAACTCACCATCTAAGGTTATGTATCTTTGATCAATATCTAGTTTCCATTCACCATTAATTTTAGAAAATAAAATCCCTCCAATAATAACTCCACAAGCATGACAGTCGTCAAATTTCTCATTAGGATGAGCTTTTGTAATAATTAGTTTTTTATCAGTATTACCTTCCTTAAATGATTCTACTACTATAGGCTTTACATATAATATTGTTTTTTCTTCTGTTAAAAGCCAATCTTCGGGAATTTTATGTTTATTAATGTCTTGTTTAGTTATTACCCACTCAGATATATCTTTTATATTGTTATAATTACCAAAAACTAACAGCATAGCTTTATCTTTTTCAAGTTCATTAGTTGAGGTAATTACATTTGAGTTTTTATTTTCGGTTAAAATAAAAGTTTGGGGTGTTTGAGTTTTTTGTTCTATATTACCCCCATAAAATACTATAAAGATTATTAAGGCAATTATTAAGGCTTTATATAACATAGCTTATAACCCTTTCTAAAATAGAAATGAAGACTAAAGAATATTAGGACTCATAAAAACGATTAAATAGTAGCACTAGTAATTCTAGTACTACTATTGAAGGTTGTGTATTAGCTGTTGAATTGACTGGATTGTTAGATTGAGGGCTAAAATTATCAAGATTATTTGCTATAGTATTGGATGCTATCTTCATAAGATTTCCTTTATAAAAAATATTTACTAGTTGTTTTACGAGACAGCAATACTTAGGCCAAATACTTTTATATAAAGTAAAAGACATAATTAGTTGATTTTATTAGCAGTTTTAACTATTTTATCCTTTGAATCAAGATAACCAAATGCCAAAAATGGCAGATGCTCAAAATGCCAAAAGAGGCAAGAGTGCCAAAAATGGCAGAGATAAAAGAAAATTTATCTAAAATTAAAACAAGACTTAAACCCACAAGCAAACTATTTTCAATGACTAGGGCAAAGGTTTACTGAGAAATACTATAA
Organism: Acidobacteriota bacterium; assembly: GCA_016213785.1. Lineage (GTDB taxonomy): Bacteria > Acidobacteriota > Blastocatellia > Chloracidobacteriales > JADJPF01 > JADJPF01. Next base: position 56,021 of record JACQZQ010000070.1, read on the forward strand.
AAATCACTTAAGGAACAAAAATTGCTGTGAGCAAAAAGCATCTCAAACAAAGAATAACAAACTTTCCTAAGCAAAAAAACAAAGCTATAATCCGAACTAAGTTTGCTGTTCTTAAGTTTAA
>JACQZQ010000008.1 GCA_016213785.1 Acidobacteriota bacterium
CTCTTAATGGCTTTGATGTTCACCCTAAATACTTAGCAATTATTCATAAAGCCGATGGCTATGCTTATTCTTATACTAAAGGAGACGGCGCTCCTCTCGGCCATTAATGGCCGAGTCCCCGCGCCTAAAAAGACGGATGGAAAAAAGAGAGATTATACCAGAAAAAATATTTACTATTTCAGATGTTTTATCAGCAGAAGAATGTCAGCAATTTATTATGAAAAGCGAAGATAGGGGTTATGATGAAGCGCCTATTACAACGGCAGGTGGTTTTGTAATGAGAAAAGATGTCCGCAATAATACTAGAGCTATGTTTGATGATAATCCAGTTGTTCAAATGCTTTGGAGCAGAGTAAAAGCTTTTATTCCTGAAGTTATTGAAGGTTGGCAAGCTGTTGGGCTAAATGAGCGGCTTAGGTATTATAAATATGATATAGACCAGTATTTTGCTTGGCATTATGATGGGTGTTTTTCTAGAAATGAAACTGAGCGAAGTTTTCTAACTTTTATGATTTACTTAAATGATAAATTTGAAGGAGGGGAGACAAATTTTAGTCTTAAGTATCCTTATGAGCTTGTTAGTGTAGAGCCTAAGAAAGGAATGGCACTAATTTTTGAGCATCGTTTGCTACACGAAGGTGCTAGTGTAACTAGAGGAAGAAAATATGTTTTGCGCTCAGATATAATGTATAAATTAAAGCCCTAAAAAAATAATAGTCTTGCTATTTATGATAGGACTATTATTTTTTGTCTCTAATAGGGTAAAGAGTTGAGAGTAGAGAGGTTAATGGTTTCTATTAACCTCTCTACTTTCTTAAGTAATTACTGTAGGTTCATCAACTCCACAAAATTCTTTTAGTTTTAGAATTTCTTTTGCTGCATCAATTAAGGGTTTAAGCACTTCATTAATATCGCTTTTGCCCCCATCTTGCTTATAGCGTTCAAAATAGATTCTAAGAGTTGCTCCTTCTGTTCCTGTTCCTGAAAGGCGGAAAATAATTCTTGAACCATCAGCAAGTAGTAATCTAAGCCCTTGTTTTGTGCTAAGACTACTGTCTACAGGGTCGGTATAGCTAAAATCATCAGCCTGGTTGATAGTAGTATCAGCTAAGGGGGTTGAGGGTAAACTTGGTAATTTTTCTCTTAAATTTGCAATCATTTTATTTGCGCCATTTGAATCAATTCCTTCAAAATCATAGCGTTGATAGTAGCTACGACCAAATTTTTGCCAATGACTTTCTACTACTTCTACTACGGATTTACCTGTATGGGCTAGTATTGAAAGCCAGCAAAGTACTGCCCATAAACCATCTTTTTCTCTTACGTGATTTGACCCAGTACCAAAACTTTCTTCTCCACAAATAGTACATTTATCTGCATCCATTAGATTACCAAAGAATTTCCATCCAGTAGGAGTTTCATAAGAGTTAACTCCAAGAGCTTTTGCTACTCTATCGGCAGCAGTACTTGTTGGCATTGAGCGGGCAATTCCTGAAAGGCCAGCGCTATAGCCAGGGATTGCGCTTTGGGCATATTCTGCAATTATAGCTAGAGAATCTCCTGGGGTAACAAAAAAGCTCTTTCCTAAAATAAGGTTTCTATCACCATCACCATCGCTAGCTGCACCAAAATCAGGAGCATCCTCGCTATATAGAAATTTCACTAGATCTTCTGCATAAACTAGGTTTGGATCAGGATGTCCTTGAGCAAAATCTTCTTTAGGTATTCCATTTACAACTGTTGCAGAAGGAGCGCCTAAAAGTTTTTCTAAAATATGATGTGCATAAGGGCCTGTAACTGCATGCATAGCATCAAAGCGCATCTTAAAGCCTTTGGCAAACATTGATTTTAATGCTGCAAAGTCAAAAAGCTCTTCCATTATTGCGGTATAGTCTTCTAATGGATCAAAAATTGTCACTTGGGTATTACTGATAGTAAAACTACTTTTAGTATCAAGATCTATTTCTAGGAGGTCTGTTGTTAAATAGTTAGCAAGTTTAAGAGTATGTTGGTAAATAGCTTCTGTGATGGCTTCTGGGGCTGGGCCACCATTACGGATGTTATATTTAATACCAAAGTCAGCATCTATTCCTCCTGGGTTATGACTAGCAGAAAGCACAAGTCCGCCTAAAGCACCACGACGGCGGATTACGGCTGATGCTGCTGGGGTAGAAAGAATTCCACCTTGTCCAATCATCACTTTACCAAAACCATTAGCTACAGCTAGACGCAAAATAATTTGTATTGCTCTACGGTTATAGTAACGACCATCGCCACCTACTACTAAAGTTTCTTGGCTAAAGTCAGCAGTAAATTTTTCCCTTACAGCATTAAAAACGGATTGAACAAAATTTTCTAAATAATGTGGTTGCATAAAAACACGGGTTTTTTTACGTAACCCTGATGTACCTGGACGCTGATCACTAAAAGGATTACTTGCAATAATTTGTAAAGTTGGTGAATCCATCACTTATCCTTTCAATAAAGTTTCAATGGTTGGTTAATAGTTAATGGTTAAGTAGATTAATTGAGTTTATAAAAATTCCCAAGATAAAACTAGATAAAAGCTTAAAGACTAGTTTTATAGCTTTTCTTAGCGGTTATTATAGTTAAATTATCTTTGTAATGTTGACAAAATTTTATTGCTCCACTAGCTTAAGTGCCATGATAGAAACTCATCTACAATCAAGGGTTTATCTAGATAATAGTGCTTCAACTAAAATTGCTCCAGAGGTCTTAGAAGTAATGTTACCGTATTTTACAGAGCAATTTGGTAATGCCTCTTCTATTCATAGCTTTGGACAACAGGCTAAAGGTGCTGTTGATGAAGCACGCCGTCAAGTTGCTTCTCTAATTGGTGCTGATTTTAATGAAATTATATTTCTTAGCGGCGGAACTGAGGCTGATAATCTAGCTATTCGAGGTATTGCTGAAAGCTATCGTAGTAAAGGCAATCATATTATTACATCAGAATTTGAACATCCTGCGGTTCGTAATACTTGTTTAGCTTTTGAAAAACAAGGCTTTAGAGTTACTTACTTACCAATTTATGAAAATGGTTTGGTTAGAATAGAAGATATAAAATCGGTAATTACTAATGACACAATACTAATTTCTATAATGCATGCTAATAATGAAGTAGGGACAATTCAGCCTATTGAAGAAATAGGAGCATTAGTTAAGGAAATTCGTCTTGAGCGTAAAAATTTATTTTTTCACACAGATGCAGTACAAAGTGTTGGTAAAATTCCTATAGATGTAAAATCTTTAGGGGTTGATCTGCTTTCTTTATCAAGCCATAAAATCCATGGGCCAAAAGGTATTGGAGCGCTTTACCTTCGTAAAGGAATACGTATTACTTCTCAACTTACAGGAGGTAGACATGAGAGAGAGCGTCGTGCAGGAACAGAAAATGTGCCTGCAATAGTTGGACTTGGACAATCAGCAGAGCTTGCTAAGGAGAATTTAGAAAAATTTCAAGAAATTAAAAGCTTAAGAGATTATTTTGAAGCTGGGGTAGCTAAATTAATACCAGAAATTAAATTTAATGGTGATAAGGAGCATAGGCTTGCAAATATTTCTAATATAAGTTTTAGCTATATTGAGGGTGAAGCACTACTTATAGCACTTGACCTAAAAGGGATAGCCGTATCAACCGGATCAGCCTGTTCTTCAGGTTCAACTCAACCAAGCCCAGTGCTTGTTGCTATGGGTTTAAGTAAAGAAATGGTAAGGGGAAGTATTCGTTTTTCTTTTTCTCGCTATACTACAAAACAGGAAATAGATTATGTTTTAAGCGTTTTGCCAGAAGTTGTTGCTAGACTAAGAAATGTTTCTCCACTTTATAAACAAGCAATGGCAAAGGAAAAGTAGCAAAAATCATCGATGCAATATTCTAAAGCTATTTTAGACCATTTAGAAAACCCTCGTAATGTAGGAGAAATGATAGATGCTAATGCTATTGCAGAAGTGGTTAATAGCGCTTGTGGAGATAAAATAAAACTATTTATTAAGTTTAGAGATAAAAAAATTATTTCTGCAACAATGAAAGCTTATGGATGTGTTCCAACTCTCTCATCGGTGTCATTTTTAACAGAATGGTTAATGGGTAAAAGCTTTGAAGAGGCCTCTAATTTAGAGGTAGATGAACTGATAAACTTATTGGGAGGCTTGCCTCGTGGTAAAAAACATGCTGCTGATTTGGCTATAGAGGCTTTACAAATAGCGTTATTAAGTTATAAACCAGATACTCAAAATAATAGTTAATATGTGTAGGAATTAAAGATATATGGAAGAAGAACTTTTTACAAAAAAGCTATTTAGTCTTGAAGAGGCTAATGGTTTAATTCCCAAATTACGGCCTTTAATTAAAAAAGTAACTATTGAAAGCAAGGCTTTATTTGGTTTACAAGATGAGATAAAAAAAGCTAGAGCTAAAGCTAGTCTAGGAAGTGGTTCTTATCAAGGGGTTGCTTACCTAAATCATTTAGTCTCTTTAACTACAGCTATTAATGCGGTTGAAAAAACAGGGGTATTAGTTAAAGACTATAATACAGGCTTATGTGATTTTCCTCACTTAAAAGATGGTAGGATAATATATTTATGTTGGAAAATGGATGAAAAAGAGATTAGGTATTGGCATGAAGTGGATGCTGGATTTGCTGGTCGCCAGCTTATTTAAGGAAAATCAACAGAGCTTAGATAATTATCTAAACTCTGCTAATTTAAGGTCTTTATTAAAAAGAAATAATTAGTTAATTATTTCTTTATCAATATTTTTATTAAATATTTTTAATTTATAACTTTAATTTAAAGGTGCGCTGTTAGCATCAGCATCATCATCAGCCATTGATGATGCTCGTAGAACACCTGTTTGGTCAATAAAGAAAGTTTTATCTCCTGATTTGGCTGTTCCAGAAGTTATTAATGGTTTTCCTGTAGCAGTATAAGTTTTTTGATCAGGTTGGTTATCTGGAACAATGGTAAATACAAAGCCGCTCTTAGGTCTTGGTTGTGGTGGGGCTAATCCTCCTTTTGATGTTGAAGTAGGAGTAGGATTGCACGCTGCTGCAACAGCAGAATCCATATATTCTTCAACAAAAAGTTCATCTTCACTACCAAAAGCACCATTTCCTACACCTGCTGAATAGCTAGCTTGGCATTGGTGAATAGTTCTTAATGCTGATAAGGCTGAAGTATTATTAGCATTACGACGTGCACTAAATATATATAAGACAGCAAGAGAAGCCAAAATGCCTATTATTACAATTACAATTAGTAATTCAACGAGGCTAAACCCTTTATTAGCAGAATATAATTTTTTGCCAAGTAAATTTTTAGTTTTATTCATAACTCCCATCCTGAATACTAGTTTACTAGTCAAAGTGTTAGATTTTTAAACAAACTGGTTAAATTATCTTTTAATTTGTTGATAAATAAAGCTACTATTTGGTTAATAAAAAATAGCTTGTTAACTCTTTGAGCAAACTATATACCAAAACGTGTAATTTTTATCCAAGAGAAAAACTGTTAATAAAACCTTAATGATTTCTTAACTTAATGTTAATGAAAAAAAACGCTTAAGCTAAAATCTTAAAATTTTTCCATTTTTTGTCATTTATTTATTTTTCTTAGTAACAAAATATGTCATTTATCCCTATTATTAAAAAACTTCAAAAAAACTTACTCAACAAAAAAATAATTTTATTAGGTATCAGCTTAGTAGCTTTATTTTTCATTGGTTTAGCTTATTTATATATAGAAAAAATAAATTTAACTATATCCAATCAAGCTGCAAAAGAAGTTACTGCTACTAGGATAGAGTCTAGCGTAAAAGTATTAGCTCCAATAACATCAGGAGGAATAAGGTTATCAGTAGATTCTTTAGAGTCTCGTGCTATCTGTGAATATAATGATAATTACTATGTTGCTACAGCAGGTGGGCTTTTAGAATTAGATAAAGAAGGCAAACTACTTAATCATTACACAATTTTAGATGGGCTTCCTAGCATAAATATACTTTGCTTAAGTGTTTTTCGTTCGCAACTCTATATTGGAACTGCTGATAATGGCTTAGTGGCTTTTAATGGTAAAGATTTTACTCATTATAAAATAGAAAAGCCTAGTATTAAACAAATCAATACTTTGCTAGCAACAAATGAAAATTTACTTGTAGGAAGTTTTGATGGGGGGCTATTAAGTTTTGATGGGACAAAATTTACCCGTCGCGATCAAGCTATAAAAGCTATTTCGCAAATTACTGCGCTACTAGAACATGAAAATAGGCTTTATGTAGGGACTTATTCATCAGGTTTATATGTTTGGCAGGAAAGTCAATGGTTAGAGATAAGAAAAGAACAAGGACTTCCTTCTAATCGAGTAACTGCTTTAATTGCCGATAGCCGAGGGACAATTATTTCTACTGATTTTGGAGTTGTTCTACGCGCTACAAATGGAGAGTTAGAACAAGTTTCTACTAAAGCTAATATAAGTTCTTTAGTCTATTTTAAGGAAAATCTTTTTGGGGGGCTTCTTACAGGAGGTTTAGTAGGGCTTTTAAGTAAAACTGCTAGTACAAATAATATTTCTATTAAAGAAATAGGTGAAAGTAAATTAAGTAAATTAAGCAGCTTATCTAGTAATTCAGAAGGGTTGTGGAAAAAAAATACAATCCTTTGGGTAAGTAAAGATAACGTAATGTTTGCACTTACACGTCAAGGGATTTTCCGTGAGCAAAATAGTCAAACAGGTTTGGAGTTTGAGCCTTTTGGAGCTAGTTCTTCTTTGTCGCCTTTAAGGGCTTCTCATATTAGTTCTATGGCTTTTGATGAGCGTGGTCGCTTATGGATAGGCTATTTTGATCAAGGTATTGATATTTTTGATACCATTAATATGCAATTAATTACTCATCTAGAGGATCAAATTATAAGGGAGATTAATTTTATTTCCTTAGATAAAAGTTCTTCTAGAATATTAGTGGCAACCTCATCAGGGCTAGCTATTTTTGATAATCAGCTACAATATAGAGTTTTAAGTGAACAGGATGGGCTTAATTCTAACTTAGTTGCTCATGTGTCGATTTTAACTAACCCATCTACAAATGACTTAGAGCTAGCAATTGCCACGGGACGAGGCTTAACTTTTGTAAAAGGTAATAGCTTTCGTAGCCCTATATCTTTACCTAATAATTATCTTTACAGCACTGCAATAAATAATGATCAGTTATATGTTGGTAGTTTAGGAGGGCTTATAGAAATGGATGGATTAAGGGTAAAACGTAGTTTTACTATTTCTAATTCTAAGCTTTCTCATAATTGGATAAATGCTTTACTTACAATAAATGGAACTCTTTATATAGGAACAAACGGTGGCGGAGTGGATGCATTGACCCCTACAGGAGAGTTAATAAACTTTTCCCCTCAAATAGGTAAATTTGATGTTAATCCAAATGCGATGTATTCAGATGATGATTATTTATACGTAGGCAGTTTAGATCAAGGTGTTTTTTTGCTTGATTTAAAAAGTAAAATTTGGCGAAAGTACGCTCAAATATTGCCATCAACAAATGTAACAGCAATTCTTAGTAATAAAGAATATGTTTATTTTGCGACTACAAATGGGCTTATAAGGATTGATCGGAAAATAGTTTTAGGTAATTAGAAAAAACTATAAAAGAAAATTTGGGTCATCTTCATAAGCTGAGCCTATATGACATAAATGGTTAAGAGTTTCTGCAAATAAATGATAAATAGATTTAAGCTGTTCTAAATCTTTAATTTCGCCTAAGACTTGAAATTTAAGTTGATCAACTCCTTCAGGGAAAGCTGAAGAGAAAAAACCTCCATCATCTAAAACTTCAAAATGTATATTAGGGATTTCTTTAATTAGTTGACGGACTCGTAAGTTTCTAAATAATGACTTAACTTTTTCTTCATAGTTGCCTTGAATTATATAATTTTCATCAAACTTAGGATCCATAACTACATCTTTACCACTTAAGTAACTTTGTGTGCCGAACATAGGTTTAAGGTCTTCTAGATCAGGGCTTCCTACTTCTATATCTTGTGCGCCAAATAGTTTTCCTACTTTCTTAAAAAAATCAACTTCATAGATTGCAAACCTAAAACCGTCTTTATTTATATAAGGTGCTCTCATTCTGGTAAACCAGATTTTTGCATCTGGGCTGTAGAGATCTAAAACAATTGTCCAGTTATTTACTTTTGCCTCAACTCTGCTACGCTTAAAAATTCCACCTTCAACAAATTTAGCTCCGATTTCTTCGCTAAATTGTTGCCAAATCTCGTCTCTACTTGGCCCAAATATATTTTTTAAGACTCCCATTATGCCTCCTATATTAAATATTAACTAATACTTAATTAAATATTAATTAATACCTATATAGTTCTTTTTACTTTTGCGATTAAGTGCTATTATTGATACGTTTTTATAAAAATCCAAGACTTTGTTCTTGCACCTAAAACTATAGCTATATTATTTTAATTGTGCAAAAGCAAATCTTGTCAAATAAACTAACCAATACATAATTTATTGCAAGGTTGAGAGTTTGGAGGTCTTTATGGCACTTAAAGGACAACTACCTGATCTATCTGTTTCAGACCTTATTATGATTCACTGTTTTGGACGCGCCCGTGCTTGTGTCAAATTAACTAATAGTAATACTAATGCAGAAATATATTTTGATAATGGAAACATTATAGATGCCCGTTTTGAAACTACTAGCGGGTTAGATGCTCTCTATAAAGCCCTTTCACTAACAGAAGGCAGATATCAAGTAGAGCTTAATGTTACTTCTCCACAACACACCATACAAAGAACCTGGAAAGAAATTCTTAAGGAATGGAGTCCTTGCTAATTACAGTTGAGCTATTTAGAATCAAAATAAAATCAAAAATTACTAAAAATAATTCCTCACCAAATACTAAATATTAGATGTCTTTACTTGAACTACTTATTAATCAACCACAAGCTATTAGTGTTTCTGAACTAAATGCACAGATCAAAGATCTTTTAGAGAGAGAGTTTTATGATATTTTGGTAACAGGAGAAATATCAAACTTTAAGGCTCATAGTTCAGGACACTGGTATTTCACCTTAAAAGATGAGTTCTCTCAAATACGATGTGCTCTATTTCGCCAACAAAATCTTTATATTCGACCAAAACCTACAGATGGGCTAAAGGTGCGTTTAAGGGCAAGAGTTTCTCTTTATGAAAGCCGAGGAGATTATCAACTAGTTGTAAGTAGCCTTGAGTATATTGGTAAAGGTGACTTACAAAAAGCTTTTGAAGCACTTCAAGCTAAACTCTTGGCTGAAGGGCTATTTGATACAGTACATAAAAAACCTTTACCTAAATACCCTCTTTTAATAGGAATTGTAACTAGCCATACAGGTGCAGCAATACAAGATATCCTACAAGTCCTCTATAGACGCAATAAGTCTATTAATGTGGTAGTTTATTCATCAAAAGTTCAAGGAGATGGTGCAGCAGAAGAAATAGCTGAAGGGATAAATTATTTTAATACTCGCCAAGATATTGATGTATTAATTGTTGGTCGTGGAGGTGGCTCAATAGAAGATCTTTGGCCTTTTAATGAAGAAATTGTAGCTAGAGCTATTTTTGCTTCTCGTATTCCTGTTATTTCTGCTGTAGGGCATGAAATTGACTTTACCATTGCTGATTTTGTTGCAGATCATCGCGCTCCTACCCCCTCTGTAGCAGCAGAAATTGTTGCTGCTCGCCAAGATGAGCTTATTGGCCTTGTTAATTACTATCAAGAGACCTTAACACAATCTATTGAGTATTTTCTCTTAAGAGAGAAAAATTCTTTGGCTAATCTTCGTAGTAAGCCAGGTTTTGAATATCTACCAAAACAAATAAGCCAAAGTAAAGAAAAACTTATAAACCTAACTCATAGGCTTGAAACAGCTTTTCAAACCCAATTAAAAAAGCAAAATGAACAGCTTGCACTCCTTTGCTTACGCCTAGCAACACGTGAATTAAGAAGTACAGTCCTAGAATCAAAAAATGAAGTCCAAAAAATGGAAATGCACCTCCAACAAAGCTTTAATAAAAACCTTCAACAAATGACAGATAAATTCCTTTATCTAGTTACTAAATTAGAATCTCTTAGCCCATTAGCTGTACTTTCAAGAGGTTATGCTCTGGTTTGGACATCAGATAATAATTTAGTAAAACGTCCAACACAGGTTGCACCTGGTGATAAGGTTCGTGTACAACTATCTGAAGGGGAGATAATTTGTATTAGAGATTTAGAGTAAAACTTTAGAGGAAAATATATGACCATTGGTAAACAACGCCAAAAGAGTGTTACACCAGAAAATATTATGCGCATCATTTGGGCTGGCACAGAAACTATTTCTCTTAGTACCGCAGTTCATTTTGATCTTTTTACCCATATTGCTAATGGGAAAAATACTGCTCGTGAACTAGCTAGAACAACTAAATGTTCTGCTAATTCAATAGAGCGTTTGCTAAATGTGTTAGTTGCAATGCAATTACTTAATAAAGATAATAAAATCTACTCCTTAACCCCTGAATCAGACGCATTCTTAGTACGTGATAAAGGCTACTACTTGGGTGGTATGGTAAAGCATGGTCAAGATGTGTTGGAAGGATGGAAAAATTTACCTAAGAGTATAGAAACGGGAAAATCTTCATTTCAATTTGACTCTCAAAAACAAGGAGAAGCATTTTTTGGCGATTTAGTTAAAGCTCTATTTCCTCCAAATTTTGCTGTTTCCTCAGCAGCAGCAAGCCTTTTCAAGAAAAAGAAAAAAGAGCTTAATAAAATTCTTGATGTTGCTGCTGGTGCTGCTGCTTGGAGTCTAGGTTTTGCTAAACAATATCCTGAAGCAAACGTAACAGCCCTAGATTTTCCAGGTGTACTTAATGTTGCTCGCCAATATATAGAACAATTAGGTGCTCAATCTCAATATGATTATCTTTCAGGGGATCTTAATACTATTTCTTTTGGCAAAAATACTTATGATCTAATTATTTTAGGTCATATTTGTCATAGCGAAGGAGAACGCCGAGCACGTAAATTAATAAAGAAATCTGCTCAAGCCCTTAAAGAAGGGGGGATTCTTTTAATAGCTGAAGTCTTTCCTAACGAAGATCTTAGCGCACCTCTTTCTGCCTTGCTCTTTTCTCTAAATATGCTTGTCTTTACCAGTGAAGGAGATGTATTTCCTATTTCTCAATACCAAAAATGGCTAGAAGAGGCTGGTCTAAAAGACTTTGAGGTTTTAGATAAACTACCATCACCTTTTCCTTTACTCTTAGCAACAAAGTAAAGAAAATTTCTCTTAAGTTTTGAAGTTTTAAGGAGACTTTATGAAAAAATTCTTTGCTCTACTCTTTTTATCTTTAAGCTTAAACTCTGTTATTTTTGCTCAAGAACCTACTAAAACAGATATAGAAAAACCGTCTGATAAAACTGAAAATAGAGTGGAAAATAAAGTTGATCCTATAAAACAAGCTAAAGACCTTATGTTACTAGCACGAAAAGCTAAAAGCGAAAAATCTCTTGCTGAAATTAAAGATATTAAAATTACTAGCGAAGTAACATTAATTTTTCCTCAAGATAAATTTCAGTTAATAAATGAAACTACAGTCAAATTTCCTGATAAGACTTTAACGGTTATTAGTGGGCCTTTTGGAGAGATTAAGAATTCTTATAATGGCACTATTGCTTGGGCCACAACCCCAGGTGGTACACAAGAAATAGTGGGAGATAATGCATTAGAATTTGAAAATGCTTTAGCTGGCGATCCTATTTCTATTCTTAGAAATTTTGACCAAGAAAATTATAAAGTTGAATTTCTTGGAGAGGGTTCTTTTGAAGGGCAAACTACTAATAACATTAAGTTTACTACCAATAAAGGCCATGAGATAAATCTCTACCTTGATAGTAAAACTAATATGATTGTAGGTAGGGCTTTTCAGTCTAAAGCCGCAGGTGTTACTTATATGAATGAAGAGATTTATTCTAATTTCCAAAAGTTTGATGCCGTTGAAATTCCTATGAAAAGGATATTTAAGCGTAATAGTCAACTCTTTGCAGAAGTTGAGGTAAAGGAAGTTAAAATAAATTCTGGCGTAGATGATAAGATTTTTGTTAAACCTCAATAATCAACATTAGCTATGGAAATATCAAATACTGTAATAGTAATAACAGGTGGTGCCCGTATTGGGCAAGAAGTTGCTTTGTCTTTAGCTAGAGATGGAGCCAAAGGCTTTTTTCTAACCTATTTAACCTCTCAAACTATAATGGAAGAGCTTGCTTGCCAACTAAGAGGTTTAGGTGCAAAAGTTATTGTAAAAAAAGTAAATACTACAATAGAAACAGAAGTAGAGCAGGCTGTAAAAGTCATTCTAAAAGAGTTTGGTAGAATTGATGTTTTAATTAATATGGCTTCTACCTATATTGTGCGTAAAAAAGAAACCCTTAAATTACAAGATTGGATTGATGATTACAGCAATAATGCTACTAACACCTTTCTTTTTATGAATAAAATAGCTCCAATAATGCGCAAACAAGGCCAAGGTCGTATTATTAATTTTGTAGATTGGACAGCAGCAAGTCGGCGTACTGAATACCAAGGCTATAGCGCTTATTATGCAGCTAAACAAGCTGTAATAGGCTTAACCGAAGCCTTTGCCCTAGAATATGCTCCAGAGATTTTAATTAATAGTATTGCTCCAGGCCCAATTATTCCTCCCCCAGATTTATCTGCTGAACTTATTACTCAAACTGCTACTAAAACTCCTCTAAAGCGTTGGGGAGGTGGTGCAGAAATTGCTAAGGCAGTAAAATTTTTTATTCGTACCAACTTTGTTACAGGTGAATGCTTACGCGTAGATGGAGGTAGACATTTAGTTTAACCAAAGACTACCCCTCTTATTAAATCTTATTGAAGAAGTTATTTACTTTTTCCTCATCAGCAAATTTTCCTTTATCATCTTCTATAATTGCTTTTTGATTTTGTCTAATTGCCACCCATTTAATTATATTAGGTAAGAACCATTAACCTTCAGGGTTATTTTTAGAAATAAAAGCTACTCTAATTAATGATTTTCCTTGAGCCTGAGCGCTTATTTTACGAACTTGTACATAGATTTTATATAAAGGTTCATCTAGGTCATAGAGCCTATACTCTCTCGGCATAGGTAAGGAAATATGTAGAAGGTCATCAATATCAACTTGATGGCCTAAGAGAAAAGAAGCATCCATTTTTCCAAGCTGAAGAGTTTGTGAGTTTTCAACAAAATTACCAGATATAGTATTAATGCCTTGAATTTCAACAGGGTAACGAGTGCCTACTTCCCGAGACATTGTGTTTTTACCTAATAATTCAATACGTTTTTTAGGTAATTGTTCATCGTCTACATAAGGGTCAAAGGTGCTTATATGTTTTACTTCTGTAGTTAGGTTCATATTTTTTTCTCTTCTACTTGCAAGCCCATTACCCTCAAATCTAGCTAAAACAACAGTTATATTATCTTCACCACCCCGTTGTTTAGCTAGTGTAACCATATTAGTAGCTGCAACTTCAGGGGAGTAATTAATAGCATACATAACTAGTTCTTGAGCAGAGAGTTTATTTGATAAACCATCACTACATAAAAGTAGATAATCACCTTCTTCTAGATTTATAGTTGATACAGCTACTTGGAGTGATTCAGCATTTCCAATCGCTTGTAAAATTACATTGTTACGGGCGTGTTTATGTACTTCATTTGGGTCTACTACGCCTTTAGATACTAGGACTCCGGCTAGTGTTTGGTCGGTTGTTAGTTGTTTAATACGGTTGCCTCGTATGATATAGGCACGAGAATCGCCTACTGTAGCAATATAGGCTTTATTTTCTTCTATAACCGCTGCTGTAACGGTTGCTTTCATCCATTGTTGTTTAGGGTTTTTAATGTTTTCTGACCAAACTGTGTGGTTAGCTTGTTCAACGGCTGCTGTTAAACGATCATAAGCAGATATAGTAGTACTCATTGAAATTAAAGCGTCTTTTATTGATAAAACAGATAATTCGCTAGCAAGTTCTCCAAGTTGAGAACCTCCTACACCATCAGAAACAACTAAGAGTAAGGAATTGTCTGATACTAATTTCTCCACTCTACAACTATCAGCTAAACTTTTACCTTTTCTTAAATCTGTTAATAAAAAGCTGTCTTCATTATTAGTACGAACTACGCCAGGATCGCTAATGGCAGAAATGGATGTAATTATAGATCTAGTAGTCATGCATCTCTCCATAGGAGCAAGTTTTGCAAAATTTATGCAAGTTACTCAATTAAAAGGTTTAATTGTTAATTAAAAAATTTTATATATTAAAAAGTTAGTATTTATGATCTAGCTCGAAGACTATCATAAATATTTTGTACTAGAGAAGCAAGTAGTGTCCCAGCCATATAAAGCACAAAAATCCCTAATGAGATAATAAAAACTCCTCCTAGGAAAAAAGACAAAACAGCAAAAATAAAGGCTAAAGGCAATATTTGGAATAGACCAAATAATATAGTTAAAAATATTGAGCCTACCATTGCTAAAAAACTATATGCAATAAATTTAGAGGCAAACTGTTGAAAAGACTTTACTTCATCAATTGGCCGAACATCCATTGTGGGGGGTGAATAAATAGCGCTTGCTGGTATTAATACGTTAGAACAGCGAAGGCAAGTTTCTGTGTCTGAATCAAATTGGTCTGACATATGGCATATATCACATCTTGTAGCAGGACTCTTTTTTTTAATTACAATTTGATTACTTGACATCTTAACCTCAGTTCCCTTTATTTTAGGGGATATTGGATTATAATTTTTTATTCTCACTACGTCGAGAATTAACAATTGCAAGAGAAGTAAAAAATAACAAAAAATAGCACAAAACAATAGATATTTGATGCTATTTTAGCTACATAAAAAACTATATTTAATAGATTTAGGGATTTTTTTATTATGAAAAAAAATATAGCTATTTTTGGTGGTAGTTTTGACCCTCCTGGACTTCATCACCGCCGTATTGCTGAAGAATTAGCCAAATATTTTGATAAAGTCATAGTTGTTCCCTGTGGGACTAGATTAGATAAAATTACTACAGTAGACCCTGTGCATAGAGCATCTATGGTAGATGCTACTTTTCGAGGTATGAAAAATGTTGAAGTAGAACTATTTGATTTAGAAAATGCAACATTTACCCGTACCCATGAACTAGATGAGAGGTTTAGAGAACAAGGTAATATTTGGCATGTTATTGGCACAGAATGGATTTATGGCGGCAGCCAAGGAAAATCAGCCATTGAAATTTCTTGGGAAAGAGGTTTAGACGTTTGGCAAGAGCTACAATTTGTAGTTATTACCCGTCAAGGCTTTGATTATGATTCCAAAGACCTTCCTCCAAAATATAAATTACTTAATATAAAATTTGTAGGCTCAAGTGCAAAAATTAGAGAAGAACTCTTTCGTCATCAACCAATTAATCAATTAGTTACCTCAGAAGTTGATCACTATATAAAACGCTATGGATTATATCGCGGAAGAATTCCTAATCGAATGACCAGATATAGTTTATCTGAGCCTAAATTAAAAATAGTCTTAGACGAAAGAAATCCTAAATCAGTAGAACTAGCAGAAATTTTTCATTCATTTGAAAATAATGAAACCCCCAACTGCATTTTGGTTATTGGTGGCGACGGGACAATGCTACATGCTATTAGACAAAATTGGAGACTTAGGCTTCCTTTCTTAGGCATTAATGCAGGCCATCTAGGTTTTTTGCTTAATGACCCTAAAGAGGTTTTAGAAGAAAAGTTTCCTCCTAAAGACTTGATTTTAAGACAAATGCCGCTTCTTTATGTTGAGACAATAACAGAAGATGGGCGCTTACAAAGCGAGTTAGCTTTTAATGATACTTGGGTAGAACGTGCTACAAGTCAAACGGCTTGGCTTGAAATTAAACTTAATGGACAGGTTAAGTTACCTAAATTAATTGCTGATGGTGTTTTAGTTGCTACAGCAGCAGGATCAACTGCTTATGCTCGTGCAATGGGAGCAATGCCCTTACTTGCTGATACTCCAGCTTTATTATTAGTAGGCTCAAATGTATTAAATCCTTTTAATTGGAAGTCTGTCCTACTTTCTTATGATGCTGAAATAGCAATTCGTAATCTAGATCCAACAAATCAAAAACGTCCACTAAATGCTTATGTAGACGGTCTTTCACAGGGTAGGGTTAGGTCTATGTTTATTAGAGTGAGTAGAATTGCAGCCGCAGAAGTAGCTTTTTTTCCAAATCATGATATGGCAGAAAAAATAGCCCAAATTCAATTTCCACTAAATTAATTAGGTTGACGTTGAGCCGCTAGCCGTTTAGCCATATTACGTAAAACTTCTGGTACACCTTTATCTTTCATTAAAGATTTCAAGTCTTTTAATTGTAACCGGTTAATAAAAGTCATAGAAAATGTTAAAGGGGTACGAGGGTTACAGGTTAGGTTATGCATTATAGTATAATTGCTACTCCAAGCACGATTCATAGAAATTATTCTTAAAACTTCTTCACTGATTCCTTTAATTTTAGCAAATTTTTCTATTTCAGCATCGCTAGCTTTAGGGTTTTTAACTACAGCAGTAGAAACCATCTTATTAGAATCTCTAATTAAAATTCCTCTTACAGTGCGATCGCCTTTAAGAGCCATAAAAATACGAGTTTTAGCCGATGCTTTAGCAATAATCTGATAGACAGAAAGTTGTTCGCTATTAATAAGTTCTCCATCTTCAACCATTTCTGTAAGCAGCCTACGTAGTTCTGCTTCAGGGTCAAAACCTGCTGGGTCATTATCTTCTACTTTAATCCCCATATCTTTTTCAAATTGGGCAAGTACATTTTGGAATTCATCTTGAGAAATATCAGCCCCTATAACCTTTGCGATTTGAGCACGGGCTTTTTGTTCTTCTGCTATACGTGCAGCACCTAATTCTTTCTCAAAGAATTCTGTTTTTACTTCTCGCGCTCGACGGTCTGCTTCAGCGTTTCGATAAGGATTGGCTAAAATAGCATCTATGATAGCAGGGTATTGTATTAAGCGTTGTTGGTTAATTGTAATAGCTTCAAGCAAAGAGCTATTAGTATTATAAGCCGCAATATGGGCTATAGCTTCATCTGAAGTGGTTTTATTTAAGATAATAGCTTCAAGCAAAGGATAAGAAGATTTTGACCAGGCGGCTAAAAAATTAAGAAGCTCTACTTGAGAATTAGAGTTTTGGGCAATAGGTAAAAGGGAATTAGGGTCTAAATTGCTTAAAGTTGTTTCTGCTGCTAGGCGGACATCTTCTTCTGGATCTTGGCGAAGGAAAATCAAAACTTGTAGAGATTCTTCTTGTGTTAGAGGTAGCATCCCACGAGCAGCAGCTAATCGTCCTGGTTTAGGAGCATTACCAGATTTGATTACATTGATTATTGGGTTAGACATAAATTAGATATCACCTTATTAAAAACTAAAGCAGGGATAGAGTGATATCTCTACCCCTGTGATTGAAGTGTTTTTAGGGTTTGGGTTTTAAGCCCCACAACATTTTTTATACTTTTTGCCTGAACCGCAAGGGCAATCATCATTACGACCTACCTTAGGATCAGAATTAACTATAGGTTTTTGTGCATCATCTTCTTCTGCTTCTCCTGTTATAGAAGGAGCGCTAGCTTTGGTAAAAGTAAAATTCATAGATTGAGAACGCTTACCTATAGAGGGTAAACTAAGAGATTGTGATGCTGAAGCAGGTGTTTTAGATAAGCTTGGAGCCACTGGTGTAACATTTTTCTCTTCTTTAGGTTCTTCACGAACAAATTTTAGATGAAAGAGAATTCGTATTGATTCTTCATCAATGCGCTCTATCATAGTGTCAAAAAGTCGTTTGGTAGAGCGTTTATACTCGACTAATGGGTCTTTTTGCCCATAACCAACTAACCCAATACCTTGCTTTAAGTGATCAACATTAAGTAAATGGTCTTTCCATTGTTGATCAATTACTTCTAACATTATCATTCTTTCGTAATGTCTTATAAAATCAGGGGTTGCAACATTTTCTTTTTCTAAGTATAGGTCTTTAATTATAGGCCAGACTTTAGTTTTTAGCTCATGGTTTGTTAGGTCTTCTAATTTTCTACCTTCAAATTCTAAGGTTTCAAAGCCAAAAATTTCATTCATTTTTACTTTAAGACCTTCATAATTCCAGTCTTCTAACCCTCCATCAGCAGGAACAAGATCATCTACTGTATCTTCAAAAAAGTCTTCTGCAATATTAATAAATTCGCGGGTTTTTTGATTTTCTAGAAGTTCACGACGCAACTTATAAACAGTTTCGCGTTGTTTATTCATTACATCATCATATTCAAGTAAGTGTTTACGAATAGAAAAGTTATGGCCTTCAACAGATTTTTGTGCTGCTTCAATTCGTTTAGTAACAATACCGCTTTCAATTGCAACACCTTTTTCCATTCCTATTCTAAGCATAAAGTCTTTAATTTTATCTCCGCCAAAGATACGCATTAAGTCGTCTTCAAGTGAGAGATAAAAACGAGAAGAACCAGGATCTCCTTGACGACCAGCACGGCCACGCAATTGATTATCAATACGGCGGGATTCATGTCGCTCTGTACCTAAGATATGTAGCCCACCTAAACTTACTACTTCAACATGTTCTGCTTCGGTAATTTTTTTAGCTTGGACAAGTTCTTGTGCAAATTGTTCTTCAGTAGCAAGATCTGGGTTAATTTCTTTCTTTTTAAGAAGCTCTCTAGCCAGGGCTTCAGGGTTTCCACCAAGTAAAATATCTGTACCACGTCCAGCCATATTAGTTGCGATTGTAACAGCACCTTTACGACCAGCTTGAGCCACAATATCAGCCTCGCGAGCAGCATTTTCTGGCTTAGCATTTAAGACATTATGAGGGACATTAATTTTTTTAAGTTGTTTAGAAATGTTTTCAGAACTATTTACTGATACTGTACCAACAAGCACTGGTTGGCCTCTTTGATGGATTTCTTTGATTTCATCAACTACGGCTTCCCATTTTTCTTCTGCTGTTCTAAATACAACATCAGAGAAATCTTTACGGATCATTGCTCTATGAGTAGGAATAATAACTACATCAAGATTATAGATTTTACCAAGCTCAGCAGCTTCGGTCTCTGCTGTACCTGTCATTCCAGAAAGCTTTTTATACATACGGAAGTAATTTTGTAGAGTGATAGTTGCTAGAGTTTGATTTTCACGTTCAACCTTAACACCTTCTTTAGCTTCAACAGCTTGGTGTAAACCATCTGACCAACGACGACCAGGCATAACGCGTCCAGTAAACTCATCAACAATAATTACTTGACCATCTTTAACAATGTATTGTTTATCGCGTTGATAAAGGGTATGTGCTTTTAATGCTTGGCTAACACAGTGAAGCATCTCAATGTTTTCAGGATCAAATAAGTTACCAACATTAAGAAACTCTTCGGCTTTATCTACGCCAGCCTCACTAAGTGCCGCAGTATGAGCTTTTTCGTCAATTTGATAGTCTTCATCTTTAACAAGTTTAGGAATAAGCCCATTAGCAATTTTATATTTTTCAGTAGAATCTTCTGAAGCACCTGAAATAATTAATGGTGTACGGGCTTCATCAATAAGGATTGAGTCTACTTCGTCAACAATAGCAAAGTTATGAGGGCGTTGAACACAAGTAGCTAAGTCAAATTTCATATTATCTCTAAGATAATCAAAGCCAAACTCATTATTAGTTCCATAAGTGATATCTGCTTTATAGGCTTCTTGACGCTGGAAGTCATCCATATCATGTTGAATACAACCAACTTTTAATCCTAAGAAACGGTGAATTTTTCCCATCCATTCAGAGTCACGCTTAGCTAAGTAGTCGTTTACAGTAACCACATGAACACCTTTGCCTTCTAAGGCGTTTAGGTAAGATGGTAGAGTTGCTACTAGGGTTTTACCTTCACCGGTTCGCATTTCTGCAACAGCGCCGCTATGAAGGATCATTCCACCAATAAGTTGAACATCAAAATGACGCATTTCTGTTACACGGCGGGAAGCTTCTCTTACTACAGCAAAGGCTTCTGGCAGGATTTCATCGAGGGTTGCACCTTTTTCTAGTTTTTCCTTAAAGTAAGGAGTTTTGGCTTTTAATTCGTCATTAGAAAGAGGTTTTATTGTTGATTCAAGTTCGTTGATTTGTTCAACAATAGGGCGAATTTGTTTTAAGCGTCGCTCATTGGCGCTGCCAAAAATTTTAGTCAAAATCTTATTTAGCATAATAATTAATATTTACCGTTTCCCAAAAAATTTACCTTCCCAGACCTTAAAGCAGGGGAAAAGCTATCTTAGCCATATTATCTAAAAAGAAAACTTAAGCTAGCAATCTATGGCTAACCACCAATTGTAGAAGATGCAAAATCTTGCGTCAAGAAAGCGTGATGTTAATAGAGTTATTATTAATTAACTAGTTGCTATTTGTTGTAAATGTGGTAGTTAGATTTACCTTTCTTTTTAGTTAAACTATAATTTGAAAAAAATTTTAACAAGTTGTAAGAGGTTTTTATGAAATGTCCAATTTGTGGTCAAGAAACTACTTGGCAAAATAATCCTACTCGCCCTTTTTGCTCAGAAAAATGCCAAACTCTAGATCTTGGTAAATGGGCTACAGGTGATTATTGTATTAGCGGAAATCCTCTATCTGAATTAGACAAGGATTCTTCCTTAAATAATTTTAATAGAGAAGAAAACCCTGAACTAATTAATTAGTTTAATTAGTCAAATGCTTTTAGACAGATTTATAACTAACTATTTATAACTAACTATTTGCAGGCAAGTATTAAAAGACTTTTAGGGCTAAAACAAAAACTTAAGGAAAAATCATGATAGAACATATAGATATTAATACTAGAAAAAATCCTACTTGTAGGTTAAATCAGCGCCGTAGAGCTAAAATAGTTGCTACCATTGGCCCTGCTTCTAGATCTTTAGAAGTAATGAGACAATTAATTGAATCTGGGCTAGATGTAGCAAGAATAAATATGTCACATGGGTCACACGATGAGCACGCTCAAGTCATAGGCTATTTACGTGCTTTAAGTGAGGAATTACATAGACCTATAGCAATACTACTAGATCTTTGTGGGCCAAAAATTCGCACTGGTAAACTTAAAGGTGGTAAGGCTGTAGAGTTAAAAGCAGGTAGTTTAATTACTATTACTTCAGAGACAATTGAAGGGGATGCAGAGCGAGTTAGTGCTAGCTATCCCTATTTAACAGAAGATTTACGTATTGGTGATAAAATATTAATTGATGATGGGCTACTTGATTTTGTAGTTGAACATAAAGGTGAAAATGAAATTACTTGTAGAGTAATTCATGGTGGAATGCTTGGACAAAATAAAGGGATCAATTTGCCAGGTATACCTCTTTCTATTCCCTCAATTACAGAAAAAGACAAGCGCGATCTAGAATTTGGCATACAACAACGAGTTGATTATGTAGCACTTTCTTTTGTTCGCTCAGCTAAAGATTGTGCCGATGCAAAAGCGCTTATTGAGAGTGTAGCAAAAACAACAAATGGTCATACTCCTCCACTTGTTGCTAAAATTGAGAAACAAGAAGCACTTAAACAATTAGATGAAATCCTAGAGATTGCTGATGGAATTATGGTGGCACGTGGCGATCTAGGGGTAGAAACTTCTACAGAAAGTGTTCCTGTTTATCAAAAAGAAATGATACGTAAAGCAAACCGTGTAGGCAAATTAGTAATCACTGCAACGCAAATGTTGCAATCAATGGTAGATAACCCTCGTCCTACACGTGCAGAGGCTTCAGATGTTGCTAATGCAGTTTTAGATGGTACAGATGCAGTAATGCTTTCAGGCGAGACTGCCGCAGGAGCATACCCTATAGAAGCTATTAGGACTATGGATCGTATTGTTAGATATACTGAAGAAGCAATTTATAAGCAACAATTTTTTGATCAATCAGAGAAAAGAGTTAAAGAGTTTTTGGCTCTTGGTAGAGGAAGTGGTTCTTATGGACGGGCCTTAGCCGAAGCAGCAGTTTTTGCTGCTGATGAAGTAGAAGCTTCTTTAATAGTTGTTTTTACTGAAGGTGGCTTTATGGCTCAACATGTAGCTGCACTAAGACCACATGAAGAAATAGTAGCTTTTACTCATGTACTAGAAACACACCGACGTTTAGCTGCAATATGGGGTACAGAAAGCTTTTTACTTCAAACTAGTGGTATCCCTGACTTACTACCTTTAGCTGATAAAATGTTAGTAGAACTAAACTTAGCTGAAGTAGGGGAAACAGTTATTATTGTGGCTGGTAATATTTCTGGTGTCCCTCTTTCTAATATGGTTAAGCTACATCGCGTAGGTGATATTATTGGATAGTTTAGTAGCTAATATAATTAAAATTTTTTTTGCAAGATCTTCTAAGCAAAAAGGTTCTAAAAGCTAGCCTGAAAATTAGCTAGACATTCATTATTATTAGACACTTTATTAATATAGGAATTAACCAAATGTTACGAAAACTTTATGCTGGGGTGCTAGTCGCACTCCTAATTTTTTTCTCTCTTTTGCCTATAAAAGCTAGCTCAATTAGCTCAATTGATGAAGATGAAGGTTATGATGCAATTAGTATTAAATACTTAAAAGCACATCTTAACTTTCTGGCAAGTAATTTATTAGAAGGAAGAGAGGCTGCCTCTAGAGGTTATGATTTAGCTGCATCTTATTCAGTTAGTTTGTTTGATCAATGGGGGCTTACTCCTATTATTGAAACAAATAATGGGAAAAGCTTTTTACAAACTTTTCCTGTTTTAGAAATAACTAGTAAAAATAATGAGACTCTACAAATAATTACTAATCAAAATGAAACTCAAATTACTCAAGATTTTTCTAATAGAATAGATTTTTTAATTAGTCGTGCTAGTAATACTACATCGCTTAGTGCACCAATAGTTTTTGCTGGTTATGGCTTGGTTGTTCCAGAAATCAAGTATGATGATTATTTAGGAGTTGATGTAAAAAATAAAATAGTTGTAGTTATGAGCCATGCTCCTGGCGAGGGAGATGAAAAATCTTATTTTTATAAATTAGAGAATAGAAATAGGTTTTTTAATGGTGCAGAAGTTTCTGAAAAACAGCGTAATGCTCAAGAAAGAGGTGCTTTAGCTGTTTTAATGGTAAATGACCCTTTAGGTAAACACTCGCCAATCTTTACTAATTTTGCTACAAATATGACTAGAAAACCGGCTAATAATATTAATGCTCCTACGCCACGTCGTAGAATGGTTTTAGCTGACTATCAGAACGCTTCTAGTAATATTCCAGTTATTAATATCTCTGAAGCCGTTGCGGGTGCAATATTTAAGGATGTTGACCTTAATTTATTAGACCTTCAACAAGAACTTAATTCACGCTTAAAAAGCGTGTCTCGTAATTTAATTGGTAAACAAGTAAAAATTAGTCTAGAAGTTGAACAGAAATTACTTAATACTACTAATGTAGTAGGAACAATTGAAGGAAGCGATCCATTACTAAAAAAAGAGTATGTAGTGATTGGTGCACATCTTGATCATGATGGAACAAGAGATGGTTATATTTGGAATGGTGCAGATGATGATGCTTCGGGGAGTTCAGCCGTTTTAGAACTGGCAAGAGCTTTTAGCTTACTTAAGGAAAAACCTAAGCGCAGTATTATATTTTGCTTATGGGGTGCAGAAGAAAAGGGTCTTCTAGGTTCAGAATACTTTGTTGAACGCTCACCTGTTCCACTAGAAAAAATATCTGCTATGATTCAATTAGATATGATTGGTCGTGATGTAGAACCCCGTCCTAATCAACTTCAGGGCAAAGAAAAACCTCAAGACTTACGTAAATATATTTATACTGAAATAGGCACTCAAGCCCAAGAAATAGGTAGAATCCTAATGCAAGCTAATAAACTTGTTGGGCTAGAACTTAATCATGAAGTTAATGCTAAAGTTTCAGGAGGTTCTGATCATTATTCTTTTTGGAAAAAGAAAATTCCAATACTTTCAGTAGACGATGGAGTTTTTCACCCTGATTATCACCAACCAAGTGACACAGCAGAGAAAATTAACTTTGAAAAAATGGTTCTTGTTACACAATTGACTTATTTAGTTGGTCGTGAAATTGCTAATTATCCAAATAAAATAGAATGGGATGATAAAATTACTTCTGTAGATAGATAAAGATTTTCGGCACTAAAAGAATAAAAGGGATCCCCTTAGAGGATCCCTTTTTCTATTTGACTCTAAAGTTAGATAGAAACAAAGAGTTATGGGAAATTTTTTTATTGACCGGAAGGGAAAGCTCTTTGTGTAATTTGGATAGCTTGGCCTCCAATAATTATTGAACCTGAGCGAGGGCTAGAAACTGCGTTAGGAGCAACTGTAAATTCTACTGTTCCACTGCCTGAACCGCTTCCAGAGGTGATTGTAATCCAATCTGAATTTGTGGTTGCTTCCCAAGCACATTCTAGACTTGCTGTAATATTTATAATTCCTGCACCACCATTTTCACGGTACTCAAAGAATAGAGGAGATGCCAAAGTGCAGCCTACACCAAATTGTGTAATGGTATGAGCAATATTTGTTCCTTCAACTATTATTCTAACCGTACGAGGAGCATTTTTAGTATTTTGCGGGACAGTATAAGTAACTCTACCAAATCCCATTCCAGTACTTCCAGAAGTGATAACTGCTGCTCCATCTGAGTAGACAACATATCGACAAGTTGGTAGACCCGCAGTTATATCAAAGCTTCCTGTGCCACCGCTTGGTAAAAATACGGCACTACTAGGTGAAAGTGTATACATAGTGCAATTACCAGCACGACGTTGTATAACTGAGTGAGTGCGGTTATTTGAGGAAGGTAGATTAACTACCTCAACCTCAATTGAGCCAGAACGGTCAAAAGTGGTTGTATTAGTATCTACTGTATAGACTACAGCACCAGACCCTTCTTCTCCTGGTGCAGGGGAAATAATATGTATCCAAGGAGTTACAGTTCTTGCTGTCCAAGGACAGGTTGCATTAACTGTAACACTATAAGTTGCTAGGCCAGAATCTACAGTCTTAGTTGTGGGGTCAAGCGATAAACAACCTTGTGGTGGAGGTGGTGAAGCAGCACCATCTTGAGTTACTGTGTAGGTTAGACCTTCAACCGTAATTTTAGCTGAACGAGGTTCGGTGCTAGTGTTACTAGCCACTTGATAAGAGATTTGTTTATTTCCAGTACCACTAGGGTTGATAATTTGAAGCCATTCAGCATTACTACTAGCTACCCAATTACATCTAAGGCGTGATGTTGTTATATCAAAACTCCCCGGCCCTCCGCTTGCGAGGAAATGAGCTTCTAAAGGGTCTATCGAATAAGTACAACCAACAATTTGTGTATTTAGATGGCTTAGATTATTTGCTTGTCCAGATATAATAGAGGCAGACATAATAAAAGCACAAAGAATTAGTAAAATAGGTAAAACTTTTTTTCTCATAATAAATATAGTCTCCTGATAAATAAGTAAATTTAGGAATTTTCTTGTTAGCGGCTGTTAACCAAAAGAGTGTTTTGGTTAACAGTTAGTTCTAGAGTCAAGTAAAGTTTTTATCTTGGATTTTTTACTGTGTAAGCAATATTAAGATTTTTTACACCTAGAGAAACTACATAGCCTGTGGATAAACGATGAAAGGCTTCATATGTTAAGCCACAATTGCCATCGCCTAGAGGAGTACTTGAAGTTGCTTTTAATAGCCCTACATTGTAGAGTGTAAGTGACCCAACAGGGTAATTACCAACAAGGATATTAACGTAAGGGCCAATAGAATCAGAGGCGGTTTCTGAAAAAACTGGGCAGGCTGTCGCTTTTGGCCCAGCAGGGCGAAAACGAATAGAAACCCCTGAATAAGTCACTGATTCAACAAGACCTGTTAGATTAATAAGCTTAGTTGTATTATCTCTACGAAGTACTGTTGATGTTGGATAAAGTGTAACTGTTGGTATTCTCTCAGCCCCTTGAGGTGTGGCTGCATTAACATGCTTTATTGAAGAATTTGATACTAAAGCATAGGCAAAAAGTAAAATAAGTGCTATTAGTACAATTACATGACTTTTAAGTTTTAACATTTTTTTCTCCATAAATTTAAGATTTAAAATTTAATAGACACTTGTAAACTACTTAGGTAAATTGACTAAAATATATAAAAACACTTTTCCTATAACAATAGTGAGTTTAGGTGTTTAGGTATTTAGGTGTTTAGGTGTTTAGGTGTTTTGAAAATTACTTTTAAGAGAAAGTAATTAGTTAATAGTAATTTCCTATAGTTATGTAAAACATAGAGTTTAATTAAGATTTTACAAATGTTTATTTGGTTTAAGATAAATATAAGGTCTATCTACTAATTACTAATGATAGTATTTAGAAAGTATATGGGCAAAAATAGTGAAATTATTGGAAGTTTTGGCAGAAGGATGAGAAGAGATAAACTTAAGGAAATAAAAGTTTAATTTTTTCTAACAAAAAAACTATATTCTTCAATAGTAGTAATGGATCCATCTTTGGCTACACTATTAAGCTCTAATGTATAGCTATTTTCATTAAGAGAATTTGAAGGAATTTCAATAATTAAAAAAACATTAACTTTTTTAGAATTTTTGTCTAAGTTATTTTCTTGCCAAACAAGAATTTGATCATTTTTTCCACTAGCTTTTAATGCTAATTGTGTTGGTTTAAGTGAAGTTTTTGGTAGCTTTAATTTAAACTGAACATTTCCACTTAGTTTTTGAAATAGTTTAATTTTTTGTTCTTCACCTCCTTCATCTCTAGTTAATGTAGCTGTATCACCTTCTAAAACAAAGGAAAGTATTGGGCTATTCAAGTTATTATTTTGAGCAATTTGTTCTTGGGGATTAGACTGTTTTTCTTTATCTAAGCTTTCTTTAAGCTGCAAAATTTGTGTTTCTTGAGAATTAATTTTCTGTTCTTGAGAATTCATTGTTTCTTTTTGAGTAGTAAGTTCTAATGTTTTTTGGTTGATTTCTGCTAAAAGTTCTTGTTGTTTTTCAAATAGTTGTTTTAGACGCTCTTGTTCAAAATATCTCCAAGTTAAGACTAAAAAGGTAATAGCAATAGAACTTACAAAAGCAAAACGCCAAACAAGACTAAATGATGTAAATGCTTCTTTTAATGATTGCCACCAAGAAAGAGTTGGAGTTGATAAAGTATTTTTTGTAACTACTTCTTTGGTTTCTTTAGTTCTAGAAATATGAATGGATAGGGCTTTAGCCACTTCTACACGGTGGCGTATACTAGGAGTAGCTTTAAGGTAATTTTCAAATTTTTCTCTTTGATCTATAGGGAGTTGATTTTCTATATAAGCATCTATTAAGTCATTTTGTGTAGCTTCAAACTCTAGAAATTTTTCATCATCAGAAAAATATTCTTCCTCCAAAAGAATTTCTTCCTCTTTGGAGAGATCGCCAAGAAAATATGAAGTTAATCTATCTTTCATGGTGTTACCTTTAATCAAAAAAGTTAAAGTTTTTAAGCATAACCTTTCTTAAATTAACAAATACTAAAAAATAAAGACATCATTGGAAATTATCTTAATAGGTTTATAAAAATTATAGTCAATAGCAAAATATTATTTCCAATAATGCCTGTACGCTCAAATTTAAGTGTAAAAATCAAAAAAGTGTATGATTTATAAAACTTGTTTATTTGCAAAACTTGTATTCATTCCTGGTTCAAGCAATTGTTAATACACCTCTCTAATTTAGCGCGAATTCGAGTAACTCTATTTCTTAGCGTAGTTATATCTATTCCTAGTTTTTGGCTTAATATCAAGCGTTTATCTATTTTTGTTCTTTGAGTTTCTTGATGATACTGAATAAACATCTCATAGCTTTCACTAGGGAGTTGTTGTAGACAAGAAGCTAAGCACTTTAACATAGCTTCTTGTCTTAATTCTTTGTCTTGTTCGTTTTCAGAATTTTTTGGGTCAATGCTAGGGTGTTTATTTGGTAGAAGTTCATCTAGCGACTCAAATTTTTCTTCTTTGCCACGCCAATATTCCATTAGAACAAGGCGTGCAACTCCTCTAGCATATGCATAAGGCTCTTGGGTTTCAATTTTAGTATTAGATGCTAATTTTTGTCCTATACGTAAGAAAACCATATCAGCACAATCTTCAGCTTCTAAACATCCTTGGATTTGAAAATAGCGAATAATTTTTTTTCTTAGTTCTAGGTAGGTTTTGTCTGCTTTTTCTACGTCAGGATTTAGCCAGTTGAGTAGTAGCCTGAAAGAGTCAGGATTTAAGCTAGTTTCTAGAATTCTTGAAAATAAATCTGCCAAGAAAATTTCCTTAAAAACTAATTAAGCATTTTAGTAAAAACTATCTATGTATCACAGAAACCTTTATTTTTATATGATAACTAGCAGAAATCACATGATTTTAATGTAATCTCTGCTAATTAAAACTAGCTTTTAATATTTAATTAATTCCATTTACCTTGTAAAACAAAGGGTGCCCAAAGGTAAGGAGATTTAAAACGTTCGTCTTTACTTAATTCAATTTGGGCTAGACGAAGTGCTTGAGAAGGGGTTTTATTTTCTTTAAGTACTTTTTTATAAAAGTTTTCCATTAATTTGGCAGTAGCACTATCATTTACATTCCATAGACTAGATATAACTCTAGATGCTCCTGCTGTCATAAATCCTTGTGTTAATCCGACAATCCCTTCTGCTTTTAATTCTTTACCTAAGGCTGACTGACAAGTACTTAATACAACTAAGTCGGCTTGTAATCTTAGATTATAGATTTCATATAAAGATAGGAAACCATTTTGAAGCTCACCTTTTTTATCAAACAGGGAAAAGACTATTTTTGATAGTTCAGGGTTTTGGTTATTAATTTGCGCATGAGTAGCAAAATGTATAAAGCGAAATAAAGTTAAGTTTTCTGCTAAAAAATTAGCTTTGGTTGTTTCAAAACTTAGAAATTTTTTGAAACGGTTTTCATCTATTAAGCTAGTAATTAAATTAGCTTCTTTTAGTGAAGCTATAAGCCTAGTAAAATTTTGTTCTCTAACAACTGAGCTAATCTCTTCATTTTTTGGATTAGGAAGTTTTTTAACACTTTCTATATTAAATCTAGGATCATCTAGGGAAAATACTGGATCAGCAATAACTAATATTTTTTTATCTAAAATTTGTTGTTTAGGGTTTTGTTTTAAGAAAGTAATAATGCTAACAGAAGGTAAGTTAACTATTTCATTGGTTTGGAGTAGTGGGACTAATTGATTATTTTTCTTAGAGTTTATTTTAGGAATAGAGTTAAGGGGTAATGCTCCAAAAGGAATATAATGTAAACTCTCATCAGGCACAATAACTAAACGTTTTTCTTTGAATTGTTCAGGGTTTGGCAATAATACTTGGCTTAATTCTTTAGCTTTTTGCCAATAAACCCTATCATCATCATCATTAATTTGTTTGAGAGAAAATCTTTGGGCTGTTTTGACAAGGTTTTCAGAAGTTTTAGGTTTTCCTTTAGTTGAGAGTAATTGATATACTTCTTGGGCAAGATTATTTATTTTTTTACGGCTAGGAAGTACATAACTTACCATATTTGTTTGACTTATAACCCAAAGATAGCTTTCAGTTTCTCCTAAAAAGTATTCTAGAATTAGGCTTTCTGGGTCAAGAATTTGTTTTTGAATTGCTTCTAGTCCTAAAGGCTTGGCTTCAGGTAGTGCTATAAAACTAGGGTTTTGTTGTTTAATTTCTACTAAAACCTCTCTTAACTCTCTAAGTGTTTTTTCTTGCTCTTTTTTTACTGTTTTTGCGTCTTCTGAGTCTTCTAGTTTATTGTTTGCTAGCTTAATCAAAGAAAACTGTTGCTCTTGAAGTTTTCTTCTTAAATTTTGCTCTTTATCGACTAATTCTTTACTTACTCCATATTTAATATCTATGTGTGATTGTGCTAAGAGTTCTAAAAGATTTCTTGCACGTGCTTGTTCACTTACTTCAAATGCTTTTACATCATAGCCTGCTGTAGGGTTTTTTAGATGCTGTTTCATTAATAAAGAAATATAGAGAGCATAACTATTTTGTACAATTTCTGCATAGTTTTGGCGAAATTCAGGGTTAAGTATGTTTTTTCGTGTAAAAGTAATTAATTCAATTGCTTGCTCTATATTTTTTTGGGCTTCTATAAAATCACCTATCTCAAATTGAACTTCAGCTAATAGCCTTAAGGTATTTGCTAGAGGAAGATTTCTATTATCAGATCTTAAAAGAGGCAGGGCTTTATTTAAGTAAACTAAAGCTTTAAGGTTATTATATGTAGCAAAATTTTTATGGTAAACTTCACCAAGTAGCATTAATGTATAGCCTTCTTCAGATTTGGCTCCAAGTTTTTGAAAAACCTCTAACGCGCTTTGATAATTTTCTAGCGTTTGTTCAATTTTTTCTTGCTTAGCATATAAAACACCAAGATTTCTTAGTGCACTGGCTTTTGTTGAAAAATCCTCATTATTTAAGTCAATGGCTTGCTTATATAAATTTTCTGCCTCTGACAACTTATTTAAATAATAGTGTGCTGAGCCTAGGTTATTTAAGACTACAGCCTGTGAATTTAAGTTTCCTGTCTGTTGATGAATTATAAGTGCTTCTTCATATAGTTTTATTGCTTGGTCAAGATCCTCAAAAAACATATATACATTAGCTAGGTTATTGATTGATTTAGCTATTTGATCCTCTAGGTTTAATTTACTTGATATATCATAGGCTTTCTTATAATTATCAAATGCTTCTTGGTAATTAGTTTTATCGCCAGCAACTTGCCCTATGTTATTATAACTAGCAGCTTCCATAGCACCTTTTGCAATTGGGTCAGACATAGTAGGCGTAATAGCTAGAACTTTATTGTAGTAATTTATAGCTTCTTGGCTTTTTCCTAATAAATAGTACATCCGTCCTATTTCATTTAGTGTTTCAGCTTCAAGAGCTTTATTTTCTGAAGCTTGGCAATGTAGTAAAGCTTTTTCAAAGGTTTCTAAAGCTTTTAATATATTTTTTTGATTTTGATATAAATCGCGCCCCATTTCCATGGTCTTCTCAGCCAAAAATCTTTCAGTCACTAACACTTTATCTTTTGAAGAAGCCATCCTTAATTCTTTTAACTTAATTGTATAATTTCCTTCTTTAGGGCTATTGTTTATAAGTTCGATTTTATAACTGCCTGATACCTTAATTATTGCTTCTAGCACTTCTGTACCTTGTTGACCAAAGGGGTTATCTGTCATAACTACCAGCTTATCATTAGCGTCTAGTAGTTTTACCTCAAGGTCAGCACCTTTTTGTTCTACTAGCACTTTTATATATTGTCCTTCTACTAAGTCAACTTTATAGAAGTGGGTTTTATTAGCATCTATTTGTTGATTTAACTCTTTACTAACTTCTAAATTATCACTTACAACAGGCGTTTGTTGATAAAAGGTGTATTTAATAGTGCTAGCTTTAGGGTATTTGCTAAACTCCGTGATTAGCAAAATGGTTAAGATAATTATTAAAAACTTTGCACATGTTTTGTAAGAAAATAGTCTAGAAAAATAATGTAAGGTTTTATACATAAAATTATTCCTTGAAAAACTAGTAAGTGTTTTGTCACAAAAGATTTAATCTGTAGCTTAATGTTAATCAAAATACAGGATTGTTTTCAACTAAGTGATTATTTATCTTTTAGATTTTATAAGCTATTAGAAACTTAATAAAAGTCATATAATTCTAAAAATATTCCAAAACGTATTATATAACTTATTATATAAAGTAGAAAAACTATGTATGATTACCGGTTTGTAAGGATAAAAACCAAACAGGGGTTTGGAGAAGTTAAACCAGAAAAAGATTACCAAGAAATAGTAGAAGAGTATGCTTCGCTAGGTTGGAGGCTGGTTCAAATTTTTGCTCCTCCTCTTTCTGGCCCAGGCATTGCCCCTTATTTAGAACTGATATTTGAAAAAGAGCGTAGCTTGACTGAACCTAGCTACCTATTTCAACAACCTAAGGAATAAATTTATGTTTCCTAATGAAACATCAGAAATGAAACAATTAATTAAATTAAAGGCTGAGAAAGAATTGCCCTTTCAGCCTAAAGAACTTCTAGGAATGGATTTAGCTGCAATGCGGGAGTTTTTTAAGGAAATTAAAGAACAGCCTTTTCGCGCAACTCAACTTTATCGCTCTATCTATAGGCATCGCCAGACTAAATTAGAAGAAATAACAGAGTTTTCTAAAGATTTACGTACAAAACTTTCATCTTTATCTGTTGTAATGAAGCAAGAAATTGATAGGAAATTTAATTCTCAGGATGGCACACGCCGTTATTTATTTAAGCTTGTAGATGGGCGTGAGATAGAAAGTGTTTGGATCCCAGAACCAGACCGTGCAACTATCTGTATCTCGTCTCAAGTAGGCTGTCCTCTTGCTTGTGAGTTTTGTTTAACAGCACAATTAAAACTTAAGCGTAATCTTTCTGTAGGGGAAATTGTTGGACAAATAACTACAGTACTTTCAGATGTTTATGGAGTAAAACAAACTCCTGACCGCCAAATTAATATTGTTATGATGGGAATGGGTGAACCACTTCTTAATTATGATAATGTGTTAGCAGCAATTCGCTTAATGAATGATGAAGAAGGTATGGCTATTAGTATACGCCATATTACCCTTTCAACAGCCGGAATTGTGCCTAAAATTTATGATTTAGGTAAAGAGGAAATTCGTCCAAGACTTGCAATTTCTTTAACAGGTGCTACAGATGAGTTACGTAATAGACTGATGCCTATTAATAAACGTTATCCACTAAAAGAATTACTTAAAGCTTGTCAAGAATTTCCTCTAAAACCGAGAGAAAGAATTACTTTTGAGTATGTGATGTTAAAAGATGTTACTGATAGCGATTTAGACGCAAAAAGACTAGTAAAATTACTTCAAGGCTTAAAAGCAAAAGTAAATTTAATCCCTCATAATCCTGCGGAGGAATTACCTTTTGAAAGCTCATCAACAGATAGAGTTTTAGCTTTTCAGAAGATTTTAATTGATAGTGGGTTATCGGCCTTTATTCGTCGGCCTCGGGGACAGGATATTTTTGCTGCTTGTGGACAACTTGCTGCAAAAAGTAGCACAGGTATGTAAGGGTTTTTACTTGCAAAACAAATTTTTTATTCTTAATAATATCTAATTGTTAACCTTCAACAAATTTATCTGCATTTAATACAAATTAAATTTGATAATAATTTAAGAGGATAAAATGGAAAAAATATTAAGTATTTTAGTGGTAGATGATGATCTTATAATAGGAAAAACTATCACTAAAATGTTAAATAACAAATCCTTTATCTCTAATTCTTTAGAGGTAGTAAAATTTGCTGTTGAAATAGCTGAAATAGGGACAATAGCAATAAAGATGTTAGAAGAAAAAGATTTTGATATTGTTATTTGTGATATTGAAATGCCAGGGATAGATGGAATTAAATTATGTCAAATTACAAGAAAGATGGAAAAATATAAAACGACCCCTTTTATCTTTATAAGTTCCTATAAAGATATAGAAGTACGTTTAGAGGCTTTAAGCGTAGGTGGAAATGACTATATCAGCAAGCCTTTTAGTGTTGAGGAATTACTTATTCGTATAAAAAAACTAATTAGTTCTAAAAATGACACAAGTTTAAGCAAAGATTTTTACACTCCTTTAGCACAAACTTCATTGAAGCAAAAGATAGAATTAATTGTAAAGTATCAATTAAGTGGAACACTAAAAATGTGTTTTAAGGATTTTTCTGATGCAAAGATTGAGTTTTTTGAAGGAAAGATAGTAGAAGCTAGATGGGCTGAATTAGAAGCAGAAGAAGCTGTTAGAAATATATTATCACGTAGTGTTATTACTTATTCGTTTGATGGTAAAAGTGTTTCTGATAAAGGAATAATTAATTCAAGTATAATAAAATTAATTAAAGAAACCTAAGAGATTTATTTAGTAAAAAACTTAAATATGTTTTGATAATAATAAAAAGCGGCTAAGTTAGTTGGAAAGAATTTTGAAAAAGTCCCCAGAGGTTTCACGTGAAACCTCTGGGTTGATGAATTAGTTCTTCATCAGCCATTCAGCAAATATGCGGGCTTCCTCATACTTGCCGCACCAACGAGCACGATTTCGACCTGTTAAGGCCAAAACTTGAGCATGATGCTGACCAGCACGGTCGCCAAGTCTCCCAAAATAGCGAAAAAGATTATCAATCCTATCTACAGATTCTCGTGCTGATGCTACATCCTTAAAACTAAGTATATTTTTAAAAAAGCGGCTATAAATATTTTGGTCTGTTACAGGAGTAGTATAAAGATCTGTATAGCCGCTAATTAAACCTGCTGCTTGAAGCACACTAGCTACATAGCTAGGTTTAGTTTTTGCCATTTGAGCAACTACTAGCATATCAGTATGACCCTGTTTATAAAGACTAATAATATAATTTTTTTTGGTTTCCTGTTTTTGCTTTTGTTCTTCTTGAGAAACTGGCAAATCATCAAATAAAGATGGAGCTAGGTTATTTTGTGATGAGCGTGTTTGCATATACCCTCCATAATTTTACTTCTTGCTTTTTATCTCAAACTAAACCAATAGGTTAAGCAGAAATAGATTGTTTAACATTCTTTAAGTGGTCAATAAATGTAGAAGCTGCACGTCTACTAAGTTCTGCAACTTTACAATTAAACAATTCTTGGCAAAGTGTTTCTGCATCAACTCCGTTAGCATTAGCAATAGCACGAATTGCTGCATGTTGTTTAGTTGTAGCCATTTCAGCTATGTTTTTTGCTACTGGATCGCGTGGAAAACGAAGTGGTTGACCATTTGCAGTTAAGTCTTCATCAGTGTGTTTATAGAGATCTCTAGCTATACCAAATTTTACTGCTGCTCGTTTTAATGCGTCGTGCTCAGCCTTTTTAATTCCAATTTCATCATAAGCTGAACCAGTTCCTACTCCTTCACGAGTTACACCCATAATAGTTATTGATGCAGTGATAGCTACTAATTCACCAATTTGACGAACCTCTTTAACTGCATGTGACCAGCGGGGATAAATACGATCCAGCATATCTGCTACAGTATGCCACTCAATATAATCAATCTCGTGATCTACTCCAGCTTTATCTGTCCACCCAAATCTTTGACGGATGAGTTCTCTTGAAATTGGGGCTGAGAGTTCTTTTAAGATATTAACAAAATTATCTTGGCTAGTTTTATCCATAGTTTTATCCATAGTTTCCTCCATAATTATTAAATCTGGTGTTAATACTGGAGTAATAACTTCTTCAGTTACTTTATTTGTATTTTGTTTCATTAATTTATCCTCAGATAAAGTTTCTTGTTTCATAGGTGAAATATTTGTTGATTTAGATCTTTGTTTGACAGGTGAAACAGTACTTATTTCATTAATTTGTTTCATAGATGAAACAACGTTTATTTCGTCATTTTGTTTCATAGATGAAACGATTAAATTCTCATTTTCTTTATTTTGTTCAAAACTTTTTTCTATAATATTTTGAGCTAAGGGTTCTTGAGCTATATTTATAGTTTCTGTTACTTCTTCTATTTGTTGTGATTGCGAGTTTTCAGATAAAGGTTCTAAGAAATATTTTACTGCTAAAATATGTTCGCAACGAAAGCGAGCGTCTTCTTGAAAGTTTTTTTCAAAATCAGTACAAGAACAGCGTACACGCCCTTTTTCATCACGCCAAACTCGTAAATTATCATTATGATTGCTAGGTGATTTTACATTAAATCCATGTTCATCTCTTACTATTAACCCCATTTCAGCGATTAATTTAGCTCGTTTGGTACGTACATTTAAATTTTTAATGGCTGTATTCATTTTTCTTACTCCTTAATTTGTTAATTAATCACTTTGTTTCATCTATGAAACATACTATCACAATAGTAATTTTGTTTCAAGTATGAAACGTTTCATCTATGAAACATTTTTACGAGGAAAAATGTTTCATAGATGAAACGTTTTGATTGTAAGATAATGCTTAAGTATGTTAAGCTGCAAAAGCGAAAAATATGTTTTTTCTATTGGTTGGTGATTTATGACAGAAAGCCTACTAAATGTAGTAGAACTAGCAGAATATGTTAAAAAAAAGCGAGAAGATGAGAGCTTAAGTATTCGTCAAGTATCTGAAATTACACAAATTAGCCCATCTACTTTATCTAGAATAGAAAACGGTATTTGTATTCCAGATAGTGATACTTTAGCTAAATTAACAGCTTGGTTAGGTATTCCAGTTGATAATTTAATGAGAGGAGAACTAATCCCTCAAATCCCAACACAAAATAAACCTGAAGGTGTTTTTTATAAATCTACTCCTGATGCAGTTGAAGCACATTTAAGAGCAGACCCAAACCTAAATGCAGAAACAGCAAAAGCTCTAGCCGAACTATTTCGAGTTGCTTATACTCAATTTGCAATCTCTGATTTTCCAGTAGATTTAGCGGAATCAAGTAAACCTACTAAAAAAACCGTTACTAAAAGACAACCTTATGTTAGTCGGTCAAGAAAATAAATATATTTCAGAAACAGAATTACTACCACCAACGATTAAACGTAAAATCTTTGAGAAAATAGGTCTTCAAATTAGACAAATAGCTGCTACCCCACTAGATAAAGCATTAAATCCTTGGCAGCTAGCACCATTAGTTAAACTAAAAGTAGTTGATATTAGTTATTTATCTGAACTCTCAATAGAAACTCGTAATACACTTCTTAAAGGAAATTCTAAGGATTGGTCAGGAGCTACTACTATGCCCCTTCCTAATGGATGGAGGCTAGTCTTTATTAACCCTAAACATAGCCCTGAACGCCAAAGAGCAACTTTAATGGAAGAAATTTCTCATACTGTCTTAGGTCATACTCCTAGCCTAATAACACCTAATAATACATTAAATAATCAAACTCAGTTTCGTGATTTTAATAAAGCTCAGGAAGAAGCAGCTTATGGTGTAGGCTCAGCCGCATTAATTCCTTACTATATGCTTCGCCTCTCAGTCGAAAGAGGGATTTCCGCTGATAGAATTGCTAAAAAATTTGCTGTTAGTGAAGATTTAGCTATTTTTCGTATAAAAGTTTGTCATCTTTGGGATAGCTATAAAAATTACATAAGAGACTAACTGTAACGCATACTAACTTATAGACTTTTGCCGTTTCTTGTATTAGCATATTTACTAGAATAATTTAATAAAAAGGGTAAAAAATGTTAGTATTACGTGTCTTATTATTAGTGATTTTTCTAGGCTTTCCTTTAATAGCTTTTGGACAAATTGATTCAACATCAGGAGAAATTGTAGGACTAGTAAAAGATACTCAAGGTAATGTTATAGGTGGCTCAACTATTACTATTATACAAGAAAATACTAATTTAACCCGTGATGCTATGTCTGATAACTTAGGGAAATTTAATTTCTTAAAACTTCCTCCAAGTGTTTATAAAATTAATATTTCTGCTGATGGGTTTAATGATGTTGAGGATCAAGTTTTACTTAGCGTAGGTAAAACCGCTTTATTAGAAATAGTTTTAAGCCCTGCTGGGTCTAAAGATATTATAGAAATTATAGCTAGTGAAAACTTAAATCGGCTTGAAGGTAGTACTAATATTGATAGAAAGCGAATTCTATCACTTCCTATAAGTCAACGCAATTTTCTACAATTTGCTTTAACTGCTCCAGGTTTTGTTTCTGATCAACAAATTGCACGATCTATTACAATTTCTTCAGGGTTTTCTATTAGTGGTCAATCTGGGCGCTCTAATAATGTTACTGTAGATGGTTTAGATAATAATGATCGGTTTTTAGGTTCTATAAAAAATATTTTTGGACAAGATAATATACAGGAATTTCAAGTAGTTGCAGATAGTTTTTCTGCTGAGTTTGGACGTGCTTTAGGTGGGATTACTAATGTTATAAGCCGTAGCGGAAGCAATCAATTTATTAGCGATATATTTTCTATTTATAGTAATAATAGAGCTAATGCACGTGATCCGTTTATTTTAGTAAAACAACCCTTTTCTAGATATCAATTTGGAGTTAGTTTAAGTGGTGCATTAAAAAAAGATAAGAGTTTCTTTTTTCTTTCTTTTGAAAGATTATCTTTAGATAAAAAGAAATTTATAACTATTAACCAATCAATTCTTGATTCTTTAAATAGGCAAAATTTTCCTAACCGAGGTGGAAGTGTTTCTGCTTCAGAGGCTGCAACCTATTTATCAGGCCGTTTAGATAATAACTTTACTCCTAATTCTAGTCTTTGGCTTCGCTATAACTTTGGAGGGACTTTTAAGGGCGATGGGGAAAATTTTGGTTTTAATGAACTAGAGACTTATGGGGGTGCAAGTAGAATAAAAGATAATGCTATTGCAACAAGTTATACTTATATTAATCCAACCCATAATTTTGTTAATGAAGCTAGATTTCTTTATAGCTACAGAGATCAAGCTACTTTGCCTCCTGATGATACAGTTCAATTAAGAATTAGTACTGGGAGTAGTAATGAAAATGATGAAGCAACATATGGGACTTTTTCACGTCTGCCACAGCTTTATACACAAAGTACTTATCAATTTGTTGACAATTTTTCTTTTATCAAGGGCCGAAACCAAGTTAAATTTGGTGTAGATTTTGAATATGTTAATGTGCCCTCTAGTAAAACAGAAATCCCCTTTTTTAATAGTGGAGTAGCAATATTCTCACCACTAGATTTAAGTGCTATTAGTGGACTGCCTAACTTGCCTAACTTAAGTGGATTAGAGGCTTTTGATCCTACTCTACGTAACACTGCACAGACTAATACCTTAAAATTCTTTTCTGGAATACTTCCAGGGGTAATTCCTAATTTTCCTAAAGGCATAGCTCTAGACAAAATCCCTATTCCGCTTATTTATATTCAATCTTTTGTTGACCCTAAAGTAGGAGTAACAGGAAAATTTTTGTCTCTTTTTGCTCAAAATGAATTAAAAGCCAAAGACAACGTGTTAATTAAATTTGGCTTAAGGTATGATCTTAACCGTTTAGCTAAAGTTCCAAGCAATAATGGGAATTTTAGCCCTAGAGTAGCTTTTTCCTATAGACCAATACAAAACTTAAGTTTTCGTGCAGGTTATGGTTTATTTTTTGGCCTACCTTTAATTTCACCAGCCCTAGATGTAGAGTTAAGTAAAAAGGCTGAAGTAGCAATTTTAACTTTTCCTTTTTCTGTTCTACCCTTTACATTAGCAGAAAAAAGATTCCCAAAAAGCGATCATGCTCCCAAAGGAATTCCTATAACTCCTCAACTTGCAGCCACTTTTCAACATCAAACAAATTTACGTAATAGTTACTCACAGCAAATTGTATTTGGGTTAGACTACTATATAAATAAAAATATAAATGTTTCAGCAAACTACACTTATGTTAAAGGTATTAAACTACTTAGCCTAAGAAATATAAATCCTGTTATAAGGCCAATTGCAGGAGACGCTTTAGGTAGTCAAATTACAGACCGTATTTTTCCAGATCGTGGAGCAGTTTTTGAATTTGGATCAAGTTTTGATAGCTACTATAATGGGCTTACCTTATCTTTTGAGCGGCGTTTTACAGAAAATTTTGGGTTTTTAGCAAACTATATTTTTTCAAAAACAATAGATATTTCAACAAATGTTGTTTCTATAACAAGTGATCAGCTATCTGACCCACTAAATCCTAGGGCTGATCAGGGTTTAGCTAGTTTTGATCAAAGACATAGACTCTATTTATCTGCTTTAATGGCTTTGCCTAATAAGACTTTACTAAAAGGAATTTCGCTTTCAACCATACTAAGGATAAATTCAGGTCTGCCGTTTAACCTAATTGCAAATGAAGACCTTAATATGAACGGAGATTTTTTTGAGCCAAGCGATAGACCAAATAAAATAGGGCGTAACCTAGGTATTCAACCAAGTTTTGCTGCCTTAGATTTACGATTAACAAAGTCTTTTACATTAAAAGAAAGACATAAACTTGAGTTTTTTATTGAAGGTTTTAATGTCTTAAATCGTGCTAATATAGGGACTTTAATAAATCAAGTTGCTTCTAAAGACTTGCAAGGAAATTTTATTCTCCCACGCCAAAAAAATGGTAGATTTATACTTGAAAATGTTGGTGTAATGTTTTCATCTAATCAAAGATTATTACAGTTTGGTTTTAGACATACTATTAAATAAAAACTAAAACATTTAGATTAAAAGGTATTTGTAGGTTTAAAAAATAATAGCCCGCCTAACACTACCGAATTGCTAGGCGGGAACCAAAACCGAAGAGGAGGAAAATTACTTGTAAAAAGCTCAATATTTAAGAAAACCCAAAGCTAATCTATTGATTTTTTGAACCTTATTAAATATTAACCTTCCCCCCTAATAACGCGAGTAGAAAAGCAAAGTTCCAGTTTTTCCAAAACTTTTGCATAACTTCACCTGATTTTATTTTTAATTCTCTATAAAGATTTAAATTAATTAAGGATAATTTTTTTCTTTATAAACTAATCTTAAAATGTTAAAACCTTTTATAGAAAAAATAGCTCTATAAAATTTATTTCTATTTAGTAAGTTTCCTTTACTATTATTTATAATATTTGAGTAAGAACTTAAGTTAGACCAAGTTAGCCAAACTATAGCTAACACTCGGTATTTAGACGAGTTATTAGAAGTAGTGACTTGACAGCCTTTAATTAAGAGTGTTAGTGTTAAGCGTTTTTATCAAAATTTATTGAAATTTATTATAATCAACCTTATTTGGCTGTTGCGTTATGCCAAACAAAAAAACACAAGAGTTTGTTTTTGATCAACGTAGTCGAGATATTTTACTCTCGGTTATTAGACTCTACATTGATACAGGTGAACCAGTAGGCTCAAGAACTCTTTCAAAACATTCAAAAGAGAAACTTAGTGCTGCTACTATTCGCAACATTATGGCAGATCTCGAAGATGCTGGTTATCTAACACATCCACATACTTCGGCTGGCCGTGTTCCTTCAGATAAAGGCTATAGGTTTTATGTAGATAGTATTTTAAGACAGGTTAAAATTTCAAAATCTGATGAGTCTGTTATAAAAATCTCCCTCTTAGATTCTGAAATTAATAGCGCTACTCGTTTTATGGAGCGTACCTCACATGTGCTATCACAAATGTCAAATAATGTTGGTATAGTAGTTTCTCCTAGTATTACACAAGACTTTCTTCAACATATTGAATTTATTAAGTTAACAGATGGGCGAATACTTGTTATCATAGTGTCTCGAACTGGACTGGTTCGCGATCGGGTTATTCGTATTGAAGGAGATTTTTCTCAACACGAACTAGATAAAACCGCTAGATATGTGACAGATAATTTTAAGGGTCTAAGTATGTTCGCTATTAGAGCCGAAATACTTAGACGAATGTCTGAAGAAAAAGCACTCTATGACAGATTGTTACAAAATGCAATTTTGCTATGTAATCAAAAAATAACAGATGAAGTGCAAGGTGAAGTTTATGTTGATGGCACTTCAACCATTTTAAGTAAACCTGATTTTACAGATACCGATACAGAAAGACTTAGGGCTTTATTCAAGATGTATGAAGAAAAAGGTAAACTGCTAAAAATTATTAATGAATGTTTGGCAGAGTCCGCTAATACAGGAGTTGGTATTCGTATTGGCTCAGAAAATAATACTCCTAGCTTACGTAATTGTACAATTATAACATCTCCATATATATATAATGGGAACGTTATTGGAGGAGTTGGAGTAGTTGGGCCTACTCGTATGGAATATGCTCGAATGATCACTGTAGTTAATTATATTGCTCGATTATTTGAGAAAGTTTTTAGCGAAGATATTCAGCTTGCTTCTCGCTAACTTGTCTATTGTATGTTAAAAGTCAAAATAACTTATTCTAAAATAAACCCTTAAACCTATAGGATTTTATCTTAAGATGACCATAGAAAACACTCAATCATCCAATACGGCTAATGCTGCAACAACAAAATCTCAAACTACTCCAGAGGTAGAAACTACCTCAAGCCCTAAAATTACAGAAGAACAGCCGCAATTAGAAGATTTAGCTGAAGATGCAATAATTTCAGATGCTTCTGAAACAGACCCAAGCCCTGAAGAAAACACTACTACTTCTTTGATGAGCGAAAGCGAAGCTGCACAGCTTTTAATAGAACTTTCAGATGCACAAGAACGCGCTGCAAAATTTTCTGAAGAAAAAAAACTGATCTATGAACAATTAATGCGCCGCCAAGCAGAGTTTGAAAACTTCCGTAAGCGGGTTGAAAGAGAACGTACAGAAGTAAATTTACAAGCAAAAGCTAATGTTGTAATAGAACTTCTACCAGTCTTAGATAATTTAGAACGTGCTTTAGAATCTGCTCCAAAAGGCGATGAAGTTCTTTTTGAAAACATTTTAACAGGTGTAAAACTAATTCATAGACAATTTTTAGATGTTTTAATTGGACTTGGACTCTCTCCTATTAAAGCTATGGGAGAAGCCTTTGATCCTCATATCCATGAGGCTGTTACTACAGAAGCAAATAATGAATTACCAGAAAATACTGTTATTGCAGAGTTACAAAAAGGCTATAAGCTAGGTGAAAAACTACTTCGTCCAGCAATGGTAAAAGTTTCTGTACGGGGGTAATATTCTAAAGCCTAGAGCTATATTTTAAGTAAATAAGCTATATTTCATAGTTAGAAAGTTTGCTAGATTAACTTACCGATTATAAAATATTAAATAAACACTTAATTCTTTTAAAAACTTGTTATAATAGCGTAAGGCTTTGGCTTTAGAAGTCAGTAGTTTTAGAATATTACAATATTTTAGGATATTTTTTATGGGCAAAGTTATAGGAATTGATTTAGGGACAACAAATTGTTGTGTGGCTGTAATGGAGGGAGGCGTAACCCAAATTATACCCAACAAAGAAGGGGGACGTACTACACCTTCTGTAGTAGGCTTTACTGATAAAGGAGAAAGATTAGTAGGCCAAATAGCTAAACGCCAAGCTATTACTAATGCAGCTAATACGGTTTTTGCAGTAAAACGCTTAATAGGTCGTAAATATAACTCTCCAGAAGTTCAACGTGCAAAAGAATCATCTCCTTATGAAATCACAGAGTCTGCTAACGGGGATGCTAGGGTTAGAATTCAAACCAGGGATTATTCACCACCAGAAGTATCAGCAATTATATTACAAAGATTAAAATCAGCAGCAGAAGACTTTCTTGGTGATGAAGTTGATGAAGCAATTATAACTGTACCAGCCTATTTTGATGACTTCCAACGCCAAGCTACTAAAGATGCCGGTAAAATTGCTGGTCTTAATGTCCAACGTATAATTAATGAACCTACTGCTGCTGCTCTAGCTTATGGGCTTGGTAAAAGAGCTTCAGAAAAAGTTGCAGTATATGACCTAGGTGGAGGAACATTTGATATTTCAATACTAGAAATGAATGATGGAGTGTTTGAAGTTCTATCAACTTGCGGGGATTCATTTTTAGGTGGTGAGGATTTTGACCAACGTATTATTGATTGGCTTATTGATGAATTTAGAAATGAAACTAATATTGATCTTCGTCAAGATCGCTTAGCCCTTCAACGCCTTAAAGAAGCCGCTGAACGCGCTAAATGTGAGCTTTCTAACACAATGGAAGCTACTATTAACCTCCCCTTTATCTCTGCTGATACTTCTGGCCCAAAACACTTAAATAAAGCTTTAAGTAGAAATAGATTTGAAGATTTAGTAGCAGATTTAGTAGAAAGAACTGTTGAGCCTTGTCAAAAAGCTCTTTGGGATGCAAGACTTAAACAAGGTGATATTGATAAAGTTCTTTTAGTTGGCGGTCAAACTCGCTCTCCTATCGTTCAAAGGCGTGTAGAACAGCTTTTTGGCCGAGCACCATCAGCAGAAATTAACCCAGATGAAGTAGTTGCAATGGGCGCGTCTATTCAAGGTGGTGTGTTACTTGGCGAAGTTAAAGACTTAGTTCTTTTAGACGTTATCCCTCTCTCTTTAGGTATTGAAACTAGAGGAGGGGTGTTTACTAAGATTATTGATCGCAATGCTACTTTACCTATAAAGAAGAGTTTAGTGTTTACTACTGTAGCAGATAATCAATCAACTGTAGAAGTCCATGTTTTGCAAGGTGAGCGTGAAATAGCTACACATAACCGATCACTTGCAAAGTTTGAGTTAGTTGGAATTGCTCCTGCTCCTCGCGGTGTGCCACAAATTGAAGTTAGTTTTGAGATAAATGTAGATGGGATTGTAGAAGTTTCTGCTCGTGATAAAATGACAGGACTTGAGCAGGCTATGAAAA
The DNA here is from genome assembly GCA_016213785.1 of Acidobacteriota bacterium. GTDB lineage: Bacteria > Acidobacteriota > Blastocatellia > Chloracidobacteriales > JADJPF01 > JADJPF01. The sequence continues at coordinate 44,553 of JACQZQ010000008.1, forward strand.
TTTCTCCATCATCAGGGCTTTCTCCAGATGAAATATATAGATTAATTGAAGAAGCTAAGGCTAATGAAGAGGCAGATAAACAACAAAAAGAAATTTTGCTGCTAAAAAATCGCCTAGAAGGGCTTCTACAAAACACCCAGCGCTCATTTAGTGAATTTGGTTGGATGCTTTCTGTTAACGAACAAGAATCTGTTCGTAATACTTTAATGGTTGCTAAAGAAGCTATGGCAAGCGATGATATAGGGATGATAAAACAAAATTTAGCAGAATTAGAAAAGATAGGGAGAATTATTACAGATGCTATGTTTTCTGGTGCTGCCGGTGGGCTAGGGCCTGGCGGCGGGATGTAGCAAGTATTTTAACTTTGTAGTAAAACTTAACCCTATTTGGAGTAATTTAGATTTAATTATTATGAGTAGTAATAACAAAAGAGACTATTATGAAGTGTTAGGTGTTTCTAAAGATGCAAGTGAAGCAGAAATTAAAAGCGCCTATCGTAAGCAAGCAATTAAATATCACCCAGATAAAAATCCTGGAGATAAAGAGGCAGAAGAAAAATTTAAAGAAGCTGCCGAAGCCTATGGAGTCTTAAGTGATAAAAATCAACGTGCTCGTTATGATCGCTATGGTCATTCAGGCGTAGGGACTTCTGCTGCATCTGCTGGAGCTGGTGGCTTTGGTGGTGCAGGCTTTCCTGGATTTGAAGATATTCTTGGAGATTTGTTTGGGTTTAATGATATTTTTGGCCGAGGTGGTCGATCTCGCCAAGTTCAAAGAGGTGCAGACCTTCGATATGACTTAGAAATAAGCCTAGAAGACGCTGCTCAAGGTGTAAAAACAAAAATAACTGTACCCCGTTTAGAAAACTGTACAGGCTGTCAAGGAAGTGGTGCTGCTCCAGGAACTTCTCCTATTAACTGCCCCACTTGTAATGGTGCTGGTCAAGTTCGCTATCAACAAGGGTTTTTTAGCGTTAGCAGGACTTGCTCTTATTGTCGTGGGACAGGAAAAACTATTAAAGATCCTTGTCAAGACTGTCATGGTGAAGGCCGTATTTCTAAAGAAAAAACTTTAGAAATTAAAATTCCTCCCGGAGTTGATACTGGCGCACGGTTGCGTGTTCAAGGTGAAGGCGAGGCAGGAATTGGAGGCGGGCCAGCAGGAGATCTTTATGTAGTAATAGTAATTAAAGAGCATCCTATTTTTCAACGTCAAGATAATGATTTGCAATGCACTGTTTCGGTAACTTTTTCTCAGGCTGCTTTAGGGGCTGAAGTAGCAGTCCCAACACTTGATGGAGAAGAAACACTTAAAATTGGCGAAGGAACACAAAATGGAAAAGTGTTTCGACTTAAAAATAAAGGAATGCCTGCTTTAGGTGGTCGTGGACGAGGAGATTTATTTGTTGCTATTAATGTAGTTACGCCAACTAATCTAAACCGCGAACAACGTCGCTTATTGGAAGAATTAGCTAAATTTGATGTTAAAGCTCCTGTTCAAGAAAAAGGGCTTTTTGACAAAGTTAAAGATATATTTAGCTAATAAAAAATGTTTTTAGCAAGCTATAAGTAAATAATGCCAAACAAGCCTTATTTAAGATTGTTTGGCATTATTTGTATTTTAATAAACTAGGTGAAAGGATTAAGATTTGTCTAAAGACCTGCTTATTCGCGCAATTCTAGCAGACTCAACTATTCGTTGTATGGCTGCTGTAACCACATCATTAGTAGATCAAGCCTGTAAACGACATAACACCCTACCAACATCTTCTGCTGCTTTAGGACGGGTACTTACAGGAACATTAATGATGGGGAGTTTACTTAAAGATCTGGAAAGGATAACTATTAAATTTGATTGTAGAGGCCCAATAGGAAATATTACTGGAGAAGCAGACGCTCATGGTAATGTAAGAGGTTATGTAAAAAACCCTCAAGTAGACTTGCCTATAAATGAAAAAGGTAAGCTAGATGTTGGTGGTGCTGTTGGTACTGGAACCCTTTATGTAATTAGAGATGTAGGTTATGAAATAGGACTTTCGCGTGAACCTTATTATGGTTCAGTCCCAATTGTTTCAGGGGAAATTGCAATGGATTTAGCCTACTATTTTACTAAATCTGAGCAAATACCATCAGATGTTAGCTTAGGTGTATTTGTTAGCCCAGAAGGAGAAGTTATAGCTGCTGGCGGCTTTATTATTCAAGTTATGCCTGGTGCTGATGAAAAACTAATAGATAAAATTGCTAGTAATGTAGCTAAAATTCCTCCTAGTACTACGATGATCCGCGAAGGATTTACTCCTGAAGATATGTTACGTAAGGCATTAGGGGAGATAGATTTTGAAATTTTAGAAAGAAAAGAAGTACAGTTTCGTTGTAATTGTTCTTATGAAAGGGCTTTAAGCTTAGTTGCTGCTTTAGGTAAAATAGAAGTAGTCGATATGTTAGAAAAAGATAAAGGAGCTAAACTTACTTGCCATTTTTGTAGTGAAACTTATTTAGTTAGTGCCGGAGAATTAGAGAAAATACTTGATGATTTTCAAACGCAAGAGGGTTAAACTTACACAAAACATTTTGTCTTGCCCCTAAGATAATAAGTAACATAAATTTATATATTTGCTAAAATAAATATAGTTTTGAAAAGTTGTTAGGATTTTATTAAGTTTATTTTAATAAACTTAATATTAAATCTACAGAATTTTGCTAGGTGAAAATAATAATAAATTAGGTTTTAATGGGTTAAGAGATATGTCAACACCGAAAAATCGTAGAGGATTTACTGAAGAATGGTTTATCATTCAAAAGAAAACCATCAATAAAATTCTTTTATCAATTCTTGCAGTATTTTTATTAGCAACAGGTGGCTATGCTTTTAAGGTTTATATTTTGCCTAAGATTATTCCTCCTCCTCTCCCTGCACCAGAAAAAGCTGCTAGATTTGCCAATATAGAAGGTAATGTTAGTGTTAAGAGAAAAGGTGTTGCAAATTTTGAAACCGCAAGCCTAAATATGGCATTAAACGAAGGTGACACTATACAAACAGGCTCAGGCGCTAGAGCCGTAATTGTATATGAAGATGCGACTAGATACACATTAAAACCAGAATCAACTTTAATTATTAGAGAAAGTGCTAGACAACAAAAACGAGTTGTAAATGATTTAGAAGGTGGAGGTGTTAACGTATCTACTAATAAAGATAGTGATAAACATATTATTAAATCGGGAGATGTTAAAGTAGGTGTAAGTGAAAGTACTGATTCTACAATTAATAATCAAGGTAATAAGACTACTGTAGTTGTAACTGGAGGATTGGCAACCTTATTTTTTGGCGATGGAAAAGAACAAAATGTTGCTCAAGATCAAGTGGCTGAAATTGAAAAAACAGATGTTAAACTATCTGAATTACCACCCCCACCAAAACTATCACAGCCTGAGAGTGCAAAAGAACTTGTTATAGATAAAAGTAAGTTAGAAGTAGAATTTGTCTGGGCACCAATTGCTAATGCTCAAGGCTATATTTTAGAAGTTTCTTCTACAGTAGCTTTTGCTGATCAGGCTATAAAGCTTCGCGCTAGTGATATTAAAGAAAATAGATATAAATGGATTAAACCTCGTCAAGGCCCTGTTTTTTGGCGAGTTCGAGCTATTACAAAAAATCAAATTGAAACCAAATGGAGTGAACCTTATTCTGTAAGAATTAATATAAAAGGTGAGCCTATTCCTATTGAACTTACTAAACGAAAAGAGGTTGCACCTTCACTTTGGGAATTAGAAGGAAATACTGCTCCTGGAGCAAGACTAAGAATTAATAATCAACAGGTAACAGTAGACTCAAATGGTCACTTTAAAAAAGACTTACCTCTACCTGCTAACCAAAAACAAATTGTTTTAGAAGCTTTTGACCCAGCTGGTAATATTGGACGGCTAGTAGTAAACCTTTGATTTTAACTTAGTTAAAAATAATTAAAATAATTAAAATAATTAATAACTTGGGTGTAGATTACGTAAAAAATGCAGTTTATTTTTGTTTATAAAACACAACCATTACCTAAATGGGTAAATTTACTAGATAAACTAGGAAATGGCGAGGCAGAAATTATTGAGTGTGAAGAAATTCAAGATTTTGGTGCTGGCTATAATCCTAGTGCTGTGTTTTGTGAGCTTTATCCAGACTGTGAAAATATAGTAAAAATTCTTAAGGGATATTTTCCTAGCACTCCCTTTTTTTCTTTTACAGCAAAAACAAAATTAAAAGAAAAATCCTTTCAACTAGGCTTTGCCTCTAATTTAGATGAAGATATTACTCTTAAGGAATTAGCCTTACATCTTTTTTATGGGAATCAGATAAATAAAATAGAAGATAACTATTTATCTCAAAGAAAAGTTTTAGCTAATGAATTAACAAAACTTCATCTCTCGTTAGATAAACAACAGGTAATAAAATCTTTTATAAAAACTCTACCACAAATACTAAATCTAGATTCTCTAGCTATTTTTCTTATTTCAGAAGACGGTAAGTTTTTAGAACTAGCAAATAACCTTAATGTAAAAGAGCCTATCACTTTAGTAAAGCTAGCAGGTGCTAATAGTTTATTAGCCAAAGTAGTAAAATATAATAGAGCTTTATTACTTAATGAAAATAATATGGATTTTAACCAAGAAGAACATTTTCAAAAAAATAAGTTTAGCTCAGTGATATATTTACCTTTATCTACGCAATCACGAGTTTTAGGAGTTTTAGAAATAGCACAAACTAATAAAATATTTACTCAAATGGATTTAAGTTATGCAGAAGAAATAGCTAATAATTTGGCTATAGCTCTTTCTAATGCTGTTAATTTTGCTCAAGTTGAACGCTTAGGGCGAATAGATGATTTAACTAAACTTTATAACCCACGTTATCTTTATCAAATGCTAGAAACAGAGGTAAAACGTGCTCGTCGCTATAAAACTCCACTTTCTGTTATCTTCTTGGATTTAGATGGGTTTAAGGCTGTTAATGATAATAATGGACATCTTTGTGGGAGCGCGGTTTTAGTAGAGGTGGCAAATCTGATAATCAGACTTGTGCGTGATACAGATATTGTGGCACGATATGGGGGAGATGAGTTTGTTATTGTGCTGCCGGGGACACCTGCCGAGCAAGCTGTAATAATTGCAGAACGGATTAGACAGAGTATTGGGACTCATGGTTTTAAAAATAATGGCGATTATAAAGAGATTTACTTAACGGCTTCTTTTGGAGTTGCCTGTTATCCTGAACATGCGTCTTTGCCATTAGATTTAATTCGTTGTGCTGATAAAGCTATGTACTTAGCAAAGGAATACAATAAAAACCAAGTTGTACTGGCTAGTTAGCATTAAGACAATTGCTACCTTAAAAACCGCAGTGAACCACATAACAGCGCCTGCAAACTTTTTCGTTGATAAAAAGCCAAATAACTAACAAAAAATGCTTAGTTACTAAATGCCTAGAGGTATAAATAAAACCCACAGATGAAAATAAGATCCTTCTTTAATGTTTTTTCCAATGATTTAGCTATAGATTTAGGAACTGCTAACACCTTAGTTTATGCTAAAGGTAGAGGAATTGTAGTAAGTGAACCTTCTATTGTGGCAATTAATAAAGTCACTAACAGAGTTGAAGCTGTTGGTAAAGAAGCCAAAGAAATGTTAGGTAGAACTCCAGGAAATATTGTTGCTATTCGTCCAATGAAAGATGGAGTAATTGCAGATTTTGAAGTAACAGAAAAAATGCTTCAACACTTTATACGTAAAGCTCATAATGGTAAATCTTGGGTTAGCCCTAGAGTTGTAATCGGCGTGCCTGGAGAAATTACTCAAGTAGAGCGCCGGGCTGTAATTGATGCTGCTAATCGAGCTAGAGCTTCAGAAGTCTACTTAGTTGAAGAAGCTATGGCTGCTGCAATTGGTGCAGGACTTCCTATTACTGAACCTTATGGAAATATGATTGTAGACGTTGGTGGAGGGACTACAGATATTGCCGTAATCTCTTTATCAGGTATTGTTTATTCCCGTGCTGTAAGAGTTGCAGGCAACGAATTAGACGAGGCTATCACTCAATATATTAAGCGCAAATATAACCTTTTGATTGGTGAACGTACAGCAGAACAAATAAAAATCGAATTAGGCTCAGCTTATCCTTTAGAAGAACGCTTGTCTATGGAAATTAAAGGTAGAGATTTAATAGAAGGTGTACCTAAGACAATTACTATTTCTGATGATGAAGTTCGCGAAGCAATGGCAGACCCAATTTCTACAATAGTAAATGCAGTACGTGTAGCTCTTGAACGAACACCACCAGAACTCTCTGCTGATATTGCTGATAGAGGTATAGTTTTAACAGGTGGTGGAGCACTTCTTAAAGGTTTAGATAAACTTTTAATGAAAGAAACTAGAGTACCTGTTTCCTTAGCAGAAAATCCATTATCTTCAGTAGTATTAGGAACAGGAAAAATGTTAGCCGATTTTGAGCTACTTAAGAGAGTTAGTTTAGAAAGCGGTAATTATGGCTATAATAGCCATAATTAATTCTTAAAAGACAGAAAATAAACATTATTTTCTAAAAAGTATTAACTAATTATTTTTAATTTATTATGTCTGTTGTTGAACCTGGTGGTAAAAACCGTACTCCTTTAGTGCTAGTAATTCTCTTAGTAGCTCAACTCCTTTCTATGTCTTGGTATGGTCGTACTAAGGATGGAAGACCTAATTTATTATTAAGTTGGGTTTTAACGGCTGTATATCCAGTACAAAAGGCTGGTGGGGGTGTAGGCTCTGTTGTTTCAGGTCTTTGGAATGGCTATATAGACCTAAGAGGAGCAAAAGAAGAAAATACAAAACTTCGAGAGCAAAACGATCAACTAAAACAAGATTTATTTAAGTTAAAAGAAGAATTAGCTGCTAGTAAACGTGTTACTGCTACTTTAGAACTACAGCAAACCTTGCCTTATAGATCTGTTGCTGCTCAAGTAATTGCTCGTTCTGGTAATGAGTTTTTTAATAAAATAATTATTGATAAAGGTCGTTTAGCGGGTATAAAACTCCATCAAGCAGTAATTACTCCAGCAGGTGTTGTTGGAAGAGTAATAGGGCTTGGCCCTGTTGCTGCTCAAGTACAACTACTTACAGATAGCTATGCAGGAGTTGGTGCTCAACTCTCAGAATCTCGTGCTTATGGTGAAGTAAAAGGTGTTGGGAAAGCTTTTTGTGAAATGCGTAATGTCTCTGGGCTAGAACCTGTTAAAGAAGGTGAAGCAATTATTACTACTGGATTAGATGGTATTTATCCAAAAGGTTTACTTATTGGTTATGTTCAAGAAGTAGGGCTTGGGAGTGGTGCTAAAAGCCATCGTATAGTTGTTAAACCCGCAGCACAACTAGACGCACTTCAACAAGTTTTAGTCTTAGAGCTTTCTGAACAAGACCTTAAAATTGATGAAACGGTAAAATAATAAAACCTTTTAGGTTTTTTAGAGTTTTAACACTGTGCAAATTATTAAGATAATACTAGCAATTATTTTATTTGTCGCCTTGCAAGGCTTATTGTCTAACTATATAGAAGAGTTTAAGAGACTAGATCTACCACTTATCTTAATAGTTTATCTTTCACTTAAACGTAACCCTATGCAAGGAACCTTAGTAGGTGCAACAACAGGATATTTGTATGATTTGATTGCAGGGGTTGGTTTATTAGGCGCTAGTAGTTTTACTAAAACTATAATTGGCTTTACTACTGCTACTATTAATGTCCGTTTTGCTATCGATAATAAGTTAACAAGACTTATTGTAATGGTAATAGCTTCTATTGTGAATGTGATGCTATTTATTGGGCTACATTATGTTTTTAATTCTTTACCTGAAGGATTAAACTTAAGGGAAATTATAAAGCTAACAGTTTGGCAAGCAGCAGGTAATCTTATTATAAGTTTTCTTCTTTTCCCTGTTTTTGATAAAATTTTTGCACACAACCCTTACTCCGTTTCTACTGGAGCAGGGAATTGGTAATAAAGCCTCTAATGACTTACCTAAATATATTTGTTGAGCTATGGAGTGAAAAAGTTTTATATGTCAAAAAAGAAGGTTTTTGACGATCCAGCACAACAGCTTTTCAAACCTAGGGGACGTATTCTTTTCTTTAAGTATTTTGTGCTGTTGTTTTTTGTGGTTTTGGGCGTAAGGTTTTGGTATCTACAAGTAGTAAATCATGAACATTATCTTAAAGCTGCTGAAAATAATAGAATTAGAGAAATTCCTATTCCTGCTCCTAGAGGCACAATTCTAGACTCTGAAGGCAAAATTCTTGTTGATAGTACTCCTACCTATAGCATTATTCTTTATCAAGAAGATATGACCAGTCTAGAAGATACCTTAAATGTATTAACTAGTCGGCTTGGCTTAGATAGAAACGCTTTACTAAAAATAATGAATGCGCCAGGAGCAAAAAACCGTCCTTTGGTTATTAAAACAAATGCCTCATTTAGTGATAGAGCTTGGATTGAAGCTCATGAATTTGAACATCCTGAACTAAAAATAGAACTCCAACCACAACGCCGCTATCCTTTAGGAGAAGTCTTAGCTCATGTTGTTGGTTATGTAGGAGAGATAGGTGAAGAGCAACTAAGAAATCCTACTTATGATTACTGTCGCCCAGGAGATATAATTGGTCAGGCTGGTTTAGAGCAATCTTATAATAAAATTTTGATGGGAAAAGAAGGCTATAGACGAGTACTTGTAGATAGTCGAGGTAGAGTATTACAACAGTTGGAAGAGATTGCTCCGATTCCAGGGCAAGATATTATTACTACAATAGATTTAGATATTCAAAATGTTGCAGAACAACAGCTTAGCGAAAGCGGTTTTTATGGAACGGTTGTGGTTAATGACCCTAGAGATGGCGCAATTCTTGCCCTAGTTTCTCATCCATCCTATGACCCTAATCTTTTTGCTGCTGGTATAAAACCAGCAGATTTTAATAAACTAGTTAATAACCCTAAACGGCCACTACGTAATCGTGCTATACAGGATCGTCATCCTGCTGGTTCTACTTGGAAGATTCTTATGGCTGTTGCAGGACTTGAAGAAAAAGCTATAACCGATAAACAAGCTTTGCCTTGTGGCGGAGGTCTTTCTACAGGAGGAAGATTTGTACATTGTCATGGTAGCCATGGAGCGCCAGATATAAGGCGTGCAATAGAAATTTCCTGTAATGGGTTCTTTTTCCGCGAAGGAATTAAATTAGGTATTGATAATTTAGAAAAATGGGAAGCTCTTTTAGGTACAGGGGTAAAAACAGGTATAGACTTGCCTAATGAAATTAAAGGTATTGTTCCAAGCCGTCAATGGAAGCGAAAAGAGTATCCTAAAGATCCTAGATGGAAAGAAGCTGATATGGTTTATGCTTCAATTGGTCAATCTGGAGTCTCTACTACACCAATTCAAATTATGCATGCCGTAACAGGAATAGGAAATGGGGGTAAATATTATACCCCGCATATTTTTAAAGAAGCTAAAGCAACAGAAAAAAGCGATGCTATTGTTTACGAGCCAAAACTTCGTGATGCAGGTATTAGCCAAGAAACTTGGAATGTTGTTTCAGAAGGAATGTGGAGGGTTGTAAATGGTTCTGGAACAGGTCGTAGGGCTGCTATACCTGGTTTTGAAGTTTCTGGAAAAACTGGTACTGCTCAGGTTGTTGGTATTCAAAGCGGTGCATCAGGAGATCAAAAAGAACATGCTTGGTTTGTTGGTTATGCCCCTAAAGGTGCTCCTGAAATAGGAGGAGTCGCTTTAGTTGAACACGCAGGTCATGGAGGAACAGAGTCTGCTCCTATAATGAAAGCTTGCTTTGAAGAGTATTTGCGTAAGAAAAAAGGTTTACCAAAAGAAGAGCTTGCCCAAAATGTTACTACTGATGCAAAAAAAGCAAATAATTCTGTTATTTCTAATTCTTCTACTGTAGTAGCAAAACCTAATACTACAAGAGAGCTAAAGCCGAGTGAAAATAATAAACCTACAACTAATGCACCTGCTAAACCAGCTACTAATAAACCTGTTGTAAAACCAGCAGCTTTAGTTCAACCAAGTAAACCTAGTAATAAGCCTCAAACTTTAAGTCAAACAGGTTTAGGAGGTACAAGATAATATGGCGGGAATCCTCTTAAAAGAAACTATTAGATGGCGTGATTTTGATGGCTTACTTCTACTAGCTGCTCTTTCTTTAATTACTTTAGGGACAGTTGAGATTTATAGCTCAACTCCTTCTACAGGAATTATTTATAAAGATTTTTGGTTTAAGCAGCTTATTGCCCTTGGTGTTGGGTTATTTGCTTTTGTTACTATTATTTTGACAGATTATAGAAAAATCTATAATTTTATCCCTTATATTTATGTAGGGTCACTTTTACTATTAGTAGCTGTTTTAATTTTTGGTCATGAGGTAAAAGGGCAAAAAAACTGGATTAATTTTGGCCCAATGTCTCTACAACCATCGGAACTGGCAAAAATAGCAGTTATCCTTACTTTATCAAAATATCTTTCCCCTTTGCGTAAAGGAAATTTACCTTGGAAAGATGTTGCTATAGCCTGTTTAATTACTGCTGTTCCAATGGGATTAATTATGCTTCAGCCTGATACTGGATCAGCTTTAACCTTTATTCCTGTACTTGCACTACTGCTTTTTATGAGTGGTTTTAACTTAAAGTTAATAATAATTGCTGCTGTTACAGCAATTATTGTTACTCCAGTAACATATTTTCAAGTATTAAAACCACATATACTAAAGCCTTATCAAATTATGAGAATAGAGGCTGTTATTAATCCAGATCTTTTTGAGCAACCAGAATTTCGCCGTGAATATGGTTATCAAACACTTCAGTCTGTTATTGCTGTAGGCTCAGGAGGATTAACAGGAACTGGTGTTACTAAAGGGACTCAGAGCAGACTTGGTTTTTTACCAGAACATCATACAGATTTTATTGCATCTGTTTTAGCAGAAGAGATGGGATTTGTTGGCAGTATTTCTGTACTTCTGCTATATTTGTTTATAATTACGCGCTCTATTGGAATTGCTGAACGTGCAAGAGATCGTTTTGGCATGTTGGTAATATTAGGGTTTGCAGGTCTGGTTTTTTTCCATGTAATTATTAATATTGGGATGGTTATAGGGCTTTTGCCCATAATAGGAATTACTCTCCCATTAATGAGCTATGGTGGCTCCTCAGTTTTAAGTATGATGATTCTAATTGGCTTAGTTATTAATATTAATTTGAGACGTTTTGCTAATTAAGAATCTCTTTTCAATGCAGTAATTTAAAGCTTTTAGCGCTGATATATTTATTGGCTAAAGACACAAAATTTAACAGGTCTAAGCAGCGCTACCTGTTTACATAAAATTGTTTAGATTTACGTAAACTTGCTATTTTGCGCAAAAAGTAATTGGCAACCTCCAACTTAATTGGCTAGACAAACTAAGTCTACCAGAAAAATGTTTTAGAGCTTTTACCTAAATTTTTAGTAAGCTCTTGACTAAGTATAGGTTTAGACAAATAACCTGTTTGATTTTGGGTACTTTAGTCTGAAAGGTCCCCAAAATGGAAAATCTTTCTTCTTATCGAGCAACTTTAGATAAAATCTTACCTACCGTAGAAAAACCTATTCGTTATGTTGGTGGTGAGTGGAATGCTGTCCTAAAAGATAAAGAACAATTAAAAGCTCATATTGCTCTTTGTTTTCCTGATACTTATGAAATTGGAATGTCCCACCTAGGGCTTAAAATTTTATACTCAGTCCTTAATAAAAAGCCTAGTATTTATGCAGAACGTGTCTATACACCTTGGCTAGACATGGAAAAAGCCTTAAATAATGCTAACCTTCCACTCGCATCTATTGAAAGTTTTACCCCATTAAATGAATTTGATATTGTAGGGTTTTCCTTACAATATGAAATGACCTACACTAATATTCTTACTATGTTAGACTTAGGTGGTATTCCTTTACGTTCTGAAGATAGGAAAGCTAAAGACCCTTTAGTTATCGGTGGAGGCCCTTGTGTTTTTAGCCCTGAGCCAATAGCAGATTTCTTTGATTTTCTACTTATTGGTGAAGGAGAAGAACTACTTGTTGAATTTATCGATGCTTATACAAAATTAAAAGAGCAAAACCTATCTCGTCTAGAACTAATTACAAAACTAGCTGAGATAAAAGGTGTTTACGCTCCTATACTTTGCCAATCAGTTAACTCTCCTCACTATGCTTTGCAAACAATTCAGCCTAAAGCAGATGTTCAAATGCCTTTTCCAATACTTCGCCGCTATGTTGAAGAAATAAATAAATATCCTTTTCCAAGCGATTCCCCTGTACCATTCACCGATGTAGTGCACGATAGAATAGCTGTAGAAATTGCTAGAGGCTGTGTTGATGGGTGTCGTTTTTGTCAAGCAGGCACTATTTACCGCCCTGTAAGAGAACGTACTCCAGAATCTATTGTTGAGACTATTACAGGAGGTCTTCGTGATGGTGGTTATGATGAGGCTAGTTTAACTTCTTTATCTACAGCAGATTACACTTGTTTGACTCCTGTACTTAAAGAGCTTAATAAAACCCTAGATCCTCAAAGAGTTTCTCTTTCAGTCTCCTCTCTTCGTGCTTCTGGTATTACAGAAGACCTCTCACATGAAATTGCTAAAGTACGTAATACAGGTTTTACCATTGCTCCTGAAGCAGGCACACAAAGAATGAGAGATGTTATAAATAAAAATGTTACAGAAGAAGATGTACTACGTAGCTGTCGAATAGCTTTTTCTTATGGCTGGAGTCAAATTAAGCTCTACTTTATGATTGGCCTCCCAACAGAAACAGAAGAAGATGTAAGAGGAATTGCTGAATTAGGAAATAAAGTGAAGCAATTAGGTAAAAGTATGGGCGTAAATGTTAAAGTAACCGTTTCTGCTTCATGCTTTGTTCCTAAACCACAAACCCCTTTCCAATGGTGTAGAATGAATTCGTTGGAAGAGCTATATAAAAAACAAGATCTACTTAGAGAGGTTTGTCATCGCTACCGTCTTAACTTTAAGACTCATAATGCTAAGCTTTCACAGCTTGAATGCATTATGGCAAGAGGCGATCGCCGTATAGGTCGTGTTATTGAACAGGCCTGGAGAATGGGCGCACGCTTTGATGGATGGGATGAACATTTTAATTATGATCTTTGGATGAAAGCTTTTCAAATGGAAGGACTTGATCCTAGTGAAACTCTAGGGGATTTGCCTGTTAGAGCTAGTGATGGTAGTTATGTTCAACTACCTTGGGATCATATAGATTCTTTAGTAGAGAAGAAGTTTCTTGCAATTGAATATGAAAAAGGAGTAAACGCAAAAATTGCTCCTCCTTGCGGTTTTCCTATTCGTATAATTGAAGGTCGTCCTACAGCAATACCCCCATCTTTTGAGGAATTTGAAACTTTAGAGCGTAAACCACTACTTTGCTTTAACTGTGGTTTAGCTTGTGATCTATCTGCAATGCGTAAGGATTTGATTAAAGCAAAAGAGCTTAATCAAGAATATCGTAGCGCTAAAAAAGGTAGTAATATTGATAGCTTAGAGGAAGCAGAATTTGATCAATCTCTACTTGAAGTTGTACGTAGTGATGTGCCTGTCAACCCTCAACCACGCTTACACCAACTAAAATTAAATAGGGCTAAGTTTGCAACAGAAAAACAATACCGCTACCGAGGTGTTTATACAAAATTAGAATCTGTTCAGTATTTATCCCATTTGGATTTAGCTAAAGCTCTACCCCGAGGGTTTAAGCGTGCTGGAATACAACTCTCCTATAGCCAAGGTTTTCATCCTATGCCTTTACTCTCTTATGGCCCTGCTTTAGGCGTTGGGATGATTGGTGAAGGAGAAGTATTAGATTTTATTTCTCCAGAAGTTTTAAATGAAAAAGATTTCTTAGAAAAAATTAATAGAGTTATGCCAGAAGGACTAAAGTTTATTTCTTTATTACCATTAGAAGAAAATGCTATCTCACTTGCTAAACTTATTAATTGTGCTGAGTACAAAATTAGCACTTCAGCACCAGAAATCCAAAAAGCGTTATTAGAAGCCTTAGAGAGAGAACCACAATTAAAGTCTTTCTCAATAAATGCTTTACATGAAAAATTAATTTCTAACCTACTTTTGAGCGAAGAATTTGTAGTTTCTCGTAGTCGTAGAAATCGCTCACAAAGTGTTGATATTCGTAAATTTGTTAAGTCTGTTTGTTTTGAACAAACAGAAAAAGGCGATTTCTTAGTAATGGTACTAGAGATAAGTAATCAGGGTGGTGCTAAACCTATAGAAATTGCAACTGCAATATATGGAATTGAACAGGCTGATCAAGCTACATTGCAAAGTCGTGTTCGACGCAGCCGCCTTTATGGGGAATTTAACGGGAAAGAATATTCTTTACTAAAGGCTAATAATCTTACCTAATGTTTTGGTTTTAATAAAAATGGCTTTTACAACAACTAAGGTTTAAAAATATCTAGTTAAATATTTTATATGTAAGAGCTTAGCACCTTTTTTAGGCTAAAAATTTGGCTGTAATTTAATGTAGCTATGACATCTAGAAAAGAGGAATGACTAAATGGCAAAAGAGATGATAATTAGTTCCAGCGCACATGAAAAAAAGATTGCTATCATTGAAGATGGCGTTGTTACAGAATATTTTGTGGAGCGAGAGGACGAAACACAAGGACTAGCAGGAAGTCTTTATAAAGGTCGTGTTATGAAAGTTTTACCCGGTATGCAATCAGCTTTTGTTGATATCGGGCTAGATAGAGATGCTTTTCTCTATGTCTCGGATTTTCTTGAAGAAGAAGGATTTGATGAACTAGATTCTTTTGATGAAGCTAAAATGCCTAAAGAACCTATTTCTAAAACTAGTTATGTTAGCAGTAATGTTGTTTCTCAACCAATTACTACATTTTCTAAACCTGTAGCGACTCTTTTAGAAAATGTAGAATTAGCAGAACCAGCAACAGAACAACAAAGAGAATTAGGGACAGAATTAGATAGTGGGCTAGAAACAGAAGAAGAAATGTCTATTATTCCTCTAGAAGATAATGGAGGAATTTTAGAGACTAGTACTCTAGAAAATATCCAAAATGATTTAGAAGCTACTAAAGAAGAAAGTAAAACTAGTGATGAAACTATAAAACTATCATCTATTGCTTTAGAAATAGATGATATAGATGAATCTGTTTCAGAAAGTTCTTTTGAGATGGAAGATACTCTTACTCCAGAAGATTCTGTTAAATCTGAATCTTTTCAGCCAGAAAAAGTCTTAGAGTCAAACCAAACTTTTTCTAATTTAGAAACCGCAGCAGAGCCTCTTGCCCCTCAAGTTATTATCCCCCCTCCATCACATGACTTTATTAGAATTAGTGATGAACCAGAAGAAGCTGTTGAAGCTATCGTAGATTCTCCTAAGAAAACGGAAGATCTAGAACTTAAAGAAACTCTAGAACTTAAAGAAACTCTAGAAACTCAAGAGGTTTCAGACTCCATCCTAGTTGTTGAAGCAATAATCCCAGAAACTTTAGAACAGCCCTCAGACTTAATTTCTGTCTCAGAAGTTGTTTTAGAATCTTCAACTGAAGAAGACACAATACAAAATAAGCGCCGTCGTGGTGGCCGTAAAGAACCCGCTAAAAAGAAAGCTCCTGCTAGAAAACGCGGTAAAAAAACTGTAGAAGAAACTGTAGAAGAAACTGATTTTTCCCCAGAATCCATAACCTCTCCACAATATGAACGTGTCATTGATGATGAAACCCCAGAACTAGGTGAATTACTTAAGGATGCAATAATACAAAATAAAATTGTTGAACAGTTAAGAAGAGAAGAACAAAATCCTATTCTTCTATCAGAAAAAGTAATTGAACCAGATGTTTTGGTTGGCTCACTTCAACCACACTTTCATGCCAAATCTAGTTTGGAAAGAATTGTTGATGAAGAATTATCTACATTAGGAAGACAACAAACAAACTCTCTGCCAGTAGAAATATCAAATTCAATAGAAGAAATTAAACCAGAACCTAGATCTGATGATGAATTATCTGATGATCTTGCTAAAGACGGTGGAGAAAGAGATGATCGTGATTGGCAATCTCAAGGGAAAGGGAAATCAGACCAAAGATCCCATTTTTCATCTAGGCGTAATAACCGTAGACGTAGAAGAGGTGGCCCGCCAGCACCTCGTCCCCAAACTCCTCAAGTTAATGTTAGTGAACCTGTAACAAATGGTGATAAAACAGAAGCCCCCTTAAAAGACTCAAAAGACTTAAAAGACTTAAAAGACCCAAGAGATCCAAGAGATCCAAGAGATCCAAGAGACTTAAGAGACCCAAGAGATCTAAGAGATTTAAGAGAGGCTTCAAATATTGGAAGATATTACCCTCAAACAATTACAGATTTATTACATGAGGGGCAAGAAATCTTAGTACAGATTGCTAAAGAACCTATTGCTCTAAAAGGTGCTCGAATTACTTCTCATATTGCCTTACCAGGAAGATATCTTGTTTATATGCCTACTGTCCATCATATTGGGGTATCACGAAAAATAAACTCTGATGCTGAACGCTTACGCTTAAAGAAGATTATGCTCTCTATTAGAGATAGAGAAAAACCACCTGGAGGTTTTATTGTTCGTACGGCCTGCGAAGGACATACAGAAGAAGAACTCTATGACGATATGATGTATCTTGTTCGTACTTGGCATGACATAAGAAAGAAGGCGGAAAAAGTAAAAGCACCGGCTTTAATAGCTAGAGAACTAGACTTAATTCAACGCACTCTCAGAGACTTACTTACTGATGATACTGTTGCTATTCGTGTTGATAATGAACAAGAGTATACAAGAGTTGTAGATTTTGTTAGCCGCTTCCAACCTAAATTAGTAAAGAAAGTTAAGCTCTACACTTGGAAGAAACCTATTTTTGAGGAATATGGGGTTCAACAAGAAATAGATAAAGCATTAAAACCCAGAGTTTGGCTGCCTTCAGGGGGATATATTGTAATTAATCAAACAGAAGCTTTAGTTGCTATTGATGTAAATACTGGTAAATATGTAGGCAGATCTAATAGACTTGAAGATACAATAACTAAGATTAACATTGAAGCTGCTAAAGAAATTGTTCGCCAGATTCGTTTGCGTGATTTAGGTGGAATTATTGTTCTAGACCTAATTGATATGGAAGAGCGTAGAAATCGAATTAAAGTTATGCAGGTACTTGAACAGGAATTAAGAACTGATCGATCTCCTTCCAAAGTGCTACAATTTAATGATTTTGGCTTAGTAGCAATAACACGTAAAAGGGTCAGACAGAGCTTAGAGCGTACTTTGTGTAACCCTTGTCCAAATTGTGAGGGTAGTGGTTTAGTTAAATCTCCTCAGACAATTTGTTATGAGATATTAGCTGAAGCCCGGCGTTTTGCCGCAGAAACAGATTTACTAACCGCTTCAGAAGTTATCTTAAGAGTTCATCCTGAAGTAGCTAATGCTCTAAGGACTGAAGAAAAGAAAGTTTTTGGTGAGATAGAAGCTTATTTAGGATGTGGTGTAACTTTGCGCGGAGATATTTCTGTACATCAAGAACGTTATGATTTTGCTATTATTTAGCATATAAGAAATATAGTTTAAGTGTTAACAAATAGCCGCTCTAGCGGCTATTTTACTTTGTTTTCTCTCGATCCTTATTTTTAATTATTATCCTTAAAGATCTCATCTAGCGTGCTACTATGAAAAATACGTAATGACCAAAGCTGCAAGGTTGCTGGATCTGCTGTAAATAGCTTGTTGAGTATTGATTGAGGTAACTTACCAAATTTGTATTCAAGTTGTTGTTGTAAGAGAATAGCTTGACCTTCTTGACGACCTTCTTGACGACCTTCTTCGTGGCCTTCTTGACGACCTTGTTTAAAAATATCAAAAAGAAACTCATTTTCACGAATATCAAAAGTTAAAGGCATAGATTTAATTTCCTCCAAAGTAATAACTTTCCAACCACGAAGTCCAGTTAAAATTAATAGTTGAGTTAGAGCTTTAGTTCTATCTGTTTTAGATAATAGCATAACTTTGCTCAGTATCTGACGGATAGTTTGTCTTATACTAGTGACATTACATAATACCGCTAAAATATTATCTGAGACTAAATCGCTATTTAAAAGTAAATTAGCATCAAATTGTCTAATATCAATTAGATTATATGTAAAGTCTAGAGTACTTAAAGAGATTTTAGGGTTAATAGTGGGTTCTTTATTTCCAACATAAAGAACAATTTGGATAGGGGCTTGTTGATATTGACGATAAATTAAGAGAAAGTACTCTAACATTCTCCAAATCATTTTTTCATCATTACTGCTTTGTAACTCTAAGTGATATATTTTCCCATTAGTTAGGCGAAGTATTAAATCTGCGCGTTTAGCTGATACTGCTGGAAATTCTACTGGAAGTAGTTCTGCTATTTTAGCTTCTTTGCCAATTAATAATTCTAAGAGCTTTTCTGGGAGATTTTGGAAAAGCTCTTTTAGGGTAGTGTCATATTTCATAGATTAATTCCATTTCTAAGGGTTCTTTCTATGAATAGACTAGTTTTTTTCTTATTTTGGTCATTAAATCAACTATTAATAAAACAATTTTAGAACATAATTATTTTATTAATACATCAGTCCCAACTGTGACTAATAAAATTATGCTTAGTGTTGCATTAGTAGTAAAAAAAGCTGTATCTAAACGCGATAGGTTATTTGCTGAAACCAAACTATGTTGGCGAATTAAGAGAATAGCTGAAAGTATAACTCCTATTGCGCCTAGCCATTTTAGGTTTGCTACAAAAAAGAAAGCTACTAATAATGCAAACATTGCTATATGAAAAAATCTTGCAACCCACAGTGCTCGATCAATACCTAATCTTTGTGGAATTGAATAAAGTTTAGATTCTTTGTCAAATTCATAATCTTGGCAAGCATAAACAATGTCAAAACCTGCTGTCCAAAGCATTACTATGGCAGAGAGTAGTATTGGAATGGGGTGAAACTCGCCTGCTATTGCAATCCAAGCGCCTGTTGGGGCAATTGCTAAACACCAGCCTAAGACTAAATGAGAAAAAGATGTAAATCTTTTTGTATAGGAATAAAAAAGTACTGACCCTAAAGCAATAGGTGAAAGCAGTAAAGTAAGTTGATTAAGTTGTGCTGAAGAAAATAAAAATAAAGCACTAGAAATTATAGTAAATATTAGAACATAACGTGTAGAAAGTAGCCCTGCTGGGATTGCTCGTGTTTTAGTTCTAGGGTTTGCAGCATCAAATTTTCTATCCACAAGGCGGTTAAATGCCATTGCAGCAGACCGAGCGCCTACCATACACATACTAATCCAAAAAAGTTTTTCCAGCGAGGGAATACCTTTAGCTGCTAGTATTGCACCAAGGATAGCAAAAGGTAGAGCAAATAAGGTGTGCTCAAATTTGATCATTTCTAGAGTAATTTTTAAGTTTTTTAACATAGATTTTTGATTTAATATTTATTTTGGCTATGGAATTTTAAAAATTATAAAGTAAATTTTCTAGGAGTTATAGATTGAATGGAATACCAAGAACTACATAGTTGGGATGTTACGCCAACAGAGGCGGTTGAGATTCAAAAAAAACTACGAGAGCAAGTAAAAATACAAAAACTTTCAGGTAAAGTTAGATATATTGCTGGTGCAGATATGTCTTTTGAAAAGTTTTCAAATATTGTTTATGCAGGATTTGTTGTTATTGATGTCAAAACTCTTGAAGTTGTAGGTTCTTCAACCATAGTCACAGAAGCTAAATTTCCTTATATTTCAGGGCTATTTTCTTTTCGTGAAGTACCCCCTTTGTTAGAGGCTTGGAAGAAATTAGATGTAGAGCCTGATGTAGTAGTGCTAGATGGTCAAGGAATTGCTCATCCCCGTCGTTTTGGTCTAGCTTCACATATAGGATTAATTATAAATAAACCTACTATAGGTTGTGCTAAAACTGTTTTAGTGGGTAAATACCATGATCTAGCACCATATGCTGGTAGTACTGCACCCCTTATGGATAGAGGTGAACAGATTGGAATGGCTTTAAGAACACAAAATAGGGTAAGACCTGTTTTTATTTCTGTTGGGCATTTAATTGATTTGGTTGATGCACTTAAAGTTATAAAAAATACTATAGATAAATATAGAATCCCTACACCTACACGTGAGGCTCATCTACTGGTAAATAGGGCAAGGGTTGATGCAGGTGCTAGCTCGATAGAAACAGAGGATGAAGAAGAGAGCTAATTAAAGAACAAATAAGTAAGTATAAACAAAAAGCCTTAGAGTTTAATTTCTAAGGCTTTTTATTTTAGAAAAACAGAAGGGTTATTATTTAAGTTTTATTTAACTTTATTTTCAGCAATGATAAAGTTTCCTTTAGGTTCAACTATTTGACCAGAAACTTCATCTTTAATCCAGGCTTTAACTTCATAAGTGCCAGGGACTAAATCATTTACTGGAATCATACGGCCTAAAGTAACTTGTTGTCCATTACCATCAAGATCTACAGTTTTGACTTTTCCATCTTCTTTAAAGCGTCTTACTTCTTTTCCATCTTTTGAGATGATGTATTCAGCAGTAATTTTAGGTCTTAATTCAGCTTGATCTATTTGGACATTGTAGGCTTGGACATAAACTCCGACTGATTGACCTTGTTTAAATTCTTGGGAGACATTAGGGCGGACTTTATTTGGCCCAAAAATAAATGCTCCAGCAGCAACACGACCATTTAATGACTCAACTACATCTGCTACTACTAAAGTACTAGATTGTAGTTTATCGTTGCTATATTTAGGTACTTCAAAACCTTCATGGATAATACCAGTATGACCACTAACAATATCTTTTACTACAATATCAATTTTGTAACGGCCTGGCTCAAGGATGACATTTTTTTGATAAACAGAACTTCGTTTAACTTCTTGAGATAGCTCATCTTCTCTACAACGAGACTCTATTATATCTTCAAAAAGCCCAGCTTTTCGCCCTGATAAGGCAGTGATACGGGCATGAATATTTAGAGTTCCTTGAGATACTCCCCCAATATTTTTGTAAGAGATATCAGAGTTATTTATTTTTAAAGTAAAAGAACTTACTACAGATGTATCATTTACTTTAAGGAAATGAACTCTCATATCAAAAGGTAGAATATCAAATTGAACAGTAGGCTCGTTTGTTCTTGCTTGTAAGTCTTTAAACTTAACGGCAGGAGCTTTACTTAAATTAGCAAGTAGTTGTAGTTTTTCAAATGGGCTATCTTGAACTCTACGGCCATAAGGTAGACGATCGCGATTACCAGGACTAAAAGCAACACGGTCTTGTTTTCTAGAAAGACCAATTTCTTCAAAGAAATTTAGACCTGCATTAGGGACGTGAAGTAGAGCATCTTTTTCATCTGGGCTACGAGCAATACGATACTCACCAGTTCCAGAAGGATCAACAAACTCTATCTCAACACCGTTGCCTACTCCCTCTAAAAAGCGATAAAACCAAATTTCAAAAGGATAGGTAGAAGTTTGTCCACCGCCCTCATAGAATGGGCGTTCATAAGGCCCGCCAGCAGGATGAGATTCTACTTCATCGGCAGGGCCAAAGGTTATATAGATACGACCACGATCAGTTTTCCATCCAGGGATACCAGAGGCAAAATGCTCATTTGCATAAGCTATACGACGATAGTATTCTTCGCGGTATTCATTTTCTGGAGTATCTGGATCTGGGTCACGACGTAACCAGAACTGTTCTATAAACTGTTCTCGTTCTTCGTCTGTTTGTAGTTTCTTAAATGCTTGTCTTTCTTCGGGAGTAATAATATAAAGAACGTCGTTGTCTAACCAACGTTGATAAACTTTGCTGGCATCTTCTTGTTTGCGTTCTCTCTTTTTGCGTTTAGCACCTTCTTGTGCTGCATACATTGGAGGAACAGACTGCCAAAAAATCATTAAGGCTAATAATAAAAAAGAAAGGGATTTAGCTAAAGATTTTCCTCTAAGCATAAATAATTTTATGACCTCCAAGCTCGGAAGCAATATGTGAGCTATTTTTGAGAAATGTTATAGGGGGAAGTTTATCCAATTTTCCCCTTATAAACAAGACATTAAATCTATATTAAAACTAAGATTTCCTAAGATTTCTAAGGCTATGCTGCTTCAGCTTGATCATCTGATGGGCGAGGTTTAGCTACAAGCCAAGCTATTCCAATACTTAAGAGATAAAGCATAATCATTGGTACAGCAAAAACCATCATATTTGGAATATCAGTTGTTGGTGAAAGTAGAGCAGCAATAATAAAAATAACTACAATTGAATGTCGCCAGAACCTAAGCATAAATGTATGAGTCATTAAGCCTAAGCGGGCTAGAAAGTAAACTACTGTAGGGATTTGAAAAACTAAGCCTAAACCTAAGATAATAGTGATAATTAAATCAAAATATTCATTAACTTCTATTAATGGTTGGAAATTTTGAGAGACACTAAGTAGAAAATCTATCGCTCTAGGAAAAGCAATATAATAAGCAAAAGCTGCTCCTAAAAAGAAAAAGAATGTTGCCATACCTACAAAAGGCCAAACATATTTTCTTTCATGCTCATAAAGTCCTGGTGCAATAAATGACCATAATTGCCAGAGTATAGCTGGTATGCTTAAGGCAATTGCCCCATAAAAAGCAACTTTAATATATAAGTTAAAGCCTCCCTGAAGGGTATGAACAGTAACAGAGCTTCTAGAGTAATTGCCAATAGCATCAGCACGAAGGCGAAAACCTTCATCAATAAATCTATTACCTAAGACTACTTTATTAGCTGTTACTATAAAGCGGTTTCCTTTTTCTTCGGTTTTAATTTTTGCTGGTATTGATGTACCAGCAGGAATATTTATTCCATCCAAGTTGGCATCTTGGCTAAAAACATAATCGACAATTGCATCATCAGGAAGATTATCTAAGGGTTTAAGTTGTCCTACTCCATTTTCTAATTGGACTTTTTGTATTTTGTCTAAAGCTTCACGTACAGGTTTATCTAAAAAAGCATAAATGCGATCAGAGAAAATAAAACAAACTATAAATGACAGTGCAATTGCAATTGAGGCTCTAAAGAGGCGGCTACGAAGTTCGTCTAGATGGTCAAGAAATGACATTGAACCTTCTTCGCTAGAATCCTCATACTGTTCATCTGCATTAATTGGGGTGGTACTCATTGATTATTCCTTAAGAAGTATCTCTTAAATAAATTAATTTTTAGTTAGGCTAATAGGTTGAACTTCTTCAGTTTGGGAAATGGTTTCTACTCCACCATTGGGTGATAGGTCAAAAGATGGTTTAGATCTTTCTATTGGAGCTATGGCAGGTGGGTTAATAAGCTGATTTTCAAGTGCTGGAGCAACTTGAGAATTAACAGAAATATCTGTTGAGCTATTTATAGAAGGTAAAGAAATAGGATCATCTGTAGTAGTTTGAGTTGTATTTGTTAAAGAAGCAGTATTATCAAAAGCAGTTTTGCTAGTAGAATCACTGAATAGATTATTAGGTGATAGATCGTTTTGTACTTTTTGTTGAATATCTTTTAGATTTGCTTTTTCTACTTCGCTATCCCAAACTTGCTTAAACTGGTCTGAGGCTTGTCTTAACTGACCCATTATACGGCCTAGTTTTCTGCCCATTTCAGGTAGCCTTTTTGGCCCAAATACCATTAAGGCTATCATGGCAATAAAAATCATCTCAGTCCAACCTAAATTACCCATAAAAAATACTCTTTCTCTAGAAGTTTAGCTTTAATTCTTCAAATCTTTGATGCTTAAAACTTATTATTAGCTTAATGGAAAATCTATAACTTTAACTATAACTGCTAATAATATTTACGCGCTGAAATTGATTCTTGGATGTTTTTGCGCTGGCTTTAATATTAGTTAGGCATTAGGAGTAAGTCAAGTAAAGCAAAGGGCTGAAGATTTTTAATATAGAAAAAAATTTTAGTCTTTAGATTTTTACCTAAAGCCAATAGCTACTTTATATTATAGACTTTAAAGAAATAAAATTTAGCTACTTTCTAGACTTGACAGCAGTAAGTCGCTTTCCTAATATTTGGTCTGCTAAGTAGGGACTTATAATAATTAAAGTAATTGCTAAGTCTAGATTTTTTAGGTAAAAATAGTGTCAACAAACTTACGAATAGTACTAGCTGCATCTGAAGCTGTGCCATATGCTAAAACAGGAGGCTTAGCAGATGTTGCAGGCGCTCTACCAAAGGCTTTAGCTAAACTAGGTTGTGATGTTTCTATAATAATGCCTCGTTATAGCAACATCAAAACAGGTAGTTTATTTATTGAAAATCTATCTGTTCCATTTGCATATAAAACAAAAAATTGCTCTATTTGGTATGAAAAACAAGGCGATGTACCAATATATTTTGTTGATATACCAGAATATTTTTGGCGCGATAGTCTTTATGGTCATAGAGATGATGCAGAAAGATTTGCTTATTTTAGCCGTGCTGTTTTAGAGTTTTATCGCCAACTAGGCCAACCTATTGATGTTATCCACTGTAATGATTGGATGACAGGGCTTTTACCTGTTTACCTACGTACTAATTATACCCATGATGGATTTTTTGCTCATACAGCAACTATACTAACCATTCATAACTTAGCTTTTCATGGGATGTTTGGTTTAGATGCTGTTACTTATTTTGGTCTAGGTTCATATCTTATGTATGGGGAAAAAGGCTTAGAGTTTAGTAATGTTGCTAGTTCACTTAAAGGTGGAATTTTATATTCTGATGCAATAACTACAGTAAGTAAACGTTATGCAGAGGAAATCCAAACCCCTGAATATGGTTTTAAGATGGACTCTTTATTAAGACAAAGGCGTTATTCTCTAATAGGGATACTTAATGGAGTTGATGTAGAAGAATGGAACCCTGTAATAGATAAACATATAGCAGCAAATTATTCAGCAAATGATTTAAGTGGTAAAGAAATTTGTAAAAGAGAATTACTAAAGAGATTTGGTTTACCAGTAGATGTAAAACGCCCATTAATAGGTGTAATTTCTAGAATGACAGATCAAAAAGGGTTTGATTTAATAATGAAGATTATGAATCGAATTCTTGAAACTAATGCCAGCTTTGTTTTGTTAGGGTCTGGATCTGATTCTTATGAAAGGTATTTTCAAGCGCTGCGTGATAGCCGTCCAGATCGAGTTGGTGTATACTTTGGCTTCAATAATTCTCTAGCTCATCAAATTGAAGCAGGTTGTGATATTTTTTTGATGCCTTCTAGCTATGAACCCTGTGGGCTAAATCAAATGTATAGCTTAATTTACGGGACAGTTCCAATAGTTCGCGCTACTGGTGGATTAGATGATACAGTGATAAATTTTGATAGAGTAAGAATGGAAGGTAATGGCTTTAAGTTTTATGATTATAAAGCCGAACAGTTATTAGAGCGTATTTATGAAGCGCTTATTGCTTATAATGAGCCAGAAATATGGCGACGAATAATCTTAAATGGTATGACAGAAGATTTTTCTTGGGATGTTTCTGCTAAGAAATATTTAGATGTCTATCATACTGTTAAACATCATGTAGGCAATTAATTTTAAGAAAAAGTATTTGATTGTTTTATCAAAAAAGTAAATAAGCTATTATAATGCTTTGTTTTAGGGCAAAATTTTCTTAAGGACTTAAAAAATTAATTTTAGAAAGGTAGGTTATATTCTAATGGCGGGTAATGTACTAGAGATTACTGATGGCAATTTTGACTCTGAAGTAGCAAAATCTTCTGTTCCAGTATTGCTAGATTTTTGGGCTGCTTGGTGTGCTCCTTGTCGAATGCTAACCCCAACTGTAGAAGCAATTGCTAAGGATTATGATGGAAGGGCAAAAGTTGGTAAATTAAATGTAGATGAGAATAATGAAATCTCAGCAAAATATGGAATTAAAGGTATTCCAACTCTTATTCTCTTTAAGAATGGAGTTGAACAAGAACGTGTAGTTGGCGCTACTACTAAAGATAATATTGCTCGTATGTTAGATAAATATATGGGCTAGTGTGGTTTAGTAAAACAACTGTTTTACTAGTTAATTTAATAAATAAAAGCACATAGAAACTTTAATCAAAATTAAAAAGATATAATTTCTTAATCTTTAAAATTTTGATTTCTATGTGCTTTTCTAATTTAGGAATAACCTATGAGAAATATTGTAGTAATTGGCACACAGTGGGGTGATGAGGGTAAAGGAAAGATAGTTGACCTTCTTACTCCGCATTTTGATATTGTTGCTCGCTATCAAGGTGGTCATAATGCAGGGCATACTGTAGTTATAGGTGATAAAAAATTTATTTTAAGACTACTTCCTTCAGGCATATTACATCAACAAACTACTTGTATAATTGGTAATGGTGTTGTGGTTGACCCTCAAGCCCTGAAAGCAGAAATTGCTGAGCTTAAAGCTGTAGGAATTAATGTAGAAAATAGACTTTGGATTAGTAGCCGTGCTCATTTAATTATGCCTTATCATCGTGCTATTGATATTGCTACAGAAGATGCCTTAGGCAGTGAGAAAGTAGGCACAACACGTCGTGGTATTGGCCCCACTTATGAAGATAAAATTAGCCGTCGTGGCTTAAGAATAGCAGATCTACTTGAAAAAGAGTCTTTTAGACAAAAAGTTTTAGTAAATTTAGATAGCGTAAACCAACGGTTAAAAGCAAATGGACAGACTTTAGCTGATGATAAAGAAGTCTATGAAAATTATTTTCAAGCTGCTGAGAGCTTAACGAAATTTATTAGAGATACTACTTATTTTCTTAACAAAGCAGTTAAAGAAGGAAAAAGTCTTTTACTTGAAGGGGCACAAGGAACAATGCTTGATGTTGATCATGGAACATACCCTTATGTAACCTCTTCTAGTGCAACTGCTGGAGGTGCTGCAATAGGTACAGGACTTGGCCCAAATAAAATAACAGGCTCTCTTGGTATTGCTAAAGCCTATGCAACACGTGTAGGGAGTGGCCCATTTCCCACAGAATTAAATGATGAAGTTGGCAAACATATAAGAGAACTAGGAAATGAATTTGGTTCAGTTACAGGGCGAGCACGTCGTACAGGTTGGTTTGATGCTCTAATAGTGCGCTATTCGGTTATGGTCAATGGGTTAAACACTATTGCACTTACTAAACTGGATGTTTTAGACGAGCTAGCTGAAATAAAAGTGTGCGTAGGTTATAAATTAAATGGAAAAGAGATTAATGAAGTTCCTTCTACTGCAAGTGCATTAGAGAAAGTAGAGCCTATTTATAAAACTGTTCCTGGTTGGCAACAAACTACAGCACATATAAAGGACTATGAGCAATTACCAGAAAAAGCTCGCGACTATATAAAACTATTAGAAGATCTAATAGAATGTCCCATAGGAATGATTTCTACAGGGCCTGAGCGAGATGAGACTATATTTTTGCCTA
This sequence comes from Acidobacteriota bacterium, assembly GCA_016213785.1. GTDB lineage: Bacteria > Acidobacteriota > Blastocatellia > Chloracidobacteriales > JADJPF01 > JADJPF01. The sequence continues at coordinate 72,120 of JACQZQ010000008.1, forward strand.
ATGATTTAATGAAGGATTGGCTAATGTAGTTTTATTTTTAGGAAAATTAAATGAAATATGATTTAACCGTTATTGGAGGAGGGCTTGCAGGCAGTGAAGCTGCTTGGCAGGCTGCTAGTTTTGGTCTAAAAGTAAAGCTTTATGAAATGAGGCCAGAAACTCCTACACCCGCACATAAAACCGATAAATTAGCAGAAATTGTCTGTAGTAATTCTCTAAAATCTGATGAAGTAGGTACAGCACCTTATTTATTAAAAGAAGAACTTCGTCGAGCTAATTCTTTACTTCTTGAGGTAGCAAAAGGATGTCGAGTTCCTGCTGGTGCAGCACTTGCAGTTGATAGAGAAATTTTTGCTACCGAAGTTACTCGCCATATTGAGGCTAACCCAAATATTGATCTAGTAAGAGCAGAACTCAAAGAAATTCCTAATCAAGGACAAGTAATTATTGCTACTGGGCCTCTTACCTCTGCTAGTTTATCTAAAGCTATTTGTGAGCTAACAGGTAGAGAACATCTTTATTTTTATGATGCAATTAGCCCAGTTGTTGATGCAGAAACTATTAACTATGATAAAGTGTTTCGTGCTGCTCGCTATGATAAAGGCGATAAAGACTATATTAATTGCCCAATGAACATAGACGAGTATAATGCTTTTTATGATGCATTAATTAGTGCTGAATCTGTTCCAATAAAAGACTTTGAGAAAGCGCTTTATTTTGAAGGATGTTTACCAATTGAAGAGTTAGCTCGTCGAGGTCGTGATACTTTAAGGTTTGGGCCTATGAAGCCTGTAGGACTAGTAGACCCTAAAACAGGAAAATTTCCTTATGCTGCTGTTCAGCTTAGGCAAGAAAACTTAATGGCTGATAGTTACAACTTAGTAGGTTTTCAAAATCATCTTAAGTTTGGTGAACAGAAGCAAGTCCTTCGGCTAATTCCAGGATTAGAGAATGCAGAGTTTATTAAGTATGGACAAATTCATAGAAATACTTATATTAACGCTCCAGATATGTTAAATACGCTACTTCAAGTAAAAAAAGAGCCAAGAATTTATTTTGCTGGGCAAATTTCTGGAGTTGAGGGTTATGTAGAATCAATTGCTACAGGGTTGGTTTCTGGAATAACTGCTGCTCGTATTAGCAAAGGACTTCAACCAATTCCACTTCCTCGTGTTAGTGCAATTGGAAGCCTATTAAACTATGTTGCTAATTGTGAAGTGCGCCCATTTCAACCTGCAAATATAACATTTTCTTTACTCCCAACAGTTGAAGTAGAAGAAAGGCGCAGAGTAAAACAAAAGGCAGAACGTAGACAGCTACAAGTAAAATTAGCTTTAGAAGCTTTTGATGAATGGCTAAAAGAGGTTTTTCCAAAATAATAATTTTGGGTCTTAGAAATATGAAAAAACGTCTACTAATTTTAACTGGCTTTTTTATAATATTTTGCTGGCTAAACTTTAATAGTTTAGCCCAAAACGTTAGACCTTTAGTTCAGGACGAAAAACAACCTACTACCAAAACTTCTAAACCTGCTCAAGATGATAATGTTGTAAGAATAAAAACAGAGCTAGTTACTGTGCTTGTTTCTGTTACTGATCAAAAAGGCAATCTAGTAAGTAACCTTACAAAAGATGACTTTGAATTAAGCGAAAATAGTATTCCACAAGAAATTTTTACTGTTTCTAAAGAAAATACTGCTCCTTTACGCTTAGTAGTGCTTTTTGATACAAGTGTTAGCGTTAAACCTAAAATCAAATTTCAACAACAAGCTGCTACTAAATTTTTTAGATCTGTACTTAGGCCAGTAGATCAAGCTGCATTACTTAGTTTTAACCATGATGTTATGGTTGAAAAAAGTTTTACTTCTGATATAGAAGCCCTAGCCGATGCTACTCGCTCCTTAAAAGCAAAAGGTGGAACTGCTCTTTATGATGCTATTTATTTAGCTTCTCAACAGTTAGAAAAAATTCAAGGCCGAAGAGTTATTGTTATTATTTCTGATGGAGCAAACGTAATTAGCAAAACTACTTTAGATAATGCTCTGAAAATGGCAGAAAAAGCAGATGCAGTAATCTATGGAATTTATACAGCAACAAGATTAGAAGAAGTTGGTGTAGTAAGTGGAGATAAAGAGCTAGAAAAGATTTGTGAAAAAACAGGTGGTGAAGTCTTTTTTCCAAAAGATATTAATGATCTAGACGAGAGTTTTAACCGGTTAGCCGCCGTAGTTCGTGCTCAATATGCATTAACTTTTTATCCTAGTACTGAACAGGGGGGAAGTTATAGAGCACTTCAAGTTAATGTAAAGAAAGCTGACTTGAAAGTAAAAGCGCGAAAAGGCTACTATGCTTCTAAAGACTAAGTTTTAGAATATTTTCCAACCCTAGGTATAATGTCTATGCAAGAATATGTGGATAAATTTATTGATCATTTAATGTATGAGCGTAATGTATCTGAACATACATTGCGTAATTATCGGATAGATTTAGAGAGTTTTTACGAACATATTGCTCCTAGAAATAGTGCAGGCGTTCAAGCAGAGGTTGAGCCTAAAACCATAGATGTAATAGCAATTCGAGGCTTTGTATCTAAGCTTTATCAAGAAAACAAGAAAAAGTCTTCAGTTGCCCGGCGTATAGCTGCGTTGCGCTCATTTTTTAACTTTTTATTAAAAGAAAAAATAATTGATCTAAATCCTGCTCATTTAGTTACTTCTCCAAAAGTAGAAAAGAAAACGCCTCATACATTGACTATAGACGAAGTACTAAAATTCTTAGAAGTTCCTGATAAAGAAACTGTCTTAGGGAAACGAGATAGGGCTATCTTAGAGCTTCTTTATGGCTCAGGTCTAAGAGTCTCTGAACTTGTTAATCTTAACTTAAATGATATAGATTTTAAGAACTATGCCTTACGTATTAAAATAAAAGGTAGAAAAGAAAGGATCGTTCCTTTTAGTGAACATGCTAGGATTGCTATAGAGACTTACTTAGGGGTAAGGGGAGAGCTTTTAGCAGAAGCTTCAGAAGATATGCGTGATCCTATGGCTATTTTTCTTAATTATCAAGGTACAAGGATTACTACTCGCTCAGTAGGAAGAATGATTGATAAATATATTAAGGAAGAATGCCCTGAGCTTAAAAATGTTAACCCACAAGCCTTAAGACATTCTTTTGCTACACATTTATTAGAAGCAGGGGCAGATTTACGTTCCTTAAAAGAGCTTTTAGGCCATGCAAGGCTAACCACTACTCAGCAATATGCCCAGGCTATGGCTCAAAAGTTAGCTTAAAATAGTTAAACTTATGAATAAAAAAGCAGTTATCTTATTAAGTGGTGGACTTGATTCCACTACTGTTTTAGGAATTGCAAAATCTGAAGGCTTCACCCTTTATGCACTTTCTTTTTGTTATGGGCAACGCCACGATATAGAGCTAAAGCAGGCAGAAAAAATTGCTCTACGATTTGATGTAGCCGAACATGCAATTATTAATATTGATTTAAGGCGTATTGGAGGCTCTGCTTTAACTTCAGATGTTTCTGTCCCTAAAAATAGATCTTTAGGAGAAATGGAAGAAAATATTCCTATTACTTATGTTCCAGCACGTAATACGGTTTTTCTTTCTCTAGCTTTAGGTTGGGCAGAAGTCTTAGGTGCCGCGGATATATTTATTGGGGTAAATGCTTTAGATTACTCAGGTTATCCTGATTGCCGCCCAGAATATATTGCTGCTTTTGAAAATTTAGCTAATTTAGCTACTAGTGCAGGAGTTGAAAACCGGCTAAAGTTTTCTATTCATACACCTCTAATTAACCTAACAAAAGCACAAATTATTGAAAAAGGGTTAGCTTTAGGAATTGATTATTCTTTAACTCATAGCTGTTATGACCCTAATAGAGAGGGTTTAGCTTGTGGCAAGTGTGATAGCTGCCAGCTAAGGCTAAAGGGTTTTCAAGAAATAGGTTCAATAGATCCTATTAAGTATGAATAATAGATAAGCTTATGCCTTAAGCAATAAAATTATTATTACTATCAAGATAAAAATAATTACCCCTATTGCTCCTAAAGCCCAATAATGCCAATTATTTTTTAGATTTGTTTTAATCTCAGAAGAAATTGCTATAGGTGGTTTTGAATATTCAGGATCAACATATTTAACAATGGAGATCCCATCATTTTGCTGTTTTACTACAGGGATTAAGCTAGGTGATTGGCTATTAAATAAATTTCTTAGGTCTGGAGGGCGGGAAATATCTGGGGAAATTGATGGATCAACGCTTATTGCATCTTCTAATTCCATAGCAAAATCTTTTGCTGATTGAGGCCGCTTAAGAGGACTCTTTTCTAGAGCATGCATAACTACACGCTCAACACTACTAGGTAAACTAGGACGACGACGTTTTAGACTTGGAACAGGTTCTTGAGTATGTTTATTTAGAATAATTTGAGGAGATGCATCTACAAATGGTGGAACTCCTGTTAGTAGCTCATAAATTATAATACCTAAACTATATATGTCTGAGCGTATATCTAAGTGATGACCATTACATTGTTCTGGAGACATATAGCGGGGTGTTCCCATTACAATGTTTGTTGGTGAATATTCTGCTGTTATAGATTTATCCCAATTTACCTTGGCAATACCAAAATCTAATAACTTAACAAAATCATTATTACCATTACGGTTTATTAGCATTATATTATCGGGTTTAAGATCCCTATGAATAATGCCTTTAGTATGTGCAGCTTCAAGACCATCACATATCTGCTTAACAATATTTAATAATCTTTCTAGATTAAGTGGGCCTGTTTTCTGTAGTTCTTGTTTAAGGGTTACTCCTTCAAGTAATTCCATTACCATATACATTGGGCCCGTCCCAAGAATATTAGCATCAAGTAATTCAACCACATTACTATGTTGAACTCTATGCGCAGCACGCACTTCATACTTAAAACGACTAACTGCTGCTTCGTCTTTGAGTACGTTTTGACGTAGAGTTTTTATTGCACAAAGATGGTCTGTTTCTAAAATCTTAGCACGGTAAATATTACAAATACTTCCTTCACCTATTTTAGATTTTATTTGATATTTATTATCTAAAATTAGATCAAGAAAAGGATCAGTACCTAACTCAGGGCTGTTTATAAGCAATGAGCCATCATAAGGGCAATGGATGACCTTATCTAAGAAAGAGCGGTGGCATTGCTGGCATTCTTTAGACATTGCCCACCTCGCCAATTTGCGAGGGCATTGTGCTTTTGGCTCAACCCTCGGCTAATTTATAAGACCTTAAGGTCTAAAAATTTTATTGCTTAAAATAAAACTCTTCTGCATTCCAAGTTAAAGTTGGTATCACTGGAGCAGGCTTAAAATTACCTAAGTTCTTTTGTGCTGCTGCTAGCACATTTTCGTTAACTAAATAGATAATAGGAAAATTATTTGCCCAATCAGCTTGAATTTTATTATATATGTCTTGACGCTCTTTAATTGATTGCTTTTTCAAAGCATCATTTAATCCTCTCGCTGCTTGAGCTAACCATTCATCTGATCCTGTTGTTGCACTTACGCTTGTTAAACTTACTTCAGATGGGTCATTAAAATAAAGGTTTTTTCCTGCTTTACTTAGGTAAGGCTGCATAAATACAGGATCAGGCAATAATGGTGTAGATTCAACTAAAGCTGTTTCAAACAAACCATTATTTACTAGTCCCCAAAACTTTTTATAATCTACTTGATCTGGTTCTACTTGAATACCAACTTTTTTCATATCTTCAACTAAACGGTTTGCTAATTGCTGAGGAACATATTCATTTAAGTGCAGGAGTGTAAAGCGAATTGTAGTTCCATTAGGATCTTTTAAGTTATTGTTTGCTCCTGTTGCATACTTGGCAGTACTTAATAAATTTTGAGCAGCTTTTACATCATAAGTATATTTTTTAGTATCAGGGTTAAACCAAAGTTTATTATCTGGAGTTATTATGCTATAAGCAGGTCGAGCCATAGAACTAAAAACTTCTGAGGCCATTTTGTCCCGTTCTATTAATGCGGAAACTGCACGACGGAAATTAGGAGTACGAAACCAAGTTGCTTTGACATTGTCATTTTTACCATATTCAGTACGCCAATTAAGCACTAACTGCCAAACAGATATAGCAGGGCCAGCATCCTTAATGACAAACCTATCATTGCCCTCAAATGATTGTTTTTGCGCTTGGATTAATTGTGCTACATGGTAGTCGCCTCTGGTAAGTAGATTATTTTGTTGCTCTTGACGAGAAACTTTTAATGAATAAGTAATACCATCTAAATAAGGTAGCGCTGTTCCTAAATTATCTGTTTTCCAATAATAAGGATTATACACTAAGGCAATTTCTTTTTCTGAATAGCTCTTTAATACAAATGGCCCAGAGGAAACTATTTTTTCTGGAGGGGTATCTAGACCATAAGCTGTTTTAGGGTCTGACTTTAGAAAATAGTCTTCCATTGCTCGTTTAGAAACAATTGGAATTCTAGAGAGTAATTCTCTAATAGGTTCATAATAGTCAGCAAAAGTAATTTTTACTGTTAATTGGTTTACTTTTGTAAGTTCTGGTGCCTTGCCATCTAGTTTTATTAAATCACCAAGAAATGAATTAATCCTATTATCCCAAGTAGCTTTAATAGAAAAAATTACATCCTCGGCTGTAATTGGTACTCCATTAGAAAAAGCCAGCCCTTCTCGTAAATAAATAATATAACTATTGTTTTCTGCTTTATCGATAGAACGAGCCATTCCATCATTAGCAACTTTTTGAGCAACATTGTCATAATCAATCAATGTTCCATAAAGCTTAGATGTTATTTCGTATGTCTCTGGTGTAGAAGATAGAAAAGGGTTAAATGTTAAAGGAGCACCAGAAATGCCAAGTTTTAAGGTTCCTCCCCATTTACCAGGCTCACAGGTAGACTTTTTAGGGTCTTTAGGGAGGGTTACATTGTGTACAACAGCTTTGTCTCCACAATTTAAGTTCATTAAAGCAAAACTAATAATTAACAAAAGGCTTAGGGAAATAGATAAAAATGAACGTTTTTTCATAGTGGACAAGTCCCCTTCTAGATTCCTAACAATGGATTAATGGATTTATATTTTAGAGGTTATTAAAACCCCTCATCTTCAACTTCACTTTCTTTATTATCTGTATCTGTAAGACCTATTTTAGGGCTATAGTCGCTTGTAGAACATAATTGGTTAGCTTCTTTTTTTAAGTTTTCATGCCTAGCCTTAAATTCTACTAAACATTCTGATGGAACTTTTTCAGAAATAAACCATTGAGGATTACTTTCTTTGAGTTCCCTTAACCAAGTTTTTTCTAATTGAGTATGTAAACTTAGTAAGTTTGGTAAGACCGCTTCTCCACAAAGCGGACAAGTATTATCGTTCATAAAAAATAAAATCTCTCTATTTTGGGTAATTTTAGGTGTTAGACTAATCGAAACTGTCAAAATTATACACAGGGATTTTTTTAAATAAAGACAAACAAAGAGAGAATTAAGGAAATCTTAATTCAATTTAATAAAAACCCTGCTGATAAGTTAACTTAGTAAAATAATATTAAAATAAAGTAAATTTAACATATTTTCTAGGTTTTTGACGGATATCATAAGCAAGTTTGGCGATTTCTACTGATATAGCAGAAAGATTCTCTGATAACCTAGGATCACTCATTATTAAATATAGTGTCCCTCTTTTGCTAGTTATTTTGTTAGAAAGCTTATTAACACTAGCTTCTAGCTCTTTTAAGTCGCTTTTAAGTTTAGGGTTATTTAGAAATTGTCCTGATGTACCCTTACCTTTTTGGGCACGCTCAAGCACTTGTTGAAAACGTTCTGATAATTTAATGCTACGCTCTTGTATTTCTCTCACTCGTTTTTCAAGTTTCTCATCTTGCATAAAGCGGCCAACTGTACCCTTCCCTTTTTCTATTTCCTCTTGCAAATTATCTGCTAGATCTAAAAGTCTATTTATACTAGCTTCAATTTCTTTGTCATTACGAAACTTTCCTAGTGTACCTTTATTTTTTTCTAGCAAAGGCTCTAGTGTGTCTGTTGTGGCAAGTAGTTTTTTTAGGTTAACAGCAGCTTCATTATTAGCTTTATTATATTTTCCTACATTACCTTTTCCTTCATTTATCCATTTTGCATTTTCTTCTAAAATTGCTTGAAGTTCATTAAATTTTTTTCTAATTCCTTGTAAATTAGCTGAAACCATTGCAGGTGTTAACTCGATTTTTCCTAAAATATAGTCTCCATTTGATACTGGGGCTGAACTAGGGGTTCCTGGAATAATATTAACCCCTCTATCACCAAGCGCTCCTACTACAATTATTACTGCTACCGCATCTTTATGAATAACTTTTTCTATTGGTGCTCCATTAATAGTCGGAGAAAGTTCTAAAATAAGTTCAAATATATCAGGAGTTTGATTTTGTTCTGGTATACCTAAAAACCGGATTTCCTTAACTGCTCCAACTTTTACCCCTGCACATTGTACTTCTGCACCAGACTTTAGCCCATCTGCTTGAGTAAATTTTGCTTTTAATATAAAACTCTTATTCTCAGAGAAAAAAATAAAATAAGTTACTAAAAAGATAATTGAACTAAGTAGTACCACCACTGTTAGTGCTTCACTTTTTTCTGGAGGTTTAAGGTTTTTAGGTATTTGTCCTGACATAGTTTAGCTATTGCCCTAATTATTAATATATAAATAATAGCAATAATGATAAGTTAGAAAAAGTATATTTACAAAAAAGCCTGCTCAAAAATCTAGAAAGCTTAAAAACAGAAGCCTTTATCCAGAAAAGCTTACATTAGTAGAATATAAATAAGTAAAAGATGTATTATGGCAAAGAAAATACATTAAAGCTTCTTATCTCTAAAACTACTTAATACACAAAACCTTATGTATGAAAATATAACTTTAGTAAAAGAAAATTCTATTGCCTGGCTTACACTTAATCGACCAGATAAACTAAATGCTTTAGTTGGCACAGCACGGGAAGAGATTTTAGACGCTTTAACTAGCTTAGAAAAAGACAATAATACCAAAGCCATTTGTATCACAGGTGCAGGTAAAGGTTTTTGTGCTGGCGGTGATATAAATTATATGGCTAGTCTTCAAAAAGATAATGACCTAGAGGCTTTTAAGAAATTATTAGAAAGCGGTCGTCAGATTGTTACTAAAGTTAGAATGCTTGAAAAACCTGTAGTAGCAATGATTAATGGAGTTGCAGCAGGTGCAGGACTAAATTTAGCTCTTGCTAGTGATATTCGTATTGCATCATCTTCAGCGCGCTTTAGCCAAGCTTTTATTAAAATAGGACTTCATCCTGATTGGGGTGGAACATTTTTTCTTCCTCGCCTAATAGGCACTGCCCGTGCCTGTGAAATGATTTTTACTGGTGATGTATTTGATGCCGAAACTGCTTATCAATTTGGACTGGTTAATAAAGTTGTTTCTGATAATGAGTTACAAACAAAAACCCAAGAGCTTTTACAAAAACTTGTTTCTCGCCCTTCTAGAGCCTTAGCTCTAGCTAAACGCGCTATCTACCAAGGTATTGAACATAGTCTATCTCAAGCACTTGATTATGAAACTCTTGCTCAGAGAGAATGCTTTGAATCTGAAAACGCTAAAGAAGGTATCCAAGCTTTTCTTGAGCGACGCGATCCTAAATTTAAATAGGTAATTTGTAATGGCAATACATTTTAATAGAATCCTCCCCAACCTTTATGTTGGGACTGTCCCAAAAACCTTTGATGATGTTGAAAGACTAATCCGTGAGGCAGGTATTAGCGCTGTAATTAACCTACAAACAGACGATGATTTTGAATGGTATCAAGTCGATTGGCCGAAAATTCAACAATATTATGAAAAACGCAATATAGAATTTGTACGTAAGCCAGTACAAGACTTTCAATTAGAAGACCTAAGAGATAAATTACCTGATTGTGCCAAAGTTGTAGATGACTTTGCTCATAATGGGCATATCATCTACTTACATTGTACCGCAGGAATTAACCGCTCCCCAACTGTAGCCATAGGCTACTTATATAGCTATCTTGGCTATGATATGGAAACAGCTATTAGAACTGTAAAAGGAAGCCGTGTTTGTGACCCTTACCTAGAAGCTCTTTATCTAGCAAAATTTTAATTATTTTAGAGGATTTTTATGATTGATGTTATTAGTGTATTAGGCGCAGGAACTATGGGACATGGTATTGCTCAAGTTGCTGCTATGGCAGGTTATCAAGTCTATTTGTTTGATATTAAAGAAGAACTTGTTACACGTGGTTTTAACAGTATTAAAAATAACCTTGATAAAGGTGTGGAAAAAGGTAAAGTTACTAGTGAAGCCCGCGACAAAGCTCTAGCTAATATAAAAACTACTACTATTTTATCTGATGCCGCTTCACCTTCAAACTTAGTTATTGAAGCTGTTCCAGAACTACTAGAACTTAAACGTAGTATATTTGCTAGGTTAGATGAATTTTGCTCACCAAGCACAATTCTTGCTACTAATACTTCTTCTTTAAGCATTAAAGATATTGCATCTTCTACTAAACGGCCTCAGCAAGTCTTAGGAATGCATTTCTTTAACCCAGTTCATATAATGAAACTCTTAGAAGTTGTTTATACTGAAGAAACCTCTCAAGTTACTATAAACACGACTCTAGAAATCAGTCGTCATTTAGGTAAAGAACCTATCTTAGTTAAAGATAGCCCAGGCTTTGCTTCGAGTCGCTTAGGTATTACTCTAGGTCTTGAAGCTATGAGAATGCTACAACAAGGTGTTGCTAGTGCTGCTGATATTGATAAAGCAATGGAACTAGGTTACAACCACCCTATGGGACCGCTAAAACTAACAGACCTTGTAGGTTTAGATGTCCGTCTAAATATCGCCGATTATCTATTCTCTACTCTAGGCAGCGAAGTATTCCGCGCTCCTGAAATCCTACGCCAAAAAGTTGCAGAGGGTAAATTAGGTAAAAAATCTGGCGAAGGCTTCTATAAATGGTAACTCTTTCTATACTAAAACAAATTAATTTTATGGAGAAATTTTAATGTACGAAAATATTATCTTAGAAATTCAAGGCCGTGTTGGGTTTATTCGTGTCAACCGCCCTAAAAAACTTAATGCTCTTAATATACCTACCCGTGAAGAAATTCTTAAAGCTCTAGATGAATTAGGAAAAAATAATGATGTTAGAGTAGTTATCTTTACTGGTACTGGCGAAAAAGCTTTTATTGCTGGTGCCGATATCTCTGAATTTGAAGGCCGTACCGCTCTTGACCAACGTAGTGTAATGCGTGCTACTCGTATGTTTGATGCCTTCTCAGAATTTCCTAAACCTGTAATCGCTATGATTAATGGCTTTTGCTTAGGTGGTGGTTGTGAAGCTGCTTTAAGCTGTGATATTAGAATTGCATCTGATAATGCAAAGTTTGGTCAACCAGAGATAAACCTTGGAATTATTCCTGGCGGTGGTGGCACACAACGTCTAACCCGCTTAGTTGGCGAAGGTAAAGCCATGGAATTAATTTTAACTGGCGATATGATTGATGCAGCTGAAGCAAAAGCTATTGGCTTAGTTAATCATGTAGTTGCTTTTGCCGAACTTGAGCAATTTACCCTAGCAATGGCTAATAAAATGGCAGAAAAAAGCCCAATAGCTTTACAAATGGGTAAAGAGTCCGTTAAAAACGCTTCACGTATGAACATCCGCGAAGGCTTAGATCAAGAAATAGACCTATTTGCACTTTGCTTTTCTAGCGCCGACAAAGAAGAAGGCGTAAAAGCCTTTCTAGAAAAACGCAAACCCGAATTTACCGGAAAATAAAATAATAATTTCGTTGGGGCAGACACATAGGTCTGCCCCAACTCTAGGAATAAATAAAAGATGCCCCAACTCTAGGAATAAATAAAAGATGCCCCAACTCTAGGAATAAATAAAGATGAAATATAATCCAGAGATTCATCATCGTAAGTCAATTAGATTAAAAGGTTATGATTACTCGCAAGCAGGTGCTTATTTTCTTACCTTTTGTGTGCAAGACAGGGAACATTTGTTTGGAGAAGTTATAAATAGTGAGATGAAATTAAATGATGCTGGATTGATGGTTGACAAATGGTACCTTGAGTTAGAAAACAAATTTCCAGATATTCGATGTGGCGAGCATATCGTTATGCCCAACCATTTCCATTGTATTGTAATTAACGTAGGTAACAAATCAAGTTACATAGAGGACACAAAAAATCACGCGGGGGATACGAATCACGCGGGGGATACGAATCACGCGGGTGTAGGGGCAGACCTACGTGTCTGCCCTAATACTACCACGTGGGGTGAACACACAAATTCGTCGTTATATAGAGTAGTTCAGTGGTTTAAGACCATGACGACAAATCATTATATTCAAGGTGTAAAAAAATCAAATTGGAAGCCGTTTAATGGTAGGTTGTGGCAACGCAATTATTATGAGCGAATAGTACGTGATGAGAAGGCATACTATCAGATAGCTAAATATATATTAAATAACCCTATTAAATGGGATAAGAGCAATGTATTTTATGTAACCTGGAATGGTTTATTTATTGAAGTTATTAAATAAAATTAAAAGGTAAAAAGAGATGAAAACTATTAGGATTGCAAATGGTCAAGGCTTTTGGGGAGATTCTCTAGAGGCTCCTGTAAGACAAGTTGAAGGAGGGCCAATTGATTATTTAGTATTAGATTACCTAGCAGAAATTACCATGTCGATTATGCAAAAACAGCGTGCTAGAGATCCTAAACTTGGATATGCGCGTGATTTTGTGCCTTTAATGGAGAGGATTTTACCTCAATGTTTAGAGCGTAACATCAAAGTGATTGCTAATGCTGGAGGAGTAAATCCTCGTGGTTGTGCTGAAGCGGTTTTGGCTGTTGCTAATAAGTTGGGTTTAGGGGATAGAGTCAAAATAGGTATTGTTGCTGGTGATGATATTATGGGGTCACTAGATGAATTGCTTGCAAGTGGGGTTGAGCTACGTAATATGGACACAAATGAAGTACTTTCAAGCATAAGACCTCAAATTCAAAGCGCTAATGTTTACTTTGGAGCTTGGCCTATTGTTGATGCCTTAAAACAAGGTGCGCAAGTGATTATTACTGGTAGGTGTACTGATACAGGTTTAACTCTTGCACCAATGATTTATGAGTTTGGTTGGGGTGAAAATGATTGGGATAGGCTTGCAGCAGGAACGATTGCAGGACATTCTATTGAGTGTGGCGCTCAAGCATCAGGGGGGAACTGTCAAGTTGATTGGGAGAATATTCCTGATTTGGCTAATGTAGGCTATCCAATTATAGAAGCTAGTGAGGATGGCACTTTTCTTATTACTAAGCACTCTAACACAGGTGGTAGGATAACTTCTGCTGTAGTTAAAGAGCAACTTGTTTATGAAATGGGTGATCCTGTTAGTTATATTACTCCTGATTGTGTAGCGGATTTTACTAGTATTCAATTAGAAGACCTAGGAAATGATCGAGTAAAATTCTTTGGTATTAAGGGATATCCTGCTACAGAGCTTTATAAAGTTTCTATTAGCTATGAGTTTGGTTATAAGGCTGTAGGGTCACTAGTTTATGCTTGGCCGGATGCTTATAAAAAAGCTAAAGCAGCAGATAAAATTTTAAGAGCTAGACTAGATTCCTTAGGTTTAAGGTTTGATGAAATATTAACAGAGTTTGTTGGTGTAGATGCTTGTCATGGTATAGAGCTTTCAGGTGAGCCTAGTTCTGAGATTGCAGAAATTCAGATGCGTGTAGGTGTGCGAGGCGCTAATAAAGCAGATATTGAACGTTTTACTAAAGAACTTGCGCCACTAGTTTTAACTGGGCCTCCTACTGTAACAGGTTTTGCTGGGGGTCGTCCAAAAGTAGAGGAAATTGTAGCTTATTGGCCTGCGCTTATGCCTAAGTCTTGTATTAGTCCTAAGGTAGAGATAATTTAGCCTTCTATTTCATCTGACCAAATTAGCTTTATAGTTGGTTTTTCGCGGTTAATGCGCTCTCTTGGATAGGAGAGCGCATTTTGTATATAGCGAATTCCCTTAATAGTAACATCCCAATTCATATGACTATGACCAAAAATATGAATGGTTGAGTTAACTGCTCTTATTTGTTTGTCTAAATGTATAGAGCCTGCAACTTGAGGAAGTGCCTTAAATCTTAACCATTCTCGACTAGGTAGAAGTTCTCTTCTAGGGAGAAAATGAGAAAATGAAATTACTTTTTTAGAGTAGGGTTTGATGTATTTTTGGTTTAAGCTTAAAAAATAGTTAGCAATAGAGTTAATATTTTCAGGCCATTTGCAAAAATAAAAATCTGACCAAGAATCTAAGCGATCTAGATTAGGGTCTTCATCAATATCGAATTCTTTTTCATACCATGAAAATAACGGAATTATTACAAAATTTTCTAGTTCAAGAGGGCTAGTGTTAACATCTATATGCTTACATAATTCAATGATAGTAAAAAACTTATCTAAAGAGTGATGACCCTCTCCTCTAATCCATAACTCATGATTGCCTGGAACATAAAATAGAAATTTAAATTTTGCACGAAGTAGCTCTAATGTATTTTTAATTAAGTCTATATTATGACCAATATCACCAGCTACAATTAGGACATCATTTTGATAGAGTGTAGAAGAGAGGCCTTTAAGTAGCAGCCAATTATCTCTAAAGTCGGTGTGAAGGTCAGATGTAGCAAAAATTCGCATAATGAGTTGACGTAGGAAAATGATTTTGTTAGATTACAGCCAAATGCGGGTGTAACTCAATGGTAGAGTGTCAGCTTCCCAAGCTGAAAGTTGTGGGTTCGATCCCCATCACCCGCTTTAACATATTAAGGATAGAATCTTAAATACTCATTACATTATTCCTTTTACAAAACCTCCATCAACTGCAAGTGTTGTCCCATTAATATAACTAGCCCGTTCGGATGCAAGAAAAACAGCATAATCTGCAATTTCTTCTGCTTTAGCTAAACGGCCTACTGGAATATCCGTTTCCCATTGTTTAATAAGTTGTTCTTTAGAAATATCAGATGCTTTAGAGCGAATGCTGATTAGTTCTTGAAGTCTTTCAGTTATTGTAAATCCAGGGCAAATATTATTAACTAATATATTATCTTTACCTAATTCATTAGCTAAGCTTTTAGCTAATGCAATAACTCCTGCTCTTAGAGTATTTGAGAGAATTAAATCATTCATAGGTTGTTTTACTGCGATAGAAGTAATATTAATTATTCGCCCCCATTTTCTAGCTTGCATATGTGGAATTACTTGACGACAGGCATTAACAACACTCATTAAGATTAAGTCAATACTTGGTTGCCAGGCTTCTAGAGGGGTAGTTTGAAATTTGGTAGAGGGTGGCCCGCCAGAGTTATTAACCAAGATATCTATACGACCAAAACTTGCTACAGCTTGGTTAACAAGCCGCTCTATGTCGCTAGCTTTGGTAACATCAGCAGTTAAAGCTAAAACCTCAGTTTTATATTGTTCCTTAAGCTGAGAAGCTGTTTTTTCTAAAGTTTCCGTATTGCGAGCAGAAATTACTAAAGAGGCTCCTTCTGCTGCAAGGCCACAAGCTATTGCTTTACCAATACCTTGACTTGCACCAGTCACTATTGCTAAACGTCCTTTTAATCCTAAATCCATAAATTCTCCTAAGTTTTTGTTTAGAATCTTAGCTTAGAAATAGTGCCCAGCAAAGACTATGGTTACAAACTATTGCTTAAATTTTCTAACTAAAACTGTTTGACCATATAGAAAAATTAAAAATTTTTCCAAAAATTCAGACTTTTTTTCAACTCATTTCTTCTAATAAACAGAAAGTTAACTTAATTTCTAATGGTATATTATGGAGGTATTTATGCGTATTATTATAATTTCTTTTTTTATAGCTTGTTTAAGCTTAGTCTTTTCTTTATCTATATTTACACATAAAACAAATGCTCAAGGTGCTGAAGTGTTTGCTACAGATGCTAGGCCAGTAAATGCTAGTTTTATAATTGAAGGTGTAGAACGTAACGCAATAATTTTTCCTAGCTCAAGGGATTCTTCTAGTTTAGGTGCTCCACTAGTTTTTGTTTTTCATGGTCATGGGGGTAGTGCAAAGAATGCAGCACAAAAATTCCGTATTCATGAGCTTTGGCCTGAGGCTGTAGTGGCTTATATGCAAGGGCTAACAGGTATTCCAGGTATTACTGATCCTGAGGGTAAAAAAACTGGGTGGCAAAAAGATCCTGGTGAAGCAAATGATCGTGATCTTAAATTTGTTGATGTAGCTTTAGATCAAATCCTTAGACAATATAGAGTTGATCCTAGTAAAGTTTATGCTTTAGGTCATTCTAATGGCGGGCGTTTTACTAATGTAATTTGGCATGAAAGGGACGAAAAATTTGCTGCATTTTGTTCTGCTAGTGGTCAAGGGGGTACTTTAATACCTACAAATACACCTAAATCAATTCTTATTATTGCTGGTGAAAATGATTCTTTAGTACCTTATACAAATCAATTATTAAGTGTAGAAGCTACTCGTAGATTACTGCAAACAGATCCTAGTAAAGCTGTTAAAAAAGGTTTTGCTAGTATAGAACCTGGTGTCGATGGTCTAGAGCTTGGTACTTATTTACATCCAGGTGGACATGAATTTCCCCAAAAAGCTCTACCATTAGCAGTAATGTTTTTTCAAAGACATACCAACCGTTAAATAGAAAACTCTTTTTTAACTTAGTGGTTTCTCCTTGTAGTAAAATTAAGATTAGAAAGGTACAGTAAGACGCTGTACCTTTTTTATTTACTAAAGAATTTTCTATAAAGGTTAGTTTTTATTTATAAAGGTCTTATAAATCCAATCTATAGTGTCTTTAAGGCTTAGTTTTATATCCATAGGTTTCCAGCCAAGTTCTTTTTTTATTCTATCACTTGAAGCATATTGAATTTTTCCATTAAAATCTTCAATCATTTCCTCAGAAATTTGTCTTGGTGCACCTGTAAGTTTATTAGTTAGCCAATCAAAAAAAGGAATAATAGGTGCTACGGCTACAGGGATTTCAAAAAAAGGTAATTTAACGCGATTATCTACTTCACTAGCTAGCTTTAGCACATCCATTAACCAAAAAGCTTGATCTGTAGCTAAGTATCTACCATTAGCTTTATCATTTTCATAAGCTAGTAGATGAGCCATCGCAACATCACGAACATCAACATAACCTAGGCCAAACCTAGGCACAGCAGGCAATTGGCCTCTAAGTGCAAGTTCAAAAGGTTGAGTAGTTGGTGTATGTCGATAAAAACCCGGGCCAAGAACACCTGAAGGGCAAATAGTCACTAAATTCAAGTTATTTTTTTTAGCAAAATCCCATGCTCGTCGTTCTGCTTCGGTTTTAGCAAACATATAAGGGCTAGCAGCTTTATCATTCCAATTATCTTCTGTTAAAGGACTAGAGGCTTGACTATCTGAACCTATTGCAGCAACGCTAGATGTAAAAACTACTTTTTTAACACCTGCATCTTTGCAAGCTTGAAGAACATTGATTCCACCAATAATACTAGGGTCTATAATATCTTTTTGAGGGTTATCTGAGATAGTTGTATAAACAGCAGCTACTTGAAAAACCCCATCCATTCCTTCTACTGCACTAACTAATGTTTCAGGCTTCATTATGTTTGCGCTAACTATCTCAACATTTAAGCCTTCTAAAGGCTTAATATTTTCTTTATTTTTAGAGTCTCTTACAGAAGCACGAACCCTATAGCCTTTTTCTACTAAAAGACGAACTAGCATGTTACCTACATGCCCATTAGCACCTGTTACTAATACATTTTTCATGAAAATTGTACCTGATTAATTTAAGATAGAAGAACTTTATAAATAAAAATATTAACATAAGACTACTTTATTAACGAAATATCCCTAGAAATATATTAATAAATGTAGTAGAAAATAAAAGATCTATTTCTAGGAGAAATGCCTAATAGGGGAAAAATAAAAAATTTAATAAAATCTTAATGTAAGACAAGTGTATAATTACTTTATAAATTGGCTAAAGGAAATGACACCAATTATTAGCTTTATTAATTACTTACATCATAATACTAATCAAAAACAATTACGCTATCTTGGTTACGTAAGTGCATTTGGAGGCGTAGGGCTTGTAACTGCCTTTTATAGCGTAGTTTTTCCTGCTGTTGGGCCTGCAACAATTGCCTTAAGCTTTTTACTTGTAGTTTTAGTTGCGTCAATTGTTAGTGGGCTAACTTTTGGTATTGTTGCTTCAATACTTAGTTTATTAAGTTATCATTCGTTTTTTCTTTTTTCTAGAAGGTTTCATATAGAAGAATCTCAAGGGTGGATAGATTTTTCAGTATTTTTGGTTACAGCAATTATTACTAGTCAGTTTTCTGCTGCTGTTCGTACTCGCGCCTATGAAGCAGAAAAAGGTAGAGCAGAAGTGTCTAGGCTTTATCAATTAAGTAAAGAAATAATTGCTACAACAGACTCTATTACAGCCGTTTCATCGATTGCTAAACAGGTTAAAGAGATATTTAAGTTTAAGTACTGTGCTATTTTCTTACAAGAAGATAACCATAGTTGGCAACAATTAGATGCTGTTTCAGAAACTTCTAGTGCTAGGGCTTTTACCCCATTGCAACAAATTGTTGATAAAGTTGGAAATACTAATGAATTAATGGCAGGCACTTATAGCCTAAAGAGCAAAAAGAAAAAAAATAAAAAGCAAGAAACCACTCTTTATGTACCAATAAAAATAGGTGAGACTGTTAAGGGCGTAATGGTGGTAATTTGTGCTGAAATGGAGCGAGGCACAATTGAAGCAATTGCTGGACTAGTAGCGCTTGCCCTTGAAAGAGCTAATTTTCTTCAAGAAGTTAGCAGGGCTGAAGCCTTACGTCAAAGTGATGAACTAAAATCTGCTATTTTAGCTTCGGTTTCTCATGGTTTACGCACACCATTAACTTCTATTCGTGCTTCTGTTGATAGTCTTCTTCAAGATGATATTGATTGGGATAAAGAAATGCTCAAGGAATTTCACTTAATTATAAGCGAAGAAACTTACAGATTAACCAGAATTGTGCGAAACCTACTTGAAATGGCAAGAATTGAAGGTAATAGTTTAAGTATTAATAAGCAATCTATTCATCTTTCAGAATTAGTTGGAGAAGTCTTAGATCGTTGTTCAGTTGTAACGCGCAACCATAAAATTAAGGTAGATATACCAGAAACATTGCCTTCAGTTTTAATAGACTTTCCTATGATGACAGAAGTCCTTACCAATTTAGTCGAAAATGCAGCTAAATACAGCCCCGAAAAAACAGAAATAAAAATTAGTGCCGTTAGAGACGAAGACCAAATGATAATTCAAGTTAAAGATCAAGGTTTAGGTATTCCTTCTGACGATGTAAATCATATTTTTGACAAGTTTTATAGAGGTAGTCAAAGCCAATATAGCGAAGGTACAGGAATGGGGCTTGCTATTGCTAGAGGAATTGCTCAAGCACATGGCGGAAAAATATGGGTAGAAACTGAACTAGGCAAAGGTACTACTTTTCATTTTACCCTTCCCATTGATAAAAAAGAACTTGTTGAAACAATTTCTACAAAAGGAGATTTATGAATCGTAGAGCATCAGTATTGGTAGTAGATGATGAACCACAAATTTTACGTGTTATGAGAGCCAGTTTACCTCCTAGGGGTTATGATGTAAGAGTTGCTGCTAATGGTCAAGAAGCAATAAAATTAATTGAAAAACAAATGCCAGATCTTGTTATTCTTGACTTAATTATGCCAGGAATGTCAGGGTTAGAAGTATGTAGGATAATTCGCAAAACTTCTAGTGTTCCAATAATCGTCTTATCTGCAAGAGGTGTAGAAAGTGATAAAATTTCTGCTCTAGATTTAGGTGCAGATGATTATGTTACTAAACCCTTTAGTATGGATGAATTATTAGCAAGAATGCGTGCAGTATTAAGACGTTTTGCTAGTGTTGAGTCAGAAGAACCTCTTTTAAATGTAGGTGATATTACTATTGATGTTAGTAGTAGACAGGTTTTAGTAGCAGGTAGAGAAGTCAAACTAACACCAAAAGAATTTGATGTATTAAAACATTTGATGACAAATGCTGGTAAAGTGGTGACTCGTCAAACCTTACTACAATCTGTTTGGGGATCAAAATCCTTAGAACAGGCAGGGTACTTAAGGGTTTTTATTAATCAATTGCGTAGAAAAATAGAGCCTGATCCAGAAAATCCTAGATATATTTTAACCGAGCCATGGATTGGCTATAAATTTTCTAATCAAGATTAAATATTTAATTTTTTTGCTTAAATAAATAAACCAGGGCTAAAAGCCTTGGTTTATTTATTTTAAGTCCCATAAAAACATTTTTTTATCAGTACTTCCAGTTATAAGCCGGCGACAATCAGGTGAAAAAGCTGCAATGGCAATAGTATAGTCATGAGCTACTAAGTGCTGATCTGTAAACTCTTTTTCATTTTCTATAGAAAATCTTCTAACAGTTACTTGGATTTTTTCTTCTTTGTTATAGCTATCATAAGCAACAAAAATATATTTTTGGTCTGGAGAAACACCAATATTTTGTAGCCAATTATTATAGCCATTAAAATGGCGTAGTTCTTTTTGTGTGTCTATATTATAGAGTCTAACAATTCCATCCTCACTACCAGAAACTAAGTGCTTGCTGTCAGACATAAACTTAAGACAAAGAACCCGTGCTTTATTGGTTTCAAAATGAAGGATTTTTTCACCTGTTTGAGTTTTCCAAACATAGATAGATTTTCCAGTGCTAACAGCAATTAAGTTTCCATCAGGAGAAAAGCTTGTTGCTAATGCTCCTGTCATATGTTCACCAAGGCAGAAAATTTCTTTTTTGCTTTCTAAATCCCAAAGTCTTACTGTTCCAGCTTCGCTACCAGTAACAATATATTTTTTATTAGGGGATATTGCTACAGATTGGATAATGCTTTCATCTCCAAAAGAACAGATTTCTTGACCTGTTTGACTATTCCAGGCTTTAGCACTGTGATCTAGGCTAGCAGAAACAACTATTTCATCATCTTGAGAAATTGCTACACCTTTTACCCATTCTGTGTGATTTGAAAAAAACTTAAGCTCTTGACCGCTTTCTACATCCCAAAGACGAATAGTTTGGTCATAGCTACCAGAGACAAATTTTTTTCCATCTGCTGAAAAAACAGCCATACTTAATTGGTTGGTATGCCCTAAAAAGCTTCTAACTGGGGTAGTTTGAACTATTCCAGTTTCAGAGGCGGTGGCCTCTTTACTCATAATATTTTCCTCCTGAAAAGTTTTTCTCTAAAAAGTGAACCTTTGATTTTCTACTATAACTACTCCAGGGTTCAAACTATTGCAGCAGATTCGCGCCGAGTCAGCGGTTATTTTTGCAAGATTTATATTAAATTATAGATTTATTTGGGGTAGTTGGTGTGGATCTTGATAGCCCTACTCTCATTTGCTGCTGCCATTTAGTAGGTGTATTTTCTTCTTCTAATTCTTTTAGAAAACTTTCTGGTAAGCTTTCGCCTCTGTATTTACAAGCTTGAAAATAGAGTAGTGCAATCATTAGAAAAATAATTGGGTTAATTAAGACACTAGGTAGTAACTGAAGTAATATAGAAACAAGGTTTATTAGCCCATCAACAAATAAAGAAGTAACTTTTATTTTACCTATTCTATTTATAAGAGGGGTTAGTATAAAACTTGCTACTAAAGGGATAATAAACATTAAGATCCAGGTAGCAAGAACTTTTAATCTAAGGTTACGGGTTAATTCTTTAGAGCGTGCCAAGGCTATTTTGCCTTTTAATCCTTCTACTATAACCACAGGATAAGTCAATAAATATCTTAGGTTTAGGATAATGCCAGGAATTATAAATAGTAAAGAAGCTAAAAATACTCTTCCATAAAGCTGTGGAACTGTAGATAAAATAGGTCTAATGTATTTTTTTAGGGTTTTAATTATGTCTATTTTTGCAGATCTAATAGGGAAAAGGCTTAATTGTGCTAAGGTTGGTGTAAAGACTATTAGGTTAACTACATTAGCTACTATATGACCAACAATATAAAAAAAAGCACTTATAAGAATTGCTGCTAGTTGCAAAGATGATTCAATATTAGTAATAAATTTTCCATTGTTAAATTTTGCATAACCCTCGCCTTGCTCTGTTACAGCAGTAATACTTATTAGAATTCCAGCTATTATTGCAATAGAATGGCTAAGCAAAGAAAGACGGATAATTGTAGAAAAATGCTCTGTATAAAAAGCAAGCGCTTGTTTTAAGAGTGTTAAAGCGCCTTCAGAACGTGCACGTAAAGATCTTGCTAGTGCAATTGCACTAGCAGGGCGTTCCTGAGCTTTTTTGGATAGCGTTGACATTATTAGGGTTGTTACATGTTTATTAAGGTCTGGGCGTTTTTCTCTTAAGTCAGGTGGCGGGCTTGTTAAGTGTTGTGCTAGAAGAGCATTAAAATTACCCTTAAATGGTGTTTCACCTGATAGCATTTCATAAATAATTATCCCAAGACTGTAAATATCACTCCTAGCATCAAGTTCTTCTCCAACACATTGTTCAGGCGACATATAAAGAGGTGTACCTAATATTGCACCTGCTTGAGTTAATTGGCCTGTTACTCTTGCTCTATCAACATTTGTGGTATTAGGTTTTTGCAATGTTTTTTTACTTTCTGGTAATTGTATTTGTGTTGCTTGCTCATCGTTATTTGTAGTTTTAGTTACTTCTATACAAGTAGCGGCTTCTAAATCCGTTTCTAAATCCGTTTCTAAATCCGTTTCTAAATCAGTCTCTAGATTTGTTATGGGTTTAGGAAGTTGAATTGCTGTTGCTAAAGAGGGGTTTACTACATTAATAGGAGTATTACTTGTAGGGGGTTTGGTTGTAGGGATTAATTGTTGATTATTAGCTAAAACAGGAAGGTTATTATCTAGTTTAGCTAGTCCAAAATCTAGCACTTTAACTGTATAACTTCCACGTCCATTAGGCTCTAGCCAAATATTATCAGGTTTTAGATCTCTATGAATAATTCCTTGATTATGGGCTTCTTCAATAGCTGCACAAATTTGTTCAACAATATCAATAACAAACTCTAGCCTTAACTTATTTTCTTCTTTAAGTACTGCTCCAAGACTACAACCTCTTAGATATTCCATTACTAAATAAGCAATACGGTCTTTTCCTAGTGTAGTAAAACCAAAATCAGTGACATTAACTACATTAGGATGGCAAAGCCGACCAGCCGCTTCAGCTTCACGTCTAAAACGTTCAACAAACTCAGTATGAACCATAAACTGAGGGATAATAATTTTAACTGCTACAGGGCGTTTAGTTCCTAAATGAGTAGCAACATAAACTGCACCCATCCCACCTTGACCAAGCTGAGACTCGATCAAATATTTTTCATCTAAAACTTGGCCTATTAAATCTTTAGGATGCAAAACTTTGTCTTCCTATAAAAGTTGAGTTAGGATAACCAGCTAAAATATTAATCTGAGTTAAGGAAAAAACAAATAATAATTTCAAAAGTAGTTAATCCCGTTATCTAATGGTAAACGGGCTTTCCTTGACACTAATGGATAGATTGTAATAATATTTGGCGAGTCTGGAAAAGATTGATTTTAGAATAGTTTATCTCAATTTAAGCAAACAAAATTTTAGTAAAAGCTAAACAAATTAATAGCTTATAGAAAAAG
The DNA here is from genome assembly GCA_016213785.1 of Acidobacteriota bacterium. Taxonomy (GTDB): domain Bacteria; phylum Acidobacteriota; class Blastocatellia; order Chloracidobacteriales; family JADJPF01; genus JADJPF01. Next base: position 95,972 of record JACQZQ010000008.1, read on the forward strand.
CTTAAGAAAAAATCTTTTATTTGTTTTTGCCTAAGCAGGTTGATAACCATGATTAATTACCTTCCTATTTTGATGATGCTAGGGTTAGCTATTATAGTTGCTGGAACACTAGTAGGCGTTTCTCATCTCTTAGGGCAATATGTTCCAAATAGAGAAAAGTTAATGCCTTATGAATGCGGTAAAGATCCTGTAGGATCAGCACATGAGCGCTTTTCGGTAAAATTTTATATGATTGCTTTGCTCTTTATCTTATTTGATATTGAAGCGATCTTTTTTGTTCCTTGGGCTGTAATTTACCGGAGGTTAGCAGAAGAAGTTGTAAGCGGAAAACTTGTTTTACAAGTCTATGAATCATCTGCAAATCTAGGCTTTTGGGAAACATTAATTTATAAGAAAATGTTTGTTTTTTGGGAGATGCTAATTTTTATTGGGATACTTCTAGTCGGATATATTTATGTTTGGAAAAAAGGCATTTTAGACTGGAGGAAATAATATGGGTTTAGAAAATCAAATAGCCGAAGCCTTACCAGAAGTCTTAACTGCTAGACTTGATGATCTGGTTAATTGGGCACGTAAATCAAGCCTTTGGCCTGCTACCTTTGGCCTTGCTTGTTGTGCAATTGAAATGATGAATATGACTAGTGCTAGATTTGACGTTGCACGCTTTGGTGCAGAAGTCTTTCGTGCAAGCCCACGTCAAGCGGATGTAATGATTGTTGCAGGTAGAGTTTCTAGAAAAATGGCACCAGTCCTTAGACGTATTTATGATCAAATGCCTGAACCTAAATGGGTTATTTCTATGGGTGCTTGTGCTACTGCTGGAGGCATTTTTGATACTTATGCTATTGTCCAAGGTGTTCACCAAGTTGTTCCTGTAGATGTCTATATTCCAGGCTGCCCTCCACGCCCAGAAACCCTAATCTATGCAATTATGAAGCTACAGGAAAAAATTCAGACCGAATCTTTACGTAATCGTAGAGATAAATTTGAGGAGGTAGCCGCCCTGTGAGCCAAGATGCACTAACTCCAACAGATGATGCTCAAGGAGAAAATCTTGTAGTAGAAAAAAGAACCGGCCTAGAGCAAGTGACCTTTCTAGTAAAAGATAAATTTGGTGATTCAATCTTAGATATAGCAAAAAAAATAGGCGAAATCACTATATTTGTAAAACGTGAAAGTATTGTTGAGCTATGCCTTTTTCTTAGAGATAATGAAGAATCTAAATTTGATTTACTCTCAGATCTAACTGGTGTAGATCGCGGCATAGAAGAAGATCCTCGCTTTGAAGTAAATTATCACCTTACTTCTTTACCTAAGAGAATGCGCTTAAGGTTAAAAGTAAGAGTTAGCGAAGAAGATTGTAGTGTCCCAACTGTAACAGGGGTTTGGCCTACAGCCGATTGGCATGAAAGAGAAACTTTTGACCTAGTAGGTGTTCGTTTTGAAGGACATCCAAATCTACGTAAAATACTAACTCCAGATGATTTAGAAGGACATCCTTTACGTAAAGATTTTCCATTAAGAGGTTATTAAAAATATTATGGGCAAAATTATTTTGCCCTTTAATAATATACTTGGAACGAAAGGGCATTTTGATATGTCAAAAGTGCTTGAATACGCACCTACAAAGGCTTTTGAGCAACAAATACGCGAGAGTGCATTAGATTCTAATATCACCGTTAGCATGGGGCCACAACACCCTTCAACTCATGGTGTACTTCGTTTAGAAGTTGTACTTGATGGTGAAACCGTAATTAGCGCCACCCCAGATATAGGTTATCTCCATACTGGGATGGAAAAAATTATGGAAACCAAAAAATATCAACAGAATATTACTGTTACTGACCGAATGGATTATCTTAACCCTATGGGTAATAACTTAGGTTATGTAATGTGTGTAGAAAAACTATTAGATATTGTTGATGATATTCCACCTCGTGCTCAAACAATTAGAGTATTATTAGTAGAACTACAACGTATTGCTTCTCATATGGTTTGGCTTGGCACTCACGCTTTAGATATAGGCGCAATGAGTATGTTTTTCTATTGTTTTCGTGAACGTGAAAAAATACTTAATATATTTGAAGCTGTTTGTGGCGGTAGAATGACAGTTAGTTTCTTCCGTGTTGGTGGCCTTCCTTATGATATCCCTGATTTTGTTCCAAGCCTGATTAAGGACTTTTGTGATAATTTTCCTGCCGCATTAAAAGAATATGATACTTTACTTACAGGAAATAAAATTTATCAAGCCCGTACTCGCGGAGTAGGTATTATTACAGCAGAAAATGCAATAGCTTGGGGAATTACAGGCCCATCACTGCGCGGCTCAGGACATGATTTTGATATCAGACGTTATTTCCCATACTGTGGTTATGAGACTTATGATTTTGATGTCCCTGTTGAGAAAGAAGGAGATGTTTTTGCTCGTTATATGGTAAGAATGCGGGAGCTAAAAGAAAGCCATAAGATTGTACTTCAAGCCCTAGAGCGTCTAAAACCAGGCCCAGTAAAAGCTGATAGCCCAAAGATTTGTTTACCAGAGCGCGACGTAATGCTTAATCAAATGGATGCTTTAATTCATCACTTTTTACTTGCTGGATTAGGCTTTAAGGTTCCAGCCGGAGAGGCTTATCATTCAATAGAAGGTTCAAAAGGCGAATATGGTGTTTATATTGTTAGTGATGGCTCAGAATACCCCTATAGAGTGCATGTTCGTGGCCCTTCATTTGTTAATCTACAAGCCTTGCCTGTAATGGCTAAAGGTGAAATGATTGCTGATACAGTAGCTATAATAGGTAGTTTAGATATTGTTTTAGGAGAAATTGATCGTTAAAAACGATAAGAAAAAATATGTTTTCACCAGAAATTGAAAAAAAAATAGACAATACTATTGAGAAATATCCACATAAACGTTCTGCCTTATTGCCTTTAATTCATATTGCACAAAATGAGCAGGGGCATATTACTGAAGAGGCAATAGCTTATATTGCAGAAAGATTAGACTTAGTTCCTGTAGAAGTTTATGAAGTAGCAACTTTTTATAGTATGTATTTTCTTGATCCAATAGGTAAATATAACCTACAAGTATGTCGTACTATAAGCTGTATGCTTTGTGGGGCCTATGACCTCATTGAACATCTACAAAACAAACTAAATATAAAAATTGGTCAAGTAACCTCAGATGGACGCTTTCGTTTAACTGAAGTAGAATGTTTGGGTTCTTGTTCAACAGCACCAGCAATGCAAATTAACTTTGATTATCACGAAAATCTCACTCCAGAAAAAGTAGATCAAATTTTAGCTAAATTACCTTAAAAAACTATGGCAGAATTAAAAGTACTTACAGCAAGGTTTGGCACTCCAAACTCAACACATATAGATACTTATCTAAGAGATGGTGGTTATAAGGCATTAGAAAAAGCCTTAAAAATGACCCAAGATGATGTAATTAATGAAGTAAAAAAATCCGCTTTACGCGGACGTGGTGGCGCAGGTTTTTCTGCTGGGGTTAAATGGAGTTTTGTTCCACGTCAGCTAAATAAACCAAAATACTTAGTTTGTAATGCTGATGAAAGCGAGCCGGGAACTTGTAAAGACCGTCCTTTAATGGAACTTGACCCACACCAATTAATAGAAGGAATGGCTATAGGTAGTTATGCTTTAGGAGCAAACCTTTCATTTATTTATATACGTGGTGAATATTGGTACTTAATTGATATTTTAGAAAAAGCCATTCAACAGGCTAAAGATCGTGGTTATTTGGGTAAGAATATTTTAGGTAGCGGGTTTGACCATAACATTATTGTCCATCCTGGTGCAGGTGCTTATATTTGTGGTGAAGAAACCGCTCTACTTAATTCTTTAGAAGGTAAACGCGGTCATCCACGTATTAAACCTCCATTTCCTGCTGTAGTGGGGCTTTATGGTTGTCCTACTGTAGTAAACAATGTAGAAACTCTAGCGGCTGTTCCTCATATTATTAATAAAGGTGCTGATTGGTATAGAGAACTTGGTACAGAAAAAAGCGGTGGCTCAAAAATGTTTTCTCTAAGCGGCCATGTTAATAAGCCTGGTAATTATGAAGTTCGTATGGGTTATCCGCTTATGGATTTAATTAATATTGAAGGCGCAGGAATGCGCGGAGGTAAAAAGCTAAAAGCTGTTATCGTTGGTGGTTCATCAGTACCAATTATTAATGCAGAAGCAGCGGCTAAGTGCAATCTAGATTATGAATCTTGTCAATCTGTAGGCACAATGCTTGGTTCTGGCGGTGTAATTGTTATGGATGAAACGGTTGATATTTTTGAGACTACTTTTAATTTAATACGCTTTTATAACCATGAATCTTGTGGTTGGTGTACTCCTTGCCGAGAAGGTACAGATTGGTTACTAAAAATCTTTAAGAAAATAAAAGCAGGAATGGGTGAAGAATCTGACCTAGATTTAATACTTAAGTTGTGTGTTAATATTGAAGGTCGTTCACATTGTCCATTGGGAGAAGCTGCTGTATGGCCTATTACAAGCGCACTTAAGCATTTCTCTGATGATTTTAAAAAACACTTAAGAAAATCCTTGCCAGTTTTAACTATGGCTAAATAACTAATGGTCTAGTAATTTAGGCTATTTTATCTAAAAACGGAAAAACAATTATGGGTGATATAGTTAACTTAAAAATTAATGGGAAAGATTACCAAGCCCCCAAAGGAAAGCTTTTAATAGAAGTCTGTTTAGAGAATGGTATTCATGTGCCAAACTTTTGTTACTATCCAGACCTTACTCCTCAGGCTGCTTGTAGAATGTGTTTAGTACGTATTGAAAAAATGCATAAACTTGCAACTTCCTGTACTGTAGAAGTTGGCGAAGGCATGGTAGTTCATACTGAAACAGAGGAATTACTAGAAGCTCGTAAAGGAATGCTAGACTTTATTTTAGGTAATCACCCTCTTGATTGTCCTGTTTGTGATAAAGGTGGTCAATGTGAATTACAAGATATGGTTTTTGAGCATGGGACAGTTTATGCTCACTATAATGTAAAAAAACAAGCTACTCCAGAATGGCGATTATCTCCATTTATTGCTTATGACCCTCAGAGATGTGTTAGATGCTACCGTTGCATTCGTGAATGTACTGAAGTAATGGATGTAAACGCATTAGGTAAAATCTTTAGAGGTACTCATGAAGTGATTGGCCCTTATGGTCTAGGAATGGATAAAAGGGGCATGGATAAAGGCTATTCTCTAGATTGCGAACAATGTGGTAATTGTGTAGAAATTTGTCCTGTAGGTGCACTACTTTCTGTTGACTCTCGTTTTCGTTCTCGTCCTTGGGATATGAAAGAAACCGTTACAACTTGCACACATTGTGGTGATGGTTGTCAAATAAATCTTGGGGTTCGTGGAAATGATTATGTTCGTGTAGCTTCTAAAGATATGAAAGGGATTAATGGCGAATTCCTTTGTGTTAAAGGTCGTTATGGATGCTCTTTTATTTCTAGTCAAGAACGTATTACTAAACCAATGATTCGTCGTGGTGATAAGTTTGAAGAAGTAAGCTGGGAAGAAGCCTTAAGGTTTACTGCAAATAAGCTAAAAGAAATTTCTGCTAAAAATAAAGACTCTGTTGCTATTTTAGGTAGCCCAAGACTTACTAATGAATCAAGTTTTACTTTAAGGCGTTTTGCTGAAAAGGGTTTAGGGACTAGTAATTTTGGTCAAGTTGCTGATTCAGATTGGGATAGATTTTTTGCTAATTTAACTGCTCCAATTGCTACACATAACCAAGTTAAGAAAGCTAAAAATATTTTAATGATTGGTGGAGATGCTACAGAAAACCATCCTCTTTCAGCAATGGTTATTCGTTATGCTGTTCGTAAACATAACGCCAATTTAATGGTAGTAAATTCACGTCGTACTAAGATTGCTCGTCGTCAAGCAAAACTCTTTCTTCATATTCGCCCAGAGTCAGAAGCTGCAATAGTAGCAGCCATTTTTGAATCAGAATCAGAACTTGCCCGCTTAGCTGATTTAGCTAAAGTAAAAGTAGAGCAACTACAAAAACTTAGGGAAAAAGTTCTTGGTAGCGAAGAGTTAACTATTGTAGTTGGGCCAGAAGTTCAAGGAGCAACACTTGAAGCAGTTGCTCAGCTTGCAGGATTTCTAAATAAAGAAAGAGCCGTTAATTATCTTCCACTTGCTAAATATAATAATAGTATTGGGTCTGTTGATATGGGCTTAAAACCCAATGGTCATAACTTAATGAAAGCTTTTGGTTCACAAATCCAAGCCCTTTATTTAGCTGGTAGTAATCCTGTTGAACAGTATGGTAAAGACTGGGAAAATGCATTAAGAAAACTAAGCTTTTTAGCTGTTGCAGAACTCTTTATGACACAAACGGCTAGACTTGCAGATGTAGTGTTTCCAGTAAATAGTTTTGCTGAGCAAGATGGAACCTTTACTAATAATGCTACACAAGTTCAGCGTGTCCAACGTGCTCTAGAAGGCGCTGGACAAGTTCGACCTGATTGGATGGTTATTAATGCACTTGCTCGCGAAATGCGTGTAGATATTGGAGCTAAAGGATCTTCAGTTTCTATTTTCCGTGATGTTACAGCAGAATTAGCTAGTTATAATGGCATTACTTACGAGCGTATTAAGAAAGAAAGTGCTGTGCAAACTACTAGAGCTTTAGCTCAAACAAAAGATTCTTCTATTATTTGTAAAGATTTAGCAGCAGAATGCTCTAAGATAAATACTAGTGCTGAATTAAATAAAACTAATGTTGCTCAAGGTGAAGGGCTGTTTCGTATTGGTACAATGACTAGGCATTCACCAGTAATGCAAGAGGCTTTTGGCGAGTCTAAAGAAGAAAAAGCTGAAACAGTAAATGCTTAAACTTGTTTAGAGTAAAGTTTTCCAAGATAAAACCTTGGGCTACCATCAATTAGAAATGTTAAAAATAGCCCAGCAATTTTTGCTGGGTCTTTAATTATGTATTAAAGTGTTGTTATGAGAGCCTATAGTTTTTTAGCAAACAAAAGTTTGCCCCAATTGTTATGCTCTCGTCTTGTTTTATTAACTCTACTGACTTTTTTCCTAATAAACTTTCCTAGCAAAGCTTTTGCTTTAGATCCTAAAAAAGAATTAAACCAATATATTCTTACTTCTTGGCAAGATGGACTTCCTCATTTAGTAATTAGAGATATTTACCAAAGCAGAGATGGGTATTTATGGTTAGCCACTTATGAGGGTTTGGTTCGTTTTGATGGAGTTAATTTTGTTGCTTTTGATAAAAAAAATACTAAAGAAATAAAAAATAACCGTATCAACGCAATTTGTGAAGATTCTTTAGGTCAAATTTGGGTAGGAACAGGCATAGGGCTTATTTGTTATAATAAAGGGAAATTTACTAGCTATACTACTAAAGACGGTTTACCAGGAGATTTAATTTACTCTGTTTTTATAGATAAAGAGAAAAACCTTTGGATTGGAACAAATCAAGGGTTAGCCTGTTGGAAAGATAATAAATTTGCTGTCTACTCAATAAAAGATGGTTTGCCAAGTAATATAGTTACTAAAGCCATTCAAGACCATAATGGCATTTTATGGGTAGGAACAGGTAATGGAATTAGTAAATTTAGCCAAGGCCAATTTACTAATTATAGCCTTGGTACTATGCCAACAGAGAATTTTGTTAATAACTTAAAAGAAGATAGTAAAGGGACTTTATGGATAGGGACTAATGGAGGCTTAAAATCTTTTCAAGATGATAAACTTACTTCTTATGGAAAAGACTATGGTTTGTCTGGAGATACAATTTCTTCTATTACTGAAGATAGGGAAGGTAGTCTTTGGTTTGGTGGCTATGGGACAGGGCTAGTAGTTTATCGTCAGGGTAGGTTTTCTATTTTTTCTGCTGAACAAGGCTTTTCAGATAATATTATTAGGTCACTTTATGAGGATCACGAGGGAAGTCTTTGGATTGGAACTAATAGCGGCTTAAGTAGACTAATGGATGGTAATTTAGCTAATTATACTTCTAAACATGGTTTATTAAATGACAATGTAAGATCTGTTTGTGAGTCTAGAGATGGAAGTATTTGGATAGGTACAGATGGCGGTGGTGTAATTAGATTTTATGATAATAAATTTACTCCTTATACAGTAGAACAAGGTCTAGCACGTAATTTTGTACGCTCTGTCTATGAAGATAGTAAAGGTAATATTTGGGTTGGCACTATAAAAGGATTAAGCAAATTCATTAATGGTAAATTCATTAATTACCCTATTAATGATATTTTCTCTCTTTATGAAGATAGTAAAGGTGATATTTGGGTTGGCACTTATGGCTATGGCATTTATTGCTTAAAAGAAGGGGATTTTAGTAAAACCATAAATTATACAACTAAAGATGGTTTATCTAATGCTATTGTTAGGGCTATTTGTGAAGATAGTCAGGGTAACTTATGGATAGGTACTGAAGGCGGAGGACTTAATTGTTTTAGAGATGGTAAATTTGAGATTTATGGTCAAAAAGAGGGTTTAGCTGGTAAAAGTGTTTTCTCTATTTATTTAGACAAAGAAGATTACTTATGGATAAGTACAGAAAATGGTTTAAATAGGTTTAAGAATAAAGAGTTTTTTCTTTTTACTACCCAATCAGGTTTATTTGACGATTTAGCCTTTCAAATTTTGGAGGATGAAAAAGGAAATTTTTGGATTAGTTGTAATAAAGGAATTTATAGAGTTAATAGACAACACCTAATGGATTATGCTAGCGGCAAACGAAGCCAAGTTAATTGTTTAGTTTATAATAAGACTGATGGAATGGGGGCTAATCAATGTAATGGTAATTCTCAACCTGCTGGATGGAGAAGTCAGGATGGAAAGCTATGGTTTCCTACAGTAAAAGGTTTAGTATCAATAGACCCAAGTTTTTTTAAGACTAATACTTTAGCTCCAAATGTTGTAGTTGAAAAGCTTATTTCTGATAAAGATATTTTTTATTTAGACCAAATAGATCTTCCTGCTGGAAAAAAAGATTTTGAGTTTCAATTTACAGCCCTAAGTTTTATTGCTCCTGAAAAAGTAAAATTTAAGTACAAATTAGAAGGCCATGAGGATAAATGGTCAGACGAAGTTTCTAGACGTTTTGCTATTTATAGTAATCTTTCACCAGGAACTTATACTTTTAAGGTAATAGCCTGTAATAATAATGGAGTATGGAATCAAGTAGGCGCAAGCTATAAGTTTTCACTTAAGCCTTATTGGTGGCAATCACGATGGATTTATTTAGTTGAAGTGCTTAGTTTAGGCGGGATTTTTTTTACAGGGATGCATTTTAGAGAAAAACGCCTTCTACGCCGTAATTTAGAATTAGAAGCAAAAGTTATTACCCGTACTAAAGAAATAGATAAAAAGAATGAAGAATTAGCAATAAAAATTGAAGAACTAGATAGTAAAAATAAAGAGTTAGATAAGAAGAATGAAGAACTATCTAGTAAAAATGCTGCTTTAGTTCGCTCTCGTGATGAGCTTGCCCAATCGCATAAAAGAGCAGATTTGATTTTTAGTGCTCTATCAGATGTTTTACCAGGGCAAATACTAGATGGTAAATACCAAATAGAAGAAAAAATAGGTTCAGGAGGATTTGGCCTAGTTTATCAAGGGACTCACTTAACTTTAATGCGTCCTATTGCAATAAAAGTTTTTCGTCCATCGGCTGGAAATACTTCTCTTGAAAGCCTAGAGCGTTTTAGACGTGAAGGGATTTCAGGCTCAAGAGTTAATCATCCTAATGCTGTAAGTGTCTTAGATTCAGGTGTTTCTTCTAGCGGAATAGCTTATTTAGTTATGGAGCTTTTAGAAGGCCATACTCTAGCTCAAGAACTTATTAAAGAAAGAGTTTTTACCCCTTGGCGCTGTGCTGAAATTTTGGTTCCTGTTTGTGAAGCCTTAGAAGCGGCACACTCTAGTGGGTTAATTCATAGAGATATTAAACCTGATAATATTTTTTTACATAAAGGTTCTCAAGGAGAAGTTGTTAAAGTAGTAGATTTTGGTATTGCTAAATTAATTGATGATACCCTTAATTTTGATTTACAAACCCTAACAGAAAGCGGTATTGTTGGAACACCTACTTTTATTGCTCCAGAACGCTTAGCAAATAAACCTTATGGTGGACGTGCTGATGTTTATAGCGTAGGAGTAATACTTTATAGGATGTTAGCAGGGTGTTTGCCTTTTCAAGTAGAAGATAAAGCTAATGTTTGGGCAGTTGCCCTTATGAACTTAAGCGCAACACCTCCTCCTGTAAAAAAGTTTAACCCTAATGTTTCTGATGCTTTAGAGGCTTTAGTTATGAAGCTTTTAGCAAAAGACCCTCAAAAAAGACCTCTAGCCAAAGAAGTTGCAGTAGAACTTGCTCAAATTGTTGGCTTCCAAGCTAATTTACATAATACTGGAAAAATTAACCTAAAAGCCGATCAAGATAATGAGCTAGAAGCAAGTACTATAAAGTTATCTGGTAAGACTACTGGAAAAGACGAAACTCTAGATAATTAAGCGCTTATATTAAATCCTCCCTAACACTTTATTTTGTCTAAAATTTCTAGTTAAGTGTATTGAAAAACACATTAGCGTATACTACTATTGAACTAGTACAGTTAATAATATCTATATATCAAGCCTCTATATAAAAACTTACTAAGATAAAATTTTGTAGGCAACAAATAAGTTAGCTGCTATTCTTAGCCAAACTTTGCTTAAGATTAACCTTAAACCCGCTTTTCTTAACTTTTCTCTTCATAGTAAGAGTTAATTAAGTTTACAAGTAGATTTATGGATAAGGAAAATTTCTTTCAAAAACGACTCTTTACTAAAATAGCTGCTGTTTTAGCTATTCTAGTGAGTAGTTTTGTAATGGCTGGTTGGATATTTGACATTGATATACTAAAAAGTGTAGTCCCTGGATTAGTTTCTATGAAAGTTAATACTGCTATTTGTTTTAGCTTAGTAGGTACTTCACTTTACTTAGAACAAGAGAGATTTAGAAACAATAAATATATAAGCCATATTAGTTTACTGCTTATAATAGCAACTGTTTTTATTACTATAGCAACGCTATTTCAATATTTATCAGGCTATGATTTAGGTATAGACCAGCTAATAGTTAAAGAGACTTCTTTAGATGCTAGAACTTCTCATTTAGGGCGAATGTCTCCTATTACCGCAATTAGTTTTTTGTTTGTAGCAGGTTCTTTATATTTTAGTAGATCTAAGAATAAGTATTCTATTTATTTATCGCAAGTCTTTGCCTTAATATTTGGGCAAATTGCCTTAATTTGTTTAATTAGCTATGTTTATGGTGCAGAGCTTTCTTATGGTATTAGTCGTTTTACTCAAATTGCTATTCATACAGTTATAACATTTATATTTATTTTTTTTGGAGTATTTTTTTTACACCCAAACCAAGCAATAGCTTCTATAATTACAAGTAATCATTATGGAACATTTTTAGCTTGTAGATTGCTTCCATTTGCTATTTTAATCCCTTTTGTTTTTGGTTTTTTAAGATTGGTTGGTGAAAGAATGGGTTTTTACGGGACTACTTTTGGTATAACCCTTTATTGTAGCTCTACAATAGCAATACTGGTTTTAGCCATTCTTTGGCAATCTTCCATCTTAAATAAGTTAGATATAGACCGTAAAAATAAGGAAATAGCATTAAGAGAGAGTGAGCAAAGGCTCCAAGCCATCTTAGATAACTCTACGGCTATTATTTTTCTTAAAGACTTAGAAGGTCGGTTTTTGTTAATTAATAAACAGTTTGAAAAGATGTTTCTTATTGCTAGGCAAGAACTTATTGGTAAGACGGTATATGATTTTTTCCCTAAAAAGCTTGCTGACTGTTATACAGATAATGATTTACAGGCTATTAAGGAAGGCAAAGCCATAGAGTATGAAGAAGATGCGCTACAAAATGGTGAAGAGCATACATATCTTGCTATTAAATTTCCACTCTATAATCCTCAAGGTGATGTTTATGGCCTAGCAGGAATTTCTACAGATATTACTCAACGTAAACAAATAGAAAAAGAACTTAAAAATACTAAAGAAAAGCTTGAAGAAATAGTTAAAGAAAGAACTAGAGAATTAGCTGAAACAAATAAGAAACTAAGATTAGAAGCGATAGAAAATAAAAAATCACAAGAAGAAATAAAAAAATTAAATGAAAATTTAGAAAAACGTGTAATTGAACGAACTAAACAGCTTGAGACTATTAATAAAGAGCTAGAAGCTTTTAGTTATTCCGTCTCTCATGATTTACGTGCTCCACTAAGACATATTAGTGGGTTTATTGAGCTACTTAAAAAAAATACTAATAATAATCTCAGTGAAAAAGGGCAGCATTATATAAAAGTTATTTCTGAAGCATCTAAAAAAATGGGGGTATTAATTGATGAACTTTTAAGTTTTTCTCGAATGGGTCGTAGTGAGTTACGTAATGCTAATGTTGATTTAGAAAAAATGGTAGAGAAATTAGTAAAAAGCTACCAGGAATCTCTTAAAGATAGAAAAATAACATGGTGTATTGAAAAACTTCCAATAGTTCAAGCTGACTCTGCAATGCTAGAACTAGTTTTTAATAACCTAATATCAAATGCCCTAAAATACTCTGGTAAAAAATCAGAGACTAAAATAGAAATCGGTATTGATTTAACTTCAAATAATAGAACTGAAGAAGTAATTATTTTTGTTCGTGATAATGGAGTTGGTTTTGATATGCAATATGTAGATAAATTATTTGGAGTTTTTCAGCGCTTACATAAAACAGAAGAATTTGAAGGAATAGGAATAGGATTAGCTAATGTAAGGCGTATTATTAACAGGCATGGCGGTAGAACTTGGGCAGAAAGTTTTTTAGGTCAAGGTGCTACTTTTTATTTTTCACTTCCTAAAAATGGGGAAAAAAATGAATAAAATCCGACATATTTTATTAGCAGAAGATAATATTAATGATGCTGAGCTAACTTTAGAAGCTTTAAGCGAAAATAACTTAGCAAATGAAGTTGTAGTAGTAAGCGATGGCGCAGAAACTCTAGACTATCTTTATTATCAAGGCAATTACAGAAGTAGAGAACCTATTGATCCAATATTAATATTACTAGATATAAAAATGCCAAAAGTAAATGGAATAGAAGTCCTTAGAAAAATTAAAAGTGATGAAAAATTAAAAACCATTCCTGTTATTATGCTTACATCTTCACGTGAAGAGAAAGATTTAGTAGATAGCTATAAATTAGGAGTAAATGCTTATGTAGTAAAGCCTGTTGATTTTGAACAGTTTCTTTACGCAGTAAAACAAATAGGGCTATTTTGGCTTGTTATTAATCAAGCACCCCCAAATAAAAATATATAAGCCTTTACTTAAATAGACACAGGAGCGGGTATGAAAAAAATAAATGTCCTTTATTTAGAAGATAATAATAATGATGCAGAATTAGTTGAAACTGAACTCCTAGCTAGTGATATTGATTTTGATATTTTACGTGTTGATAATAGAGAAGAATATATTAAGGCAATTGAAGGAAAAACGGTTGATTTAATACTTTCAGATTTTTCTATACCTAGTTTTGATGGAACAGAAGCACTAAAAATTGCAAAAGAAAAATGCCCTGAAGTTCCTTTTATTTATGTTTCTGGAACAATAGGTGAAGAGGCTGCAATAGAAAGTTTTAGAAATGGGGCTACAGACTATGTATTAAAAAGTAGATTTTCAAGGCTTACACCTGTTATTAAGCGTGCTTTACAAGAAAAAGAGGAAAACTTAAGACGTAAACAAGCAGAAGAATATACTAAACAACAAGCAATGGTAATAGATATAGTCCCTAATTCTATTCAAATGCTTGACCTTGATGGGACTATATTATTTTGGAGCAAAGGCTCAGAAAAAATCTATGGCTGGAAGCCTAGTGAAGTAGTAGGAGGCAATGTCCAAAATTTAATGTTTAAGGAAAATATTCCACAATTTACTGCTGCTAGTAAATTTACAACTGAAAAAGGAGAATGGATTGGTGAACTAAATCAAATTACCAAAAGGGGAAGGAAAATTATAGTTGAAAGCCATTGGCTTTTAGTTAAAAGCGAGTATGGAAGTAAAGATTCTGTATTAGTTGTTAATACTGATATAACAGAGAAAAAAGAACTAGAGTCTCAATTCTTACGTGCTCAAAGAATGGAATGTGTTGGGGCACTTGCTAGTGGTATTGCTCATGACCTAAATAATGTTCTTGCTCCAATAGTTCTATCTCTAGAAATCTTAAAGAAGCGGCTACCAGATGAAAAAAGTAGGCGTATACTCTCTATCTTAGAAAATAGCTCTCAACGAGGTGCTGAGCTAGTACAACAAGTTTTATCTTTTGGTAGAGGTATGGGAAATGAATTACAAACAGTACAAATAAATCATGTTGTTAGAGAAATAGAACAAATTATTAAAGAGATTTTTCCTAAAAATATTACAATTACTGCACGTTTAGCAAAAAATACTTGGCAAATTTCAGCTATTGTTACACAACTTCATCAAGTATTAATGAACCTTTGTGTAAATGCCCGTGATGCTATGCCTGAAGGTGGAATTTTGACTATTTCTGTAGAAAATATTTCTGTAGATGAATCTTATACAATTCTAAATGCTGATGCTAAAATAGGCCCTTATGTTTGTATCAGCATTACAGATACAGGTGAAGGAATTCCAAAAGACATTGCAGATAAAGTTTTTGAACCTTTCTTTACTACTAAAGAATTAGGTAAAGGTACAGGACTTGGGCTAGCCACAGTAGTTAGCATTGTAAAAGGACATGAAGGCTTTATTACTCTACATAGTGACTTAAATTTAGGCACAGAGTTTAAGATTTTCCTACCCGCAACATCTATTCAACCAACCTTAAGGAGTAAACAAGACCCACAAGAATTGCTTAGTGGTCAAGGAGAGCTAATATTAGTTATCGATGATGAAGCTTATATTCGTGAAGTTACAAAAGCTGCCTTAGAGGCTTATAATTACCAGGTTATAACTGCAAGTGATGGTGCTGAAGCAATCGCAATATATTTAGAGAAAAAAGAAAAAATTTCTTTAGTAGTTACAGATTTGGTTATGCCTTTTATGAGTGGGGCAAAAGTTATAGAGGCTCTAAGAAATATTAATCCAAATGTTAAAATCATAGTTCTTACTGGAGTAAGAACAAGTAGTATGGATCTTACTATAGTTAAAGTAAACGCAGTGCTAGCAAAACCTTATACTACAGAGGAGCTATTAAAAACTATACAAGTAATTTTAGGTGATACTAGAAGTTATTAAATACACTGTAAAGAAAAATATATTTTGCACCCAGCCATAAAGGGTTGAGGACTTTTTCTAAGTGTAGCTTTCTGCTGGAATGGCTCGAAATCAAAGAGTTCCTATGATATTCTGGCAAGCCTTCTAGAGATACTTAAAAAACAATATTTTAACTAGGTGTTTAGTTTATTTCATGACAAAAACTTTAAGTAAACAACAGTACTTAGACTTCTACTATTATATGCGGTTAACCCGCAGCCTTGAAGAACGCCTTACTATCCTATTTCGTCAAAATAAAGTTGTGGGTGGACTCTATCGTAGCCTTGGACAAGAAGCTACGGCGGTTGGTAGTGCATTTGCCCTAAGAGATGGCGATGTAATTAGTCCTCTAATTCGCGATATGGGCGCAATGCTTGTAAAGGGCGTAAAACCACAAGAAATCTTTAAGCAATATATGGCTAGAGATGGTGAGGGCACTTCAAAAGGACGAGATCTTAATATCCATATTGCTGATATGAAACGCGGATTTGTTGGGCCAATTAGCCAATTAGGCGATATGGTAGCAGTAATGGCGGGTATTGCTCTAGCCAGTAAAATGCAAAATAAAAATGTTGTTACAGTAGTTTATTTAGGTGATGGCGCTACTTCTACAGGAGCTTTTCACGAAGGGGTAAATTTTGCAGCAGTCTTAAGACTACCTATGATAACTATTATTGAAAATAATGGTTATGCCTTTTCTACTCCAACAAAAAATCAATGCTTAGTAGAAGATTTTGCTGTAAAAGCAAAAGGCTATGGTATACCTGGCGAGATAGTAGATGGTAATGATGTTGTAGCTGTTTATCAAGCTACCTGTAAGGCTGTTGAACGTGCACGTGCTGGTGAGGGCGCTTCAATTATTGAAGCTAAAACTTTTAGAATGCTTGGACATGCACAACATGATAATCAAAGCTATGTGCCTAAAGAATTATTAGAGACTTGGAAAGAAAAAGATCCTATAAAAAACTATCAGGCTTTTCTTAAGAAAAAGAAATTAGCCACAGACGCTAGCTTAAAAGAAATGGATGAAAAGATTTTGGCTTACTTAGAAGAAGAGGCAAATATTGCCGATCTAGCGCCTTTCCCTGTGCCAGAATCTTCTTTAGAGGATGTTTATTATGAAACGCAATCTGTCACACAAAATAAATAGGGTGATTAAATAATGGCAGTTGTTACTTATTTAGAAGCAATTCGACAAGCTTTACTTGAAGAAATGCAACGAGATGAAACAGTATTTCTTCTTGGTGAAGATATTGGTGCTTATGGTGGAGCATTTAAGGTAACAGAAGGGCTTTATGAAAAATTTGGCCCTAGTAGAGTAATTGATACTCCAATTTCTGAATCTGCAATTGTTGGTGCTGCTTGTGGTGCTGCTATGATGGGGATGCGACCTGTTGCAGAAATTCAGTTTATTGATTTTATTTCTTGTGCCTTTGACCAGTTAACAAACTATGCTGCTAAATCTCGCTACCGTCAAGGAATTGGTATTCCTATGGTAGTTCGTGGGCCTTGTGGTGGTGGTGGTCGAGGCGGCCCATTTCACTCACAAAATGTTGAGTCTTTTTTCTTAAATACTCCTGGTCTAAAAATGGTTGAGCCATCTACAGCTTATGATGCTAAAGGCTTACTTAAAGCAGCAATCCGTGATGAAGACCCTGTACTTTACTTTGAACATAAATTTCTTTATCGCCGCATTAAAGAAGATATTCCAGAAGATGATTATATTGTCCCAATAGGAAAAGCAAAAATCCGCCGTGAGGGACGTGATATTTCTGTAATTACTTATGGTGCAATGGTTCATGTAGCACTAGAAGCGGCTGAAAAACTTCAACTAGAAGGAATTGATCTAGAAGTTGTTGATTTGCGTAGCCTTCTTCCTTATGACAAAGAGGCTATATTAAATTCAGTAGTTAAAACTAGTAAAGTTATTCTTTTACACGAAGCTACAAGAATTGGTGGTTATGCGGGTGAACTTGCAGCCGTTATTGCTGAAGAAGCTTTTGACTGTTTAGATGGGCCAATTGTTAGAGTGACAGCCCCGGATACACCTGTTCCATATAGTCCACCACTAGAAGATTTCTTTTTACCAAATGCAGAAAAATTAATCAAAGCAGCACGTCAATTAGCTGCATATTAACTTCAAAAGATTAACACTGGAGGAAGCAGAAGAGTTATGGCTATAGATGTTATTATGCCCCAAATGGGCGAAAGTATTGCTGAGGGTACAATTGTAAAATGGATAAAAAAAGTTGGTGATGAAGTAAAACGTGATGAGCCTTTATTTGAAATTTCTACTGATAAAGTTGATGCAGAAATTCCTTCCCCCTCAGCAGGAGTATTAGTAGAAATTCTTGCTACTGAAGGGCAAACTGTCCCAATTAATACAGTAGTTGGTCGTATTGGTGATAGTAAATCTGCTACACCTGCTCCTCCAGCACCAAAAGTAGAAGAACCTAAACCCGCACCAACACCAGTAGCACCTCCTGCTCCTCCAGCACCAGTAGCACCAGTTGTCACACCAGTAGCTCCTCCACCAGTAGCCGCACCAGTAGCTGTACCAGTAGTAGCTCAAGCCGCTGAGCCTGTAGAAAAACGCTCTTCACCTCTAGTACGTAAAATTGCCCGTGAAAATAGCATTAATATTAATGAAATTGATGGTACAGGCTTAGCAGGGCGTGTTACTAAAAACGATATTTTAGGCCATATTTCTAATAAAGAAACCGTTCGAGTTCAAGTACCTAATTTAGAAGCAGCACCAGTTGTAGCAGCACCAGTAGCACCAGTAGCACCAATTGTAGTAGCTCAACCTTCTTTAGTTGTCCCACCTGTAGTTATTCCTACAATTGAAGCTTACCGGTCTGGTGATAGAGTTGAGATTGTTCCAATGTCGCCAATGCGTAAGAAAATTTCAGAACATATGGTTGCATCACGCCGCATTTCTGCACACGTTCAATCATTTTTTGAAGTTGATATGACCCATATTGCAAAATTACGTGAACAATATAAAGACAAATTCTTAGAACGTCATGGTGTTAAATTAACCTTTATGCCATTTATTATGAAAGCCACCG
Source organism: Acidobacteriota bacterium (assembly GCA_016213785.1). GTDB lineage: Bacteria > Acidobacteriota > Blastocatellia > Chloracidobacteriales > JADJPF01 > JADJPF01. Next base: position 114,415 of record JACQZQ010000008.1, read on the forward strand.
TAGATGCTCTTGGGGCTTGGCCTATAATGAATGCCTCAGTTGATGGTGAAAATATTGTTTATAAAAAGGACATCAACCTAGGAATTGCAGTTGCCCTTGATTGGGGCTTAATAGTCCCTGTTGTAAAAAATGCTGAAGAGAGAAACTTAATAGGTTTAACTAGAGCAATGAATGATCTAGCTACTCGCGCACGTAAAAAACAACTTAAACCTGATGAAGTTCAAGGTGGTACATTTACTATTACTAATCCAGGTGTGTTTGGTAGTTTGTTTGGAACTCCAATTATTAACCAACCACAAGTAGCAATTATGGGTATAGGTACAATTGAAAAACGTCTTTCTGTAATGCAAGATGATTCAATTGCTATTCGTACTAAAGCTTATTTTAGTATCTCTTTTGATCATCGTGTAATTGATGGCGCTGTTGCAGATCAATTTATGGCAAATGTCAAAAATATATTAGAAAACTTTAATGCTAGTGAAATAGGCTAGATAGTAAACATAAAACAAATGACTGACTCTCGTGTCTGTCAAGTAAAAAACTTAGGTTTAGTTGACTATGAGGAGGGCTTGAAATTACAACAAGCCTTCCTTATAGCCCGCACTCAAGATATTGTCCCAGATACACTTTTTTTTCTTGAACACCCCCACGTTATCACTCTAGGTCGTGGCGCAAAATCCACAAATATTATTACCCCTGAAGAAAGCTTAAAAAAAATGGGAGTTGGTCTTTATGAAACAGGCCGAGGCGGTGATGTTACTTATCACGGCCTAGGTCAAGTTGTTGGTTATCCTATTATTAATCTTTCTCCTGATCGTCGTGATGTACATCGCTATGTTCGTGATCTAGAAGAAGTTATGATTTGCGCTGCTAATGATTTTGGAATTAATGCAAGTCGTATTAGTGGGCTGACTGGAATTTGGGTAGGGCAAGAAAAACTTGCAGCTATTGGTGTTCGGATTTCTCGGTGGATTACAATGCATGGCTTTGCCTTTAATGTAAATACAGACCTTAATTATTTTAAGCTAATAGTTCCTTGTGGTATTTCTGATCGTGGTGTTACTTCGCTAGAAAAACTCTTAGGTGAAAAAATTTCACTTGAAAAAGTAAGAGAGCGACTTTCTTATCATTTTGGTCAAGTTTTTGGCCGAACTATTGAAGAAAAATTTGTTAAACATTCTTCAGTTCAAGTAGTGATTTTTGATGATAGTCTCCCAAATCCTGAATATTTAGTACTTAGGCGAACCAAAGAGCGTGGGAGTTTTTGGCAGCCTGTAACAGGAAAAATAAAAAGCAAAAAAGGAGAATTACCTAAAGATGCTGCCTTACGCGAAGTATTTGAAGAAACAGGGCTTCAAGGAGAGTTACTAGACCTTGATTATACTCATAGCTTTTATATTGAGCCTCAATTCTTAAAAAAATCCTATCCAGATCCACAAATAAATCTAGAATATTCTTTTGCTTTAAGAACCTCTAAACAAGCTGTAAAAATTAGTCCTAAAGAACATATGGATTATGCATGGTTAAACTATGAACAAGCTTATGAACGCCTAATTTGGAATGGCAATCAACGCGCTTTTTCATTAACCCAAGCTCTAATTAAAAAATAATTTTAATTAGAGCTTAGTAGGGTTATGACAGTTTCATAGTTTTTTAATATTAGTGTAAACTTTCTTTCAAAATTCTCTTCCTTTATCTTGGTAAAATCAAAAATAAGTTAGTATTTTTATGTAGAAAGGTTTCTGAAAATCCATGAAATCCCCCTATTTTCTAATTGCTATAGCAGGAGTCACCGTTGCAGCTATTTTTACTTGTATAGATCAATATGTCACAGACCTACCAAACACTTTAATGATTAGTATTAGATGGCTTGCTATATTAGGCTTGGTGTTTTTTGGTATAAAAAAACGCTCCTTAACTACTTGGATTATGATAAGTATGGTAATTGGGGCAGAAATAGGAAATGATTTTCCTGGTGTAGCAAAAAACTTACAGGTACTTAGTAAAATCTTCTTAAGACTAATAAAAACAATTATTGCTCCTTTGCTTTTTAGTACATTAGTTGTAGGGATTGCGGCTCACTCAGATATAAAGAAAGTTGGCCGTATGGGAGTAAAAGCGCTAGTTTATTTTGAAATAGTTACCACAATAGCTTTATTTATTGGCCTTGCAGCTATCAATATTAGCCAAGCAGGCGTTGGTGTAGATATTCAAAGTGGACATAAAGAAGAACTTACAAAAGTAGCTAAACAAACTCCTTCAGATGTAATTTTACATGTATTCCCAGAAAATATAGCTAAATCCATTGTTGAAGGACAAGTTTTACAAATAGTCTTTTTTAGTGTTTTATTTGCTATGGCAATGATTATGCTTAGTAAAGAAAAACGCCGCCCTATGCTAGAGTTTGCTGAAAGTTTGTCTGAGGTGATGTTTAAGTTTACTAATATTGTAATGCTTTTTGCTCCTATTGGTGTAGGTGCTGCGATTGCCTATACAGTTGGAGAAAAAGGCTTAGGGGTATTAAAAAACCTCTTTATGCTGTTAGGAACTTTATATGTTGCACTATTAGCTTTTATAACTTTAGTACTAATACCAGTAGCTTTAATTATTCGTCTTCCAATTATAAAATTTGCAAAAGCTATTGCTGAGCCGGTTTCTATAGCGTTTGCAACTACTAGTTCAGAAGCCGCACTACCAAGAGCAATGGAAGTGATGGAAAAATTTGGTGTACCAAAATCAATTGTAGGTTTTGTAATGCCTACAGGCTATAGTTTTAACTTAGATGGAACTACTCTTTATTTAGCACTAGCATCTATTTTTGTTGCTCAAGCAGCAAATGTTCAACTTAGTTGGGGAGAGCAAATCTTAATGATGCTAACTCTAATGCTTACTAGTAAAGGAGTTGCAGGTGTTCCTCGTGCTTCATTAGTGATATTATTAGGTACTGTAACTAATTTTAATCTTCCTGTTGACCCCATTTATATAATTTTAGGTATAGATGAATTAATGGATATGGCTAGAACAGCAGTAAATGTTATTGGTAACTGTTTAGCTACTGTTGTAGTTGCACGCTGGGAGGGTGAATTTAAACCTCCATCCGAGGATTTAGTAGATAATAAGGAAATTATTGCTCAAAACTAAGTAAAAACTAAGTAAAAACTAAGTAAACACTAGGGTTAAGCTATCTGTTCTTATGATGCTTTTGCATCTATGATGCCTTATGCTAAACTTCAAACCCAGCTAAGAAACTTAAAAACCCACTTTTAATGATCTAGGATTTCACCCTAGAAACTTAATTTTCGCTCTACAAAGGCTTTTTATATGTCCGATAACCCCATGTTTCAAAATGAAGATGACCCATTAATAGGGCGCACTTTAGATGGAAAATACCAATTAGAATCCCAAGTTGGTATTGGTGGAATGGCTGTTGTCTACTTGGCTAGACGACTTCATATCGGTGATAAGGTTGCCGTTAAAGTACTTAATACTGGTGTTCCATTAAGCGATGTAGACCTACAACGTTTTGAGCTAGAAGCACGCTCAGCTGCTAAAATCAAACACCCTAACATAGTCTCTATATTTGATTTTGGCACTACTTCAGATGGGTTAATGTACTTAGTGATGGAACTTTTAGAAGGGTCATCTTTAGAAAAAGAACTAGAAGAAAAAACTTCACTAGATTTAGACCGAACACTTGAGTTAATCCAACCTATGTGTGAAGCCGTAAACGCCGCTCATGCAGAAGGTTTAATCCATCGTGACTTAAAACCTTCTAATATACTGCTTCATCGTCTTAAAGATGGTTCAGAAATTGTTAAAGTAGTGGATTTTGGTGTAGCTAAACTTACTAATGTTAATGACACAGCCTACAAAGAACGACTCACAAAAACAGGTTATTTAGTTGGCACACCTCATTACATGTCACCAGAGCAAATTAGAGAACAAGAGATTACTCTTAAATCAGATATTTATTCCTTAGGAGTAATTATTTATGAGATGTTAACAGGATGCCTACCTTTTAATTCTGATAATGTAATAGATCTTCTACTTGCACACCTAGAAAATTCTGCTAAACCGATGAGAGACCTATCTCCAAATGTTCCAACAGGAGTTGACGACGCAATATTAAAAGCTCTCTCTAAAGATCCAAGTAAACGTCAAAGCTCAGCACGTGAGCTTTATCAACAAATTGTTAATAGTGTTCGGGGTGAACCTACTGGGATTACTTCAGAAAACTTACGTCATCGTACTACCCCTAGTACAGGAATGCATCTTCAGCAAAGCCAACGTAATACACTTAGCAAAGCTAAACGAGCTAATTTAATGGTTTATGACACATTAACTGGACTTTATAACAATGTGTTTATGAACTTACGTCTAGATAATGAGATTGCAGAATCAAAAACTAGTGGAGATCGCACCTCAGTTTTACTTTTTGGTATAGATAGTTTTAAGAATATTAACCAACGGCATGGTTTTGTAGTTGGGGACTCAGTTCTAAAAGAATTTGGACTCTGGTTAGAACAAAGCTTAGGAGATGTTGCTGTAGTAGGCCGTTATAGAGGTGATGAATTTATTGCTATTTTTTCTAAGACTGATGGCAAAACTGCTATGCAAAAGGGTCAAGAAGCTCTTGAACTAATAAAAGAAGGGCTTTTTCTTAAGGTAGAAGGCAGTAATACCCAAATTCAAGTTAATAGCTCTGTTGGTGTAGCACAATTTCCTGGAGATGGCGAAAATGCACCTGAACTTGTTGAACAGGCTTATTTAGGGATGCGTCAAGCTAAAACACAAGGTATTAATCAAATCTATTGGTTAAAACAAGTCCAAACCCTAACATCACTTACTGCTAGTTATTCATTTGATAATTTTGTTGGCCGTAAATCAGAGCTTGAAAAATTAGAAAGAGAATTTGACCGAATTTTAACTAATCAAGGTCGTACTGTTTGTATTACTGGAGATACTGGAATTGGAAAAAAACGCCTTGCAGAAGAGTTTAGACGGCGTTTAACAGGTAAAGACGTTATGTTTTTACAAGGACGTTTTTATGAATCTAGCCAAGCAATTCCCTATAAAACTATTTATGATAGCCTCCATAGCCATTTATCTTTAATGATTGAAGAAAATTTTGATCATATTCGTGCTTTATTTGGAAACTTAGCAGATAAAATAGTTAAAGATTTTCAAGAAGGAGAGAGCTTTAGATTTTTTAATTCCACAGTTCAAACAGGTAGCGAGCAAGAAAAATATGTTATTTTTGATTATTTAACAAAAATTTTTATTGGTTTAGCAAAGGAACATCCATTAGTTTGTTTTTTAGAAGATATGCAATGGGCAGATTCTCTTAGCCTTGAATTTTTAGCCTATCTTAGTCATAACACTAATCATAATCGTATTTTACTAGTAGGGTGTGCTCGTACAGAAGGCTTAGCTGATAAACATCCTTTTCGTTTATGGCTAAGAAATATTGGGCGCTCAGGTGCAGAAATTCTCCAACTTCAAGCCCTATCAGAATCAGAAGTTGCTCAAATGGTTGAGGTAATTTTTCCTAGAATAGTTTTTTCTCCTAGCACAATTAGAATGCTTTATCGTGAAACTAAAGGAAATCCTTATTTTTTAGTTGAAGTCCTTAAGTACTTAATTGATGAAAACATTATTAGTTTTAGTGATGGTGTTTGGAGATGTGAAGAGCTAGAAAACTTAACTCTACCACGTTCAATTGTTGATGTAGTAGAAGCCCTACTAGGTAGAATGGATGATGAACTTCTAGATATCTTCTCTAAAGCCGCAGTCATTGGGGAAGAGTTTGCTTTTGGGTTACTTCAAAAAGTTACTAAATTAGATGAAGATGAACTTTTAGACTTTATTGACAATGGGCTAAAAGCCCAGTTAATAAAGGAACGTGATAATAGTGGTAAAGATGAAATCTATGGGTTTTACCATAGTATTATCCAAAAAGTTCTCTACTCTAGGCTAAATCGTAGATTGCGCCGAACACTCCATTCACAAGTTGGAGAAGCATTAGAAAAAATAAATCGTAGTAATCCTAATAAAGTTGCTGGAGAGTTAGGCTATCATTTTCATTATTCAGGGGCTTACCAGAAAAGCTTTAAGTACAACTTAGAGGCAGGGCTTAGGGCTTGGCGTGTTCATTCTGTTGATGAAGCAGAAAGATTTTTAGCTTGGAGTTTAGAAGCGGCAGGAAAATTAGGATTTTTACCAGGAAGCGATGAAGCAGAGGAAGAACCAACTCTAGAGGATTTTAAACAAACTGCTGAGCTTACGTTAAATTATGGACAAATTTTAATTAATGCTGGAAAACTAGAATCTGCTACAAATCAGTTAGAAAACGCTTTAGAGCTAGCTAAACAACAAAAAGATGAGCTATTAGAAGCTAGAGTCTATAATGCTTTAGCTGAACTCTATGAAGCCTCGAGTAAATACCAATCTGCTATAGATTATTGTAATAAAGCTATTTCTATTGCTGATAAATTAGGCGATAAAGCGATTAAAGCCGCTAGTACTTGTTTTATTGGAACAACTTATGATCGGCTTGGTCAATATGATAAAGCTATAGATGCTTTTAAGCAAGCTATAGAAATTGCAAAAGACCTTCCTAGCTCAATATCAAATGCTACTGCTAGACGTGAATTAGCTTTTACTTTGATCCGTAGAAGTTCTTATAAAGAGGCATTAGCTTTAGCAAATGAAGCCTTAAAACTCTCTCAAAGTTCAAATGATAGATTAAATGAAATGATTGCTCATTCAATTATAGGGCAGATCTACTTTAATCAAGGTGACTTAAAGAAAGCTAGTTCTTATTATGAAACAGCCTTAAAGATGGCAAGCCAGCTAAATAGACGACGAGGCCAGGCTATAGAATTATTTAATATTGGCGAAGTCCATCGAACCCAAGGCCATTATAGGCAAGCAATTGATTGTATTCAGCGATCTTTAGAAATTAGCCGAGAAGTAGGTGAGCGTCAATCAGAAGCACTTGCTAAATTTAGTCTAGGCTTAATTTATCAAGCTACTGATAGCCTTAATCAAGCTTTTGAAACTCTTAACCAAGCCCTGCAACAGCAAAGAGATGTCTCTAATAAAAGCGCTGAAGCCTATGCCTTACTAGCACTTGCTGAAATACATTTAGAGCGTAAAAATTATGAGGAAACAGAATTTTTAGCTAAACAAGCTAGTGAGTTAGCAGAAAAATTAGGTAATCCAAATATATATTGGCAAGTACATTTTCTTAATGCTAGGCTTTACATTGTTTTTGAGAAAATAGAAGAAGCTTGTGATGCACTGCGTTCTAGCGTTGGGACTATAGAGTCAATGTGTGATCAACTTTCTAATGATGTTGATAGACAAACTTTTCTAGCTGATAAACACGGTGTTTATGATTTATTAACAGAACTTATGGAAAACCAGTAAAAGCAAACAACAAAATTTCTAAATGGGTCGTAGCAACAAAAAATTATCTAAATATAGATTTAGACCGCCTCTAGACTATGGTAGAATTTGGGTACTCTAAAAACTTGGAGAAAAAATAATGACTACAGGACCTAATACATTAGTTGGTAAGCTCTCGTTTTGGGCTTTTTTAATGATGTTTTTAACATGGCTAGCTAGGCAGATACTAGCCTATTTATTTATTATTATTACTCCTTGGCTTAATTGGCTGATTGGTTGGGGAGTTTTAATAGGCGCAATTTTACTTGGATTTACGCTTTTATTTGGTGGAATAGCTATATATTTTGCTGTTAGATCTTGGTCACGTCGTAGAGAAGAAAGCAAGAAAGAAAATGCAGCGGCTTAAACTTTTTTGTCTAGCAAGTTTTATTAGTGTAGGTCTACTTTTACATAGTTGGCCTACACAGGCTGATAATTTGCAAGAAAAGGCTAATTCCACTTCTGAAAAAAAAACAGCAAAACCTCTCGTAAAACCTCAAACAAAACCATCCGCAAAATCTCAAATAAGATCGTCAAAATCATCAAAATCAGCAAACCCTTCTAGCTCAGCTGCTAATAGCCTTCAAGTAGAGTTAAGCGAAGAACAAAATAAAGCAGCATTAAAAAACTGGGTTTTTTTATGTGCTCCTTGTCATACAGTACAAGCGACTGGAACAGAAAATGGGCCAGCACTTTTAGGAGAAAAAGCACGTAAACGTTTTACTGTAGTAGAGTTAAAAAGAATTTTTGCTGCTCCAGAAGATCATGGTTTATCTGAAGCTATTCCAGCCTTTCGTAAATTAAATCAAAAACAACGTGAAGAATTAGCAATTTGGTTTTCTAAACTAAAAAAACCTGAAGATATAGTAGTAACAGTAGATTCTGTTAAACCTCCTCCATTTATTTTTGTACAAAATTGTGCAGGCTGCCATGCTCCTGATGCAACAGGGGGTATTGGCCCTAATTTGCATAATGTGCTTAAACGAAGAGAGAGAACCGAAATAATTAAACTAATAGCAGATCCTCGTAGCGTTGGAATCAAATCAAATGTTATGCCTTCCTTTGAAGAACTTTCTGAAGAAGAACGAACAGAAATAACTAATTGGCTATCAACACTTACAGAATAGTATTTTATAAAAATTAAGTTTCGCTACTACTAATTATTAATTCTAAGTCTTTAGCAATAGGCATAGGCGAAAACATATTTACATTTGCCCCACCAGTATTTCCAATTGGTACAACTCCAATAGCTGAGCCTAAAGCACCAAAAATTATGCGGATTGCCTGTCCAAATATTTCGGCTAAAGACCTTTTCATTAAACCTACTTTAAGCATCCACCAATGAGTTTTAATATGAGGGATTACGTATTTTTGCCCTAAGATATGTGCTCGTTCTAAATGATAAAAACCTTCTTTAAGATTGTTGTTTTTAATTAACAAGATGGCTTTATTCATTTCTTCATCAAAAAAAAGTTTGAGTTTTGGGGTCATTTATTTTGTTATTCTCCTTTATTTAACCTTTATTTAATACACTGTTTGGCTTTAGGAACTGCCACAATGATTCTAGCCACAGAAAAAAAATAATTCTATAAAGCATAGTAACAAATTACCTTAAAAAAGAAGGAGTTAACTATGCTTAAACTAATCACAACCATATTTTTTATATTTATAGTAGCCTTTACTTTCCATACAGTTAATGTTTTTGCTCAAGAAGCAGAGCTTAGGGAAGTTATAACTAAACAACCTAATTATAAAGCAAGTCTAATTTATGATGATAGAGAGTCAGATAAAGTTAGAAGCAAAGTAAAGGCAATTGCTAGAAAAAACTTACATTACTTTTTAGAAGTTCTTATAAACGACGAAGAAAGTGATGAAGAAAATAGCCCAGAAAATAATGAAAAACATATTAAAGAACATATTACAGGGATTATAGTTAAATCTAATGAATCAGCTATAGCCTTAGAACATAAAAAGAAGGTTTATGCAAAGTTTAAATTAACAAATAGAGAAATATCTCGACTAGAATTTATAGATGTTGGGACAAAAGGTTTAAGGATACTGATGTTTGATAGGCTTTTAAGAAATGATGGTACTAAGGTAGAGATTTTAGGCTCAGAAAATATTCAGGGACATGATTGTTTTAAGATAAGAGCTACTTTTAATTTTGAAGAAGCTTATTTTTTTAGTGATAACCCTTTTATTGTCTATGCTGCAAAGGATCTTAAAAACCTTATTATTAGAGTTGAAGATGAGCAGTCAAAAGAACTAGTTTATGCATTAAGTAATATTTCACTCGATGAAAAAGACTTTCCTAATAGTTTATTTGAAGTACCTAAAAACTATAAAGAAATAAAGCTAAGAGCAGAAAAAGGAATTCCTTATAAAGCTCAAAAAACAAAGTTAGGTTTATTAAAAGTAAACTCTAAATTAATGGGAATTGATCCAAAAGAATTAGATATAGAAGTAATAGAAAAAAGTAGGGTAAAAAATATTTCTAGAGTAAAAATAATTTCTAGAAAAGCTACTTCCTGTAATTCTGCAATATTTATCACCTATGCGCTTTGTCAAATGGCTAAAGCAAGAAACTATAAATATTTTACAAATTTAATTAACAGTGGTGAAGAAGAGCAGAGTATTTATACTGTTGGTTTTACTAATAATGAGAATGCAGATGTTAAAAGAGAATTTGGTAGTGAATATAGTAATAATGATGATAATGAATATAAGGAAAATAGATTAACGAGTGTTAAAGATTTTGATGACTTAATTGATTTTACTAATCAAAAAGGCCAAAACCCAATTCTAATATCTAACAAAAATACTATAAAGAGATGACAAATTTAGTAAGTAAAAGCTAGCCTATTTTATTAAGCTATAGATATGGTTTAATAAAATAGGCTAGCAAAGTATTACTTAATTGTACTACTATCAACTATTTTACCAGAGTCGCTAATTACTTGAAATGCAACACCTTTATCATCAATTTCAACTAGCATAAAATGCCAGCCCACATAACTAGCTGCACGAATAGGGCTTTTAAGGTCTATATCATAAAGCGGTGCTCCACCTCCGCCAGTAACAAAATGCTGTATGCCATTTTGTAGAAAAGTTCTCTCATAAATATGGTCATGCCCAGCAAATGCAATGTTTACTTTGTATTTTACTAGTAAGGGTTCTAGGACTTTTCTTAAGGCTAAGGCTGAGCCATGTCGGGTTCCAGACGAATAAATTGGATAGTGGTAGAGAGCAATTTTCCAGCGAGCTTTGCTAGCTTTAAGAGAATTTTCTAGCCATGCAAGCTGTTGATTTCCAAGGTTTGTAACATCTAGCATAAAAAATTCTACAAGCCCTTGACCTCTAGCTATTGTGTAATATTCACGGCCTCCCATATTAAATAATGGATATTTGATTTCGTCTTGTCTGCCTTCAATTACATCATGATTACCTAGAGTAGCAAAAAACTTTACATTATCATTAAGTAATGGCGCATAGGGTTGCTCAAAGAAAGGTCTATAGTACTCTTTATTTCCTGTGCCATAGATGTTATCACCTACGGTTAAAACAAGGTCTATAGGCTTATTTTGATGGGCAAGAATCATTTGTTTAGCAACTTTTAATTGTTCTGTACTGCCAAAACCCCAGTCGCCAAAGACAATAAAGCGAATCTTATTTTTTACAGGAGTAGCAGTAATTAATGAAGAAGGGTTAATTAATGTACTAGCAGCAATTGCGCCTACGGATTTTATTACTTCACGACGAGAAATTAAGCTTTGATCAGGTTTTTTGTCCAAAATAACACCTCATAAAATAAATAATATGCCTCTTTAACTTAGCCTTTTTTAGAGTTTGTTTTAGTAACAGAATTGCTTTTAGGTAGCAAGAGAAATTTTTGGAAGGTTTATAATAAGTTTAAGAAGGCTGTTTTGGCAAAAGTCCAAACAGCCTACAAAGATAAACTACTTAACTATCTTAACTATTTTGTTTTAGGAGTAGCTTCTTTTTTAGCAGCTTCTTTCTTAGGAGCAGCTTCTTTCTTAGGAGCGGCTTCTTTAGCAGCTTCTTTCTTAGCAGCAGCTTCGGTTGTAAGTTGATTGTCTACTTTTTTAACACCTTTTACGCTTTTAGAAACATTAGTAGCTACACCTTTGAGACCACCATTTTTAACTTTTCCTGTTAATGTAACAACACCATCTTTAACGGCAACAGAAATAGCCGCGTCTTTAAGAGAAGGTGTTTTACCAAGTTTTTCTTTTACACCTGTTGTAAGTGTTGCATCATCAACTACAACAGGAGCGGCTTTTTCAGCTTTAGCAGCAGCTTTTTCAGCCTTAGCAGGAGCGGCTTTTTCAACCGCAGCAGCTTTTTCAGCTTTAGCAGGAGCGGCTTTTTCGGCTTTCTTATCTTGAGCAAATGCAAAAGTTACAAGTAACAAGATTATCGTTAATGTAGATGTGAGTTTTTTCATTTATTTACCTCCAAAATTTATTTACCTTAGCTATTAACTAAAGTAAGCGTTTTAGCAAAAAATTGCTTTAACTTTGTAACTAGATGAAAAAGGGGCACGAATAGTTGAACCGTTAAATTCAGGCAACTCAAAATACTCCTTGACATAAGAAAATTGCTAGATTGAAATGATTTAAAGCTTATCTATATGATTAACAACTAGTTACTGCTAAAACATTTTAACTAAGCTTTATAAATATGCAATTGTTTTAGCCGAAAATGATAGGATGCTCTGGTAGAAATACTTTATCAGTATTTTATCTTAAATTTTTTTCTACTAGTTTCTAGCTATTACAAATCTCATATAAATCGCAATTGAAGACCTTAAGCAAAAGGAATAAAATAATTTATAGTTTGCTATATAGAAAATACTATAACTTAAGCCAGTAAAAAAGTTTGTGAGTAATTTAATTTACATGATAATAAGTAAAAGACAAGCACAGAATAGCGATAAAGACTTTGCCCGCCAAGTTCATCATAAAGCTTATAAAGATGTAGTAACAAAGCAGTTTGGTGTATGGGATGAAAAAGCACAAGATGAGTTTTTTGAAAGCGATTGGAATGGAGCAACATTTGAAATTCTCATGTGTAATGAAGTCTGTTGTGGATATGTTTCTATTGAAGAAAAAGAAAAAAGTATTCATATTCAGGAATTAGTTATTCATCCTGATTTTCAAAACCAAGGTATAGGAACTAAAATTTTACAAGAAGTTATTGAGCAAGCTGCATTACGCAAAATTCCAGTTAGACTTGAAACCTTGCATTCTAATCAAGCTATCAATCTGTATCTTAGATTGGGCTTTTATAAAATTGGTTTGACTGACACACATATTTTGATGCAATGGAGTAGCTATAAAAGCGTTAGCTGAAGGTCGTTTAGCTCTTTAGTAGAAGGGTTGTAGAAATAAATGTCAAAGCGCGAAACTAATTATATAAAAATGCTTTTTCAAAGTAACACTAATCTAGTATTTGTAGGAATATTGTTATTTTGTACTATGGTTTTTAACTCAGGTTTTCTTTTTCTTTTAGTTGCAGGTGAACTTGGGCTACTTATGCTATCTCAAATAGAGTTGGTGCAAAAATATTTACGTAAAAAGGCAGATGAAGCTTGGCAAAAAGAGCAAGTTTTCTTAGAGGAACAAATAATAGCAGGGCTAGGAGATAACTATAAAAATGATTTTTATCGCCTTAAGCAACTTTGTGGAGAAATAGAGCGACGTGCTGCTGAAGTAGGCCAAGACCAAGCTTCTTTAGTAATGATAGATGATTTATCAGGAAAGCTTGGTTCCTTTAGATGTGAGTACGTAAAAATGCTAAGGGCGCATTTTATCCTTTCTACCAAAAATTTTAAGTCAATCAAAAGCCGTGTTGATGATGATATAAGGCGTTTAGAGAATAATATTGGTAAGGAACATTCTCTTCAGGTAAGAGCTACTTTAGAGCAAAACTTAAAAATTCTTCAACAGCGTTCTAATAAACTAGTTCAACTTGGGGATTTAGTTAGATTATTAGAAGCTAGATTACAAGTTGTCCGCAATTCCTTGCAATTAATCCAAGATGAAGTTTATAGTCTTACAAATGTTCGAGGTATCTCAGAAATGGTTAGCGGCCTGTTAACAAACCTAGAACTTAGTGAAGAATTCCGCTCATATTACGATGATGTTTTAAGCGAAAAAAGCTTTTCAGCCTTAGAGCAAAATAATGATCTTGCCCTAGAACCTGAGTTTAACCCTAATAAAGAATCCTATGAATCAACTAAAGGTCGAGAAAAATATAGAAACTAAAGGAGTCTTATGACAGAAAGACCAAAATCCCCAGCAGAACTAGAAAAAATGTTAAAAGATATGGAATCAATGTCTAAAGGCATTCAAGAAACTCCTAAAGCTCGTAGCGAAAAAGGAGCATTAAAATCTTTACTAGGCTTTTTTGTTAAAATCCACGATGATGAAGAAGAAACATCTAACCCACAACCTCCACCACAAACCCCACAGCCAGCAAAACCTAATCAAACGCTTCCAACACCTCCTATGTCATCTCCGCCTATGGCTGAGGTTGCCCAACGTAGGGTTGCAGATATAGCCGCTAATGAGCCTATACCAAAATTTAATCAGCCAAAAACTTCTGTTCAAGAAGAAGATCTTTCTACTAAACCATTTGAAGAAATCTATAAAGAAGCAGGTGTTCTTAAAGCTAAATGTTCTATTGATGAGCTTTTAGGGCTAATGAATAGCCCAACTGTTGCTAATCAGCCACTAACTGTAAAAGTTGTAGCTGTTAATCTTGCGCTTACTGCTAAGGGTGTAAAAATTGATGATTATATTGCTGATGCAATACGTAAAGATTGCGCTTTAGACGCTTATCAGTTAATGCTTAATGAAAGGGCTGCTGAAATAGAGACTAAGGCAAAAACAAGTATTGAAAATATTCAAAAAGAAGTAGAAGATTACTTAAAGAAAAAACAGCAAGAAATGGAAAAGTTACGTGCTCAGTCTTCTGAAGCTAGCCGTCAATCAATAGAATTTGCTATTAATCGCCAGGTTGAAGAACAACGTCTAGCTGATGCTATTAGCCCATTTCTAGAAGGTAAACCTAATCCTGTTTCTATAGGCAATACACCAGAACGTTCATAAAATGTAGTAATTAGTAAAATAGGCTAAATATTAACTTATTCTAAAACTTGGGTTTATAAGAAATCGTGGTTTTAAAAAGTTTTATGAGTAGACTATAACTAATTGATTCGACCGGAACGAATTTTCTTTTGGTGTTAAATTCATTGGCGTTAATTCAAAGTTTTTCATATATCAAAAATGGAGGCAGTTATGAGAGTAGGTCGGGTAGAACTTGGCCCAGGAGCCATTATTTTAATCTTCCTAGTAATGGCAGGACTCGTTTATGTTGGACTAGATAGGCTTGGTGTAATGGAGAGAGTAAAAAATACTATTAACCCTGTAGGAGAAACACCAGGAGATTCTAAAGTTCCAGAAAAACGTGCTAACTTAGGTGATTTTAAGGATATTCCCGGCTCAGAAGTAAAAGCACCAGAAAAAACTACTGATAACCCAGAAGTAGTAATAGGAATTTGGACTTGGCAAACTGTAAGCGGTCTTATTGATGCTGTTGGTGGTTCAGGTAAATCAGGAGATTATCCTAATAACTGTCTTTGCCAAGCTGGAATTACTAATACTAAATTAGTAGTACAAAATGATACAGCAGAACAAATTAAAGCTCTATCTGCTAATCAAATGCAGTTAGTTACAACTACAGGCGACCAATCAGCCGTTGATATTGCTGGTGCTAACAAATTATTAAAAGGTAATAAAGCGAAAGTAATTTGGAGTAGCGGTTATTCATTTGGAGAAGATTGTTTAATGGGGCCTGAGTCTTGGAAAAAAGACCCTCAACTTGCTCGTGGCTCTGTTGTTGTAACAGCAGTTCCTTATTGTGATTGGAATGTGGTGGTAAATTGGGCTAGCGATAATCAAATCCCTGTTAACCCTAATGAAGAAGTCTATGACCCTAAAGCTATTAACTTTGTTAATGCTGTAGATCATATTGAAGCTTCACAAAAATTTGTTAAAAACTCAAAAGTAAGCTTGACTAATATAGCTACTAATAAAAAAGAAGATTTTGCAATAGATGCTGTGGCTACTTGGACACCTGGCGATGTAACAGCAGCTAAAGAGCGTGCAACTGTTACTTATAAAGGTAAACAAGAAAAATTACAAAAAATCGTTTCTACAAAAGAATATAGCTATATGATGCCACATATTCTTTTTGGAAATGAAGATTGGTTAAATCAACATCGTGATTATGTAAAAACACTACTTCGTTGTATTGCTCGTTCAAATGAAAAAATTAAAACTGATGATAATTACCTAAAAAATCGTATTGCGGCCTTAAACGCGTTAATGTTTAATGTTGAGGGTGCAGGGCCTAGTTTTTGGTATGACTATTTCAAAGGCAAAGTTGAAGATGGTGTTCCATTAGGTGGCTCACGGGTTAATAATTTAGCCGAAGTAAAACACTTATTTGGTCTGGCTAATAATTTACCTATTGAACAAAGCATTTTTGGTATCACTTACACCGATCATGGTAAGAGACTGCAAAAAATCCTACCTACTAGACTAGAAAGTTTTGCCCCAGTTAAAGATGTTGTAGATTTAAGCTTTATTAAAGAAATTTCTGATGAACAAAGCGCTACACCTATTTATCAAGCTAAATTTGAAGCAGGACAAAATAAAGGAACTGTTGTAAGTGCTAATTATCAAATTACTTTTCCTTCAGGTTCTGCTGCTATTCAATCCTCAGAAACAAAAACACTTGAGGAAATCCGTAGCTTGCTTATTCGTGCTAGCGATACAAAAGTAATTATATATGGTCATACAGATAATTTAGGCGATGATTCAATCAATACCCCTTTATCTAAACAACGTGCTCAGTCTGTTTGGGAATGGTTAAAGAAATCTGACCCAAGCGGTGTAAATATTAGCGATTCTAGACTTCAAACGATAGACGGTTTTGGCGCTGCTAAACCACTTGCTGGCAATACAAATAAAGATGATAAAGAACGTGCTGCTAACCGTAGAGTTGAAATTGTATTAAAGTAAGTCTGATAAAAGCTTGGACTAACAGTAACCCCTAAGAATTTTCTTAGGGGTTAGCTTTTTTAAATGACTTTCCAAAATTTTTAAAAAATTTTTACTTCTTTGTTATATAGCTCTTAATAATTTTGTCAGATTAGTGAGAAAGTAAAACATTACTAATAAATTAATCTATGTATTTGTTAGGAGGTTAAAATGCTAAGTAGAAAGAGAAGAAGCCTGATAATTATCGGGCTTTTTGTTTTAGGGGTGCTATTACCTGTTATTAATAAAAATAGCGAAATAACCAAAGTAAAAGCCTTTGCTAGTCCTTTTCCAAATAACTCTAGTCCAATTGTGTTAAATAATGGGAATCGTTTTGTGTGGGTGGTAAATCCTGATAATAATTCTGTTACTAGAATTGATATAGGCGATGAAAGAAATTTTCCTACAATTACTATTGCTGTAGGTAGAGAACCACAATCATTAGTTTTATCTGCTGATGATACAAAGGTTTATGTTGCTAATACTGTTGATGGAACGGTTTCAGTAATTAGCACTGCTACCTCTCAAGTAGTTAACACTATTAAAGTAGGTACTGAGCCTCGTGCAGTAGTTCTAAGTCCAAATGGGACTAAACTTTATGTAGCAAACTCTAACTCTAGTAGCCTCTCTGTTATAGATACAAAAACAGATAAAGTTACTAAAGAAATAAGACTCTCTGCCGCTCCAGATGGAAATATTAGGCCTTATGCATTAGCCATTACTAATGATGGTGATTTTGATGATAATGATGAGAGAATTTTAGTTACAAATTTTTTAGCTCAATATCGGCCTAATGATGTTAGGCCAGGTTTTGATGATGGAAAAGCTGGACAAGTTTTTATTATTGATACAGCTAGAGAGCTTTTAACAGACACTATCACGGTTGAACCTATGATGGATACAGGGTTTTCTTCTAATGGAAGCGCTATAAAAAGAATTGCTGCTGGGCCAAGTGATAGACCAAACTTAGTTGCTACAGGGGCTTTCCCTAATTTGCTTAATAGTATTGTAATTAAAGGAAATAAGGCTTATTTAGCTGCAACAGGATCTCAACCTGATGGGCCTGTACGTTTTAATACTAATGTTCAAAGTTTACTTTCAGTCATTGATTTACAGTCAAATAGAGATGCAAATCTTACTACTAATATGAATTTTGGAATCCAATTTGAACCTGATAAATTTGATTTACAAAATAATCCACTAACTCGTTTTGTTACCGTACCTTATGCTCTTGCTTTTAAGAAAACCTCTAATACAGGTTATGTAGTTTCTTCGCTATCAAATATGATTGTACAAGTTAATTTAGACGATCAAGGTAAAGGCTCTATTAATGCTCCTAAAGCAATGGGCGATCCTGGAAATATTACTCGTATTTTAGTAGGTAAAAATCCTCGTGGTATTATAATTAGAAATGATGATACTAGGGCTTATGTAATGAATTATGTTTCTCGGGATGTAACAGTTGTAGATATTGTGAATAATAAAGTTATTGCTACTGTTACAAGTGCTCCACAGCCAACAGATCAACGAAGCCAATTTATACAAAGAGGTAAAGAACTTTTTAATACTTCAATAGGCCCAATTTTTGATGGTCAAGCAGCCACATTTAAGGGACAAGGCAGAATGAGTAATCATGGAATGGGTGGTTGTTTTGAATGTCATCCAGAGGGTTTAAGCGATGGAGTAGTTTGGATGTTTCCTGATGGGCCTCGTCGTGCAATTCCTCTTAATTGGGATTTTGATAAAAAGAATCCAAGTATTGAACGTGTTTATAACTTTTCAGCTAATCGTGATGAAGTCCAAGATTTTGAGCTTAATACAAGAAATGTCTCAGGAGGTGCAGGGTTAATTCGCTTAGCTAATAATGAACAAGATCCAATGGTTGCAAACTTAACTCCACTAGCTAATACAGGCCGTAACCCTGATCAAGACGCTATTGCAGCTTATGTTAGTACCATTAGAGCGCCTATTTCTCCCTTTTCTCAAGATGATTTAGATGTAAAGAAGGGGCGCAAACTTTTTGAAAAAGCAGGTTGTGTTACTTGTCATTCTGGTTCACTTTGGAGTACTGCAATACGTGATTTTTCTCCACCACCAGCCGCAGATCGTATTAAAGATGGACAAATTTTAAGTGTGCTTAAAAAAGTAGGTACTCTTGATAGAAATAAAACTCATGAAATTATTGGTACAGGTGCAACAATGGGTCAGCCTTCTAGAGGTGATGATGGCTTTAACCCTTCGTCTCTCTTAGGTGTTTATGCTAATGGGCCATATTTACACGATGGATCATTAACTACAATTGATCAAGTGCTTAATAATCCTAACCATGTAGGGACTAATAAAGTACTTTCTAGCCCTAAAAAACGCGCTCAACTTATCAAATTTGTCTTATCCATAGATGATAGAACAGAACCCTTTCCATTAAAAAAATAGCTCCTTAAAGAAATAACTCCTTAAAAATAAAATAGATTTAGCAGGAGAAGACCTAGAAAATCTCTTAAGGATTTCTCTTGCTAATATTCTTTTTTAAATTTTTGCAAAAATTTTTCTTATTTTGTTATATAGACTCTAAAAATCTTGTTTTATTAAAAAAGGATTAATTTTTCCTGAGTATATTTCAAAAAATTCTAATATAATTCTTAATAAATCCTAAAAATCCCCTAGGAAAAAATTAGCAAAAGTTAAGGAGAAAAAAATATGAAGACATATGAACGAAATGTTCTTTGGAGAGGCTCTACTCTGACTTTAGTTTTGTGCTCTATGTTTGGAACTACATTAGCTCAAAACAATCAACAAGATGTTAAAAAAGTGCAAGAGTTTTCAAACAATTTTTTGCCTGAAAGCTCTTTTGTTAGAGATGAAAAAGTGTATGAAAAGAAAAATACTGGCTCAGAGAAAAAAAACAAAGAATCAAACCTAAACAATAATGAAACTTTAGAAAATAGCTCAGAGCCTTCTTCTAAAAGTAGCTTGCCCTCCCCACCTACAGGCGCAGAAGAGCCACCACTTGGATTTGCTGGCCCAAAATCAACTGTTAGAGTAAATAACCCTATGAAAACAGATGAGCAAGAAAGTGGAGACTTTATTCCTGTTGACGATCGTTGGAGAGTTGGTTTTCCTGAGTGGGATAGACATGGAGATCCAACAAAAGCAAATTATCCTTATACTAAAGGTAGTCTTCTTAATCCTTACAGGCAGAACATACTTAAAGGTGATTATCCAGTACTAGGTACAGATAAATTTTTTACTTTGACTTTAACTAGCGAAACTTTCTTAAGCACTAGACGAATACCGCTTCCAACGGATGTAAGTGCAAATCGTCCTGATAGTAGGGAGTTTTTTGGGCGTGGGGGGCTTTTTCTTTTTAATCAAAATTTTTCTATTTCAGGGGATTTTTTTCAAGGCGCAGCTAACTTTAAACCTGTTGATTGGCGTATTCACGCTACAGTAGTTTTTAATGTAAATTATGCGCATGCTCGTGAAAACGTAGTTTTAAGAATAGATCCTCGTCGCGGTAATACTCGTCGAGATGGCATTATTTCCTTGCAAGAAGCATTTGGTGAATATCGTTTAGGTGACACAACTAAAATTTTCCCATTTCTTCGTGGTAAAGGTAGTAAGGGTGGTTATAGCCCATTTTTTGATACAACTTCAATTCGTGCAGGTATACAGCTTTTTAATAGTGATTTTCGAGGTTTTATCTTTAATGATATTAATTTGGGAGTAAGGTTGTTTGGTAATTTTGCCTCTAACCGTTACCAATACAACATTGCTTATTTTGATATGCTAGAAAAAGATACTAATAGTGGGTTAAATACTTTAACCTCGCGTCCACAAAAAGTTTTTATAGCAAATCTTTATCGTCAAGATACTATTAAGAAGGGTTATACAATTGAATTTAGCTATCATCATAACCGGGATAATGGTCTAAAGCTTGCAATTGATAGAAATGGTTTTCCTGTACGTCCAGCAATTTTTGGAACTGTAGTTCCTCATAAAGTTCATACTCATTACTTAGGCTTTACTACAGATGGACATTTTGGAGAAAGACTACCTAATTTCTTATGGTTAAATAAGATAGGCGGTGGTTTAAATTTAAGCACAGCTTTTTATCAAGTTTTTGGTACAGATGATTTTAATGGTTTAGCAGGTCGTAAAGTAGATGTTAATGCTCAACTTGTTGCAGCAGAACTCTCGGTTGATCGTGATTGGAAGCGGTTTCGCACTTCTTTTCTTTATGCCTCAGGAGATGATAAACCCACAGATGGAACTGCTAGAGGTTTTGACCACATCCTTGATAATAATAATTTTGCTGGTGGGACTTTTAGCTTTTTTAATCAAGTAGGTATACCTCTCTTAAATACTACTACTCAAATCTCTAACCCTCATAGTTTGATTCCAGACCTTCGCTCTAGCAAACTCAAAGGACAAGCAAGCCATGTTAATCCAGGCATATACCTTTATAACATTGGTGCAGATTTTGACCTTACTCAAAAGCTACGTGTTATTAGTAATGTAAATTTTATTCGCTTTGCTGCTACAGAGCCTTTGGAATTAGCCCTATTTCAGCCTCAAATTGAGAAAAATTTTGGTCTTGATATAAGTACTGGTATTAAGTATCGCCCAATACTTACAGAAAATATTGTAATCTTTTCTGGAATTTCAATTTTTCGCCCAGGTGCAGGTTTTACTTCAATTTATGAGTCTAATTGTAAACCTGCTGGGCCTTTAGAATGCGGAAAAGAAACAGGTAATAAAACTCTTTTTAATCTCTTTACTTCTATTAAAATAACTTACTGATTGCTTATAGCTTTTTGAGTATAAGAATTTGTCTAGATAAAGCTACTAAAGCAATAAATTTCTAGCTTAGCTGTTAGTTTTCCCTAAGCTAGAAATATTTTTTTGAAGCCTAAGTAAAAATTGCATATAGCTTTAATTAGTGTGTCAAAATTACACAATTGTTTTGGAAAAGAGTATTAATTTATTACAAATATTTACTCTTTTTAATCTTATTACCTAAGCAAAAGCTTTTCTTTCTTTCAACTATCAATCTTTTTTACTATTTAGAGTTATAAGGTCTATAAGATTTGCAAATTTTATTAAGATTTAATGAAAATTATTAAAAAGAAATAAGTTTTTTAATAATAGCTCTATGGTAAAACGGGAATTTGGCACAGTTTTTGATAAATATTTACAAAAAAACAATTTAATAAAATCTCTAATCTCTATCTCTAGCCCTACTTAATAACTCAATAAATCAAAATACTCCTCACAATATAAATTTTCACTAAAATAGTTTGGCTGGTTATATAAAACTACCATTCTAATCTAAACCAAGTTATTAAAATAGTTTAGAAGAATTTTGGGGAATTTTTGGGGGGTGCAATTTTATGAGTACTGATATGGATAATAAAATGGCTAAACAAATTATCCGACTTGCTTTAGAAAAAGGCATAGTTAGTGAGCTTGAGCTAAGCCTATTTAATGATAATAAGCAAACAATAAACGGTTTTAACTTAGAGCATGATCTAGATTGTCTTACTAGCTTGTTAGAAAACAACATGATAAGTTTAGCTATAATTAAAGCATTAGAAAAAGAAATAAATAAAGAAAATTTAACTCAAAGTAACAAATTACCTAAGAGTAAGTCCTATAAAAGTTTTATCTCAATTGAAAGTTCTTCTAATAATAAAAACTTTGTTAAAACAAATTTTAATTTTGGTGAAACAATAGAAGGGCAGTATCAAATAATAAGTATTTTGGGAATAGGAGGAATGAGTAAGGTTTATAAAGCATATGATCCTTCTTTAAAGCGATATGTAGCAATAAAATTTGTTACTAATTCTTCTGAGGAATCAGAAAAGAGACTATTTTTAGAAGGATATGCTCAATCTAAAGTAGAACATCCTAATATTTGTAAAATCTATGAGTTAAGAAAAACAGAAATGTATAAATTTCTTGTTATGCAATATATTGAAGGCCCTACTTTAGATGAGATAGCAAACAAATTGTCTTTAGAAGAAAAAGTTAGAATAGTTATGGAAATTTCTGAAGCTATTGGGCTTGTGCACAAACATAACATTATCCATCGAGATATTAAACCTAAGAATATAGTCGTAAAGAAAATGGAAAGAGGCGACTATCACCCCTATATAATAGATTTTGGTTTAGCACAGGAAAAAAATGTCTCTCGTATAACTGAGCCAGGTATTGTTCTTGGAACGCCTTATTATATGTCTCCAGAACAAGCTACAGGTGAAAAAGAATTTTTAGATCCTCGTTCAGATGTTTATAGTCTAGGGGCAACTCTTTATGAATTAATTTCGGGCAGACCTCCTGTTGATGGTATTTCTCCTGTAGATATTTTAATGAATGTTGTAACTCAAGACCCAATTCCTTTAACAGAGCTAGATAAAAACTTACCAAAAGATTTAGAGAATATAGTTTCTAAGTGTTTGTCTAAAAGACCTTTAGAGCGTTATTCTTGTGCGCAAGAGCTAGCCATAGCGCTAAAACAGTATTTAGATGCTAAAGCTTATCCTAATCCTATTTTAGACCAGCAAAATAAAGAAACTGTTTTACAAGAAAAGACTATAAGTAAAGTTTGTGAGAATGCTTACTTTAATCTCTTAAAACTAGCCACTTCAGCTACAGCTTTTATTGGGTTTATTATGATTATGTACTATCTGGGAGTAATGCAGAATCAAATTTTTGCTTATGAGAAACAAATAAGCCTAATTAATGCTCAAATTAAAGGCTTATTGGCAGAAGAAAATTCTATGATAATACTCTCGCCAACAGAAAAGACACTTTTTTTAGAAAGTGATTTTAGTGAGATCAGAAATATTAAGATAAATGAAAATAAAGCCTTGCTAACAAATGAAAACTCTGTAATTATTCCTCAGACTATCTTACAAAAGAAGAAAAATAAAATAATTTCCAAAAAGATCTTTATCGTTACACCTAATGTTAAAGAACATAAAACCTTGCCACCGCCTCCACTATGGTAAATGCAGCAAAATAAGTAATTATTTTAGTAAAGACTAAAATGTTTTTTAGAAATTTTGTTTATGGAAAACCAAAAATGCGAATGTAAAGGTAATATAAAAAACTGTCTTTATTGTTTAGGAACAGGCTTAATTATTAATGAAAAAATGGCTGAAGAAATAATAGAAAAAACTCAAGTAGTTTATTGTCCAGAATGTAGCCAACAAAACCGCATTTATTTAGAAAAATTTCTAGAACCACCACTTTGTTATAAATGTGGGGAAAGGCTTTTTAAGCCTAAGAGTAACCCTTTTAATTTGCCTCCCTTTCAGAGAAAAATACTTTAGTTTTTGAGCAGCTAAGCTAATAAAAATAATTACTAGTAACTATTTTTAGAATGAACTAATAGTAGTTACTAGTAAAATAATTTACTTAAGACTATTTTTAGAGTGAACTAAGGTTTAGGGTTTGGTGGCAAAGTATGTTTTAGCTGTTGAGCTTTTTTAACCAACTGGAAAAATTCCTGCCGTTCTTTGTTATAGGCTTGATTGCTGTTTTGCAAAGCAGTTTCAGCAATGTTTGCAATTTTATTTAGTGACCAATCTTTTGCAGCCTGGCTATTACGTAAAATTTCAGCAAAAGCGGTTACAGCAATAGAAAAGCGAAAATCTTCTGATGTTTGGTTAAAATTTTGCTGAACTCTTGATAAATCAATACTTGCAGCTACTTCTTGGGCAGGAGTCTTTTTATTTGCATTAGGGGTTTTATATCGTAATCTAACGGTAGCTAGATTTTTAATAGGTCGTTTTTGTAGCTTAACTTCATAAATAGCTGTTACTGTATGACCAGCACCTATTTCACCAGCATCAACTTCGTCATTGCGAAAATCTTCGTCTGCTATATCTCGGTTTTCATAGCCTACTAAGCGATATTCAAGCACTGAAACAGGGTTAAACTCTACTTGGACTTTTACATCCTTTGCAATAACTTGAAGAGTTCCTGTTAGTTGCTCAACAAAAATTCTTTTTGCTTGAGCAATAGTGTCTACATAATAGTAATTACCATTACCTTTATTAGCAAATTGTTCCATCATATTATCTTTGTAATTGCCCATTCCAAAGCCTATGGTGCTAACGGTAATTCCTTGCTCTACATAATTTTCTATTTGTTTAAGTATTTCGCTATGGCTAGTTTTACCAATATTAGCATCACCATCTGAGCAAATAATTACCCGGTTAATACTTTTAGGGTCTAAAGAACTAAGAGCCTGTTTATAAGCTAGGTCAATTCCTGCTTCCATAGCCGTTCCACCGCCAGAGTTTAATTGTTCAATAGCATTTAGAATTATTTCCTTATCACTAATATGTGTAGGGGATAAAACTAGTTCTACCCCACCTGCATAAGTAGTAATAGCTACTGTATCTTTTGGTTGAAGATGATTGACTAACATTTTTAAGCTTCTTTTTACTAATTCTAATTTATCCTCATCATTCATTGAGCCGCTATTATCAACAAGGAAAGTCAAATGAGCCGCAGGGCGTTCTTTAGTAACTACTTCACGGCCTTTAAGGCCAATTCTAAGCAAATAGCGATTTTCATTAAATGGCGAAGCAGATGCCTCCATTGTTAAAGAAAATGGATGTTTAGTCGCAGGATTAGGATAGTCATACTTAAAGTAATTAACAAATTCTTCTACTCTAACAGAATCCATAGGAGGCAAAACACCTTCATTTAATTTTCGTCTAGCAATAGTGTAAGATCCTGTATCAACATCTACTGCAAAGGTTGAAAAGTGATCGGTTTTAGTGTTTGTCCAAGGGTTTACTCCATAATTTGTGTAACCTTCCGTGTTACTTTCAATAGGGGTAGAAGTATTATTTGTAGTATTCCCACTAGTAGAAGCACCATTAGACTTAGTAGTGTTAGTAGCGCCTGGAGTTAATGCAATTATCTCGCTAACATTATTACTACTAGTACTAGGCAGTTCTTTTATTTTGCGGGCATTATAAGTAGTTGATATTTGTGATGTTTGTCGCTCTATAACTATATTGTTATCTGCTTTTTTACCCTTGATGGTTTTTGGTGCTTTTACAGATGGTTTGGAGTTTATATTTGTTCTAACACTGCTAGTAGTTGTTTGTACAATTTCTTCTGCTGCTGTTATGGTTACTACCTCAGAAGTTTCTCCTACTTCTAATACCAAATTTACTACTTTGCTAACAGATGAAGAAACCTCAATTAGGTTAATAGAACCCTTTTTAAAGCCGTCGGCATTAACAGTTATTTCATAAGATCCTATTGGTAGGTTTAGAAATTCATAACTACCATCTTCTTTAGTTGTTTTAGTTATCTCAGCCCCTGTGCCTAAGTTTTTAATAATAACTGTTGCACCAGCAATAACTGCACCTACTTGATCAGTAATAACACCTGTAATTGTGCCTAGTTGGTCTTTATCTTCTACACTTTTTTTAAAATATTGTGTTGAAGCAAAAGATGTTGGATTTTCAGGGAAAAGGGTGATTAGTCCTGTACTGACTAAAATTACTAGCACACTTCGTAGTAGTACTGTTTTTACTTGTTTCATTATTAAACTGCCTCCCTATGTAATTGATTTGATTGTAGTTTATAGACTACTAGTTTTTCCCTGATCGATTTTAGCGAAAAACTACTTTCTCCTAACATTGCCTAAAGCATTATATTGTTAGCATAATGTGATAAGCAGTTAGTGTAGTTGTTTTTATTTAGATAATGTTGATTTGATTTTTCCAATGGCAACTTATATGCCAAATGATAGAAATAAAAAGTAAGTTTTGTTATTAGTTGATAATAAATGGTTTGTGCATAATACTAAAAAATGTTTAAGTTATGTTAATAAACTTAAACTAAAAAAATGGATTTAAAAACCAAAAATATGTAGGAATGGTTAAAAGTTAAAACTCAATAGCTAAAAAGCTAAAACTTTAGTTTTAAAGAGACTATTTTGGTAAATTTCCAAACTTTTTTTGTCTATAAAATCTCTGAATATAGTCAAATGGTTAAAGAGTAGAGTCTATAAGTAGTTTAATACAAATAGTTTTTAGGTTTTTATAAGAAATAAGTTAAATGAGACAGGTAAAGGAATTTATAAGAGTAGAAGAACTAAGATTTATGGCTTGAATCTGTAGTAATAGCCCAAACTTAAGAAGTTGGGCTATTACTTTTTTTTACCTATAAACTTAAACAAGTTCTAAACGATTAAAAAAGTAAGAAACCTCAATAGCTGCATTTTCTTTAGAATCAGAACCATGAACAGCATTACGTTCAATATCTGTACCAAAATCACCGCGTAGTGTTCCAGCAGGTGCTTCTTTGGAATTGGTTGGCCCCATTAAGGCACGCCATTCAGTTACAGCATTTTCTTTTTCTAGAGCCATTACTACGACTGGGCCATTAGTCATAAATTCTACTAAGCTACGAAAGAAAGGGCGCTCTCTATGAACAGCATAAAAGCCTTCAGCTTGTTTATCAGAAAGGTGTAACATTTTTAAGCCACGAACCTTAAAACCGCTATCTAAAACGCGTTGAATTATTTTTCCAGAATTATTTGCTGCTACTGCATCTGGTTTAATAATGCCGAAAGTTAAATCACTCATAAAATTAAAAAATCTCCTTAAATTTTTACGCAGAAAAGTTCTTAAATTAAGTAGCCTTATAAAAGCACCCTTACTACTTTTTTAAAGCTGCTTGTACTGTAATACCGATGTCAGCAGGGCTACTAACTACATAAATACCTGATTCTGTCATCATTTTCATTTTTTCAGCAGCCGTCCCTTTACCACCTGAAATAATAGCGCCTGCATGTCCCATTCTTCGCCCAGGGGGTGCTGTTTGACCAGCAATAAAGCCAACAACAGGCTTAGTCATTTTTTCTTTTACAAAACTAGCTGCTGTTTCTTCTGCACTTCCACCAATTTCACCTATCATTACTACTGCATCAGTTTCTGGGTCAGCTTCAAACATTTCTAAAAGATCTACGTAAAGTGTTCCAATAATTGGATCTCCACCAATACCGACACAAGTAGATTGCCCTAAGCCTAAGTTTGTTAATTGATGAACGGCTTCATAAGTTAGTGTTCCACTTCGAGAAATAACACCTACACGGCCTTCTTTATGGATATGACCAGGCATAATACCTATTTTGCATTTACCAGGAGAAATTACTCCAGGGCAATTAGGGCCAATTAAACGGCCACCATGAGATTTGACATAATGAAAAGCTTTAACCATATCTACTGTAGGTATTCCTTCAGTGATACATACAATTAATGCTACACCTGCATCGGTTGCTTCCATAATAGCATCGGCTGCAAATGGGGGTGGGACATAAATTACACTAGCATTTGCTCCTGTATTTTTAACAGCATCGGCTACTGTATTAAAAATAGGAGTTGTTTCTTCGTGTAAAGTACCACCTTTTCCAGGAGTAACACCAGCAACAATGTTTGTTCCATAAGCTCTCATTTGTTGAGTGTGAAAAGTGCCTTCTTTTCCTGTAATACCTTGAACTAGTAGGCGAGTAGATTTATCTACTAATATACTCACGGTTATGCCTCCAAATTATTTAGCGATTTTTTAGGTGATAAAATGGCTTGTAACCATTATTTTGAATCTGACAAAAAGCCTAAGATATCATAGGTTTTATATGCTTTGCTAGACTAAGCGCCGAAGATCTTTATCTTCATCTCTCTTTAATATTTCCTAGTAAGTCCTTCTAGTTTTTGGTCATAAAGAAAAAAGCTGGTAATTTTTTATTAAATTTTAGTAAATTTTTCTTGCTACCAGAACATGGTTTTGCTACCCTACCACACTTTAATAAGCAAGAAAAACTCTAATCAACCACTTCAATATAGGTGTTATTCCTATTAGGCCCCTAATTTAGTTTATTAGTCCTAAGCGTAGAAGTTGCGCAGACTACAAAAATCAATTTAGGAGAAAGCTATGACTAAACGTAGTAATTTTGATTTTCTTTTAATGCAACCTAGGAGTGTTGAAGCTGAACGTCAAGCCGCTCGCCGTGAAGCTTTTCAACAAATGGCACAAACTCTACAAAATAAACATTTAAGTAGTTCTAATCAAGTTACAGAATCCAGCACAACTACCAAAAACGACCTTAAAAATAAAACTACTGTGTGCTGATATTAAATTTATAGTTTTCATTTTCTTTGCTAATGACTATGATTATCTAAAATATTGTTTTAACAAATTTTAATTGGTTAAATATTAGTCTAAAGCAAAATAAATGAAATCCTTATCTTCACTAAAAAATAGATTTTTTTCTTTCTCTCTTGGGCAAAACCAAGAAAATTCTTTTCTAGAAAAAGCCTTAGATAAACTTCAACTAGGAATTACAATTACTGATATGTTAGGTAAGATAGTTTATTGTAATTTAGCTGAAGCTCAAATGCATGGTTATAGGGTAGAAGAACTAATAGGGCAAAATGTAAAGATTTTTTCTCCTAAAGAACTTTGGAATCCAGACACTTTTTCGCATATCTTAAAACAAAAAAGCTGGCAAAGAGAAAGCGTTAATATTAGAAAAGATGGTTCTGTTTTTCCTGTCCACCTAATGTCAGACCTCTTATTAGACAGGGAAGATAACCCGATAGGCATAATAACAAGCGCTGAAGATATTACTAAGGAAAAACAAATAAACACGATAGAATACCTAGTACAAATCTCTGAAGCTCGTGCTAGAGAAGCAGAACTTGCTAACCAAGAGTTAGCCCAAGAGGTTGTAGGACGTAAAAAAGCAGAAGCAGAGTTACAAGAAACCTATCAAACCCTTCAAGCCTTGATTTTATCATCACCCTTAGCCATAATTATGTTAAATCCTGATGAGACTGTAAAGATTTGGAACCCTGCCGCTGAGCGTATTTTTGGCTGGACAAAAAAAGAAGTGCTAGGTCAAAAACTACCTATTTTTCTTAATAAAACACAAGAAGATATTGAAACTAAAGAAGAATGGGATAAAGGTTTTGCTAGTCCTAAAACACTACAGCAAATTCGACTAGATGATACTATGGAAACTAGACGTAAACGCAAAGATGGTTCTTCAGTAGATGTAAGTATTTCCACAGCACCGCTTTTTGATTCTGATGGTTATCTAAATGGGACAATGGCTATAATTGCTGATATTACAGAACATAAACATGCTGAAAAACAATTGCGTGATTCAGAAAAACTCTTAAGAGCGCTTTCTATGCGTCTTCAATCATTACAGGAAGAGGAAAGAGCTAAAATTGCTCGTGAAGTTCATGATGAATTTGGGCAAGCATTAACAGCCCTTAAAATAGATCTTTCTTGGCTAAATCAAAAATTATCCAGTGAGCAAGTACAATTGCGTAATAAAATAGAAAGGATGTCTCAACTTATTGATACTACGATTCAAACAGTAAGACGTATTTCTACACAACTTAGACCTACAATTTTAGATGATCTTGGGCTTGTTGCTGCTCTAGAGTGGGCTGTAAGAGAGTTTCAATCTCGTACAGAAATAGAATGTAATTTAGTTATAGAGCCAGAAAATATTAATGTAGAACCTGGTTGTGCTACGACGGTATTTAGAGTCTTACAAGAAGCTTTAACCAATGTAGCGCGCCATGCTAATGCAATGAAAGTAGATGTATCTTTAAGGTTTGCTCAAGGTGAACTTTCTTTAGATATAAGCGATAATGGAAGAGGGATTACAGAACTAGAAATTAATAACTCTTCTTCTTTAGGTTTAATAGGTATTAAAGAACGTGTTATTGCCTGGGGTGGAAAAGTAAATATTCAAGGTAGGGTAGGCGAAGGGACAACAATTAATATAAAAATTCCAGTACTTGTAGTGGATAAAAATAGCTAGAAATAGATAAATCTTTATGCGACATAATATAATTAAGATTTTAGTTGTTGATGATCATTCAATTGTTAGGGAAGGACTAAAACAAATCTTAGCAGATAATACTGAAATGATTGTAGCCGGTGAGGCTAGCACTGCACAAGAAGCGCTACAAAAAGTCCGTGCAGGTAATTTTGATATGGTAATAATGGATATTTCACTTCCAGATAGAAATGGTTTGGAAGTTTTAGAACAAATTAAATCTTTTTTACCTAAACTCCCAATACTTATCTTAAGTATGCATGCGGAAGAACAATATGCAACACGAGCTTTTAAGGCAGGTGCATCAGGCTATCTTACTAAGGAAAGTGCTTCTGAGCAGTTAATTTTAGCAATACAAAAAGTTGCTCAAGGTGGTAAATATGTATCTCCTAGTCTGGCAGAAAAACTAGTGTTTGAACTAGTAAAAGATTCTCAAAAACCTTTGCATGAGGTACTTTCAGACCGTGAATTACAAGTCCTTTGCTTGTTTGCTTCAGGGAAAACCTTAACAGAGGTTTCTCAAATTCTTTGCCTTAGTGTAAAAACTATTAGCACTCATCGGGCAAGAATTTTAGAAAAGATGGGTATGCGTAATAATGCAGAACTTATACGCTATGCAATACAAAATAAACTAGTGATTTAACTAGTGAAAAACTTCTTTGGTTCCTACAAGTTTGTCAGAATTTTTCTGACAAAAATTTCAGATATCAACCTACATTAAAAGCAGTTTCCTTCTGATTGTTGAAAAATTAACAAAGTTTTAATCTCTCTACTATAAAACTACAAGGATGAGAATTTTTATAAGCCCGTAGGATTAAAACACCTTTCACATTTAACATTCTCATCTTGTAGACTCATAATCTTGTGCAAGTTAATGTGTAAGCTAAATAGCTGAAAAATTTAATATTAAAGTTAGTAGAGTTTAGGAGTTGATTATGGCAATAATATTAGTAGTTGATGATGAAGTTTATATGCGAAGTTTTTTAACAGATTTAATCTCTGAAAAATACAATGTTTTATGTGCAAGTAATGGGCAAGAGGCTTTATTAATTGCGCAATCAATTTATCCTGATTTAATTATTACTGATTTAGAAATGCCAATAATGTCAGGTTTAGAAATGGTAAAAATTTTACGTTATCTTCCTAGACAAGAAAAAGTCCCAGTTATTGCTCTTTCAGCAGATTTTAATATAAGAATAAAGCGAGAAATAATGTTAAATGCAGGGGCAAATTTTTGTTTACCTAAACCCATTAATATAGGGCTTTTACACCGTAAAATAGCACAGTTGTTAAATACTAAAGAAATAGTTCCCTTATCATTAGGGTTAGGTGAAATTTATAGGAAAGAAAACTTTTTAGAAAAGACAAAAACTTTTTGAAAATCTATTCAAAAACTTAAGAAAAACCCTTAATAAAAACAATAACAATCCTCACCATTTTAATCAAAAAAACGTCTAAAATAATCTTGTTGAGCTAATATACGAAAAGAGTAGTTTTTATCTGTAGTAAAAAAGTCTACATCTTTACCTACTATTAAACTTTCTTCCACTAAATCTAGCCCACAATCATAAGCAGCAATACCAGCAGAAATCTTGCCACCGAAATAATCTATATTTTTACGTAATATTGAGACTCCAAAATCAATATTTGAAGCAGGGTCTAACCCATCTTGATTAGCTCTTAGCCATTGTTTATAACGACGATCATCTATTTGCATCAAACCATGACCATGACCATTTTTACCAATAATATTTTTACCTGCACTCTCACACCAAATTAGAGAAGCAATCAAGGAAGCATCAATTTTATATTTATCTGCTGCATTATAAATATGATCTGCCCACTCATCAAAAGGCTCAGGTAAATTAAACTTTCTTTTAGATTGTGGTCGGTCATCTTCAATCTCAAATTCCATTTCCTTATTAACAAAAATACCAAACCCTGGAATAAAAGGCTCTGTGTGTTTAATTTCTGGTTTAACATTAGCTGAATTAACACCACGTTCATGAGGAGTAGTTTTAAGATCTTTATCTACCTTAGTAGATATCGCATTAGCATTTAACTGGCTATTAGTTAACGCTGTTTTTGTTAGTTCTGATTGATTAGGCAATGAGGAAATCCCCCCTAAATTTGCTTTTGTTTGCTCAAGGGGTAGTTGAGAAAGATTTTTACCTAATGGGTTTTCTACTGTGTTTAATGTTTGGGCTGCTGTTAAATTATTAGCAGGTAAATTTCCTAGTTCTTGTGCATTAGGAATTCGAACTCTTTGACCTGCAAAAAGTAGAGGATCTTTTAATAATTGAGGATTAGCCTTTAGTAGATCAAAAACCTCTATTCCAAGTTCCTTAGCCACTTGCTCTAGGCTTTGCCCAACAGGAATTGATAGGGTTTTAGTATTTGTTGTTGCTATTAACTCTGATACATTTGTTGTATTAGTGCTACTAACCGTAGTAGATTGTCTTAGTAAAGCTGTTTTATCTAGTAAACTAGAATTAGCTAAATTGTTAATATCATCCAGAGCAGAGTTAATTAAGTCAAGTTGGCTAGCTAATAAGTTACCTGACTCTAATTTTAATGTTTGGAGAAAACTATTTTGTCCATTTATTGGGGCGTTAAGATTTTCATTATCTAAGGCTAGATCTTCTATATCTTGATTTGCAAGCTGTATTAATGGAATGGTTTGGGCTAAGTCTTTATTTGAGAAACGGCTAATTATGTTTTCTGCTACGGTTTCTATTTCTGTTAAAGGTTGTTGAATGTCAAGGTTTTCATTTAAAGAAATATTATCAGGTAGATTATTAAGCTCATTATTATTAGGAATATCAATTATAACGTCTTTTCCTTTACCTCTTCCTGTTCGCGCATTATCTGGAGGTAATGTTTTATCTTTTATATCAACATCGCTTTCAATTGGAAAGTCATCTGTTCTATCAGATTGTACTTCTATTGATTGAGTAATTTCTATTTCTAAAGTATTTTCAACTTCTTCAGATGCTTCAACCGTTGAAGGCGAACTATTAGGAAGTTGATCAACAGATTTTCCACGATTAGGTCTATCAGGCGCTTTATCAGGCTTATTTTCAGCCTTAAAATCTTCCTTAAAGCTATCTTTTTGATTAAATAAGTTTTCAGATTTAACAGCTTGCGCAACCGCTTGATTAACTGATGTAGAAAGCTCTTTAGGGATAGGAAAAGAGCCTGATTTTACTTTATTACCTTTGTTATTAGGCAAAGACAGATCATTTGCGTTGGGTCGATTAATAGGCGCTTGAAAAAACCTATTGTTATTTGATGTATCATTTCCAAGCCTATTGTTTATAGAATTTTGGAATTGGCTCTTTAAGAAGTCAGAATTTACCGAAGAATTTACTGAAGAATTTACCGAAGAATTTTGAGTAGGTCGATTTGTATTATTTGGGCTAGAGTTTGAATTTACTTGAGAGGAATTATTAGCAGGAAGTTTAGTAAATTCACCTGAAAGCTTTTTTTGTAGTCCTGGTGGTAATTTAAGTAACTCACCACCTAAAAGATCATCTAGGGGTTTTAGACTACTTAGAGAATCGCGATTTATAGGTTTATCGTTATTATCGCTAGCTGATGAACTGTTAAATTTACCTTTACCTGATTCTTTGCTAGGGAGTTGTTTTACTTCCAACCCAATAGGGTTTTCTGCTGCTTTTTCACCCTTTTTATCATTAGTTTCAAGTAGTTCATTATCAATGTTGGTGAAATTATTAAATTTTGGCCCATCTATTTTCATATTAAACACCTAAATTTTTATAGCTAAATTTGTTAAAAGTAAGTTGAAGATATATAAGTTAAAAGAATATTTGTAAGTAATTATCGGCATTGTAAAGAAAAAGTTACCTTAGATTTCTAGTTAGGGCTTTAAGAAGTTGTTAGTTTTATGTATTTAACATGAGTAAAACTCCGTAGGTGCTGGAGAAGGCTGCTTATTAAGCTAAAATATTTTGGGGTTGTATTAAAAATATAGTAATTTAACGTAAAGTAATTTTAGCTAAAGAATGCGCTTAATAATAAAGATTAGAAAACATATTAGGAGCAATAGTAGGAAAGCGATACTTCTTTTAACATAAGGAGATGTTGAAGAAATGATTATTTCGTTATTTTGTGTTTTTTTCCTAGGTTCATAGTTTGTAGCTTTAGAAGGTTGATTTTCAGATGGCTTGGTGGGTGTATTAGTTTGGTTTAATATACTGTATCTTTGAATACCTATTGCTTTTTCCAATTCTTCAGCAAATTCTTTTGCTGAATTAAACCGTAAATCAGGTTCTTTGTTTAAGGTTCGCTCTACTACAAGCTCAACTTGTTTTGGGATGTCATCAACAAAAGAATTAAATTTAGGCGGCTCTGACATTAAGTGATGCATAGCCATTTCAGCGGCAGTCAAAGCATCATATGGGTGATGGCCTGTAAGCATCTGGAAAACCACAATCCCAAGACTATATATATCTGAACGAAAATCAATAGTGGTACAACGACATTGTTCTGGAGACATATAAGCAACAGTGCCTTGAATAGTACCAGGAGATGTTCTTAGGCTACTAATACCACCACTACTAGATCCACTATCTTCTCCAGTGGCTACTGCCTTAGCAATACCAAAATCTATTACTTTTATCATTTGTTTATTTTCAGTATTTTTTTGAATTAATATATTGGTTGGTTTTATATCACGGTGAATAATTTTCTGTTTGTGAGCATTTTCTAGAACCAAACAAACCTGATAAATAATATTAGCTGTTTCTTCTAAGTTTATTCTCCCTTTTTGTTCTATTAAATCTGCAAGTGTATAACCTTCAATATATTCCATCACATAGTAAACCTGTTTATTTGTATAGCCAAAATCAATTATTTTGATTGCGTTAGGATGGTTAATTTTGGAAGTGATCTTAATTTCACGAAGAAAACGTGCAACAAACTCTTTATCTGAGGCTAAATTAGGGTGAAGTAGTTTAAGAGCAACGTCTTCATTATGGTGAGCCAAAAAGACTACCCCCATACCTCCCACCCCTAAAAACTTTTTTATTAAATACTTACCATCTATTGTTTGATCAATATACTCACGAATATCATAGTCAATCAATGGTGAACTATCTGTGGAACAACAAATAGAGGTATATGAAAATGTTTGATTGCATTGAGGACAATATTTCATGAAAATCTATTTTCTTAAAACTAACTTCAATATTTTATTCTAGAGAACTTACTACAGTTTCAACCAGTAAGGATCTTGTTGCAGGAGCAAAATCTAAAATAGATGTGTTAGGCAAAGGGCTATAAACACAGCTTTCTTCATTTAGATCCCATAAACAGGCAGTTGTAGCGGTAAGTAAATGGCCGTTTTTATCATAGTGTAGTATGCCAGTTTTAGATAAGTCTGCAATGTTATAGTCTTTTATTTTTTCTCCAGAAATAGGATCAATTTCTATAATATAGGATGGAGAAAGCCCCAACGCAACTTTGTTCCCACCTGTCATAATTGCTACTGCACCTTTATTTTGTACTTGCCATTGATGTTTAAGCACAGCAGTTTTTGTTATTTCCCACTGATCAATACGGCCTTTAGGCTCTTTTTCGGAAACTAGGAGTTGTAGAACTATATTTGTAGCACTTTTTGTGGTGGCTATATTTAAAGACTCTATATCTCCATATTGGTTAAAAATGTCAGAAATCTTTTGACCATCACTTATACGCCAAAGTGAGATTAAAGAATTTCTTTTTTCCAATGGATAAGTTACTGAAATGCCTACTCTAATCTGAGGCCGACGTACTGAAGCAACAAGTAGCGTATCATCAGATATAAATCTTACATAGTTATTATTTTCTAAAGTGGTTAATTTATTAATGTGTGTGCCTGTAAGAGTATTGATAATATAAATTTCATTAAGACCAGAAACAGCAATAAGTTTACTATTTTCTGAAAACTGAAGATCATAAATTGGGTAGAAATTGTCTATAGAAAATTCATTAAGCTTTTTGTGTTCATCTACACTCCAAATTTCTATCTTTTGTGAATTGTTCTTTGTTGATTTGGGTGGTTGTAGGAAGGCTACTAAATTGCCATCAGTAGAAAAATGAGCTACAAACTGTTCACTAGTTATTTTACTAGCTTTTATAGCGTTAGAAGTAGCTAGCTCAAACTCTTTAGAAGAGCTTAGCGAAACAAGTTTTAGCTTTGAATAACTTAAATAGCTTTTTTCTTTTACTTCCCCTCTATAAGAGGTTTTTAAGTTGTCCCAGTTATCTTCAATTATAGCCCAGTTGCTTACTATTGCTGATATAGCTAAAGCTAGAGAAATTATAAAGGATACAGATAAGATCTTACGTATACTTGCTTTTTTACGTTTTTCTTCAGTTAAATGGCTTCCAAGAGCTAAAGCGAATTCTCTAGCACTAGAAGGGCGTTCACTAGGTTCTTTAGCTAAAGCTCTAAATACAGCCTCTTCAACAGACTTAGGTAAGTTAGGAACCAATTCTAGAAGAGAAGGAGGAGCATCTTTTAAGTGTTGCATCACTAATTCAAAGCTTTTGCTAGAAAATGGCCGCTTTCCAGAAAGCATTTCATAAGCTATTATTCCTAAGCTATATATATCAGAAGCTGCTGTTGCAGGTTTTGAAAGACATTGTTCAGGTGACATATAGGGAAGCGTACCTATTAAATTGCCTGTTTTAGTAAGATTATCTATAGACTCTTCAAAAGGATTTGTCTTAAAGGCAGAAAAATTTTCTGTTTTTATCGCACTTTCGACAGCTGTAATAGATTTATTTTTGTTAGATAGAATGTTTTGCGAAGCAGTCAACTCATTTATAGATTTGTCATTAGTAAGAATAGAGATTTCTTCTATTTGCGATGACTGTTTATTATTTTGGTTAATCTTTGATAAGTAAGAAGATTTAATATCAGTATTTTTCTCTGTATTTTTTTCTATAACTTGTTGATCATTATTTGAGTCTGAATTTGATTGACGTTCGATAAGTTTAGCTAAACCAAAATCAAGTACTTTAACTAGAAAGCCTGTTGTTTGTTCTTCTAGCCAAATATTATGTGGCTTTAGATCACGATGCACAACCCCAAGCTTATGAGCAGCATCAACTGCTTGGCAGACTTGATTCATTATATCAACTGTTAATTCAAGAGAAATCGTACCTTTAGTTTTTATAAGTGTACTTAAGTTATAACCTTCAAGAAATTCCATTACTAAATAACCGACTTCTCTATGCTCTACTTCAACAAAACCAAAGTCCATTACATCAACTACATTAGGGTGTTTAATTCTACCCGAAGCTTCTGCTTCACGTCGAAAGCGGTTGGCAAACTCTTTGTGAGATATGTTTTGTGGCAACAAGGTTTTTAATGCAACATAGCGTTTTAAGCCAAGGTGCATAGCCTTATAGACCATACCCATCCCGCCTTTTCCTAAACGAGCTTCAATACGGTATTTTCCAGCAAGTATAGTTGAACCAGGAATACTTTCTTCTAGTGTATTACTATCAATTGGGCACTGAGTTAAAATATCCTCATAACAACTCTTACATTTTGAACATTCTTTCATAAGTTTTTAGGTATGATAGTTATCCAAATTATACTTAAAGTTTAGTGAAAGATTCAGCTATAGTGTTTCTACACTTAACTTTCCATTCTTTTGTATCTACAGACCAAATAGCATATTGATTTTTATCATCCTTTTTGAAAAAAAATATAACTAAATATTCTTTACTATTCTTTTTATTTTTTTCTTGACTAGCAGACCACTCAAAAGAGGTTATTTTTTGTTCTTTTATAATCTTTGCTGAGTATTCTTTAATGGAAAGCCCGCTAGTTATTGAAGGATAATTTTGCACTAGTTTTAGAGCTTTTAACTGTTCTTTATTTTTAGGGTATGCTACTGCCTTATGATTTGAAGAAGGCAGGTTAATTATATACAAACTAGCCAAGCATAGACTAACAAATCCTATCATAATAGCCAAAGAGATAGCTATTACTCTATAAGATACGCTTAAGGATAATGCTTCTTTGGATTTTTTAGATAGCCTAGTTTGGCTTGATAGAAAAGCAGACTTGTTTATAGGTGCTAAGGATAGTTCTAAACGCTCTTTGCTTAGCTCTTGAACCATTTGTTTAGCCACTTCATTATTAGAATCAATGGTTAGAATTTCCTTAAATTGGGTTGATGCTTTTTCACTTAATCCTATCTGTTTGTATAAAAAACCAAGCTCTAAATGATAAGAAATTTCTTTAGGGGTTAGCTCTATAGCTTTTAATAAGGCATTTTCTATTTCTTTGCTTTGATTAGGCAAATTGTGTAAGACTAGTACTAATTGATAGTAATAAGATGAGTTAAGGGGATTAAAATTAATGGCTTGTTTGTAGCAAAAAGCAGCTTGCTCATAATTACCTTTCATAGAGGCTATTTTGGCTTGATTTGCAAGGTTTTCAGCACGGCTAGCATTAAGCGACATATCTATTAAGTCATCATTTGAGAAATTAGTTAGGGTTTCTGATGAAAATTCAGATACATTTAGACTCGGGTCAGATTGGGCAAGACTCCCAAAAATTTCAGTAAAGTTTTGGGAATTAGCACTTATTTTTTTGCGAAATTTGTTAGCTTTTAATTCACTTTCAATAGGGTTTTTAAGAGTTTGCAATACTGCATTGGCCGCAGCTTTATTACAGTCATCGGCTATTGGGAAACTGCCATTTAAGAAAATATTTTTATCAGGTTTTTTTAAACAAATTAGAGTTTTTATAGAAGATGTGTTGTTAGAAGATGAAAATGTTTTTATATGATCAATCTTTAAATCCATTGGACGTGGCAACAAACTATTTACCGCTTTTATAGTAGCAAGTGCTATAAGTTTTAGAATTTCTTCGTTAGAATTTGTTCCTGTTTCTTCTCCACATCCTAGACTATCCCCAAGCTTTAATTTGACTATTACTTGAGTCTTTTCTTCTCCTTCAGACATTAGACTTATGTCATCTATTAGTATATTGTGAGAGTCCAAAGCGTTTCTCCCTAATAATTTAACAATATAGTGACTTTTTATCTAAAAATCAAAATAGTATCTTGCAAATGATTTTGTCTCTACCAAAGTTTATTAACTGTTTATTTTGCTGCGGGACTACATTGTTCGTAATTTGGTATTCCTGACCTATCTAAACAGTCAATCTTTTTAGGATAATTTTTTACTGACCAAGGAATATTTGTTAATGAGTCAGTATAAAAAGCTTTTGTACCTGTTTGGTAAAATCCACCATTAGAATAACTCTGTGGGACAGCTATCATATAAAACTCAACAATATCAAACTTTGGTTGTCCAAGCGTATCAATGACCACTGACACATCTATTGGAATCATAACAAAATAATAGCCACTTTTAGCAAATACTATCCTAAAAGCTTTACCATTAGCTGGTATTCCATCAGTAGCAGCCCCTCCACAGTCTCCTGTACATAGAGTGCCACTACTGCCGCCCCCTTGATTAGCATCGTCATCATCGTCATCATCATCGTCATCATCATCGTCGTCATCATCATCGTCGTCATCGCTGCTATCACTCCCTTTGGTTCCGCCTCCTTTAGTTCCACCTCCTTTAGTTCCACCTCCATTACCATCACTACCAGCAATAGTGGCAGAAAGTTTTAACCTTGTACCAAAATCATCAGTAACAAAACCATTTATATAAAGATTATTAGGTGAAGTAAAAGTACCATAAACACTAAAATATTCATGATTAGCACTCATAAATGATTTTAGTTCAGCAATGGCTGAAGCCTCATTTGCTGCTCGCCTTGAAGCTATTAAACTTGGTATAGCAATAGCGCTAATTATGCCTATCATCACCATAACAATAAGTAACTCTAAAACAGAAAAGCCTAA
Organism: Acidobacteriota bacterium; assembly: GCA_016213785.1. Taxonomy (GTDB): domain Bacteria; phylum Acidobacteriota; class Blastocatellia; order Chloracidobacteriales; family JADJPF01; genus JADJPF01. The sequence goes on from JACQZQ010000008.1 coordinate 154,782, forward strand.
TGAGTTCTTCATACATTTTCCTTTTAACAGTTTTAAATAAAACATAATTTATATGCAAGAAATAAGCTTAAGTTAAAATAAGGTGATTGGGGTTTAGATATGTTTACTTATGTTGTTGTAAATTATTTTACAAGAATAAGGTTTGCAAAATCCATAATAAATAGCTATAAACTTATTAAAATTTTTATAGATAGAGTTTCCCAGTGGTTTTAGAAAACCTTTTGGTTTGGATAGGGTTTAGTATTTTATTAAACTAAGTTTTATACTCACTTAACTATTGCTATCAGAATTATTTTCAGTTGTTGTATCTTGTTTATTACTCTCTTCTTCTACACGCTCTCGAACACGTTGAGCAAACTCACGAACGCCTTTTTTACGAATAATTAACGCAGCTTCGGCTTCAGCTGAAGTTTGAGCCGCTTGTTCAGCAGCAACCATATCACCAGCTTCCATTACTAGGCGCATAATCTCATCTGATTGGTTAATTAGTTGATTTAATTGTAAGGTATTTTTATCTGTTGCAAGTTTTTTAGCATCAGTGGGCTTAATTGCCATAATTTTTTTCTCCTAGCAAACTTGAAATAATTATGGATAGGGTGTATCGCAAAATAACATATTTTTTCTTTTGCTACAATTAGCAGATTAAAAAAAGAATAAATTTTGTTATATGCTATAGTTGCCCTATGTTTATGGATAGAGTATCTTTTATGCGTAACACCTATACAAAGTTCTAGGAGTAACAACTATGTCTGATGAATTAGAAGTAGCTCGTCTTTCTATGATAGACGCTTTACAAAAGGCTACCCAAGAAAAAAAACTGGATTGGATTAGAACTAATCCAGATGAAGTTGAATGGAAACCAGGAACCATTGAACAACGCTATGCAATGATATCAGAAGAAGGCGTTTTTGTTACTTTTACTAGAATGCGTTCTGGAGCAATGGAGCTTTTAGTGCAGTTTCAAGAAGAAGGATGTTATCGTGAATATCAAATCTCTGAAGAAGACGGAGAAGAGACAAAAAAAGCTTTAGATGCTCTATATAATCTCTTGCCCAGTACTGGTAAAATGATTCAAGATTTTAATTTTATTACACAATATCTCCAAGTTCCTTTAAATAAATAAAAAATCCACCATACAAGCAAGAGAGATTGAGATAAATCCTATGAAAAGGTGTTCAGTTTGTAGTAGAAAGTTTGAAGATAGTAATACTTTTTGCCCTTATGATGGCAGAGAATTAGTTTCTTTGCTTACTCAAGATATTATTGGTCGTTTAATTGATAATAAATACTTGATTGAAAATAAAATTGCTCGTGGTGGAACAGGAACAGTTTATAAGGCTATGCATGTTCAACTTAATGTTTCTGTAGCTGTAAAAGTCCTTCATACTGAACGAATGAGCGATGCTTTAGCCGTAGAACGCTTTCGCCGTGAAGCTTATGCTGCAATGCAAGTTCGTCACCCTAATGCTATTGCGGTTTTTGATTTTGGTGTTACTACAGATAACTTAGTCTATGTTGTAATGGAACTCTTACGAGGTATGAGCTTAAGACAAAAGCTTAAGCAAATGTGTTATGTCTCATTGTTAGATGTAAATAGTATTATTCAACAGATTTCTGCTGCTGTAGCAATTGCTCATAAACGTAAAATCGTCCATCGTGACCTAAAACCAGAAAATGTATTTATTCATAATGATGGAGATGAGGAAATAGTTAAAGTCGTAGACTTTGGATTAGCCAAACTACGTGGTTTTATAGATGATGTAGAATCTCCTGCATTAACTAGAGATGGTCTAGTAATAGGAACACCGCTTTATATGTCTCCAGAACAAAGCCGAGGACGTTCTGTAGATAAACGCTCAGATATATATTCTCTAGGAGTAATGCTTTATGAAATGCTTACAGGAACATTACCCTTTCGAGGATCCTCTTTAAGTGAAATCGCTATAAAGCATGCAACAGAAAAACCTAGACCTGTTTATGAAATCCGACCTGTTTTACCAGCAGTAATTAATGCTGTAGTAATGCATGCTTTAGAAAAAGTGCCTAAAAATCGTCCTTCTACTGTCACCGAATGGGCAGCATCTTTGCATGCAGCAGTAAAAGCTGTTACTGAAGGACAATTTAGAGATCTTTTTATTAATGCAAGTGATGAAGATTTAGAAGCTGCTATTTTACTTACAGGAGAAATGGATCAATTAAGAATATCAAGTCCAGGTATTGGAGAAGCCATTGACTTAGGAAATGAAACAGGGAGCCACCATTTTCAAAAAAATAAACAAACAAATTTTCCTAATAACCAAGCTCAAATGGAAACCCCTTTTCAAAGGGGGATGCCTATTCAAACAGAAGGTTTAATTAATAGCTCATCAGCTATGACTTTAGGACAAATGTCCTTAGATGATCCTACTCTAGATGCTAATTCTACTTTTATGGAGGAGAGTAAAACTTACCCACAAATTCCACAAGAAGACCTGCCAATGTATATTTTTACATCTGCTCAAGATTCTATGATGGTCTTACAAGCAGTTATGACCCACCTTGCCGCTCAACACCCCTTAAACGAGGATCTTCTTAAAGTCATAGAAAAAAATATTAAAGATATGCAAATGCTTGTAAAACAAGCAAAGAACTTAGTGACTAAATGATTTCCCAATATATTAATAATATTGTTTTTCTAATGAAGGTGCTGGTTGTTGGGAATCATTTGGTTGAGGAGTTGGACTAGGTGTTTGCCCAGAAGGGTTTTGCTCAGGGGTAGTTGTAGGAAGAGGTGGTGCTTCAACTGCTTTATTAATAGTGAAATTTATACTTTCAGTTCTAAAATTGTATGATTGCTCAATATCAGGATTAGACATAACTAACCAGTAGTAATTATGGTTTGCTTGAAAAAATGATTGTTGATAACGATCAGGTTTATATCCAATTTGATCAGTAATTTGTCTCATTACTAACTCGCTATCTTCTTTATCATAAACCTCTATAACATAAGAAATATTAGATTTATTACTTTCCCACTGAAAATCTAATTCATCTGCTCCTAAAACTTGCTCACTTTTAGGGGTAAGCAATTTAACATTAGGTTTAGAAAAGAACTTATATCCAAAAGCTGCTACTATTAAAAAAATAATTACTCCAAATATTTTGAAGTTTGTTGGAGAAAAGCCATCTAAAAGAACTTTATCTTTTTCTGGAGCAATAAATTTTGGCGTTTTAGGTTCTGGACTTGACATAAAATAATTAAAGGGCGCTACTCTAGCGCCCTTTATCTCCTATTGAGGGTTTAATTTGGTTTTTGACGTTGTACTTGACTTTGTTGGAATCCTTTGAAATCAACTAATTGCAGGAATGGAGATCCTGGTGGTAGTGTACAAGGGTTATTAAAGTCAGTGTCAAATATCCAGTCACGGTTAGGTGGTCTATATACATAGTCTACTTCTCCAGCAGTTGTGAAGCCTAACGTCTTGCCAGCCCCACCAACGCGCTTAAATGCACCATTACCTTGAGTGCTCTTATAGATTCTTATTAAAGAACCTGAGTAAGTAGCAAATTGAGGGTTGTCATCATTTTGTCCCCAATCTTCTAAGAATCTTGGGAAATTATTAAGTGCACCAGAAGAATATGAAGAATTAGTTCCTTGGTGAATAGTTAAAGAGTTAGCCCCATTGACACCATTCCAGTATTGAGGATACCAACTTGGAGTAAAACCACTAACTAAAGCAAACCTATAGACACTATTTCTTGCTGGACGATAACCAATTGCTTGATAAGGTGTAATAAAGCTACGGGAATCTAACCAACCAGCATTATTATCAGTCGTACTCCAATTAGTATTTGAAGAGCCTACACAAACACCAGAGAGTAAAGTAATTGCATCTGCAACTATTGCAGCAGGAACATGGCAATTATTTCCACAAGTGTCAAAATCATTACCATTAAAGTATGTTGGTCTTGTTGGAGCATTTGTTCCTGTGATTACAGGCACCATAACTCCACCTGTTGGAGTAATTCCTGGAAATGCATCGCCAGTATCACCTACTTCAGCAGCAGGAGCATTAAAGTTACCTAATACATAAACAGGGTTTTCTGAAATTATATTTACCCCTAATGGGAAATTACAAACTCCAATTCTTGGCCCTGTTGGGAATAGGTTACTAGCATTTACTAGTCTAGTTCCCCTACGGAACATTTCTACTCTTAATCTTGTAACATCTGTATCATAGACTGGAGCAGGTTTACGACTCCATTGTGCATTTCCAGTAGCAGCAGGCTGATTAAAGCGATTAGTTCCTACTTGAGTCATTGCTATTATATTACCCATTCTAGCCGTAGTGTTAGGTTGTGTAGCATAAGTAGTTGCTCCATCATATTGGTCTTCTGCTGTAACATTTCCAGCTGTTGGAGGCAATGTACCGCTATAGAAACCATCGGTATAAGGCGCTGTTTCACTAAAACCACTATTAGTAGTTTCTCTAGCTATAAAACAGTCATTATTAGCATCTTGAGGCGATTTTCCTTCATCCCTATTGTTAGAGTTAAGTCCTGGATCACACCCAAAAGGTGCTGCCATTGCTGCTGCGCTGGTTGCTACTTGAATTGCAGCGGGGTTTCCTCCATTAGTATTTCCTCCATCGCTCCAAACAACGTCTTCACGGTTGTATTCACCATCGCCAATCAAGCTAGGTGTACCAGGGGTAGGTGTTGGGAGTTGAGCACCTGGAGTCTTAACATTTGGATTAGTATTTAATACTGGCTCATCACCACGACGATCAGACATATAGACTAACCAGCCATTATCTTGATTTAAGTCAATATTATCTCTTAATTGGGCTGCTGTTAATGGGTTTCCTGTTGATTGTCTAAATGGAGTATTTCCCATTTGAGAGAATAACGCGTCAAAATCACCTTTAAGTAATCTTCCTAGATTACCCATATCAATTTCAACTAAATTCATTGTTCCAACTTTAGTAACTGCTGTACGAACAAGACCACGAACAGGAGGATCAGCCGTAGCACCACCATTAGGTTCATGGGGGGTGCCTTCACGAGAGTCAAACATATTAATTGGGAAAGGTACTAAACGGTGTTTTTGTGGAGTTGCTTGATTATCCATTACACTCCAAGTTGTTTCACCATCTTGAAATACTACAGATTCTACATTTGTAGAATCTGGTAAATCGCCTGGCATAAGAGGAGCATAAGGTTTTTTAGGTGTATTAGCATTTTCAGTTAATTGAGTAGTTGCTGTTGGTGCAACATAATTACTTGTTGTTGCATTAGCATTACCGCTGAAATCTATAGATTGTCTAGCAAGTGTGTCAGATTTTGCAGGTAGTTGCATACGGCCTGGAATCCTATTTAAGGTTGTTCTTGGGCCTGGGCTTGCTGTATCTGCGTCTGTATAGTAACCACATCTATCAACCTGAGGTTCATGATAAGCTGCGCCTGTTGTATCGTTTCTGGTTAAATATTTACCAGCGCCATCTAAATTATCTTCTATACCAAACATATTAAGACCACCAGGATTATTAAAAGCTCGTCTTGCCATGCTTGAATAGTAATCAACTATAACATTTGTTAGGTTGTTTAAGCCTTGAGGTACATTAGCAGAAGTTAAATCTGCTGGCATTGCATCATTTAGAGTAGCAGACTTAGCATTTGTATAAGGTACTCCAAAACGTTGTATGTGAAGAATAGAATTTTCATCTGGGAATGGGCCAGTTCCAAAAGGTAATGGGCCATTTTTATATGCAGCTGATGGGAAACTTGCTGTAGCTCTAGGATAGTAAAAAGCTCCTGTGGAATTAGCTGAGTAAGGAACTGTTAGCCCTAGGTTGAGTATTTCTTGAGTAATATCTTGGGTTAAGCCATTAGCGCGAACAACTTCAACCTTAATCCATCCATGAACTCTATAGCCATTAACACGAGCGCCTGTAGGACGAGGTACACCATCTGTTGGGCTAATAACTTTAGGAACATAGCCTCTTGGTAGAGGTCTATTTGAGATTCCTGCAACAGTATCATCTGGCATATAAAACCAATTAGGATTAGTTGTAGGAAATCCAGAAGCCTTTACGGTTTCTGTGCCTGTCATTGCAAGTAATGGATCTGGTGCGTCTAACTGAATACCACCAAAAGGCCCAGTGGCTGATGTTGGATTAGTTACATCATCTCCTGGTACAACACTTCTTGGTAGTTGAGATTGATAGTCAGCTAGAGTAACACGAATAGAGGGTTTATAGTAATAACGTGCACTAAAATATGGAGAACTGCGTGGAGGATCAAAATCTGATGATAAGCCACGTCTAATTAATTGGATTGGATTAGCATTAAGAATAGTTTGGATAGGTAGTTGTAACCTAGGAGCACCTACGTTAATAAAGGGTCGTTCTTGGGTATTTAGTGGGCCACAAGTTCCTGCTCCTACATCCTGAGAAGGGCTACCTATGCTGTTACAAGCAGGTGCTGGTACTCTAGCTCCTGTTCTAGCGCTACCTTCATTCTCTTCTAAATCTCTAGTACCCCCTGCTGTATTGATATCATAAAGCATTAAAGTGTCATTATTAGTATTGGTACTATATTTTTCATTACCAATAAGCATATGTTTCCCAACACTTATACGTGCTGGGCCACGAGAAACATTACCATTTGCATCAGCAAAATATTGAGAAAATCTAATATTTTGGTTTCGATTACGAGTTAAATAGAAATTATTATTGGTATGTACCCAACCACCAAAAGCCCAATTAGGAGGAACATAAAGTTCAAAGTCTGAGTCTGAGAAAATACCAAATTGGAATAATGGTAATAAAAGGTTGTCAAAATCACGGGTAAGTTGTAGATCAGCACCACCTCGGACTTGATTAGTTACAGTAGCAACTTGGCGATAGCGTCTAATAAAAGCTTGTAGTCCAGTATAAACACCTGTGTTTATTTGGAGTGGATAAGGTGGACGTGCTGCAACAGTACAACCTGCGACGCTAGGACTAGGGTTACAAACATCTACAATACAAAAATTGGGTTGTCCTACCCAACCTAAGTCAAATAAATTGGAAGAAGAATAATCATTAGAAGAATAGCCTGGAGCACAAGGTGAGCCTGGGGGACAGCTTACATTAGGTTTTACTACTCGAAAATTATTGAGAACATCTGGTGGAGCAAGTACTACTCTACAAAGCGAGTCATAGCTAGGATTAGTAGAATTAATAAATAAAGAGCTAAAATCTCTAGACATCTGCTCTAGTTTTGAAAATGCTGTGTAATAAGCTTTTTGCTGTGCTACTTCAAAATTAGAGGAGACAGTATCAGTAGTTGTAATTGTTAAAGAGGCACTTACATAAATAGTCAACAAAGCTAGTAAGAGCGTGACTATTATCAGGGCAGAACCACGCTCTTTAGCCTTGCGGCGTAAATACTTACGCACAAGTTTTTTTAGTAATTTCATAAATAGGTCTCCTTAAGAGATTATTATAGTGAGAAAATTATGGGTTTGTTGGAGGTGCAGGAACATTAATAAAGTTAGTTCTAAAAATATTTCTAACTCCAAAAGTTCCTTCTAAGGTAAAGCGATATAAATAACCTTTTCCTCTATCTAGTTCAGTTGGTGAGGTAACTTTAATACGATTATCTCGATCGGCTGCACGAACTTTTAAAGATACATTTACTTCACGTATATCATTTAGTCTATACTCTGGGTCAGCACCACCATTAGTTGCTCGGCCATTAAAACCTGGATCATCTATTGCCACATTTATATTAGGGTCATTTATATTATAGGTAAATTGAAGATCTTCTATTCCAGTAGCAATTATATTGTCAAAATAACAAGTCCCATTACAGTTATAAGTACTTCCATTTGGAGTAACTTGAGCTACAGTAGTAACATTATTACCTCCTGCTGTTGTATGTGGAGGAGGAAGTAGTTCACGCCTAATTAAATTACCATCAACATCAACAAAGAAAGTAAGAAAGGAAAAGCGATAAGCTAGGATAGGAGGTTGTACAGGTATACCTTGTATTGGTAAAGAGAGGTCTGTTAAAGGTTGGTTAATATTATCTGGTGGAGGTACAATATTACCAAAACGATTTATTTGATAAGGGTCTGAGTTAGCTAAAGTAATTATTCTATTAACTGGGTCAATGCCAGTAATAACACCAATTGCAGACACTGTACTTCTGTTTAAGTAGAGAAGGTCGCCTACAAATAAACCATTTAACATCCCAGCCGCAACTGTAAGAGTCGCGCTAGCACCTGTAGCATTATAAGTTCCAGTTAAAGGTAGGCCATTATTAAAAGAAGGGTCTACTGAAACTAAAGTAATTTGGTCAGTTGTATTAAATACAGGAGTGCCACCACTATCAACACCTACTCTTACTTGATTTAAGTTATTACCAGGAATAAGGGGTGTTAATAAATAAACTCCATTCATATCTGCTGGCCCAGATAGGTTATTAAATAAACTAGCTGTTCCTAAACGAACCTGGGGAGCAAAATTAAAGCCTGCATTAGTAATATCACGACCCATTGTAATCATTGCACCACGAGCATTTTGTTCAATATCAGTTGTCCTAATGGTAGTGGAGCGATTAGCTTGGCCTACACGTAGAAAAGAAAATAATGGGCCAATAAGTATTAGTAATAAAACAGCAGCTATTAAAAGTTCTATGAGGGTAAAACCTCGTTGGGCATTTTTTTTCATTATTGTTTCTCCTGCAAGTTACTGTAAAACATTAAAGTTTGCTATTTGAGTGCTTAAAGTAAGGCTTTCGCGGCCACCAGTAGCATTAGGGTAATTAACTGTTACATCTATTTGCTTGGTTGCAGGCCCGACATCTGTAATAACGACTTGCCTAGTAAAACTAGTTAAAGGAACTCTTTTGTTATCTGCGGTAGTAGAAAATTGACCATCTAGTCCAGGCGTAATATCTAGAGTAACAAGATTTGTTCCTAAACTAGGACAAGGTGCCATAGCGTCAAAAGTGCCTGTTCTTCCATCATCACAAGTTCCATAAACTCCATCTGGGCCTGCTGTTAAAGCTGCTGCAACTACGCCAGTAAAACGATTTACAGCTGGAGGGCCTGGAGGGCTGATTGTAGAGTTAAAATCGGAAAATGAACTAAACCCAGGTTTGCCGGATTCTTTAGCTGTTATTATTGTTTCCATTATGCTATTAGCTAGTTGTTTAGCTAGAGTTTGTTGTTTAGAGCGTTGGGGTAATGTCACCCCTACTACTAAACCTCCAGATAAAGCTACTAAACCAATAGTGATAATTACTATTGATATAAGAACTTCAATAAGAGAAAACCCTTTTTGGTTTTTAATAATTTTAATAATTTTCATATGTATTTATAACCTAATAAATAATAGGTTGCCTCCTAACTATTAGAATCTATTTTAGGCGACCATTTGTTAGGTGTGCCATTAGGAAGAAATCGCCAAAACTTAAGCCCACCTGTTGCACCATATAAAGTGACTGCTCTAAGTAATGTGGGGGATTTAGTTTGATCTATATCAAATGAAGAAAAGTAAAATATAGAATAATTTTGAGTTCCTGTGCCGGTAGAAGCATTAACAGCACGTCCAGCAGGATCAAAATAAGTTACATATGCTGCTGTAGTGAAATCAAATTTACTAAAGCTACGTTCTGGAGCAGGAAAATCTGTATTAGGTGGTGCAGAAAAGAAACTAGCATTAAGAATTACATCAGGAGGTAGTTGTTTAGTTAAAGTGATTTTTTCATCGACTGTCTGTAATTGCCCCATATCTACTAAAGAAACGCTTTGCGCTAAAAAAGTCATAGTTACAGGAGTATCTGTATTTGGCAAAGTTATAGATTGATCGGTTGGGGCAGCATTTATTACTACTGCATAAAACTGACGTTGGGTTATTGACTGTATACGAGCTTGACGCATTATATTATAGATTGAAGCCGCAGCATCTTCTGTTTTAACCATACGCCTATTAGGATTTAAAGAGGTTATTGTTAAAGCTGTTAAAATACCTAAGATTACTAATACCACTAGTATTTCTATGATGGTAAAGCCTTTTTGTTTTTTCATAAGGAGCAAACTCCTAAATTTGTCGTTAATAGTTAAAGATTTTATTAAATTAAAGTTAAGGTTTTGTTAGAAAATGTAAAGAACTAACCCTAAATTCTAGAAGATTTTTTTGAACAAAGGACTTAAATTTATTTGATTTTGGTTAAGATTTAGGGGAAAGTCCTTACAAGACACACTATTACACTTATCTAGATAACTTACACAAAAATGGACGCTTAAGCAATGGAAAAGTCCTTAAATTGGAAAGAAAATTAGAATTTTATTAAAATTTTTGTTTTTACTAAAAAATAGGTTTATTTATAAAAATTTTCTTTTGAGTTTATGTTTAAGAATCCCCTTCTAAAGTTAATGCTCTTTCAACTTCTGTTGGCCGGCTTGCTGCTGTACGTACAGTATTAAGATCAATAAGACCTGCTTTATAGAGTTCAATTATATGTTGATCAAATGTACGCATCCCATAATAATCATTTCCTTTTTCCATATGAGAAGTTATTTCTGATAATCTTTCAGGGTTTCTTAAACATTCTGCAATACTTGGGTTCATTCTTAGGATTTCTACGGCAGGAACTCTTTCTCCTCCTGTAATGGATGGTAGTAGTCTTAAACTTATTATAGCCGCTAAAGTATTGGCTAGGCGTTCTCTAAGGGATTGTCTTTCTTGTTCGCCATAAAAACCTAGTATACGTCCAAAGGTTTTTTGTGCGTCTGTGGTATGAATTGCGCTTATAACTAAGTGTCCAGTCTCGGCAGCAGTTAAAACAGCGTCAAAAGTTTGACCATCACGAATTTCACCTATCATAATTACATCAGGGCTTTGACGTAAGGCTTGACGAAGAGCGTTTTGATAATCTGTTACATCTTCTCCTATTTCTCTTTGTGTAATTAATGAGCGGGACTTTCGGTAAGTAAATTCTACAGGGTCTTCTACCGTAATAATATGAGCTTTCCTAGTTCTATTAATTTGTTCTAGAAGTGCAGAAATAGTAGTTGATTTACCTTGTCCAGTTGCCCCAGTAATTAAGATTAATCCCCTAGTTAGCTCTGATAGGGAAGTTATTTCTGAAGGCAAATGTAAGTCATTAAAAGTGCGAATTTCGACAGGAATAACTCTTAGCACAATTCTAAATAGATTTCTTTGCTTAAAAACACTAGCACGGAAACGTCCTATATCTTCTAGTTCATAAGCAACATCGCAGGCTGTAAAAGAGCTTAAGTCTTCAAAATGGTGTTGAAGCAGTAGACGTGCAATTAATTCGGTATCGCGAGCTTCTAGGGCTTCAGATTTAATATCTATAAGAGTTCCGCTATAGCGAAACATTGGTGCTTCACCAACAGCAAGAATAATGTCAGATACCCCATCCTCAACGGCTAACTGTAATAGGCTGTCGAACTTTTTTCGATTCATTGATTTTTCCAAATATTTTAAGGAGATTTTAAGGAAAGACTCTTTACGGCAAAATTCTAGCTTATTAGGTTAGTGATTGCCAATTTTTCTTACCCTTAAGTTTGACCAAGCTAAAATTAATTGCTAAGTGTCTGAAATAGTAAAGCGATCAAAAATTTGACTAGCTAAGAGTTTTTATCTAGAAAAATTAAAAACTATCAAAACTACCTTAGGTTTATAGACTTTATAGTGTTAAAAGATAGCCAAAAATAAAACAAAAAATAATAGGACTTTTAATATATGATGCCAATAGGTTGATCGCAAAGAAGCTATCAGATACAATATAGTAATACTTCAAGTTTCATTGGCTAACTCATAGAAATCTATATAATTAGCTTCACCGCAAAAAATATTTCACAAACCCTATTAGGAGACAAGAGCAATGACCGAGCAAAAGCTCAAGTTCTTGAATGAGCGTAAAGAGAAAGCACTTTTAGGCGGAGGTCAAGACCGAATTGAGAAACAACATCAATTAGGCAAGAAAAGTGCTAGAGAAAGAATACAGTATCTTTTAGATGAAGGAACTTTTGAAGAATTTGACCAGCTAAAATCTCATCGCTGTCAAGACTTTGGCCTTTCAGATCAAGATTATCCTGGTGATGGGATGGTAACAGGCTATGGATTAATTGAAGGAAAGCAAGTTTTTGTTTTTGCCCAAGATTTTACCGTTTTTGGAGGCTCTCTTTCAGAAACTAATGCAGGAAAAATCTGTAAAATTATGGATATGGCTATGAAAGTAGGTGCTCCACTTATTGGGCTTAATGATTCAGGTGGTGCACGTATTCAAGAAGGAGTTGTCTCTCTAGGAGGCTATGCTGACATATTTTTGCGTAATACATTAGCTTCAGGGGTCATTCCTCAAATTTCTGCAATTATGGGGCCTTGTGCTGGAGGGGCAGTTTATAGTCCAGCAATAACAGATTTTAATGTAATGGTTAAGAATACCAGCTATATGTTTATTACTGGGCCAGATGTAATTAAGGCCGTTACCCATGAAGATGTTACAAAAGAAGATTTGGGAGGTGCTCTAACTCATAATATCCGTAGTGGGGTTGCTCATTTTGCTGCTGAAGATGAGGAAGATTGCTTAAATATAATTAGAGAGTTACTTTCTTTTATGCCTTCTAATAATATGGATGATCCGCCATATAAAGCTACTAGCGACCCAGTAGATAGACAAGATAAAAAACTTAATAGTATTGTTCCTGATAACCCAAACCTCCCTTATGATATTAGAGAAGTTATCCGTAGAATTGCAGATGATGGTTATTTTTTTGAAGTAGCAGAACATTTTGCAAAAAATATTGTGATAGGTTTTGCTAGATTAGGGGGGTATTCTGTTGGTATAGTTGCTAATCAACCAGCTTTTTTAGCAGGAGTTCTAGATATAGATGCTTCGGTAAAAGCAGCTAGGTTTGTGCGCTTTTGTGATTGTTTTAATATTCCACTAATTACTTTTGAGGATGTTCCAGGGTTTTTACCAGGTATACAACAAGAATATAACGGCATTATTCGTCATGGAGCAAAACTGCTTTATGCTTTTGCAGAGGCTACAGTTCCTAAGCTAACAGTAATTACTCGCAAGGCATATGGAGGAGCTTATTGTGTAATGGCTTCTAAGCATATTAGGGCAGACCTAAATTTTGCTTGGCCTACAGCAGAAATAGCGGTAATGGGTGCTGAGGGAGCGGTAAATATTTTATATCGTCAGCAAATAAGTCAAGCTGAGGATACAACACTGGCAAGGGCTGAAAAAATCAAAGAATATCAAGATAAATTTGCATCACCCTATGTTGCTGCTCAGCATGGATTTATTGATGAAATAATAGAGCCTGCTCAAACTAGGCAAAAACTTATTCGTGGATTAAAACTACTTGGAAATAAACGAGATACTAATCCACCAAAAAAACATGGCAATATTCCTCTATAAGGTTTTATAAGGTTTTATACGTTAAGGAGAGTTTAATTTTATGAAGTTACCTAAAATATTTTTTACTGCTTTTATTTGTTTACTTTTTCTTACTTTAACTACTAATGCCGATATTATTAAACTCAAAAATGGTACAGTTGTTAAAGGAAAAGTTGTTAGTTTTACTAATAACTCTTTTACTGTAGCCTTAGATCTTGGTAATAGCAGTCAATCCTCAAGAGCTATTCTAGATATTAGAGATGTTGAGTCTATAGAGTTTGAAAATCAAGATAGTACTAGAGCCTCACAAACTCGTGAAAGCACAGTTCCTCGCCCTAGCGATCCAGATGATGATACAGGGCATAAAGTTACTAATAACTCTAGTAATAATTCTAGTCGTCCTACTATTAGTAAACCTGTTCCTGCTACAGACACTCGCCCAAATCAGCCTATCTCAAACTCTGTTAGCTCAGCTAATGCTAAGGAAGTTGTGGCAGTTGTACCAGCAAAAGACGATTGGACTTACTCTAATCTTACTGTTCGTAGAGGAGATAAAATTAAATTAAGTGCTTCAGGTCGTGTAAAAATATCTTCTTCCAAAGAAGTAGGCCCTGAAGGTGTTGAACTAGAAGATAAAAATAAACTTCTCTTAGATCAACCAACAGGAGCACTTATTGCTGTTATTGGCGATGACAATGATGATTTTATTTATGTTGGTCGCGAAGGTGAATTTGTTGCTAAACGAGATGGAAAATTGTTCTTAAGTGTTAATGAAGGTGACTTAACAGATAATAATGGATCTTTTAATGTCAAAGTTAAAGTTGATCCAACCCGTTAAAAAATTATATAGCCCTAAGAAAAAATTCTTAGGGCTATTAGCAGATCAAAAAACTTGGAAAATTTAGAGAAGCAAAACTTAGTTACTCTAAACCCTCTAGCTTTACAAATATTAATTCGTGGTGTTATTCAGGGTATTGGGTTTCGTCCCTTTGTTTATAGATTAGCAACAAAGTTAAATCTTACAGGATGGGTCATAAACTCTTCTGATGGAGTAGTAATAACTTTAGAAGGAACCCAAAACTTATTAGAAGAATTTTTACTAAGATTAGAAAAAGAAAAACCCCAAAAATCTTCTATTCATAACCTTGAAGTACTTTTTATTTCCCCAAAAGGCTATAAGCATTTTGAAATACTCGAAAGTAGTAATACAGGAAAAAAAACTACTTTAGTAATGCCAGATATTGCAAGCTGTGGAGATTGCTTAAAAGAGCTTTTTGACTTAAATGATCGCCGCTATTTATATCCATTTATAAACTGCACAAACTGTGGGCCAAGATATAGCATTATTAAAAGCTTACCTTATGATCGACCTAACACTACAATGAATCATTTTCTAATGTGCAGCGAATGCCTTAGAGAATATCAAGACCCAAACGATCGCCGCTTTCATGCCCAGCCAAATGCTTGTTGGAATTGTGGCCCTCAATTAGAACTTTGGGATATAAAAGGGAAAGTGGTTGCATCTGATAAAGAAGTTTTAGATATTGCTGTTTGCAAGATAAGTAATGGGGCAATTTTTGGGGTAAAAGGCATAGGGGGCTTTCACCTTATGGTTGATGCTACTAATGAAGAAGCTATAAGAACATTACGTGAGCGTAAAAACCGTCAAGAAAAACCATTTGCACTTATGTACCCTTCACTTGAGCTAATTAAAAAAGATTGTGAAGTTAATTCTTTTGAGCAAAGATTATTACTCTCGCCTGAATCTCCTATTGTACTTCTTAAGCGAAAAGAACTAGTCAAATCAAAACTTGCTAACTCTATAGCTCCTAATAATCCATACTTAGGGGTTATGCTTCCTTATAGCCCACTACATCATATTTTATTAAAAAAAGTAGCTTTTGCTTTAGTTGCAACTAGTGGAAATCTTTCTGATGAGCCTATATGTATAGATGAAGAGGAAGCACTTAAACGACTTGGTAGTATTGTAGATTTTTTACTTGTTCACAATCGCCCTATTTATAGGCAAGTTGATGATTCAGTTGCTCAAGTTGTTCTAAATCAAGAAATGTTACTTAGGCGTGGTCGTGGTTATGCTCCACTTCCTATAAGTGTAAAAGAAACTCTACCTAATTTAATTGCAGTTGGAGCGCACTTAAAAAATTCTGTTGCTATATCTTTAGAGAAAAATATTTTTATTAGCCAACATATAGGTGATTTAGAAACTACTCAAGCTTTTGATGGGTTTAAGCAAACGATTTTAAGCTTAAAGAATATTTATGAATTTAAGGCTGAAGCAGTTGCTTGTGATTTGCACCCAAACTATCTTTCTACAGCTTTTGCTGAAGAAATGAGTTTACCTAAACTTTCTGTCCAACATCATTATGCTCATGTCCTTTCTTGTATGGCAGATAATGGAATTAGTCACTCTGTTCTTGGTGTTGCTTGGGATGGAACAGGCTATGGAATAGATAGTACTATTTGGGGAGGAGAATTTCTTAATATAACCGAAAGATCTTTTGAAAGAGTTGCTCATTTACGTACTTTTCCTTTACTTGGTGCAAGTAAAGCTATAAAAGAGCCAGCAAGAGCGGCATTAGGTCTGCTTTATAAAATTTTTGGAGATAAGCTTTTTACTATGAAAGAGCTTAATTCAGTAAAGGCATTTACTCAAAAAGAGTTAGAAGTTTACAAAACTATGCTTAAGAAAGATATTAATACCCCAAGTACCTCTAGTATTGGAAGGCTTTTTGACATAGTTGCTTCAATTATTGGGTTAAGACAAAAAGTTAATTTTGAAGGACAAGCAGCTATGGAACTTGAGTTTTCCATAGATAAAACTAACATAGCAGATTATTACCCAATTAAAATAATAGAAAGTAGGCCAGCTATCATAGATTGGGAGCCTATTATATTAGGCATAATTAATGATGTAGCCTTAGATATTCCTATAACAATAATATCAGCCAAGTTTCATAATAGCCTTATTCACTCCATTATTACTGTTGCTAAAGGTTTTAGAGAAAAGCCTATAGTCCTTACAGGGGGATGTTTTCAAAATAGATACTTAATAGAAAGGTCTGTTAGTTTTCTAAAAAAAGAAGGGTTTGAGGTTTATTTTCATCAACAAATCCCCCCAAATGATGGAGGGATTGCCTTAGGGCAAATCATTGCGGCCTCACGTTGTTATCCAAAAGCATAATAAAATGTTATAGTTATGCTCTCTTAATTTTTACCTAATTTTATTTTAGCCTTAAAGCTTAGCTTATTAAATTCTTTGGAGTATCAAGGATGAAAAATACTTTAAATTTACAATTTACAAGATTTATAGCCATTAGCTTAATGATGAGTATGTTAGGGCTATCTACTCTACCTAGTGAAGTTACAGCACAATCACCATGTTGTAGAATAACAACAGAAAAAAGTACTAATAATAGCAATAACGCTATAGAAGATACACCTACAGCTAAAGATACAAAATGGCAAGTAGAAGGTGATCACGGCCCAAGTACTACAGTAGAATTTGATACTGATGAAGGTACTTGGATGAACCTAGATGTTAGTCGTGATGGTAGCCAAGTGGTTTTTGACCTATTAGGAGATATTTATGTAATTCCTATTACAGGAGGACAAGCAAAGCTTTTAAGCGGTGGTTCTGCTTGGGATATGCAGCCACGTTTTAGCCCTGATGGAAAACAGATTGCTTTTATAAGTGATCGAGGAGGTGGAGATAATATTTGGCTTATGAATGCTGATGGTAGCAATCGACGTATTTTAACCAAAGAAAGTTTTCGGCTTCTTAGCTCTCCATATTGGTCGCCAGATGGTGATTGGATTATTGCACGTAAGCATTTTACAAACACTAGATCTTTAGGTGCTGGTGAAGTTTGGATGTATAACGTTAGGGGTGGTAGTGGAGTACAAGTTACTCAAAAAACTACAGATACATCAGATGTTAATGAGCCAGCTTTTTCTCCTGATGGGCGTTGGGTTTATTATAGTTACTCTGGCCCCTTTGATTACAACAAAGATCCTAACGGTGGGATTTTCCAAATCTCTCGCTACGATCGTTTTAATGGACGTACTGAGCCTGTTACAACACAAGGTGGTGGTGGAATTAGACCTACACCTTCGCCTGATGGACGTTTTTTAGCTTATATTAGACGAGTAAGATTAAAAACTGTGCTTTATGTTAGGGATTTAGAAACAGGCGTTGAAAAAGCACTTTTTGATGGTTTAGACAAAGATCAACAAGAAACTTGGGCAATACATGGAGTTTTTCCAGCTTTTGCTTGGACTCCTGATTCTAAAAAAATTGTTATTACTGCAACAGGAAAGCTTTGGTCAATAAATGCTACTTCAACAGAACGTACAGCTATACCATTTACTGCACATGTTAAACAGACTATTACCAATGCTTTACGCTTTCCACAAAAACTAGGGGAGTCAAATATTTCTGCAAAAATGATACGTTGGCCTCTTACAAGCCCTGATGGTAAAGACTTAGTTTTTGTTGCCGCAGGGCATCTTTATAAAATGGAACTCCCAAATGGCACACCTAAACGTGTTACTAATTCTAGCGAGCTAGAATTTTCTCCTAGTTTTTCTGCTGATGGAAAATGGTTGACTTATGTTACTTGGAATGATGATGAAGGTGGAAATATTTGGAGATTAAAGCTTAATGGTGGAAGTCCAGAAAAACTAACAAAAACAGCTAATCAATATGCTAATCCAGCATTTTCTCCTGATGGTAGCAAAATAGCTTTTCTACAAGGAAGTGGGGTAGCAAATCGTGGTGATGATTTAGGTGGAGAAAACTTTTTACAAATTCATTTACTTGATCTTACTAATGGAAAAACAAATTATGTTATTAGCACGGCTAACCGAGGCCCAAACCGTCGTATGCCAAGACTAAGCTTTGATTCTAAAGGAGAAAGAGTAATTTTCTTTGAGAGCAAAGATGGTCAGACTATGTTAAGTAGCGCTAAGCTAGATGGCACAGATTATCGCCAACATATAGCAAATAAAAATGCAGAGGAAATAGTTCTTTCTCCAGATGGAAAATGGGTAGCTTTTAAGGAACTACATAATGCCTATGTTGCACCTCTTCCAGTAGCAGGAGCAAAAGCCTTAACTGTTTCAGCAAATGACACCAATGTTCCAGTTAAAAAGCTAACTAAAATTGCTGGAGAATGGCTTAATTGGTCAAGCGATAGTAAGACTGTTACCTGGTCATTTGGTACTAATTTTTATCGTCAAACTTTAGAAAAAATTTATTCTGAACCTAAAGAAAATAAAACAGATGTAGGTAAAGATACAAGTAAAGAAGAGAAAGATAAACTAGGGCAAAACCTAGCTCTTGAAGCAGAAAGTTTTCCTATCAGTCTTGTTTTACCTCGCTATAGTCCAAAGGGAACGGTTGTTCTTACTAATGCAAGAATTATTACAATGAATGGAGATCAAGTTATTGAGAATGGTAGCATTGTAATTGAAGATAACCGAATTAAAGCTTTAGGAGGGGCAAAGGAAATTACTCTCCCAAGTGGTGCAAAAGTTGTTGATATGGCTGGTAAGACTATAATGCCAGGAATTATTGATGTTCATGCTCATATGCATTACTCAAACTTAGATATTACTCCTAGCAAAGACTGGGCTTACTATACAAATTTAGCTTATGGTGTAACTACTACACATGATCCTTCTGCTAGTACGCATGCTGTTTTTTCACAGTCTGAACTGGTAGAAACAGGGCAAATGGTAGGGCCAAGAATTTACTCTACAGGTTTTATTCTTTATGGTGCGGAAAACCCAGAAAAAGCAGTAGTTGAATCTTTAGATGATGCAAGAAACCATGTTCGTAGGCTAAAAGCTTTTGGCGCATTTTCAGTAAAAAGTTATAACCAACCTCGTCGTGAGCAGCGTCAATGGATAATCCAAGCTGCTCGTGAAGAAGCTATGATGGTTGTGCCTGAAGGCGGATCAACTTATGCTCATAATATGACAATGATTTTAGATGGTCATACAGGAATTGAACATGCTATTCCAGTTGCTCCGCTCTATAAAGACGCAATAGAGTTATTTTCGCGTAGCCAAACAGGTTACACTCCAACATTAATTGTCGGGTATGGTGGAATTTGGGGAGAAAACTATTTTTACCAGCATTACAATGTTTGGGAAAATACACGCCTCTTAAAATTTACTCCAAGAGAAAATATTGATGCTCGTTCTCGTAGAAGAATGCTTGTGCCAGAAGATGATTTTGGGCATTTTGATCTAGCAAAAACAGTTAAAAAAGTACTTGATGCTGGCGGACATATTCAATTAGGCGCACACGGTCAATTACAAGGGCTTGGAGCACATTGGGAAATGTGGATGTTTTCTCAAGGTGGAATGACTCCACTCCAAACAATTCGTGCTGCTACTTTAGATGGAGCCAAATATTTAGGGCTTGATGGGGAAATTGGCTCACTTACTGTAGGTAAATTAGCTGATTTAGTTGTATTAGATAAAAACCCACTAACCGATATTCGTAATACCGATTCAGTTAGTTATGTAATGAAAAACGGAGAACTTTTTGAAGCAGACAATATGGATAAAGTCTGGCCTATAAAGGAACCCCGCAAACCTTTTAGATGGCAACGCTAAGCCTATAGGTTTAAGTAGTTGTTAAGAGCAAGATCTAAAATTGGAATTAAAAAATAACTTGGGTAGAGAGTAGAGAGAGTAGAGAGAGTAGATCAGTAAGATAATAACATAATAGCTCTTTACCCAAGTTATATTATTTAGGCAACAGCTTTACCGCTGCGCTTTTTAGGTTGCTCTTGGTTTTCTTCACTTATTTCTGATATAGGAAGATCGGTTGCTTTTAATGGTTTAGTAGTTTCTTTAGCTGTTTCTTGGCGGTTTTTAGGTACTAATTGGTAGCGCAGCATTAACTCTTGTTTAGTTAAAAAAATATATTTAGGTTTTCTACCATTTTCCGCCGCCTGTAAAATTTGTTCATAATTCATTACTTCAGCCCGATCATCTTGATCAATCCAAACATAGGTATCACTCATATTTCTTAAGACCTCCAATATATATTGAATAGTTAATAAAGAACCTTGTGGTAATTGGTGATGAGACTCAATATAATCAGCTACTGCTGCTTCTTGTGCCTCATGATTTATTGAATAAAACTTTTGAAAATCTTTACATTTATCTCTAAGTGAACAACATAAACTACATACAATCGTATTTTTTATATGGTTAAAAACAGGACAATAGATTTTTAAGCTTTGTTTTGGTGTTTCTATGGTTTTAGATGTTGGTCGATTCTTCATAATTTGTTGTAGAATTGCCTCATAAAGTGATAAATTGTATTTCAAATAAAACAAATTTCTTTGTATTAAGAGAAAATCAAAAATAAACACACCAAATAGTTTTGTTAAAAGTTAGTACGTGCGAAACATAATCGATTTATAATAGAAATAAATCTAAATAATGTCAAGACAAATATTAATATTTTATTTGACTCAGAGAAAGGTTTTGACGGATTATTTAGAGATTCTCTAGCAAATAAATAAATTCAAAATAAAAAATATATTAAGGGCATATAGATGAGACCTATAGATGTGGTAAGAATTATTTTAGTGGGAATACTAGGTGCAATAGTTTTTACATTTCCAATTATGATTGGTTGGGTTGTGTCTATGGAGCATCGACGCAAAATATTTTATCTCCCTTGGTTAATTTTTGCTCGTGGGACTTGTGCTATTTGCCAAGTAGATATGCATGTTCGTGGACAAGAATATATAAAGCCAGAAAACTACCTAGGCCGACTCTATATTTCTAACCATCAAAGTGCAATAGATATTCCTCTTTTAGTCGCTATTTTTCCGCTACCCTTTTTAACAAAAAAAGAAAATCTTTACTTACCATTTATTGGTTTAGCAGGCTTACTTGCTGGAAGCATTGCTTTTAATCGAGATAGTAGTTCAGAAAGACGACAAGTTTTAGAAAAAATTGTTGATAGAGCAAAAAGACATACTGCACTTTATGTTTTTCCAGAAGGAACTCGTAGCAAAACCGGGGAAATAAAAGAAAAAATCTCTTTTGCCTTACTTCGTATGGCTTGGAGATATGGTTTAGAAGTTGTTCCAATCGCTTTACATGGCTCTTATTTGGTTGTAGGACATAAAGCACAAGCCGCTAATGGTCGTTATCCTGTTTTTATTGAAATAGGAGAACCAATTCTAGCTAGTAAGTTTGATAGCGACAAGGCTTTTGCCCAACATTGTTGGAAACAAGTCTTAAAGCAACACGAAACTGTGCTAGGAGAATTTACTAGCGAACTTGGAGCTGTTGCTCCTAAGAAAGTAATTGGTGCTGAGTCCTAGAATCAATAAT
This sequence comes from Acidobacteriota bacterium, assembly GCA_016213785.1. Classification (GTDB taxonomy): domain Bacteria; phylum Acidobacteriota; class Blastocatellia; order Chloracidobacteriales; family JADJPF01; genus JADJPF01. The sequence goes on from JACQZQ010000008.1 coordinate 176,580, forward strand.
AGATTGATAAAAAAGATTTCCACCTGGTAATTCTACGGCACATAACCTACCCTCATGACCTGCACCACAATCAATAGCAATAATATTATTACGACTCCAAGCTGTCATTTCTTCTATTGGCATTAAAGCTTCACCAAACATTAGCCTTATTTTATTTGTTGGTGTATGACCAACAACAACAGTCTTGCCTTGATACCTACGAAAAAAATCTTTACTCCTATGCCAGAGTGCAATTAATGGAGAATCTGCACGCCATTGACCAAAACTATCTTGCTTAAAACCTGCATGAACAAAAATTGCGTGTTCATTTTCATAGGAAATGGGGCGATTTTTTAAGTATTCATAAGCTTTTAAAGGAAACTCTTTATTAAAAATTTCCCATTTAGTAGTTTTGTTTTTGCAATAACTAGCAAAGGTTGCATCACCACCATTAGATAACCAATGAGAAAAATCTTCTTTATTATTATAGCTATCTAAAAGCATTTCTTCATGATTACCTTTTAGGACTCTAACTTTATTAGAGTTTTCCTCATAAAGTTTTATAACAAAATCTATGACTTCTCTTGATTGTGGCCCGCGATCTACTAAATCGCCTAAAAACACTAACTCATCCTCTTGCCAATTTATAGGAAGAGAATCTAAGAGTTTTTTTAATGCAATAAATTGCCCATGTACATCACCAATAGCAAAAGTTTTCATTATAAGGAAATCACCTAGTTAAACTATAAAGTTTTATATTTGTTAAAACTAATAACTGTTTTTAATTATTAACTGTGTTAAGATTTTTTGCAAAATCCTTGAGTAAGTTAAACTAGTTTTATGAGCATTATATTAGGCATAGTTGCTAGCTTTATTGTAGCAGGTCTTTTAATTGTTTCACTAAGAACCCTATTTGAAAAAAATAAAGTTCCTGGTGTAGTAGAGCAACGCCTAGATCTAGCACTTGAAGTTGAGTTAATGGTAGATGCAATTGAGCGTTTTGCTAATAATGAGTAGACCTTTTCCCTTAAGTTTAATAGGTTTAGACCCCACTTTCAAAAAAGCTTCAGGTAAAATGGGGCTAGTAAATATTGAGTAGAATAGTTAAAGCTGATAGACTGCTACGTTTTATTCTTCCCAAGATTTTCCTTAAGAGGTTTTGAGTTTTATGACTACTACTGAGGCAACGTTGTTTGAAGCCTTTCTAAATCAGCATGATAGTGATGCTTGGACTGATACAGTTAATAGATTAATTCCTAAAATCCATTTAGTTGATAAAAATGCTACTAAAATATGGTTTACTTTTTTTCCTCTAGATCTAGCTAAAGCTCTACAATCAGCAGAAAACCCTGCTGAATTAATTCGTAAGCTTCAATTAAAGGGTAATTTTTACTTAAAAGATCAAATAGATTCATCTCATATATTTCTTTATGGTCATCGCTTTTGGCCTGAAGTTAAAAGCGCTATTGTTGAACAAGCTTTATCTAATAAAGCTCCTGCTAGCTTAGAACTAGCAACTCAAATATCTGATATTGCTAGCATTGTAGCAAAAAAACTTTCTGTTGATATATCTTTAGTAATAGGAATTACTTCAGTTGCTTTTATGACTCTGCAACAAGTAGGAATTACTGCTTTTAAGATGTCTCCAGGAAAAGTTTTAATAGATGCAAAAGTAGCAAAAAAATCTCCTGAAACTATTCTAGAAAACCGTGCAAAAGATAATAGCCAAGGCTTGATAATGCAATTTTTACGCACTATTGATAAGGTTTGGACAGTAACCTTTAATGAAAATGACCCTCAATGCACTTTTAAGCTTATAGATGGTCAAGATATTGCTATGGCTGGGGCTAGTGATAAACGAGATTATAAAGCACGTGATCCTCGTTGTGTTGAAGGGCCTGTTCCAGTTGAATGTCGTTCGGCTGCTTGTGGTACTTGTTGGGTAGGTGTTTTAGGTGGAGCAGAAAAACTTGTTCCTGTTAGTTCACGCGAAAAGAAACGTATTAGAGAATTTGGCTATATTCATACAGATGAAACTCATCCAGTAATTCGCCTAGCCTGTGTTAGCTCCTCTAGTGGTGCTCTGTCTATAGTAGTTCCTCCTTGGAATGGTGTATTTGGTCGTCATTTACGCAAACTTAAGGAAGCAGAAAAAGATTCTCAAAGAGAACCTAGTTATTAAGTACTATCAACTAATAGCCTAAGATAAAATCTTAGGCTATTACTCTTGAGTATCTTGTTTAGCTTTTTCTTTGAAAAAACCTCTATGATTTTCTACATCAATAGATATTTTTCCTTTATTTGTTTTTCTCAAGAAAAGAGACTTTTTCTTAACTATGTCTGAAATAAACCTTTCTCCTAGCCCATCTTTAGGTAAAATGGGTGTTGTGCGTTTAGGTAAAAGGTTATTTGAGCTTGAAAAATTAACCTCTCCCCAAGCTAGAGCATCTATCCCAAAAAGCGTTGCACTCCACCAAGCATAATCATATTGAGCTTGATTAAAGACTTGATTTGGCAAAATGGTTGTTATTGCTAGAAATTTAACATTAAATTTTTCTTTATATTTAATGGCTTTAGAAAGTTTACTTGGATAACTATCGTCATATTCACCATTACGAATCTGAAATGATTCTAATAAAACTAAGTCATTGTTACTTAAAATAGTAGGCTCACCACTAGGGTTTCCACCCCCAACTTTATTAAGTGGAACTACTTGTGCATCAAATAAATCTTCTAAGTTATATGCATTAAGAAAAGCTTGTAGCCCTAGGTTATGAATAATTTTTATAACACTATTTTGTCTAGTACGAGTAACTCCAAAATCATAACCTGCTTCATCAAGAAAAATGCCTGAAACTCCCATATTTGCCCATAGTCGTGCCCTATTCTCTATTTCTTGAAGTGGTAGATTTTGTGAGTTACCTAAATCTATATAGCCATAGACTAAAGTGCGGCGATTTGATTCTTTTAGTAAATTAATGATTTTTCTAGTATTTTCATGCTCTTGAAAACCTGCACCAGGAGGAAAACGATTTTGCACAATGTCCTGAAATTCAAGTCCATCTCCAAATACTACTATGTCATACTCAGCAAAGGTATTTACAGCCATATTTAGATCACCCTTAGCACCGTTAACTAAACTAGGAAAACCATAATATATGGCAAGAGGTTTAGGTAGTGGAAGTTGCTCAAGACTACTATTGTTAATTGAGTAACTTTCCTTATAGCAAGATATTAGTATTAGTAATAAAACGCTCGCTATCACTTTATAGAGAAGTTTTTTATAGAAAATGTTTTTCATAAATTTGGTCATACTAGGGTAAAATAGCTTAGAACTTGCTAAAAATTTTATAGCTTAGATTAACATTTTGGCCTAGCTTTTACCAAAACTTCTAGATGGAAATTACTAGCTTATTAACTGCTGTTTGGATATTAATTGTATTTATAGTTTTATTTTTTTTACTACCACAAAAACTATTTCCAAACAGAATAGAAACTAGTTCTATTAATAAAATCTTAAGTAATAGCATATATGCTATTCTAGTAGTTATAATGGCTGGTAATTTATTACCTAGAGCTAACTTATTTAATTGGTTTACTTTACTATTATGTTATTTTATTTGGCCTGGTTTTTACTGGTTAGGAAAAAATTTTGGACAAGCAAAAAATTTGTTAAAAGATTATTTTATAAATAAATATTTACAGGTACTTGATTTATTAGAATTTGATACTTTAAGAAAAGATTTTTTTGAGTATTTTAGTAATAAAAAGCAAAACTATTTTTTATTACTAAAATCAATTATTAAAAGATCCTCAAATCCTGTTACGATATTAGGAATAAGTTTTTTTATTATAATATTTAGTTTTACTATTACAGTAAATTTTTCTCAATCTCTAAAAGAACTAAGATTTCCTTTTGTAGAAAGCTATCAAACTTTATTGCAAAGTTGGCAAGTTTTGTTAAACCAACAAAATAGCAATATAATTTTTCTACCTTCTATTATTGCTGCCATTAGTACTTTAGCGGGAATAAATGCTTTTGAAGTGGTTAGGTTTTTTTCTCCTATTTTATTGTGTTTGTTAATTTTAATAGTAGCTATAACAGTTTGGAATCTGACTGACTATAAAAGTATTGGATTAGTTACTTTTTATTTTCTAGCAGTAAATATATTCTATTTACCAAAAGAAGATAAAATTAAAATAAATGGCTTACCTAAATCTTTAATAGAAACTGTTTTAGATGTTTTTGGGCAAAATTTATCAGAATATATTTTTAGCCAAAATACTGCTTTAGCCTTTATTATTTTACTATTAACTCTTAACTTTTTTAATGATTTTATAAAGGGAGAATATAAATTTAATTTTACTGTAAATAAAAGAAACTTGGTTAATATTTTAACCTGTTTAATACTTTTAGGCTTAATTTCTCCTCTAATGCTTTTACCTAGCTTTATAACAATGTTGGCTCTACTTATAATACCAACAATAGCTTTATTTAGTTTAAGCCTTAGTCTGATAATGTTGATTTTATTCCTAGAAGTCAATCATATAAATTTTTCTAATAATTTTAATAATTTTAATAGTTTTAATAATTTTAATAGTTTTAATAGTTTTGAACTTAAATTTATTTTACCAATAGCTTTAGCTCTTTTTTTTGCTTCTATTTGTCAATTTTTAATTTATTTAACTAAGTTTTTGTTAAAACATTACTCAGAACTTGTAGTAGCGGTATTAGCTATAGCTATTTCCATCACGTTTCTTCCTAAATATCCTAATTATCAATACGTAGAGTATGATATTTCTGCTAGGAAAACCCTAGAGATAGCTCAAAAGTATCCTAAAAAACAATGGTTAATAGTTGCTCCAGTAGAGCAATTAGCTATAAGTTATGGTTATGGCTGGTATGAAGACTTAAATAATTTTATAAATAAGTACCAGGATAAAGTTAAAAAAAAGGATTTTAGCTTTTCATTTCCTTTAGATGTATTTATTTTTGTAGAGAAAAAACCTTTTATATTTTTTAAGCAAGAACCAAATCAAGTACCATTTTCTCTTTTAACAGATTTAAGTTATAAGAATTATCGTTCCCTTGCTGGACGTGCAAGTTTAGAGCAACAAGCTATAACATTATGTGAGACTTATAGAGAAAATCATCCCGAACTAAAGCTTTATTATGAGGATGAGGTTTTAAGGATTTACTTTATTCCTAAAAACACAGACTAGGCTTATTAAACTATATTGCTAGTAAATTATTGTAACCAAGAAGCATAATAGGCGCTATTTAGTTCATCTGCAAATTCTTGTGCTGTTGAATAACGATCATTAGGGGATTTAGCTAGTGCCTTAAAAATAACATTTTCTACTGCTGTAGAAACATCAGTAATTACATTATGTAATGGAGGAGGCATATTAGAAATTTGATTAGCCATCATTGCCATCATAGTTTTAGCTTGAAAAGGATGACGACCTGCTATTATTTCATAGAAAATTAACCCTAAATTATAAATATCAGTTCTTAAATCATAAGGTTCTTCCATACAACGTTCAGGTGACATATAGGCTGGAGTTCCTACAACTAGCCCTGGAAGAGTTTTCATATTATTAAAATCGTTTCCTGTAAGTTGTTTAGCAATTCCAAAATCAATTAATTTTATTACTTCGCTATCATCAGAAGTTTTATGAAGCACTATATTTGCGGGTTTTAAGTCTCTGTGAATAATTCCTTGTGAATGGGCAACATTTAGTGCTGCACATATTGGAGTAATAATTTGAATTGCTCTACGTAAGGCTATACGCCCTACACGTTGTTGTTCACCTAATAAGGTTTCACCTTTAAGTAATTCCATTACTATGTATGGGGTTCCATTATCAGTAAAATCAAAATCATGTACAGTAATTACATTAGGGTGTTTAATAGATGCTGTAGTTACAGCTTCTAAATGAAAGCGGCGGGCTGTATCTGGGTCACGTGCATAACTACTACGAAGTAATTTTAGCGCTACTTTATCGCCCATTAATAGGCGTTGTGCTAAATAAACTTCAGATGCACCTCCTGCACCTAAAGGGCCTAGAATCTGATATTTATTATCAATGATTTCTCCATCTCTTTTTTTTACTTTTGCTAGTTCGTTACGATTTTGAGGATCTTTATTATCACCCGCTTTTCCATATTGGCTTAGGCTTTTTAACTGCTCTCCATAACCAAATGTGTAATCTTTAATTTCAGGTTCATTTGATATTACATCTCCAACATTAGTTAAATCCATTTCTAGGAGATTTAGTATAGGGATTGTTTCTGAAGGGCTAGCCCCATCCAGCGATTTAGCAACTAGAGAGGGTTTAATAGAGAAGATTGTTCTTAATTGATCTTTGGTTTTTTGCTCCATAAACTAATTGGGACTAAAATTATTTAGGGCTAAAAAGTTTTAAGCTTTATTTTTTACATTTGGATTAGGAGACATAACAACTAATAGAACCAATCTTTCTTCTGAAAGGTTTTCTACCCCATGTTGAAGTCCTGCTGGAGCTAAAACTGTATTACCTACGCCAAGGGTTTGTTTTTCTTCTCCAACATAGAAATGGCCTATGCCTTCTAATACAAAGTAAATTTTATCTGCATCGTGATGAGTATGAAGCTTTTGACTTTGTTGTGGTTCTAGGCAATATACATCACAAAATAAATTGTTTGTTTCAAAAAGATTTATTTTCACCATTTTATCTGGAGAAAATTTCTTTAGTTCAGTAAAAAACTTTACTTGCAAACGACCCCCTAGAAAAGACTAGAGTTCTATATTTTTGTTTATTTTTAAGAACGAATTGGTAAGAAGTGCCCTCGGCGCGACTTGAACGCGCAACCTACGCCTTAGGAGGGCGTTGCTCTATCCATTTGAGCTACGAGAGCAAGAAATATTAATTAGTGAATTAATATGGTAACAAAACTAGCTTGAATTAAACAAGTTTTAAGATTGATATTGTAATAAAGAATAAACATGATAGCCATCAAACCTCTTACGGCCTTGGAGAAAATCTAACTCTATTACAAAACCAAGACCAGCAACCTGTCCACCAAGTTTTTCTACTAGATCAACCACTGCTTTTGCTGTTCCACCCGTTGCTAGTAAATCATCTGCAATCAATACTTTATGACCTTGGCCTACAGCATCTCTATGGATTTCTAAAGTATCAGTACCATATTCAAGCTCATAACTTATAGATTCTGTTGAAGCTGGCAATTTTCTAGGTTTACGAACTGGAACAAAACCTGCTCCAATGTGATAGGCCAAAGCAGGAGCAAAAATAAATCCACGAGCTTCAATACCTATTACAGTATCAATTTTTTCACCAGCAAAGGCTTCACTCATTCTATTAATAACAGTTTTTAATCCCTTGGCATCTTTTAGTAGAGTTGTGATGTCATAGAATAAAATCCCTGGTTTAGGAAAATCTGGTACTTCACGAATCAACTTTTTTAAGTCTTCCATTAAATTAACTGCCTCCAGTCCAACATTTATCAATAAATTCTAAGTGCAAATTCCAAACACCGCCTTGACCAATAGTTACAGCTTTAATACAAGATATGGCTTCAAAATTTTCTCTCATCATATTGATTTTGATCCTACTTCCTACAGCAACCTCTTTTGTTGCCATTACACAAGCTCCGCCACGACTAATATTAGTAACTAAACCTGGTTCTTGATAAAGTGTTCTTCCTGTTGAATCTAAAAAATCAATCATAACATCTATTGGTATAGTAAGACGGGCATCGCGCCTTCCTGGCCTTTCCCAAGCCGAAGGATTATTAGATGTATTAGGCATATTATTAGCCGCATTATTACTAGATACGCCATTATTACTAGATACACCACTAGCCGTATTATTTTGTATTGGTCTACTAAGATTACTCCCTATAGTTGGCATAGAGTTTAAGCTTTGTGATTGGTTTTGCATCTGGTTCTTTACTTCCGTAGAAGCTTTAGGATAAGAACCTGTAGGAGCTTTAGCGTAAGAGCCAGTTGGCGTTTTACCAATACTAGATGTTTTTTTCAAATCTACATTTAGAAAATCTGAAGTTTGATAGCTTTGAATCCCAGAAGGAGGATTTTTACCAATAAAAGATAATCCTATTTCACATCCGCCTTCTGCTAACATATGGACTCGACGAACTTGGGCATAAATTTGATAAATTTCTGTAGATAAATCATAAAGGCGCAAGCGTCTAGGCATTTGCATAGAAAGAAAGAGTATAGAATTTTTTGATACTATAGATTCTAAAACTAAACATAAACCAAATGCAGAAGCATCATGTGTTTGACAAACTTCACGAAATTTTTCTCCATCAACCGTATATCCAAATACTTGAACTGGCATGGAAACCTTTAATCGAGGGCGTGAACGTTTTTCTTGCATAAATTTGGCTCCGGCCATTTTAAGCTTAAAAGTAAAATATTAAGCCTAAATTATCAATATTCTATACAAAATCTTAATTATTAATACTCAATACGAAAACCTTGAAACTTCCCTGAGATTTCTAAAACTTTTTCCTCTATTTGAACTACTTGGGCGTGATAGGGGCCTGCGGCTAGTTCTTTTTTAAATCCCTCAATTGCTTCGCGCTGACCTTCAGCTACTACCTCTACTTGTCCTGAAGTTAGATTTCGTGCATAACCAGAGATTTGATATTGGTTTGCTGCACGCATTGCAAAATAGCGATAGCCTACGCCTTGAACTTTACCACTAATGAGGAAATAACGGGCTATATGCATAATTATTATGTCTGTTTAGAGTATCGAAGTTAAAAAGTGCGTAAGATTAATATACTAAGACTCTAGATCGGGGCGAGTGGATTCGAACCACCGGCCTCACGGTCCCGAACCGTGCACTCTACCAGACTGAGCCACGCCCCGAAAAATTTGCTTTACTTGGGGAAATTTTTCCTAAAAAGTATATGGCATGGATTTTTTCTGTCAAGTTACTTCTGAGACTACAGTAAATAGCCTCTTTTAGAGATTTTGGTTAAATAAAAACTTGAATCTATATTTTAATTAATTATAAAAAAATTAAGTTATTGGAAGTATGTAAATATATTGATGGAAAGTAATATAAGACAGAACAGTTAGACTAAACCAAAAGTTTAAGTAAGAGAACCTTAAAACCAAAAGTTTATTTTACTTAAGTTATTATGCTCCAGAAGGAGCGCCTTTAACTGAAGACTGGTCAGAATTTTGTTCTAAATCTCGCTTAATGCCATCTAGTATTCCGTTAATAAATTGTGTTGCTTCATAAGTACTAAAACGGCGAGCAATTTCTAAGGCTTCATTAATAATGACGGTTTTGGGAGTATTAGGCTCATAGAAAAATTCATAAACAGCCATTCTAAGTAAATTACGATCAACTACAGCCATACGAGAAATACGCCAATTAGCAGCCCGGTTACTGATTCGGTCATCTATTTCTTCTTGGTGGGCAATTGTGCCAACAACCAGATTAGTCGCAAAATCAGTAATTTCTGAACTAGATTCTGAAACAGCCGTTTCGCACATTTCTTCCCAATAGGTCTTAATTAAATCTTCTACCTTTGGACGTGCAATATCATATTGAAAGAGCATTTGTAAGGCACACTCTCTAGCCTTACGACGAGCACCCATAATTTTTTTACCTAAAACCTAAATAAATTAGTTTAATTACTTAAACTAGTTGTTAATACTTTGTTGAATTTGTTGGCACAAATTAACCATTTCTACAGCAGACATTGCTGCTTCAGCACCTTTGTTACCAGCCTTCATTCCTGCACGATCAATAGCCTGATCTACAGAATCGGCAGTAATAATCCCATAGGTAATAGGAATATTACTAGTTAGAGCAATCTGTGCTATTCCTTTGGTTACTTCTGCGGCAATATAGTCAAAATGAGGTGTCTCACCTCTAATTACAGCGCCTAGACAAACTATAGCGTCCCATTTATTGGTTTGTGTTAATTGTTTAACTATTAAAGGAATTTCAAATGAACCAGGAACCCTACAAATTGTAATGTCGTTACTTTGTGCTCCAAGGCGTTCTAATATATCGACTGCCCCACCTACTAGGCGATTTACTACTAGATCATTCCATCTACTAGCAACTAGAGCAAACTTAAAGCCTGTAGCATTAAGCGATCCCTGTATTTGTCGCGGCACTTTTGCCTTCCTTTAAGAGTTAAGCTATGTGTTTGGTCAGCAGTATAGTGTTAGCCTTTTAGCCTTGTCAACACTCTGATGCTCGATCTTTGCTATTACAAAGCCTTATCATAAATATGGTTTTGAAAAGCACTTAAGACTTTTTCAGGAAAAGTAGAACGCTTACGCTCACTATTTACTACTAAGTGTGTGCTTTCTCCTTCACATAGTTTACACCTATCGTTTACACGATAAATATCATAACCAAATTTAATTAACCTACGATTAACTTGTTTAAGATAAGTACGAACTAAAATTTCATCATCATAAACTGCTGAGGCTAAGTAACGGCAATTAATTTCTATAAGAGGAGTAAATAGCTTATATTCTTCTTCTAGATCGCGATATGTAAAACCTAACTGACGAAAATAATCTGTTCTCCCTACTTCCATCCAAACTAAATAATTAGCATGGTAGACAATTCTCATAGAATCTGTTTCAGCATAACGTACCCTAAGTAGCGAATCTACAAAGTGTTTAGGTAAGTTTTTTTTATTTTCCATAACAAATTAAACCTTTAATAAAACTAATAATTAAAAACATTAAAACACCAACAATAACACGAATATTAAGAATATTAAGAATGCTAGGAATGTTTCAATCAATTGATGGTTAAATTATGGTATTTAAGCATAATCGTTCTTGATCTAATTACTAAGAATAGGTAAAATTTTCTGGAAATATAAGCGAATTCTCTTTTTATATAAATAATACTATGTAATAATCATTGTTTGTAACATAATAAAACTTAATCGTAAGAAGATAAAACATTTCTACAAATAATAAAACGGTGTTTATAAACACTTGTAGCTACAAGTGTTTATAAATATGAAGGCTAATAAAATATAATGTTTTCTAACAATAGACTGGAGGGAAAAAGTTTAATGAGTAGTCCAAATAACCCAAATGAAGTTTGGCAAATAATGATCGAAGGTCAGGTTTATGAAGCTGATACAAACACCTTAAAAGAATGGGCAGCAGAAGGTCGCGTTCTACCCACAGATAAAGTAAAAAAAGGTTCTCTAAATTGGAATGATGCTAATCGTATTCCAATGCTAAGAGCTATTTTTTCTGGAGAAACTCCTTCTCAACCAATAACTTCACCTCTTTCGCCACCTTCATCACCTTCATCACCTTCATCACCTATTACACCATCTAATCAACAGTACTATCCACAGCAAGACATTGGAAAAAATCCGACTGGCAATCTTCCTAGCGTATATAATAGCTCTAGTCAATATAATGCTCCTGCTAGTGGAGCAATGCCTGTTTTTAACCCTGCTACAGGCTCAGCTCCAATGGCTAGCCCAACAGGTGCAGGAGGTTGTACCAATCACCCTGATCTAGTTGTTAGGTTTATTTGTCGGATGTGTAATGCTCCTTTTTGTAAGGATTGCCCTAAAATGGTTGGTAGTGTTGCAATCTGCCCTGCTTGTGGCGATATGTGTAATAAGGCAGAGGAAATAATTCAAAAAGCTAATTACACAGCAAAAACGGTTTCTGATTATGGATCTGCTCAGGATTTTGGAGTAAATGAATTTGCCCAAGCACTAAAATATCCTTTTCGTCATAAAATACCTTTAATCTTTGGAACTATTGTTTATGCTTTTTTTACTTTAGGTAGCGAAATTGGTGGTAGACAAGCCTCTTTAATTGCAACTGTATTTGCAACTGTATTTCTTTTTGGCTGTATGTCACTTGCTATTCGTCAGGTTTCTTTAGGCAGAATAGCTAATAGCTTTCTCCCAGACTTTAGCGCTTTTTCTATATATGACGATATAATAAGACCTCTTGGATTAAGTATCTCTGTATCAGTAATTACTTTTGCTCCTATAGTAGTTTTAGTGGTTGCTTTAGCTGCAACAGGGAAGTTTGCCTTTTTTGCGACTCCTGATATGATGCCACCTCCACCAGAGCCTATAGATGTTAAGTCTCTTATTGAGGGTAATGACCCAGATAAAGATTTAGAGACAATGAAAAGATTACAACAAATGGAGCCTACACGTGATTTAGGTGTAAGAGATTTAGAGAAAAAAGACAAAGAGAAACAAAAAGAACAGGAGATGAAAAATCTTGAAGAAGAAGCAACAGGTCAATACTTAAAACAAATGATAGCTGCTGGTGCAGTAGCTCTATTAATTATAGGTTTAGGCTTAATTTGGGCGTTTTTTTATTACCCTATGGCTATTACAATAGCTGGATTTACTCAAGACTTTAAGGCTGTTCTTAACCCTACACTAGGCTTTGATACAATGAAAACAATGGGTAATGTTTATGTAAGAGCATTTTTAATGTATGCTACTCTTACGATTTCTGGCTTAATAATAAAAGCTATTTTGGCTGTAATAATGCTTCCTATACTGGTACTTCCATATTTAGGGCTTGCTGTTTATAACACTGTTTCAGGAGTGTTTACCTTTTATACAAGCCTAGTTTTATCTTGTATATTAGGGCTTGCCCTTTATAAATGCGCTGATAAACTTGATATAATTGTTGATAAATAATCTATCCAAATAGCCTAAGAAAATAACTTATGTTAGAAAATAAATAGGACACAAGAATAATTTGCATGTTATTCTGTGTCCTTTGTAATTTATTTTGTATGATTTATTTACTGCCTAACTACCAGACTGCTAGACTGTTAAATTGTTAGATTATTATATTGCTTGGGAACCAATTTTCACTTGTTGAGATTATATCTGTACACGGAGGCACGTGGATGAGTAAATCCGATGAGGAACTCATGCGGGATTTTCAAATAGGTAATGAAACATCTTTTGTTACTCTGTATGAACGCTATAAGTTGGCAATATATCGGTTTCTTTATCGCAAGCTTGGTCATCAAGCCCGCGCTGAAGATTTGACTCAAGAGGTTTTTGTAGCCCTAGTTGAACATCGTAAGGAATGGCGACAGGAATCTTCTTTTAAGACTTATCTTTACCGTATTGCTCATAATCGTGCTATTTCTGAAATGCGTCGTAGCGAATATAAGGTAATGGTAGAGGCAGATAATGAAGCCAATACTGAAAAAGTAGCTAAAGTAGCAACACCTAATACTTCTCCCTCTGCTTCAGTCGAACAAAAGCAATTGCAAGTAAAAGTGCAACAGGCATTAACAATGCTTGATAAGGAATATCGTGAACCTATTGTTCTACGTGAGTATGAAGACTTAAGTTATGAAGAAATATCTTTAATACTTGAAATACCTGTTGGTACGGTAAAATCACGAATTTTTCGTGGTAAAGTAGAACTTAAACGTTTATTAGAACCAATGCTTACCACAACTTCGGATCAGGTTCTTAAACCTCCAAACATTGGCTCGCCGCCTAAAATATCAGGCAATATGCGGACTTAAACTTGTGAGTAAACTTGATTTGAAAATTTTACGATAGGGATTTGGTTATGAACTGTGATGCAATTATAGAAAACCTTCAAGCCTTTCTAGATAATGAACTAGAATCAAGCTGCCGTAGCGAAGTAGAGCTACACTTAAAAGCTTGCAAAGATTGCCATCAAATGGTTGATGATCTAGGCGATTTATCTAGCTTATTACGAAGTTGTGATGTCCCAACCCCTAACTTACCAACTGGACAACAACTTTTAGCAAAAGCTGGCTATAAACCTAAAAATTCTTTCTCTCAATTTATTCATTCAGTATATAGTTTTCTGTTTAAGTATAAAGCTCCTGTATTAGCTACCGTAAGTGTAGTTGCAGTATTAGGCGTAGTTATTAATATGTCTGGGTTTATGAGTTTTTACTCTCAAGCTCCGTCAATGAGTCCTCAATTCTCAACACAAGAAAAAGCCACTAGCGACTCAGCTACAAAACCTTCTACTTTAAGATCTACTCCAAAAGAGGAAGAAATAACTCAGGAAAGTAATATATCTAATAAAAATGTAAACTCACCTACCCTAGAATTTTCTCAACCAAAAGCTGTTACAACACCAGTTCTTAAAGATAAAGCTAGTAATGAACAAGTGATTTTAGATAATGCTCTTGGTGGTGTAGAAGGAAATGCTGTTGTAGAAATATCAGCAGGCAAGTCTGAATTTGTTAACTCTGAACCTGCTTCTCTACCCCCTTCTCCTTCTGATGTTGCTCTTGAACCAAAAAAAGCTGCTAAAGTAGAAACTGATAATAAAACTAGAGATGAATTAGAAAAAGGAGATTCTCAAGGACGAGCCATTACAATAGATAAAGATGCTTTAGCAAAGCTAGGAAAAACAACTGAGACTAAAACACCTAGCCCAGCTCCTTTAGCTGAAGAATCCTTAGCTAGTAAAGCAAAGGATAGTAGAACTGATGTAAGTACTTTTAGTAAAGAAACTACTAAAACAAAACCTACTGAAACCCTTGAAGAAAAACCAAAAAAACTTTTAGATGGAGAAGAGTCTAGAGGAAATGAAGTTGCTATAAGAAGCTCAAAACCTAAAGCTAGTACTGATAGCAACCCTAATTTATCTAGACCTGGAGCTTCATCTAAATCAGGAATGTCTATGTCAGGCTCAATGTCACAAAAGCCTGCACCTCCTGCTCGTGAACAAGAAGCAAAAAAATTAGTTTTTAAGTCAACAGATATAACCCTTGAAACCTCTGACCTTAAACAAACTAAAGAGAATTTAGCCCAACTTGCTAAAGAACAACAGGGAGACTTTACTGCTCTAGAAAATGAACGAATTATTAAAATTACTATTAAGATACCTATAACAAATTTTGATTCTACTTTAGCTAAATTACGTAAGTTTGGTAATGTTTCTAGAGAAAAAACTACTGAAAAAGATATTCCTTTAGATAGTGTTGAAAAGCAATCAGATGATAGTAAAAATGGTAAAAGAGCAGAGTCAAAAAATGAAGATAAAAAATCTGGTGAAAAAGACCAAGTAGAATTTAGACGTAAACAAGCAAATCTAGCTGTAATTAATTTAGTCTTAGAGCTAAAAAACTCTAAATAAAGATAAAGTTCTATAAGTTTAGATAAAACCTAAAAATCTCTGTTGTTATAACCGCTAAAAATAATATTGAGGTATTTTTCTTAGTTTATTTTTATAACTAGGAAAAATACCCCGAATTTTTAACAGATGCTAAATTTAATACTTAAGTTAAGCTGCTACAGGCATTGGTGATATTAATGCTGATAAAACACTTGGTAATGCTTCTGGTAAACTAAAGACTGGTATACGAATAGGAAGATTTTTTAATAATCTCATCATTTTCTCAATTCCACTTGGGTTAATTGAATGAATAACCATTTTAGTACTATGGTTTAAGCAATCTGTCTGAGCTAGACGGCTAGCTACAGTAGAACCATTTGTGCGATTAGCTAGATCATAGTCTAATAAAATCAAGTTAAATCTAATTAAATCAACTAATTCTAATGCTTCTGTGGCATCTTTAGCCCAATAAATTTTATGGCCTTCTAGTAATGGCTCTATTAATTCTCGGCGGTAAGCCTCATCTTCAAGTACTAAAACTTTTAGCAACTGTTCTTTCATATTAAAATCTCCTAGCATTATTTTGGGTTGGATATTTTTTTCTATAGCAACCTTTGTGCCAAACCCATTTATTATTTTTTTGCCTTAAAATATTTATTGATAAAAGTCCAAATCCTGTGTTTTATCAATAAGATAAACCAAACATTATCTTAAAGGTTCATTTTACTACTACAAATATCTTACTCTTAGCTATCTGTCAAAAATGGCACCATTGTCAATTCTGTCATACGAAATAGTGTCATTTTTGACACAAGTAAAATTTTATACTTTACAAAATATACTTTATAAGAATAGATGATTTTTACTTTATATTTAGTTGAGAAGAGTTAAAATCTTTGATGTTTTCTTGCTTGTTAGACACGCTTTACCCCCATTTTAGTTCCCTGAAATACTAATATTTTTTCCGAAAAATTAATCTTATAAAGATAAATTTTATTAGAAAGAGTAAGAGGTATTACTAGTATTAAGTTTTTTTGAGACTAAATGTTTTCATTTCCCTTATTTGTTAACATAATTAAAATCTAGATTAGAAAACCATTCTTAAATCTGCATTTGGATGGTTAAGCTTAAAGCTCGGTTATGGTAGAATGCTGGCATATTTTTAGGAGGAAAATTTATGAGTAGCTCAACTAAAGAACCTTCTGGTGGTGTTAAAATGCTAGTTGGTATGCTATATGTTGTAGGTATTATTTTACAAGCTGTCATCATCTACTATTGTTTAACTATATAATTAAAAATCATGAAAGATTACTGGCGGTTGATTGGCCTTACTAGCAAAGACACTTCAGACGATCAAATTAGACAAGCTCATTTTCGTACTTTTCGTTTTTATCAAGGCCGTAAAAATGAAAGTAAAAATCCAGCTCAACGTGCAGTCGCCGAACTAGTGATTGATTATTTACGTAATGCTCAACATAATCCAGATTTACCACTCCCAAGCAGTCTAAAACATTTACTCCCAACAGAAGTACAAGCTCCTGTTCCAGCAGCAAAAAATGTATCACAACTTACATCTTCTACCTCTTTACCCAGTCAACCTTCTAAAGTTTCTATCCCTATTTCGCCAGCACCTCCAATAGTAAAAAATAATCTAGGATTTTCTGAAGCTCCTAAAACAGCTATACCAATAGCCAAAGCTGTTCCACCAGAGGAAATTATTCCTCCTACAGAAAAAATCTCGCTAGATTTAATTAACCAAGCCACTTCAAATAATCAGGCTGATGAATATATTCCTAAAACAGATGACTTAAATGACCCAAAGAATAGCAAAATCGCTAATCCAGGTGCTTATGTAACAACTCCTATTGCCTTTGTAAAGATTAGCCCATCTAGAGATTGGGGAAATTTGCAGTCTTTAGTAAATCAAGTGCTAACTCCAGCAGAGCTATTATTAAACCCTGAGGTTGAAAAGCCTTCCACACAAGCACCTAAGCCAGAACCTAATATTGAAAATAATAAAACCCTTATTTCAGATGAAGTAAATAAAACTCAGTCTCCTAATGTATCTAGTACATTTTCTAGACCTGCTAAAGAAACAAAATCAGAAATAGATCTACATAAATCAACAACCCCTTTAGATGATGAAGAAGATATTTCTCTAGATCTTGATTTTGATAATCAAGAATCTTCAAAACCTTCACAAAATTCTTCACAAAATTCCTTACTTGAGGCTAATAATGCTAATCAAACAATACTTTCAGAGCTTTCTAGTAGTGGTCGGCATGTTGTTATTGGAGATGTAATTAATTGTCCTGATTGTGAATGGGATATTTTATCGCAAACAGATAGCTATTGTTCTGGCTGTGGAAAAAGCATAACTAGCATTGCTGTTGCTAAAGAATTAATTGTTTATATTAGTGATACAAGTTCCTACACAAAAAGCTTTACTATAACTAATGATGGGCTAATTCCTATCAAGATAAATGCTTTTGAAGTTATAGATATTGATGCAACAATTGAGCCTACACGTACAGTAATTTTAGGTAAGAATGAATCTTTACAAGTGAATTTACGGGTTTCAGAAAATAATCCTTTTGGAAAACGTAGCGGACGCTTACGTTTTCGCTATCATGACAAACCTTTAGAAATCCCTATACAAATAAAAGAACCTCCTCAAATACAGCTAACTTTTCCTGATGTACCTAATGCTCGTAATCTTTCAGATGGTTTTTTCTTACGCTTACCTATTAGCCAGCCTAATTTTACTTGTCAAATTGAAACTAATAGCGAAACCCTCTTAAAAATTAATTCTATTACCTTAGGCCAACAACAGCTTATTACAGAAGAAGTTACTATAAAAAATAATCAGCCTTTTATTCTAAAAATCCTAGCAGAAAAGAGTAAAGAAGTTGTTTTAACAATAGGATTTCAAGAGCTAGGAAGCCGTAAGTTTTTGCTAAAAATGCAACAAGTAGAAGTACCAAATTTGGTAGACCAAATAGAGCAATATAGTATTGGAGAGCAAGCTATTATTTTAGGCTCAGGAATCTTTCAAACTAACCTACTATTAAAAAACTCCTTTGATAGTCTTACTAATCAAGGCAATGGTATAGCTGAGAAAATTTATTTTAAGGGTGCTCCAAGCTGGCTAAAAATAATTCCTGATACAATTAGCCGACTTAATCCAAATGAAAATTGTGTGATTACCTTAGAAATAGATTCTAATCAAATTTCTTTACCTTCTAGAGAATATATAGAGTTAGAGCTACATTATTTTGACCCTCAATTAATTTGCCACCGCAAACGTCCTCAAGCTATTCAACTGACTTTTGAGTTTATTGAACCTAAAGAATATGATGATTGGATTGCTATAGATTTTGGTACTAGTAATAGTTGTGCTGCTATGATGAGTGGTACTAGTATTCGTAGTTTAATTATTGATGCTGATAAGTTTAATCCTAATCCTTCGGAAAGCCCTACTTGTATTCAGTTTGTCGATGAAAGTCAAGCTAATTATGAATGTGGAATGAGTGCTTATACTAAACGCTTTACTGGTCAGCGTGCAATTAAAGCAACTGCATGGGCTTTTAAGCCTTTACTATCACGCTCTTATGAGCCTATCCAACAAACTTACTTGGATATTATTCATGGCCGAGCACATACAAAAACCGTAGATCAATTAATAGCCATTTATGCTAAATCATTACTTGAAGCTGTAAAATTACGCAATGGTATTACTCCACGTAAAGCAGTGGTTACTTTTCCTGTTACTTTTGGTAAAAGCCAGCGAGAACGCCTAATTGCTGCATTTAAGACTGTTGGACTAGATGAAGTCATTGCTCCAGTTAGTGAACCTGTTGCTCTAGCAATTCATTATGCTTATTTACATAGAGAAATTTTTGCCCAAACAGGAATTTTTGCTGTATTTGATTTTGGAGGTGGGACAACCGATCTTGCAATATTTCAAATCGAACCATCTAGCGCAAATAATAAACATCTATTTCATTTACTTGATGTTAGCGGAGTAGATTTAGGAGGAGAATTACTAACTTTTGAACTTGCAAGATTTATTTATCAACAGTTAGTACCCTCTTCAGATAGAAATCAATTTAACTTTCCTAATTGCCTAGAAGATTTACTTAATACTAGCTCAGATATTGCTAGAGAAAATTACCGGCATTTAGCAGCTTTTGCAGAATATATAAAACGTTCATTCCAAAAAGATGAGACTATTTTTGATCAAGAGATAGACCAAAACTTAACTAGCAGTAGTGGTAATCAAACTTTTCGTACCCAGCTTTCTAGAAAAGATATAGAAACAGTACTTAGGCCACATATAGAGAAACTTATTAAAATTCTTATTGATATGATTTCTTCTCTTTATGAGCGAAAGCTAATTAAAGCAAGAAAGCTAGACTGGATTTTATTAGGTGGAAATTCTTCCCGCTTACCACTAGTTACAGAAATGCTTGCAGAGGCTTTTTTTGATGCTAATAAGGAAAAAGTCCTTTTAGACACAGAAAATATAAAATTAGGGGTAACAAAAGGAGCACTACTCTATGCTATTGCGCCTGAAGCGCTTCCATTTCCGGTTGATCAAGTAAATCATACTCTACCTTGTCGTGTTGGGTTACTTACTTCAGGCTACCGCTTTGATCCTATATTTGAGCGTGGTATTACTAACACAGACAACCAGGCAGTACAAGAAAGATATTTGATTTTACCAGTAGGGAAAACACACTTACGTCTTTATTATTATTTTGGTCATGAAGCAGACCCCAAAGTGCTTGATAACCCTAAAATGAAAGAATTTTCTGTTGCTTGCAGTCAATTTAGTGGTCAGGAAATGAGGGCTATTTTTAAGCTTTTACCTGAATGTGCTGGAATAGAGGTTATCCTACAAGCTCAAGGACAAGAAACTAAACAAGTTGCGCCTATTCTTGGTATGGGTTAAAAAATGAACCCCATAATTATTGGAATAATGATTCTAAGCTCTATGGTTATTGGGTTAGGCGCTCTTTGGCAAAGTAGCCGACGACAGTTACAAACAAAAACTCAAGAGTTAGAAGGCTTAAAAAAAATGAACAACCAACCTTTTGACACTAAAGCTTTTTTTGATCTACAAGAACGCTTAACAAAACTAGAAAAAAAGCTTTTAGAAATAGCAGAAAAAGATGATCGTGAGTTTAATACTCTTTGGGCTGAACTAGAGAGCTTACGCGCAGAAATGCTTACACATATTAACAACGGAATTACTCTTAACAATTGGCATAATTTACTAATTGAACGTGTTGCTAATATTGATGAATTAAAAAAGGTACTAAAAAACTTAATTCTTTGTGATAAAGAATTAGCTGAACAGCTTAAAACAACACTTCCTGCTTATTTAATAAATGATAATTTACTTGCAGGATTACTTGATTTTGCACGACTTCCTTTTGATAAACTAAATTTGATGGAATTAGTTATTTTACCAGTAAATGCCCAACTTGAGTCTGAAGAAAATAAAGAACTCTTAATGCATTTTAAGAATTTTCTTTCTTTAACAGGCTATGACTTAATTTTTCCTGCAATTGGCGAACTCTATCGCCCAGATCTCCATGAAGTGGTTGAACAACGTCTTTCAGCTTATGCTAGAGGGACTATTTTACTAGTAAAATCACGCGGTTATCTATATCAAGGTCAAGTGCTAAGAAAAGCAAAAGTAGCTATTAGCGCTGGTCAAAACTGAGAGGAAATGTTACTTGGCAACTAAAAAAATTACTTCTCATAAACCAGCTAAAGGTTTTGTTGACTACTTAGCCCTTATTCTTGCAACAGGCTTTGGTAGCGGCTATTCACCCATTGCCCCAGGTACAGCAGGGACAATTATTGCTGTTCCTATCTATATTTTTCTAAGTTTTTATTGCCAAATCAGCTTACTTTTTTATCTGTTAATTCTTCTTTTACTGATAATTATAGGCTCAATTGCTGCACAACGTGTAGGTAAGCATTTTGGTTTAATTGATGCTCAGCAAATTGTTATAGATGAGATCATAGGTTTTTTAATAACTATGACCGCAATTCCTCTTAATTGGCCTAACTTAATTCTAGGTTTTGCCTTATTTAGAGTTTTTGATATCCTTAAACCTTGGCCGGTAAGCTATTTTGATAGTAAAGTCGCTAATGGTTTTGGCGTGGTTATGGATGATGTTATGGCTGGCTGCTATGGCTTAGCTATTTTGCATATCTTAAAATTTATGCAAATCCTTTAACTTAAAAACTTTGGTTATAATCCACAAATCTTAATAATAATGTGTATTTTTCCTCTACTTGTTTTCCTTTCCCTCTTCTTAAAATACTTATATTTCAATAAATTACAGACTAAATATTATGGCATAAAGTTTGCCCTAACTAAGGTTGCAAACTTTAATAATGGGAGGGGTTATGTTAAAGAAAATTTTATCCCTTGGCTTATCCCTTCTGATGGTTTGGTTTAATACAGTTGCTGTATTTGCAAGCACAATAGATGTAGCTACCTTATCTACTTTAGTGAATAAACCTTATGTTGAACTATTAGAAATTACTCCTAAAGTAAATTTTCCTGAGAAAGAAATTAATGACTTTAAGAAAAACTTAGAAAAGGAAAAAGCCAGTGAAAAAATACGTTTAGAAAAAGAAGAAGCTGCCCTTAAAAAACAAGTAGTTTTGCTAGAGCAGCAACTAGACAAACTTAATAAGAAATCTTCTACTGATACACAAGAGATGGAAAAAGAACGTCAAAGCCTACATTGTCAAATTCTTACACTTGAAAGAACCTTAAAGCAAAAACACACAGAACATAGTCACGGACTTTCTGTAATTTATGATAACAAACTAGCTAAACTTGAATTAATCCAAAAATGGCCGCTTAAACAAAAAGAAATAGAGCAATTTATTCTAAGTGGTAATGCTCGCTCGCGTCGCTTTGGTAATGTTGAAGATATAGGTATTCGCAAAGTTGGAGAAGGCCAAGAAAAAGATATTAGATTAGGCGAAGAATCGCTTCAACAACTTAAATCTACTGGCTTAATGCCTCCAGAGATTGAAGATAAAGAATTAATTGCTTATGTCCAAGGCTTAGCTGATCTTGTTGCAGCAAACTCTGATTTAAGGGTTCCAGTTCGAGTATTTTTACTTGATAGCGATGAAATTAACGCTTTTGCTCTTCCAGGAGGCTTTCTTTTTATTAATCGAGGGTTAATTGAAAAAGCTAGTAATGAGTCTGAACTAGTAGGTGTTATTTCTCATGAATTAGCGCATGTTTCTGCTCGGCATGGTGCTAGATTAATGAAAAAAGCCACAATAGCAGGAATTTTCTATCAAGCTGCTCAAGTTGCTGCTGTTCTTCTTACAGGTGGAATAGCGGGAATAGGTATGTATTATGCACTTAATTATGGCTTTTTTGGCTTGGGTCTAGTTTTAGATTTAACACTCTTAGGTGTATGTCGTGATTATGAAATGGAAGCAGACCAGCTAGGAACACAATATGCGTGGCGCTCAGGTTATGATCCAAAAGGCTTTATTACCTTCTTTGATAAAATGGCTAGTGAAAAAGGCTATGTCCGTTCTGCTAGTTTCTTTCGCACTCATCCAGCCTTTTTTGACAGAATTGTTAGCACCTTTAGCGAAATCTCCTATCTACCACCAAAGGATGAATTAATTATGGACTCTACAGACTTTCATCTTAATAAAGAAAAATTAGTCAAAATAGCTAAAAGTGCTAAAGAAGAGCGTAGTAAAAAAGCCAAAGCTAGCTTAAAGAAACCATCACCTTGTGATGAATAAGGAAAATATTATGTCTACCTCACTTTTAGAAAAAGAAGAATTTTTAGAAGAGCCTAAACAAATTTCTGAGTTAGCTATTCCTAGTACTAAAGCTATAAGCAAGATTTGTTTTCAGGATGTTTCTTTATCTTATGATGACAGAGCGGTTTTAGATAAAGTTAGTTTTTCTCTTAAGCCTGGAGAAATGAAGGTAATTTTAGGAGCATCTGGTAGTGGTAAGTCTACTTTACTAAAATTAGCTCTAGGGCTGGTTAAACCTGATGATGGGGCTATTTTTATTAATGATTGTGATATTTCTCAAGCCAGTGAAGAGATTCTTAACCAAATTCGCCGCAAAATAGGAATGGTTTTTCAAAGTGGAGCGCTATTTAACAGCCTAACAGTTTTTGAAAATGTTGCTTTTCGCCCTAGAGAATTAGGGTGGGTTGAGGGAAAAATTGATTATGAAGTAAAAAAAGTCTTGCAATTTGTAGGCTTACTTGATAGTGCTCAACTCTTACCAGATGCTCTTTCTGGTGGTATGCGCAGACGTGTAGCTATTGCAAGAGCCATTGTAGATAGCCCTGAAATCCTTTTTTATGATGAGCCTACTTCAGGGCTTGATCCTCCAACGGCGCGTATGATTTGCGAAATGGCTATTAAGCTTAGAGATATAAACTCTGTAACTTCACTATTTGTTACTCATAAATTAGATGATATTGAATATCTATCATCTAAGTATGAAGCAGATAGTTTTATTGCTCAAGATATTGCCAAAGATACTACTCAAGATACGTCCAAAAATGCCCAAAAAGAGCTTTACTCAAATCTTATTAAATTTTTAGTCTTAAATGAGGGTAAGATTATTTTTGATGATAGCCCTTCAATGCTTTGGCAATCTAAAGATCCTTTTATACGTAAATTTTTAGGTAATCGAAATAGGTGATAAAAGGTCTTGCAAAATGTTTTAAAAAGAAGCTTACTAAAAACAATAAAGGCTCGTGGGAGCCTTTATCTATCTACTAAACCTAGATTTTTTATAGACTATTCTTTTAATAAAGGGGGTTTTTCCAGTCTCTGTTTTATATCATTAAGAACTGGGGCATGCGTAATCCCACTAATAGCTATATCTATAACTCCTTTTTTCTTAAACTCGTTGAAAGCAGAATCAGAAATAACTTCTCTTTTATAGAATAAAACCCACCTTTTTATCGGGGGGTTCTCTATTGTTACTGAGATTTTGTTTAATTTTTTGTAAGTTAAACTGTACAAAAGAACTCTAGAAAGTAAAACTTAAGGTATTGCTGTTAAGACCATTGATAGATAATCTAACAGTATTGTTACCCTTAGTAATATTTAATTTCTTTTTGTTGCCTTTGATAGAGAAAGCATTGTTGGAAATACTTCTAGAAGTTAAAGTTATTTCCTTTTCATTAACAAATAATCTAATAGTAGAAGCACTAGAGCTAGACATAAATCCTATTCCTGTTAAGTTTAAGATTTTAGTCTGGTAAGTTGCATTTGTTATTGCTGGAGAGAGCGAAAACTGAGCGTTTGCTTGCCCAATATTTCCGCTTGCATCTGTTGCTGTTATTCTTACTACTACTTGTCCATTACTCATTGTTAAACTATCAATATTATTGATTACAAATGAGTTATCGTTTACTCCAAAACTTGATATGGTTGTAAATGTTGGTGGTGTCCCTCAGTAGGGGCGATAGTTTTGACCCAAAATTTGGATATATTCTAACTAGGCTATATGAGAGTATGAAAAACTCATTATTTATCAGCAACATAGCTAAAGTGATTAGCCATAAAATAATCTTCTTTCTTGATTCAAGTCGATTTTCTCTCAAAGCTTTTTCTATATTGGTGTTAGAAATTCCAAAATCATTCCCAAAATTGTCGCTTGCAAGCCTCTTTAAGCCTTGTTTTATGCTTGCAAGTTGTTTTCATATCTTTTTTTCATCACACCTACCGAGGGACACTGCCCCATTTTTGGCAATAGGTTAAAAGGCAAC
The DNA here is from genome assembly GCA_016213785.1 of Acidobacteriota bacterium. Classification (GTDB taxonomy): domain Bacteria; phylum Acidobacteriota; class Blastocatellia; order Chloracidobacteriales; family JADJPF01; genus JADJPF01. The sequence continues at coordinate 201,508 of JACQZQ010000008.1, forward strand.
AGATCTATAAGGTTAGAGTTAAATTCCTAAACCATAAAAAGAAGGAAAAATAAAAAGATATTAATAAAATAAGTGAAAGAAAAATAAAAAGATAAGGGGGGAGATTATTTTATATTGACTAATTTGAGTTCCAATATTAAGCATTTTTTTGATTATGTTTTGATTAATACGGGAATTTTATACCATAAAAAGCTTTTGCTAGGCTAGTTTATAAGTGAGTTTTGGATAAGACAATAAGAATTTATTATTTAAATAACTAATAAGTTTGCTATAGTGGAAAGGTCTGTTTGCTTATAAGTAATCTAAAAAAAGCTTTTAATAATTGACGGCACTTAGTTTCTTTATTATCTTGGCAGGCAAGTATAAAAAGTATTGCTTAGAGATAAATAAGTCTAAAAAAACTATAAACTCAGCAATTCCCGGTTTAGAAGAGCCAAGAGTTAAAGCATAAGTCACGTTAGTGACGTTACAAATTTTAGCTTGGCAGGTAACTGCCAAGTATAGTAATCAATAGAGCGTAGAGTCCCAAAGGGACGATACAAAAACAACAAAGATTGTTCCGTCCCTACGGGACTCCAGGAATTATACGTAATGTATTCTTGGCACTCACGTGCCAAGCTAAAATTTGTTTCATCCTTTTTGGGGTTTAAGATATCCATTTTTTCCAAACCGGGAATTGCTGCTATAAACTCTATTTCTTAAAAACTAAGGTTGGTAGAAAAATTATGATTAGAATTGCTATTTTAGGGTCAGGTAGGGTTGCTAATGCTCGCATAAGAGAACTAAACCTTAGAAAGGATGCTGTAGTAATAGGGGTTGCATCTAGTGATTTAGAACGAGCAAAAAAACTTGCAGATCCAATAGGTGCAATAGCTACTACCGATTGGCAAAACCTAGCTAGCCAAGCGGATGCAGTAATGATTTGCTCATTAAATCAATTTCATGCCCCAATGTGTGAATTTGTATTAGGCTTAGGTAAACATGTTAGTGTAGATTATCCTCTAGCTATTTCTCTTTTAGATACAAAAAAATTAATTGATTTAGCAGAGAGTAAAAAAGTAGTGTTGCACATAGAACATATTGAGCTACTTTCACCTTGGTTTAACACTCTAATGGCTGCTTTGCCTCAAATAGGTTTGATGTTAAATATTTCTTGGACAAATTTAAGTAACCGTCAAGCTACAGATATGGATTGGACTTTTGATAAAGCTTCTGGGTCGTCTTTTTTTATTCAAGCAGCGGTCTTAAGCCGGTTAATTAGACTAGCAGGGCCAGCAAGCTGGATTAGTGCAAATGAAAAACTTCTAAATTTAGAAGGAAGTAGATTTGATGGTCGTATTACTACAGCGCAAATAGGGTTTGAAAATGGAGTTGTCGCTCAACTCCTTGAAGGGCAAGCCTTAACAGTCCCTCCTATTAGTAGCCGTTTGTCAGTTATAGGTACAAAAGGAGAGCTTATAGCCGAAAAACACGACCAAGTTACACTTTACTTAGAAAATAGGTCGGATCCTCTTCCAATAGCTACAGTTACAGGTTTATTTGGTAAAGATATAGATAATTTTCTAAAACAGATTGAAGATGGAAGAAAAGGCTATGCTTCTTTAGAACATGTTTATCTAGTAGCAAAACTTGCTACAGCAGCAGAACTTTCTTGCCATAAAGCACAACAAATCGAGCTTAAAGACTTATGAAACCAAATCTTTATACCAGGATTGTAAGGACTATTTTGTTTATACTTCTTATTTTACTTATAGCAAAAATTCCTAAACAGTCTCTTTTTTTAGTTTTACGAATAGCTGTTCCTGCAATTATTATTGGTAGTATTCTACTTACCTTACATAGATTTACTCGTAGATTACGTAATAATAATAAAAAGCTTTTAAAAAAATAAAATTCTAGCCCTAAAGATATTATTTAAGGCTAGAATGGTTTTTAACGAAAATTACTAATTAGCTACTAGCTCATCTATTTTTCTAGCTAGAGTTTCGCCTCTTAACCCAACACCAGCAACTTCACCATTTTTATCTAATAAAACAGTAAAAGGTATACCAGTAACACCATATAAACGAGCGACTTTGTTTTTCCATCCTAATCCATCATAGTACTGAGGCCAGGAGATATCTTTAGTTTTTAAGTAATTATCAAGAGGCTCGCGATCCATATCTAAGCTAATACCAATGATTGTAAAGTTATTATTTCTATACTTATCCCAAATTTTCTTTACAGCAGGCATTTCCTGACGACAAGGGCCACACCAAGTAGCCCAAAAATCAATTAAAACGACTTTACCTTTAAGTTTACTTAGAGCAATATTTTCACCCTTTAATGATGTTACAGAAAAATCTGGGGGAGATTTTTTGCTTCCACTACTACTTTTAGGTGTAATCGCAAGTTTGGCCTCGGTTGCTTCAGGCTTCCAAGAAATAGCTGCAATAGCTAAGAGCACTATTATCCCTAGCACGATAATAAAATTTCTATCAGATTTGTTTTGTTTATTTTCTTCGCTTTTTTCCATAAAACTCCCAGTTTAACTAAAATGGCTTTAAGGATTTTATCCTTAAAAAGCTTAATTTATTACGATGGATTACCACATTCAGAACAGAATTTTGCTCCTGGATTAAGAGGTTGATTACAACGAGAACAAGCTTTTGGTAAAAGCGATGTCCCACACTCAGCACAGAATTTTGCTCCTTGAGCATTAGGTGATTGACACTTAGGGCAAGCTATGGTTGCTACAGGTGCAACTTGTTGAACTGGTGGCTGTTGTTGATTGGGTTGAGGAGGATAATGATTTTGTTGTCCTTGAGGATAACCTTGATTTGGATAGGATTGTTGGTGAGGTTGTTGATATTGATTTTGCATATTTTGCGCCATCACTTGCCCCATACCAAAACCTAAGCCTAAACCCATACCTTCACCTGTGCCTGAGCCAGGTTGTTTAGCCGCATCACGCATAGCTTGTGCCGATTGATATTGCATATAATTACGCATATCACCAATAGCACGCATTCCTGCCCCTTCGTCAATACGTTTTTGTACTTCTTCAGGTAGAGTAATTGAACCTACAATTAAATCCACCAACTCTAACCCTTGTTTAGCAAAATCATCTACGGCTTGAGCCTTAGTTGCAATAGCTAGTTCATTATAATTTGCCGTCAGTTCATCAACAGAGCGGAAATTTTCTCCGAGTAAATCAGTTAGTCGTTGGACAATTAGATCCCTTAAAAAATCTTCTACTTGTGAGGTTGTTACCCATCCGCGTGTTCCTGCAATAGTCCCTACAAAAAGCTGAGGATCAGAAATGCGTATAGAGAATTTACCAAAAGCTCTAAGTTGTACTCTACCAAGTTCAGGGTCTTTTACCAAAATAGGCATTTTTGTACCCCATTTTAGATTTTGAAATACTTGGCGACTTACATATATTACAGAACATTGAAAAGGAGATTTACCTCCAAAAGGTATACTAATTATGCTAGTAAGTAGTGGTAAGTTATTTGTAGTAAGCGTATGACGACCTGGCCCAAAAACGTCTAGTGCTTTACCATCACGGAAGAAAACCGCAGTTTGGTTTTCTTGGACAATTAATTGAGCGCCCCATTTAATGTCTGTTGCACCTTGTTCGGGGAAACGATGGATTAGAGACTGTCCAGAATTATCAAAATATTGAATGACTTCTATTGCCATGAAAATTCTCCTTAAAAACTTAAACTATAAAATATTTTCTATTACTTTGTTACGCTCACTAAAATGAGCATCTAGCTCATCTAGCATACGCTCTAAGGCAGTGGTTGCGTTTTTCATATCAACGTTACTAGCATTTTCTATAAGAGATGAAACTTTTTCTTTTATCGCTTCTAGGCTTTCTGTTAATGCTAGGTCAAATTGGTAAAGTCGGTCTAGTTCTAATTCGTTTATTTTTACAGTGTCAAAAAAACCACTATAACCATAACTAGCATAGCGGATTCTATTAGCTATTTTATCTAATTTGCTATTTACTCTTTCTACGTGTTTGACTTCTAGGAGTCGGCTTGTATCGCTAAGTTCGCGAACTAAACTTGTTAGTGGAGTTTTAATTTTTTCAAGTTGTTGGGCTAAGTTTTCTCTATGTAATTTATCTACATCACGTCGGCGCTCTCTTTCTAAATAACCCCCATAGCCTGGGATTAAGCAGGCTAGCTTTTCTAAACAACTTTTCCCTGATAAGTTACCCATTAAATTATTCTCCTTATTATCTAAATCTAAAATACTTTTGGGTTATGGAAGTACCAGCAACAACGTTATATTGATACTAGTTTACTATAAACATAATAGGCTGTCCAAAAGCGTTATTCTCCGCCAAAAAGCGCTTTAAGTCGCTTTTCGCCTTTACTAAAAAGTATGTCTACAAGTCTAGAGAGCATATTATAATTTTTAGCATTATTAGGAAACCAGTGTAGTTCCTTGCGCATCCAGCCGCGATCTTTAACTATATGTTTGACTTTACTAAAGTTACGGACTCCTTCTTTTGAATGGACTGCTCCAAAACCAGATTCTTTTACTCCAAACCAAGGTGCTTCACAAAAACCAAAAGCATTAGCTCCACAATCATTAATTGCTACTGTACCAGCCTCAATACGTTTAGCAACTCGTTCTGCACGTTCTGGATTTTGTGACCAAACTCCTGCTGTAAGTCCATAAATGCTATCATTAGCTAGCTTTATAGCTTCTTCTTCGTTTTTTACAACCATTATAGGAATAATTGGCCCAAAGGTTTCTTCTGTCATTACTTTCATTGAGTGATTAACATTACTTAATACTGTAGGTTTATAGTAATATCCTGGTGCGAGTTCTTGATTACGACCACCACCTGCTAAGAGCTTAGCGCCTTTGTCTATAGCATCTTTTACATGGTCATCTATTACATCCATTTGACGAGGGAAAATAATTGCTCCTATATCAACATCTGGGCCATCTTGTGGGCCTTGACGAAGCTTTTTAACCCGCTCTACAACCATATTAGTAAACTCTTCTGCAATGGATTCAATTACATAGACTCTTTCAACGCTAGCACACATTTGGCCGGAATTTACTAACCCACCCCAAACCGTTGCATCAGCAGCACGTTCTAAATCAGCGTCCTCTAGAATAACAAAAGGGTCTTTTCCTCCTAATTCTAAAGCTACAGGAGTAAATCTTTCCTTTTGTGCTAACTCTTTATAAATAGCACGCCCTGTTCTTACTGAACCTGTAAAAACAATCTTATCAACATCAGAACGAACTAAGGCTGCACCTGTTGAGCCATCGCCTTGTAGGACTTGAAAAACATTTTGTGGTAGCCCCGAATCAGCAAAAATCTTTGCTGTCATTTCTCCAATTAGTGGTGTTACTTCAGAGGGTTTTAGTAAGACACTATTTCCTGCTAAAAGTGCAAGAACTACATCACTTAAAAATGCTGTAGGGAAATTCCAGGGTGTAATAACCCCTACAACACCTAAGGGTTCATACATAATAGTACTTTTTTTATTCTTAAATAAATGAAGCGGATTTTTATGAGGAGAAAGCATTTTTTGTGCTTGTTTACAAAAATAAGTAGTTCCATCAATTACAGTAAAAACATCTGCTAATAATGCATCAGCCCTAGTTTTTCCTGTATCTTGTCGGATTGTATCTAATATGTGTTCTCTACGTTCAACAAATAAATCTCTTACTCTTAAAACATAACGAACTCTTTCTGCTACAGATAGAGCACCCCAAGCTTTTTGAGCTAGTCTTGCATTAGATACAGCTTGGTCAACTTCCTCTTCAGTACAAATAGGAATACGTCCTATTACCTCGCCTGTCATTGGACAGGTGTTTTCAATATAGCGACGTTCATCTTTTTTTTCTAACTCACTTAATTTAGATATAGCTGTAGCAGACATATTGTTCTCCTTAAACTTATAAATTTGTCGGAAGTTATAATGAGACTTTAGCACTTATTGCTTAGACACTTCAACTACTTCTATGATACACTGCAAGTGCTTATCTATAATTTAGCTAACAAATTATCGTCTTAATAAACTTAAATAATAGAAATCTAGCCATTCAGGGAGAAGTTGTAATGTTTTTAAGGTCTTTTGCGCTTTGTGCTATCTTAGTTTTAAACTCACAATCAAATTATGCCCAAGAGCAAAGCAACAAACGAACTTTTGATAACTATGATTTAGCACCAACTAAAACAATTCAAGCTGAAAAAAATATAGAAAAACCTAAAGAAAAAGTAACAGAAAGTTCTAAAGAAAGTTCTAAAGAAACTGCAAAAGAAATAACTAAAGAAAGTACTCTAAAAGAACAACCAACAAAATCAAGTGAAAAGGTAGTTTCTTCAAATAACTCAACTATATCTGATATAGCTGAGCCATCAACTACTAATGATAAATCCTATAAAAATAAGTCTTCTCGTAGTAAACCCGCAGTAATTAAAACTGTAACACCAAAACGCAAGGGTGAAGGTTATCTACAAGATGAAAAAGAAGTAAATAGCGAACCTACTCCAGTTCCGCCTCCTAAAATTTATTCTGAAATACGTTCTTCAATTAGTGAAAATGGAAGGCTTATGCTAACAAGTGATACAGTAATTGTTAAACCTACTGTGACAACAAAAGTTATTCCTATTGCTAATTTAACTGAAAGCACAGGAGATCTTGAACTAGACGAAATTATTCAAACAGCCGCTCAAAAAAATAAAATAGACCCAAGACTTATTTTAGAAGTAATTCGCCAAGAATCAGGTTTTCGCATTAATGCAGTTTCTTATAAAGGCGCTAGCGGGCTAATGCAATTAATTCCCTCTACTGCTAGACGTTTTGGAGTTAGTAATATTTTTGACCGTAAACAAAATATAAATGCAGGTGCTACTTACTTAAAGCTCTTACTTGATATGTTTGATGGTGATTTAGATTTAGCCCTAGCAGGCTATAATGCTGGTGAAAATGCGGTGATTCGTTATAACTATACAATTCCACCCTATAGAGAAACTAAAGATTATGTGCGTAGAATAACTACTAGATATCGTAGTCGCTATCATCAAGTTACTGTAGCTCCAGTAAAAGAAATAGAAGTTATTTATCAAGTTCCACTTACTACTTTTGCTTCAGAAAATGGTAGAGTTATTCTTTCCAATAACTATTAACCAAGTAGTAAATTAACTTGTCTAAAAATAGCTACAAGAAAGTTTTCTTGTAGCTATTTTTGTTGGTATTCTTAAGCTTAAACTAGGTTTAGCTGTTTTTATTTATTTTTAAGGAATATAGCTTAAGAAAAGCTATAAAATTTATTAACTAAGAAAAAAACACTATGAGCAATGTAAAAATTTGTTTGGTTACAGGAGCAACGGCAGGTATTGGTAAGGTTACGGCTCAAACACTTGCCCAAGAAGGAGCAAAGGTTATTATAGTAAGTCGTAGTAAGGAAAAATGTACTACAACTGTATCAGAAATTAAAGAACAAACAGCTAATAAAGAGGTAGAATTTATTGCCGCAGATCTTTCTTCTCAACAAGAAATTTATAAGCTAGCTGATGAGTTTAAGAAAAGATACTCACATCTTGATATCTTGGTTAATAATGCTGGTGCTGTTTTTACATCTCGCGAAACCAGTGCTGATAAGCTTGAAATGACATTTGCCCTTAACCATCTTAATTATTTTTTGCTTACAAATTTATTGATTGACCCATTAAAAGCTAGTCCTGCGGCTAGAATAGTAAATGTTTCTTCAATGGCGCATGAGAGCGGACAAATTAATTTTGATGATTTACAAAGCGAGCACAGATACTCAGGCTGGGGGGCATATTGTCAGTCTAAACTTGCGAATGTCTTATTTACCTATGAGTTAGCTAGTAGGCTAAAGAATACAAAAATTACCGCTAATGCTCTACACCCTGGTGTTGTGGGTACAAATTTTGGTTCAAATAATAGAGGATTTATGGCAATGTTTGTAAGACTTTACTTAAAGCTTTTTTCTATAAGCGATAAGGAAGGCGCACAAACTAGCATTTATTTAGCTACTTCTCCAGAAGTAGAAAATGTTACAGGAAAATATTTTGTTAAAAAGAAAGTACGTAATTCTGCTCCAATTTCTTATAATCAAGCACTAGCATCAAGACTTTGGCAAGTAAGTATGGAGCTAACAAAGTTAAAAGATTCTATTTAATCTAAATAAAAGCTTTAAGTATGAAATATTTAAAACTAAACCGTAAGGAGAATGTATGGCAGAAGTTAATCGACAATGGCGTTTAATATCTCGTCCTGTTGGGGCGGTAAAAAAATCAGATTTTGAATGGCGCGAAGAACCTATTCCTGTCCCTAATGAAGGAGAGGTTTTAGTTAAACAAATTTATTTATCTTTAGATCCTGCTAACCGCATTTGGATGAATGAACAGGATAGCTATATGCCTGCTGTTGTTTTAGGCGATGTAATGAGAGGAATGAGTTTAGGTGTAGTAGTTGAATCTAAGCACCCTAGTTTTAGTAAAGGCAGTTTTGTTCAAGCTATGATTGGTTGGCAAGATTATGCACTATTCCCAGGAAAAGTTCTTACTCCAATTCCTAAGCTACCAATCCCTTTAACTACTTATTTAGGACTACTTGGGCATATTGGGCTTACAGCTTACGTGGGCTTACTAGATATTACTCACCCTAAAGAAGGTGAAACTTTAGTAGTTTCTGCCGCCGCAGGTGCAGTTGGCTCAATTGTTGGACAAATAGGCAAAATTAAAGGCTGTTACGTAGTAGGAATTGCTGGGAGTGATGAAAAATGCGAGTGGCTAAAGAAAGAGCTAGGTTTTGATGCTACTATAAACTATAAAACTGAAAATGTAGCTGAACGCCTAAAAGCCCTTTGCCCAAAGGGAATTGATATTTATTTTGACAATGTTGGTGGAGAAATTTTAGATGCAGTTTTAGGACAAATTAATAAAAAAGCAAGAATTTCTGTTTGTGGTTTAATCTCTGGTTATAACGCAGAAAAACCTAAGCCTGGCCCTTACTACTTCCCAAATATTTTAGTAAAAAGCGCTAAAATAGAAGGTTTTATTGTTACAGATTATGTACATCGCGCTCAAGAAGTGATGAATGATTTAGGCCAATGGTTTATGGCAGGTAAGTTAAAATTTAAGGTTGATGTTGTAGATGGTCTAGAAAATGCTCCACTAGCTATAAATAAACTCTTTGATGGCTCAAACCAAGGCAAATTAGTTGTAAAAGTCTCAGAAGAACCTAGTTAAAGTTTAGTAGCTTTAGCGAAAACCTAAAGAGCCTGTATAACCTCAGGCTCTTATATTAGAAGGAGTCTACCCATGATTAGTAAAAGCAAAATGTTTAGCTACTTATTTATATGTTTACTGATTATTGCGTCTAGCCTTTGGCTTTTTGCTAATAAACAAAACTACTATAAGTCAGATAATGTTAACTATTTTCCTGCTCCTATTTCAGAAGTAGAAGAACAACTAGATAAATTTAATGAAGAACCAACAGAAAGAGAAAAATGGTTTACTTTTCAAAGATCCTATCCTTTTAACGATATTCCTCTAGAGGCTAGAAATAAAGCTTGGGAGTTTGTCTTAAAAGAACAATCAAACTTCTTAGATAACCAATCTAGCTCTGATCCAAGTTGGCAACTTATAGGGCCTGCTCCAACAGACTCGGCAGTTCCTAATAATTGGGGGGTTACTAGCGGTCGTATTAATGCTGTTGCTTTGTCTCCTCTTGATCCTCAAATAGTACTAGTTGGTGCTTCTACAGGAGGTGTATGGCGTTCAAGTGATGGAGGAAAGACATTTACTCCTGTGACTGATAATCAGGTAGATTTAGCTGTAAGTTCAATAGCTTTTTCTAAGAGTAATCCATCAATAGTTTATTCAGGAATGGGTGATATTAATGGAGGTTACTTAGGTACAGGAGTCTTAAAATCAACAGATGCAGGTCAAACTTGGGTTAAAATAAATGATAAGTCTTTACCTGAACCTGCTTTAGTAGCAAGAATTGAAGTTGCCCCTGACAACCCAGATCGTGTTTATTTAGCCCAATTTGCTAGGCTTTCAACGGGAAGACTTTTTTCAAGCGGCTTTTACTTATCTACTAATGGGGGTGTTAGCTGGACTAGAACACTTCCAGGCCTACCAACAGACTTAAGTATTGATCCTGTAAATCCAAATATTTTATATCAAGCAACTATAAGAGTTGACCAAATGGGCAATCCACCAGCAGGAATTTACCGCTCAACTGATGGAGGCAACACTTGGACTAATATGTTTGTTTCTCCTTATGTTGCTAATGGGACATTTGATATAAGAGTTGCCCAAACACCTGCTAATCCAAGGCTAATCTATATTTATACAGGTGGGGTTACTTCTTCAAATTTTGATGTGCGTATAATTAAAAGTACTGACTCTGGTGCTACTTGGACTAACTTAAGTTCAATGGGAATAGATACTAACCAGTTTGGGTATAATACCTATATTTCTATTGACCCAACCGATGAATCCACCCTTTATATAGGCTCAAGAGATATTTTTAAGAGTACAAATGGCGGAAGTAGCTGGAGAAACCTTAATAGTAACTTTACTTCAGGAAATGCCTTTCAACCATCTAGATCAAATACTCATCCTGACCAACATGCACTAGCTTTTTCGCCAACTGATCCAAAAGTAATTTATGTAGGTAATGATGGAGGTTTATCAAAATCTACAGATGGTGGCAATACTTATGTATCTCTTAACTCAACACTTGCTTTAACTCAATCTTATGGGCTTACACTTCATCCCACAAACCCAAGTATTTCTTATGTAGGAACTCAAGACAATGGTATACAAATGCGTCAAGGGGGTTCTAATGTATGGAAAGAGTTTTTTACTGGTGATTATGGCAATGTAGTACTTAATCCAAGAGATCCAAGCACAGGATTTTGTAATTTTGTTTTTGGGACTATCTTTCGTTTTAGAAACGGTAATAGAATTGAAAGACAAGTAGCTAGAAATAGCACTTTTGGCGAGTCTGATAGCCGTCCTCGTATTGCTTTTCTTGCTCCACTTACAGGTAATGGCGTAAATGATACTATTTATTTTGGTACATTTCGCCTCTTTACAAGCACAGATCTTGGAGGAACTTGGGCTTCTCCTGCCCCAGATAAAGATTTAACAAAGGGCGTAACTCAACAAGGTGCAGATGTATTAAGCGTTATTAGTGTTGCTAGGAGTAATACTAGTGTGATTTATACTGGCTCTGCTCAAGGGCGAGCAATGACAAGTACTGATGGAGGGCTAAATTGGAGAGATATAACCACAGGACTTCCAAACCGCTTTATTTCAAGCATAATATTAGATGATACAAATCCAGCTATTGCTTACTTGTCTGTTTCAGGCTTTGGTTCTGGGCATGTTTTTAAGACAACTAATAGTGGTTCAACTTGGGATGATATAAGCGGAAATCTACCAGATATAGCTTGTAATGACCTTATAATTGATCCTAAAACTCCTAATACTCTTTATGCTGGAACAGACATAGGTGTTTTCCGATCTACAATAGATGGAAAAACTTGGGAAGTATTTAACAACGGATTACCTCCTGTAGTTGTTATGGATTTTGATTCACAAAAATCAACAGGACTTCTACAACTAGCAACTTATGGAAGAAGTGTCTATGAACTTAAATCAGGTGCTACTGCTGACTTTTCTCTTGCTTTTGATCCTTCTCAAGTTAATGTGGCTCGTAAACAATCAGGGCAATTTACCCTTAATATCAGAAGGATGGAAGGGTTTACAGGCAATGTTACTGTGACTTTTTCAGATACTAAAGCTCTAAAAATTAAATTAACTCCAGCTAGTCAGTCTACAACTAATTCAACTCTAAACTTTAACTTTAAGGTAAAAGGTGCTGCAACTCCAGGTTCAAAACAGATTGTTTTTACTGGACGTGATGATTCTGGTAGAACTCGTTCAGCTACCCTAACTCTAGTTGTTCAATAAATAGGTTGACTAGCAACTACTTAACTAGCTATGTAATAAATCCCTTTAGCCCAGTTCTTTAATGCTGGGCTTTATTATTTTTATAAAAAATAAGTTAAATAGAATATTATTTTATCTAAAACCCTATTGACAGCATTTTATGCTATAAATATAATTGTATTATGGATAAAAACACTATGAAACAACCTTTGGACGATGAGCTTGACGAAATGGATTTAGAGATTTTGCGGTTGCTTCAACAAAATGGACGTATGACAAACGCTGCGTTAGCTGAAGCCGTAGGATTAACACCTACGCCAATGTTACAGCGCATTAAGAAGCTAGAAAATCGAGGTGTAATTCGTGGTTATCGTGCAGTAATAGATCCTTTAGCAATGGGACATAATCTTTTAGCTTATGTTGCTGTGCAGATGACTGAGCATAAATTACATACACACAAAGGGTTTGTTGATGCAGTGTTAGAACTTCCTGAAGTTCTGGAATGCCACCATATTTCAGGCGAAGAAGATTTTCTATTAAAAGTACTTACTAAAGATATGTTAAGGTACGAGAATTTTTTACTCCATAAATTAACAGGTATTCCTGGAATTGCTAGGGTAAAAACAACTTTTGTGCTTTCTTCGCCTAAGATGGAAACTGCTATACCAATAGAATCACCCATAGGAGGAAAAAAACATGAATGATGTAATTTCTTTTGGACTATTAAGCTTTACTTCTTTGTTTACAATAATTGATCCATTTGCTGCTGCCCCAATATTTGTAACAATGACTGAATCCTATGACCAAAACCAACGTAAACAAGCAGCTTTTCGCGCATGTATGTCTGCTTTGGTGATTTTACTTGTATTTGCAATTTGTGGAGGAGTTATATTTAAGCTTTTTGGGATTACAGTTGATGCTTTACGTATTGCAGGAGGAATTTTATTTTTCTTAATGGCAATGCAAATGCTTATGGGAAAAGAACGTAAAGCTAGTAGTGAATCACTAGATTTAGATCAAGCTGTAGTTCCTCTTGGCATTCCGCTTATTTGTGGGCCAGGTGCAATTAGTACAGTAATGGTACTAATGGGACAAAACCGCTCTATAAGCCATATAGCTGTATTAATCTTAGCAATTACTTTAGTTATAGTCTTAACAGCGTTAGTGTTATTAGTTTCCCCAAATATAATTAAGTTTATAGGAAAAACAGGAATTGCAGTAATTACAAAAGTTATTGGATTGATTGTTTGTACAATTGGGATTCAGTTTGTAATCGATGGGCTTAAACCAGTGATTCTAAATATCTTAGCTAGTGCAAAATAAGTAATAAATAACTTCATTTAAACCCGTTAGATTAATTAAAAAACAAAAGCTGGGAGTTTTAGCTCCCAGCCCCATTATCAGAGGTTATCTCTCGTAAAATAAGAAATTTAGGCTACGTTGGGTAAGATAGTAGGTAGGATAGAAATATGAGTATCAAACCCTTCAATTGCATTAACCAAAACCTGATCAATAGTTTTAACTGGAATAAATTCCATTTCTTGTTTAACCTCGCCTGGTAATTTGATTAAGTCCTTTTCATTAGCCTTAGGTAAAATAATTCTTTTAATTCCAGCACGACGGGCAGCTAAGACTTTTTCTTTTAATCCACCAATTGGAAGAACTAGACCCGATAGGGTTATTTCTCCAGTCATTGCTGTATCTGAGCGCATAGGTTTATTTAAGTAAAGTGATGCAAGTGCTGTAGTCATAGTTATTCCAGCCGATGGGCCGTCTTTTGGAACTGCTCCAGCAGGGACATGTAAATGTAGTCCAGAGTTCTTAAAAACTTCTCGATCAATTCCAAAACGATTAGAATTAGACCAAAGATAGCTCATTGCGGCTCTAGCCGATTCTTTCATTACATCACCAAGTTGACCTGTTAAGGTTAAATCCTTACCCCCAGGAAGCGAAATAGCCTCTATATATAAAACATCCCCACCTACAGGAGTCCAGGCTAGACCTGTTGCTACGCCCGCTTGTAATTCAGCACGCATCTCTTCAGGGAAAAACTTATGTGGCCCAAGTAGAGTAGTTAAATCTTCTGTGCTAATAACCATTTCTTCTAGTTCTTTAACTGCGATTTTAACAGCAATTTTTCTTGCTAATTGCCCTAAAGTCCTTTCTAATTGGCGCACTCCTGATTCGCGAGTATATAGGCTAATGACCTGGCTTAGAGTTTCATTAGGAATTTGTAATTGTTTTTCAGTTAAGCCTGTTTCCTTAATTTGTCTAGGAATTAGGTAACGACGAGAAATTTCTAGTTTTTCTTGTTCTATATATCCAGAAAGAGAAATTACTTCCATACGGTCAAGTAGCGGGCCTGGGATGGTTTCCAAGCTGTTAGCAGTACAAACAAAAAATACTTTAGAAAGGTCAAAAGCAAGATCTAAATAATGATCGCGAAAAGTGCTATTTTGTGCTGGATCTAGGACTTCTAGTAAAGCAGAAGTTGGATCGCCTCGGAAATCTCGCCCAACTTTATCTACTTCATCTAACATAAGCACAGGATTTTTTACTCCTGAGCGGCGCATTGCTTGAATTAACCTACCAGGCATTGAACCTATATAAGTCCGACGATGACCACGTAGTTCAGCTTCATCATGTACTCCTCCTAAACTCATACGCTCAAACTTACGTCCTAGAGCACGGGCTATTGATTGTCCTAAAGAAGTCTTACCTACTCCTGGAGGGCCAACAAAACAAATAATAGGAGATTTAGCTTTAGGATTAAGCTTCATTACTGCTAAATGCTCAATTATTCTATCTTTAATATCTTCTAGGCCATAATGATCTTCTTCTAACACTTCGCGAGCATGTTTTAGATCTAAGTTGTCTTCAGTCTGTGTATTCCAAGGTAGTTCAAGGACTACTTCTAAATAAGTGCGAATGACTTGATAATCTGGTGCAGCAGCAGGAAGCTTTTCAAGTCGCTTCATTTCACGATTTACTTCTTTTAATACATCTTCTGGTAATTTGGCTTCTGCTATTTTTTGGCGAAGCATTTCTATTTCAGTTTTTTCATTTTCTTCTTCACCAAGTTCCTTTTGAATTTGCCTAAGTTGTTGTCTTAAAACATATTCACGTTGTGCTTTATTAATTTCTGCTTGAGCTTCACCTTGAATCTTTTGTCTTAGTTCTAAAACCTGTACTTCATGAGTTAGGTATTCATGTATTTCTTTTAATAAATCAAGTTGAGTGTTAGCTTCTAAAAGTTTTTGTTCCTTTTCAGTATCCATATGAAACATAGTTGCTAACATATAACTCAACTTCACAGGATCGTCAGTAGATACAACAATTGAAGCTAAATCCTCAGGCACATTTTGTAGCATTGATAATGCTTTAGTTACTAAATCATTAATTGCACGATGTAAGGCTTCACTTTCAGTAGAATTTCCACCTAAACTATCTAACTGCTCAACAGTACCAAGTAAATAGTTTTGAGGTGTTAGCTTAAGGTCATGAATTTTTACCCGTCCAATTCCTTGAACAATAAGTTGGACATTAGTGTCATTCATACGAATAGATCTTTTAATTATGGCTAATGTTCCAACTTCATGTAGCTCTTTTGTAGTTGGTTCTTCTATAGAAACTTCTTTTTGTGTTACTAGTACTACTAGTTTTTCCTCTGTATTCATAGCCACTTCAGCCGCAGCTAAAGAACGAGGTCGCCCAACAGAGAGTGGTAGCACCATGTAAGGAAACACTACAGTGTTCTTAAGTGAGATGATTGGATATTCTGTAACTTTTGATGAATTCATAGTTTTTAACCTCCCTAGACACTTTCTTCTTTATTAGTGCTTCTTATCTCTCTATTGGTGTGATTAACCAGGAGAAATTTTTTGTAAAGAAGTTGAGTCTTTGATTATCAAATATTTTGCGTCGTCGTGGTTGAATCTTACAAGACAAAATTTTATTTGTCCAAGGAATTTTTCCGAAAGAAATCTGGAAAATTTTTCTTGACAGATAAACACTCAAGTTTTATAGTGTGATCACTATCAAATTTGATTAATTGTTAAATATCAGGAGGCAATATGTCAAAACCAGCCGTTGCAAAAGCAATCAATAATTTAGAGCGTCAGCTAAATACTTTATTTAATCCAACCTTTTTCTTTACACGTGCCGAAGACCTTGGATTTAGTTCACAAAGCCCAGCAATAGATATTTGCGAAGACGAAAACAACTTATATCTAATTGCTGACCTACCTGGCTTTAAGAGAGAAAATATACAAATTCGTTATGAAAACCGTGCCCTAACCCTTAGCGGTGAGCGCCATCAAGACCAAACAACAGCACGTTTCCATCGAACTGAAAGCTTTTCAGGCCGTTTTGAACGCTCATTTTCACTACCTATTGACATTGACATAGAAAAAATTACAGCCGAGCTAAAGAATGGTGTGCTAACCATTACTTTACCTAAGCAAGAAACTGTTAAACCTAAACAAATTACCGTGACAGTAAACTAAGCAAACTATAACTAGAAAACACACATAATGTTTTGGAGGATATATTTATGGGAAGCAATAAACAAATGGCTTGTAATCCTTATAGAGCAACAAACGACTTACAACAATTACATAAGCTTTACCAAGATTTTTTTGGATTTCCGGTAACTCGTACCACTACCAAAGAAGAATGGTCGCCAATTGTTGATATTTATGAAACAGATAATGAATTAGTTCTACAAAGTGAACTCCCAGGAATGACCGAAGCAGACTTTAAGCTAAGTTCTGAAAATAATGTTTTAACACTAGTAGGAGAACGTAAGTTTACTGATCAGGAAAAATATAAAGTCCATCATCAAGAACGTTCTCAAGGCTCATTTGAGCGTAGTTTTACAGTGCCAGCAACTTTCGACTTAGGCAAAGTTATTGCTAGCTATAAAGAAGGTATTTTGTCAATTTCTGTACCTAAGCGAGTAACAGCACGTCCTCGACAGATCGAGGTAGAAGTGAGATAACATTTAATGCCCAGTTCTTCTAAGACTGGGCATTAAATTTGCGTATTACCAAGATTTTAGGTTAAGAGCATTAAAATTGCACAGATTTTACTCTAAAGTGAGGTGAAAATTATGGATATAAATAGAATGACGCAAAAAGCACAAACTGCAATTCTAGCAGCTAGAACCATTGCAACTCGTAATGGTAATCCAGAAGTAGATGTTGAACACCTTTTATTAGCCCTTCTAGAACAGGAAGCAGGGCTTGTTCCAGCAATATTAGAAAAAGCTGGTGTTGCATCAGATATAGTACTTAGTCATCTCACCAAAGAGGTTGATAAACTACCAAAAGTAAGTGGTAGTAGTGCTCCTAGCCTAGATCAAATGTATATTACTCAGCGCTTAAATAAGCTTTTTGTTGTTGCTGAGGATGAGGCAAAACGGCTAAAAGATGAATATATTTCTGTTGAGCATTTGCTTTTAAGCATTGTTAAAGAAGGTAAACGCTACCCAGCAGGAAAAATTTTATCTGAAATGGGTTTATCTGAAGACCGTTTGATGAAAGCTCTACAAGAAGTTAGAGGTCGTCAACGTGTAACTTCACAAAACCCAGAAGAAACTTACCAAGCACTAGAAAAATATGGCCGAGATCTAACAAAACTAGCCAAACAAGGCAAAATTGACCCAGTGATTGGCCGGGATGATGAAATTCGCCGAGTTATTCAAGTTCTTTCACGACGTACAAAAAATAACCCAGTTCTAATTGGTGAGCCTGGTGTAGGTAAAACTGCTATTGTTGAAGGCTTAGCAACACGTATTATTCGAGGTGATGTACCAGAAGGACTAAAAGACAAGTTAATTGTAGCCCTAGATATGGGTGCTCTAATTGCTGGAGCAAAATATCGGGGTGAATTTGAAGAAAGACTAAAAGCTGTACTTAAGGAAGTTTCTGAATCTCAAGGCCAAGTTATTCTCTTTATTGATGAACTCCATACAATTGTAGGGGCTGGAAAAGCTGATGGTGCTATTGATGCAGGAAATTTACTAAAACCAATGCTTGCACGTGGTGAACTACATTGTATTGGTGCCACTACTCTAGATGAATATCGTAAATATATTGAAAAGGATGCTGCACTTGAACGCCGTTTCCAGCCAGTTCTTGTTGAAGAACCGACTGTAGAAGATACGATCTCAATCCTACGCGGCTTAAAAGAACGCTATGAAGTTCATCATGGTACTAGAATTAAGGATTCTGCCTTAGTAGCTGCTGCGGTTCTTTCTAGTCGTTATATTTCAGATAGATTTTTACCTGATAAAGCAATTGACTTAGTAGATGAGGCCGCAGCCCGTCTTAGAACAGAAATTGACTCAATGCCTCAAGATCTTGATGAAATATTAAGACGTGTAATGCAACTTGAAATTGAAAGAGAAGGATTAAAACGTGAGACCGATAACATTTCAAAAGATAAATTACAAAAGCTAGAAAAAGAAATTGCTGAACTTCGTGCTCAATCTGACTCATTAAAAGCTCAATGGCAGGTAGAGAAACAAGCTGTTTTACGCTTACGCAAGTTAAGAGAGGAGATTGAACAAACAAAAATCGATATTGAGCGAGCAGAAAGAGAATATGATCTAAATCGAGCCGCAGAACTTCGCTATAGCAAGCTTTCTACGTTAGAAAGTAAACTTAAGACTGAAGAAGAGCATTTATCTAAAAAACAAAGTGGTAGCCGAATGATTAAAGAAGAAGTAGATGAGGAAGACATTGCTGCAATTGTTAGTCGTTGGACACATATTCCTATTAATAAACTATTACAAGGCGAGATAGATAAATTGCTTAAGTTAGATGAAAGCTTACATCGTCGTGTAATAGGCCAAGATGAAGCAGTACAAGCCGTTTCAGATGCAATTATTCGTGCTCGTTCTGGGCTAAAAGATCCAAATCGACCAATAGGATCTTTTATTTTCTTAGGCCCAACAGGTGTAGGAAAAACAGAACTTGCTCGTGCTCTAGCAGAGTTTCTCTTTGATGACGAACAAGCTATGGTTAGGCTTGATATGAGCGAATATATGGAAAAGCACTCTGTTGCAAGGCTTATTGGTGCTCCTCCAGGCTATGTTGGTTATGAGGAGGGTGGTCAATTAACTGAAATGGTCAGACGTAAACCTTATGCAGTAATCCTATTTGATGAAATAGAAAAAGCTCATCCAGATGTCTTTAATGTATTGCTACAAGTACTTGATGATGGGCGTTTAACCGATGGTCAAGGGCGAAATGTTGACTTCAAAAATACGGTAGTTATTATGACATCCAATATAGGCAGCCAGTTAATCTTGGATTTTACAAAAAATGCTGATGAAAATGCTGATGAAAAGATGAGAAAAAATGTGTTAAATGCAATGCGTGCAGCCTTTAAGCCAGAGTTTCTAAATCGTGTTGATGAAATAGTGGTTTTCCATTCTTTAGATACTTCTCACTTAAAGCAAATAGTAGATATACAAATTGCTCGCTTGCAAAAACGCTTAGATGAGCGCCATATAAAACTTGCAATGACTGATGAAGCAAAAGAATTTTTAGTTAAAAATGGCTATGATGCTAGCTATGGCGCACGTCCATTAAAAAGAGCAATTCAACGAGAAATCGAAACTCCACTTGGAAGAGATCTTTTAAAAGGGAATATAAAAGATAATCAAACCGTTGTGGTTAGTGTTGAAGGCGACCGCTTAAGTTTCTTAGGACTTGCAGAAGATACTTTCTTTTCAGGTAAACGAAGTGTAGCTAATGCATAGTAAATGATTCTGTGTAAAAACTAATTTATGGCATCTGTTAGGCTAGGAGGGGAAATAATAGCTAAATTTAGCTGTTATTTTCTCTCCTTTTCTTTTTAAATTTTTAGGAAGGATAGAAATTTCTTATGAAAAAGAAAATTGGATGGATTGTTTTAGTGCTTCTTTTTGTAGGTATTGCGATTCAATTTGTTCCCTATGGATCTAATCGTTCTAATCCCCAAGTAATAAGTGAGCCTAAGTGGGATAGTGCATATACCAAAGAGCTTTTTTCCCGTTCTTGCGCTGATTGTCATAGCAATCAAACAAAATGGCCTTGGTATAGTAATATTGCTCCAGTGTCTTGGTTAGTGCAGCGTGATGTTGATCAAGGGAGAGCTAAATTTAATATTTCAGAATTAGGTAGAAACAGTGAAAACGAAGCAAATGAAGCAGCAGAAGCCGTTCAAGAAGGTGAAATGCCGATGACAGCTTATGTAATAATGCACCCTCAAGCTAATTTATCAAACCAAGAAAAAGCAGATTTAATTAATGGATTATCCGCTACTTTTGGTGGTAAGAACAGTAAACAAGAGGAATCTGAACATGATGATAATTAATTATAGTGTAATTTGGTTATAGAATTTTTATCCTAACTTTATCCATATTTGGCAGAAAAATAGACGTGTTTATCACAAAAAACTCGTCCTTGATTACAGGTTTGGCTATTTTCTCCTAGGTAGTTATTTTTTACTTTGGAGGGTGTATGCATAAACTTTTGCGTTTTGTTTCAATAATAGGTTTTATTTTAATATCTTCTGTTGCTATATTTGCGCAGGAAGTTCCGAAATATGAATTATTTACAGGATACTCTGCTGTAAGAATGAATGAGTTTACTACTTATAATGGGCTGGCTATGGCATTAACAAGGAACTTTAATAAGTCTTTTGGTATGGTTGGAGAAATAGCAGGATATTCCAATTCTAAAGATGATATTTTTACTTTTAATGATTTTTTTATTAGAAGTAAGTCTTCATCAAAACTTTTTACTTATATGGCTGGGCCAAGATTTTCTATACGCAGCAATTCAAGGTTTACTCCTTATGGACAAGCTTTGTTTGGGGGCTATCGTATTAGTGAAAATTTTTCTTCACAGGTTAATAGCTCTACTTTTAAGTCAAAAAATGTGTTTAATAGCTTTGCTGCTACGGCTGGAGCAGGTGTTGATATCACTGTAAATAAGCGCATTTCAGTTAAAGCTGCTCAAATAGATTATTTGTTTTTACGTAAAACTAATAATGATAATTTGCGAGTTTCATCAGGGCTAGCCTTTAAGTTTTAATCACTATAGTATGTAGATGAAACAAATTAGTGAGTACAGACTTATAATCTGTACTCATTTTGCTTATATTGGAAAAATGCTAGAAGAATTCTATAAAAAATTAAAAAAGCTTCCTTTTTGGCCTAAAAAAATCAAAATCTGGAAGCGAATTTGGTTAGGGTGTAATATTTTTGCCCTAGCCAATGTATTTTGTTTGGGTATTTACTATTCGTTTATTAAACAATCAGGCTATAACTGGGCTGGTGCCTTTTTATCTCAATTATTAAACTGGAATACTTGGACATTACTAATTGCATCTATTATAAATTTTGTTGAAATTCACCCTTTTAATAATAAAAAACCTGTTTCTACATTAATTATCTATTGTTTAGGTGGGTTAAAATATTCTTTTATTCATAATTTCTTTTTCTCTCTCTTCTATGTAACAGCAAATATTGGAAGAGTAAGTCTACCTTTTACTTTAGATACTTTGATATATATAACACTAGATTTTTTTTGGTTTAGTTCTGTTGCTTATATTGCAATAATTACTTTTATACAAGCATCTGAGTATTATGAGAATTATCAAAAAAGTGAATTGAACTATCAAAAAAGCCTGTTACATACATCACAATTAGAAACTCAATTAGTTCAAGCTCAATTAAATGCGCTAAAAGCTCAACTGCAACCACACTTTATCTTTAATGCACTTAACTCTATTTCTGCATTGCAGTTACGTGACATAAGAGCAGCACAGAAAATGATTGCTAATTTAGGGCAATTCTTAAGGCTAACTCTTAAAAATACAAATGCTCAAGAGATTATGCTTAAAGAAGAAATAACTTTGCTTAGGTATTATCTTGATATAGAACAAGTACGATTTCAGGATAGATTGACTATAAATTTTGATGTTGATGAAGAAGTTATTTATGCAAAAGTCCCTAACTTGATTCTTCAACCCCTAGTAGAAAATGCAATTAAACATGGTATCTCTCAAACTACTTCAGCTAGTTATATAAATATATCTGCAAAAAAAATAGAAGATTTTCTTATGTTGCAAGTAGAAGATAATGGTGTTGGTATAGCGAATTTTAATCACTGGGAGAAGGTAGAAAATAGATTAGGATATGGATTAACAAATACAAAAACACGGCTAGAGTATCTTTACGGAAAACAACAAAAATTGGAACTAAACAACCGCATAGAAGGTGGATTAAGAGTAAGAATTTTATTACCCTTTCAACATTTTTCTGAAAACACTTTGGAGGTTGTTTCTATTGAATACAAAGAGGATTAGTGTGTTAATTGTTGATGATGAGCCTTTAGGTAGAGAGATTATTAAGGCTATGCTAGAAGACGAGAGTGAAATAGATGTTCTTGCCGAGTGTGAAAATGGTAAACAAGCAATAGAGACTATTAATAGCTTAAACCCTGATTTGATATTTTTAGATATAGAAATGCCAAAAATAAATGGTTTTGATGTTATTAATGCCATTGATAAGAATAAATTACCTTATATTATTTTTATAACTGCTTATGATAATTATGCTATTAGAGCTTTTGATGTTAATGCTCTTGACTATGTGCTAAAACCGATTGATCCTGATCGTTTTACTCAAGCAATAAATAAAGCAATAAATATAATAAAAAACAAATCAGAATATGATCTTAATCGTATTTTGGCTTTAGTTGGTGCTCAAAAACCTGCTGAGACTTATTTAGAAAGACTTTCAGTAAAAAGTGATGGGAAAATTTCTCTATTAAAAACAAATGAAATAGAATGGATAGTTGCTGAAGGAAATTATGCTTCTGCTCATATTGGCAAAAAAGCTTATTTATTACGTATAACTATGAGTTTATTAGAAACTAAATTACAGCCCAATAAATTTCATAGAATTAACCGATCAACAATAGTAAATATAGATTTTGTTAAAGAATTAGTCCCAATGTTTCGAGGGGAATATAAAGTGATTTTGCAAGATGGTACAAACTTGAAATTAAGTTCACGTTTTAGAGATAATTTAGTCAAATTCCTAGGAGGATTATTTTAATTTTAATAGTAAAGATTTGGTTTTGAAGTCTTAAACCTAACTAAATACTCGAAAGATAAAAATATTTGTAGTAAGATTTAGCCAATCTTAGTTTAAAAAGCATCTAACCCTAAAACTAATAAATTTCGTGAACGCTTCTGATAGGTATCAATAATAAAAAATTATGGAGACTATTAATAGCAAAAGAAAACAGTGTAAAATATTTTCTCACTATATTGTAGTATGCGTTTGTTTCTTACTAATTGTAAACATAAGGGTTAATGGTCAACAAAGTGGAGGACGAACCTATACTGGCGATAATAAAATAAAAACTAATCCAATTCCGCCTAAGACTGAGCCAAAACCTAAAACCACTCCAAAACCTGTAACAACCCCTAAACCTATTCAAGAAAAACAGCCAGAAAAACCCAAAGCACCTGAGAACTTAAAAATACCTGAGCTTATCCCTATTACTCCAGGGATTTTTACTATGGGATCAACTGCACCTCGTTCAGAAGAACAACCCCTACATAGTGTTGAGTTAGAGGCTTTTGAAATAGGTAAATATGAAATTACTAATAAAGAGTTCGAGGTTTTTATCTCATCTACTAACTATTTAACTCAACCAGAAAGAGAAAAATCACCTATCACTTGGCGAAGTTATTTTACTCTTGATAGGGAAAATTACCCTGTAGTTTTAGTATCTTGGCATGATGCTGCTGCTTATTGCAAATGGCTTTCAGAAGTTACTAATAAAAGTTTTAGACTACCTACAGAAGCAGAATGGGAATATGCTGCTCGTGGCGGAGTAACAACAAAATATCCTTGGGGTGATGAAATTGATGTTGAGCAAGCAAATTATGATAGTGAACTAAATAGAGGTTTGATTGCAGGTGTAGTTTTAGAGAATCTAGAACCAGTAGATAGCTATAATGCTAATGGATATGGTTTGTTTAATGTTTCTGGTAATGTAGCTGAATGGTGTCAAGATTGGTATGAACAGGATTATTATAAAAAATCCTCACTAAAAAACCCTCTAGGCCCAGAAACAGGATTATTTAAAGTAATTCGTGGTGGAGGATGGGCAAGTCAATCTGATGCTTGTCGATTAAGTCGCCGTAATAATAATAGTACTACTTTTGCTGCTGCTTACCTAGGTTTTCGTATTGTAAAAGTAAATCAATAATTTTTATCACAACAATAGATAGGTATAAACAATGGTTGCTAAAGTATTGATTGAGAATCTAGCGCCCCAAAGAACTGTTTCAGAAGTTACTACTTTACTTACGCCCTATGAACCTATTGCTTGGATATTTATTGAGCTAGATAGTAATACAGGACGGCCTTGGGGTTATGCTTATTTTGCCTTAGCTAGCGAAGAACAAGCTAAAGCACTTGTAGAACATTCTACAAATAGAGAGTTAGATGGTGGTAATGACGGTAAACCACTTAGATTTAGGATTGTTGAGTCAGCACCAGATAATTATATTGATAAAACCCCTCTGCTTAAGTCACCTGCACAGTATATTTTTTCTCAAAGCCGTTTGGTTGTTAATGATATTCCTGCTGGATCTGTTGTTTTGTTAGATAATGTGGTTAAGGCTGAATTAGAAATAAGCGCTAGTATAGAAATACAAGACTTAATTCCTGGTAAATATAAGCTGTCAGTAAAAAACTCTCAAACTACAATTTTTCAACAAGATATAGAAATTCTACCTTTAGAAACAGTAGAAGTTTCTATTTCTTCTATGGCAAATATAATAAAAGAAGAAATTGATAATACAGTATCACCTTTTAAGACAACTTTGGAATCTACAGGAAAAAAATCACGTTTTGGACTTTGGGTAGGGGGATTTTTAATCATTGCTATTTCCTTAGGTGCCTACTACTATTTTTACCTTATGCCAAAATCAGTAGATAATACAGTAGTAGTAAAACCAGCACCCCCTATACCAGAAGGTATGGTTTATGTTCCAGCAGAGCGTTTTGTAATGGGGCGTAATAGTAGTAAAGATCCTGTAGGTTTTGAAATTCCTGCTCACGCTACAGAAGTAAAAGAAGAATTTTTTTTAGATAAAACGGAAGTAACCAATAAACAATATAAAGAATTTGTTGATGCTACAGGACATGACGCACCTCCAAATTGGAAGGGAAAAATACCTCCACAAGAGATTTTAGATTTGCCAGTAGTTTTTGTTAGCTGGCAAGATGCTTTTGAATATTGCCAATGGCGTAAATACAAGGGACGGGCTTGTCGGCTACCAAGAGAAAAAGAATGGGAACTTGCTGCTCGTGGCCCAAATGGCAATATCTATCCTTGGGGTAATGAATGGAAAGATGGTTTAGCAAATGCAAATAAAATAACAAATAAAATTTTACCTGTAGGAAAAAATGCTTCTAATAAAAGCTATTTTGGAGTATTAGATATGGTAGGCAACGTTTGGGAATGGGTTTATGACGACCTACAAATTTATGAGCTAAGTAAAGCACCTCCCCAACCAGGAGTTAAAGTTATCCGAGGGGGTGCTTTTGATAGCGATCCAGAAGAAGCCACAGGTAGCTATAGAGGTTTTCTCATTCCTAATAAACGTGAGTATGATAGAACAGGCTTTCGTTGTGCTTGTGATGTAATTAGAGAATAATATTTTGGAAGTGCAAACTTTTCTATTTCTACCCTTCTATTTCAAGCTATTTCAAGATTTTTTTAGACTTTCTGCACTTCCAAAATCAAGAAAAACCATTTAGAAATTTTAATCAAACAGACTATTAACATAGTCTTCAGAAGAAAACTCTACCAAATCATTAATTCCTTCGCCAATTCCAACATAGCGAATTGGGATACCTAAATCTTTTGCAATCGCTACTACAATACCACCTTTAGCCGTTCCATCTAGTTTGGTTAAAACAATTCCTGTAACAGGAACAGTTTTTGTAAATTGACGAGCTTGTTCTAGCCCATTTTGTCCTGTAACAGCATCTACCACTAGTAGCACTTCATGTGGTGCGCCAACAACCTCACGAGCCGCTACCCTCTTCATTTTTTCTAGTTCTGACATTAAATTAGATTTATTATGTAAACGTCCAGCAGTATCAACAATTAATACATCAGCATTTCGGGATTTAGCTGCGGCAAGAGAATCAAAAAGTACCGCTGCTGGGTCTGTGCCTTTTTTCTGTTGAATTAAATGTACTCCAGTACGTTCAGCCCAAATTGCTAGTTGATCGCTAGCTGCTGCGCGAAAAGTATCAGCAGCACAAATTAGAACTTCATTACCTTCTGCTTTAATCCTATTAGTTAATTTACCAATAGTTGTAGTCTTGCCAACGCCATTAACTCCAACAATCATCATTACATAAGGACGAATATCAGAACTAACTTCTGTTTCAGATTTAACTCCTCTAGTTTTAGTTCCTCGTAAAATATCTAATAACTCATCTTTGATAATTCGTTTTAATTCTTCAAAATTATTAACTTCTTTACGATCAACTTGTTTTCGGGCTTTTTCAATTATTTCTAAAGCGGTCTGTACTCCTATATCTGCGCCTATTAAAGCTTCTTCAAGGCTATCTAGTACCTCAGCATCAATAACTTTTTTACCGCGAATAACATCTTCTAGTCGTCCCATCAAATTTTCGCTAGTGCGATTAAGTGAAGCTTTCCAGCGTTGAAAACGACTTTGTTTTTCTGCTTCTTCAGAAACAGGTTTTGGTATTTGAGCAGTAGCTACAGCCGCTTCACCTTCTTTCTTTTGCCCCCAACCTAAACGTTCCCAAAGGCTTTTCTTTTCTTGCTCAGGTGCTCTAACTATGGGGGAAGTTTCTACAGGAGTTGTATCTAAAGTTTGTTGTATTGGAGTAGTTTCTAAATTAGTTTGGGTTTCTGTTGATTGTCCCTTAAAAAGTTTTTGGAAAAAACCTGCCTTTTGTTCAGTTGCAGGAGGTTCAATTTGTTCATTATTTTGTGGGGTTTCAGGTGTTTCTATTGTAGGGGTCGTTTCTTCTTGTTTTTTTGTGCGCTTCCAAAAAAGTGCCATAAATCCTCAATTAAAGTTTAATTTATATCATTGTAGTGTTTTTTATAATACTACAAAAATAAGTCTAAGCACAAAAGTGCTGGGCTAGAGTGATAGTTAAAAAACTCTTAAAGGAAATCTCATTAAATCTTTAGCTAAAGTAATTTGCCCATTATAAAATTTACGACATTGAGAGGTTAAATCTACCATTTGACATTCAGGATAAAAATGACTTAAAACTAGATGCTTAACCTTAGCTTTTTGAGCTATTTGACCTGCTAAACTAGGTGTTAAATGACCATGAATTTTTCTTTCATCAGGAGTAGAACACTCTAAAACAGCAATATCAGCATTTTCACATAATGAAATAATACCTTCACAATAATCTGTATCTCCAGAGTAAGTAATAATGCCTGTTGGAGTTTCTACACGATAACCAAATGCAGGATATGAATGATCAACCATTTGAGCCATAAGTTTATAGTGTTGATATTCTACTATAGCAAAAGTGTTACTAGGGTGGAGTTCTGTAATTATTAACTCATAGTCTTTAGAAATAAGCCAATTTCCAAAAATATTTAGTAATTTTTCGT
This sequence comes from Acidobacteriota bacterium, assembly GCA_016213785.1. Taxonomy (GTDB): domain Bacteria; phylum Acidobacteriota; class Blastocatellia; order Chloracidobacteriales; family JADJPF01; genus JADJPF01. Next base: position 229,168 of record JACQZQ010000008.1, read on the forward strand.
AGTGCTGTTTTAACCCTACAGGGCCAACTAACTCTAAAGGCTTTGTACGAGAGTAGTTAGGAATTCTTGAACCAAATAGAATTGCTGTTAAATCACACACATGATCAGGGTGAAAATGAGAGATACACACACGATCTAAATCTATTAGCTCAAAACCAGCTTGAGCTAATTTTCTAGTTGAGCCTGGCCCACAATCAAACATTACTTTTTCATTGTCAACAATTAATAAATAGCCTGCTGCTCCACGATCAACGGTTGGAACCGCAGTCCCCGAGCCAAGAATTACAATTTCTATATTCATTAGAACCCCAATTAATTTATATTACGTAGTTGGGGTAGACACATAGGTCTACCCCAACACAACCCCAACGCAACCCCAACGCAACCCCAACGCAACCCCAACGCAACCCCAACGCAACCCCAACGCAACCCCAACGCAACCCCAACGCAACCCCAACGCAACCCCAACGCA
>JACQZQ010000072.1 GCA_016213785.1 Acidobacteriota bacterium
GGCTCACTATCGTTCGCCGTTTCCCTCGCCGCTGAACTTGGGGTTCGGCCTCTTGTGCGATGCTGCCAAATAATTGATATTGAGTGAGTTAGAGAAAATGATAGGGGAATGGAAAAATGAATATTAGCCGTAAAAGTAGGGAAATGGGCTGAAAAAATGAACATAGAGTTTATAATAAGAAGGATAGAAATTAAGTAACTAATGAAAATACTATTGTGTGAAATAATAAAAGGTATAGAAACAGAATAAATGGAAAACCGAAAAACTATAAGGTGTTTGAAAAAACGGTAGCACCACATTTAAAGGTGCCCGAGGTAAAAAGGGGAAAATCGGGTGAAAGTTAAGAAAATAGATGGCTGTAAGTTATTGATTCTACGTTGAACCTATATTGGAAATTAGCCTAAAATCTATCTCGCTTGCTGCTTTTTCTACCGGGCACCCTTTACTGTGGTGCTACCGAAAAAACAATCATAGAATAGAATTTAGGTTTTTAAGATGCTTAAGCTAGATAGCTACTGGCAAACGATTAGGTATAGCAAGGTATTACCGTTAATTAATTGATAAGTATTGGGTTAGGGAGGAAGAAAAAGCAGCCGGTCTATCGACCGCCTGCTTCGCATTTTTATTTTGCATCAAGCAAGAAAATTTGAGGGTGGAAAAAGGTTAGTATTGTAAACTTACTTACAGGAAAAATGTGACACTTGGGTTTGTGAACGTATTTTAGTGGTTTGTTTGATATTCTGCATAAGTTTATAAACCTTAGTTAAACTTTTGTTTGGTTTTCTTTGGCTTTGAGTTTGTGTTTATGGGCTTTGGTTACAGCTTTTGTTTGTTCTTTTTCACCTTCGAGAGAGAGTTTAAGAGGCCGAACAAACGTTGCAGCGGACTCGGAAAGTCGGCTCGCTAACGCTCGCCGCTTTCCTCGCCGCTGAACTTTGGGTTCGGTTCTCTAGGAATCTTGCCTCATATAAAAATAATGCGGTGGCGAAAGAATAGAGAGAAGAGTGTAGAAATAGGAAAAATTATCAAGTAAAACTATAAAACATAAAATAGACAGCGCAAAAATAAACAATACCGATAAATATATAAAATGAGTAAACAAATGTAGTATAGAGAACGAAGAGTAAAGTAGAATAAATATGAAGTACAGAAAAATCTATGCTATGAAATAATATAAATGTAATGTAAATATAGTGTAAACAATAAAATATTCTTATGGACAGTAAAAAATAAATAGGCAAAAAGACAAAGAAAGTCAAGACGAACAAGAACAAAGAAGAAACAAGAGCAAAGCGAAAAGTGAAAGGCTAAACGCGCTTCGCGCAGCCTTTCCATTGAATCTCTTAGAGTTAAATAGGGAAAGTAAAGAAGATAGAACTAAATGAGTTTGTCAACTTCTACACAACGGCATTGCAATGTTGCAAACTCCTAAAAAGTGGAAGGCTAAACGCGCTTCGCACAGCCTTCAAGAAGTTTATTTTTACGTTGCTGCTTTTCTTTGTCCTCTTTACAATAAGAGAACCGAACAATCATTGCAGCGGACTCGGGGCGTCGGCTCGTTATCACTCGCCGGCTGCCCCTCGCCGCTGAATTTTGGGTTCGGCGCGAATAGGCGATAATTACCTAATTAATGTAAGAGCATTCAAATTTATTAATGAAAAATTGAAGAAAGATGATTAACATTAATGAAATATAGAGGTTAAGAATTTTCTTAGTATGAAGTGTGTAATAACATATAATCAAAGGAATTATTTTGAAATAGATTTGTTATTAGAGACAGATTTGAAAGTGAAATATGGGTATGAGAAGCAATATTGGCCGACAGACAATTTTAGTAATATCAGCAATTGTATTTATTGTAATTGCGATAGGCTCACTATTTAAACCTCACCTAATGGCTTCTCAACTGGGTTATGTGTTAAATAATGTTGACGCATTAAGTGAATTTAGAGCAGTATACGTAGGGATTTGGTTTGCTACAGCTATTCTATTAATTGTTGCAGCCAAACGTATTAATTTTCCTTTAATAGCTGATCTTGGAGCATTATTAATTTTAGGGCAAACCTTTGGGAGAATAATCAGCATTGCAATTGATGGCTTTCCTAGTGAAAAAATTTGGCCTGTATTAATTCTTGAACTAGTTGGCGGTATGGCTATCTTATTGATTCGCCCTAAACAACTTAAAGAGAATAATAGTTAATTTCAGAATTCATTTTTGCTTTACTAATATGTTTGTGAAATCGCGCCGAACAAACGTTGCAGCGGACTCGGGTCGTCGGCTCGCTATCGCTCGCCGCGCCACCCTCGCCGCTGAACTCTGGGTTATGCCCCCTAGGTGAAAAGTAGCTAAAAAATAAAAATAACAGGAAAGTGAGAATAAAGAGGAAGAGGAAGAAAAGAAATAGTCAATATAATATTTGTAATAAAACATACAAGTAAGAATGTGAATAATAGAGAATA
>JACQZQ010000073.1 GCA_016213785.1 Acidobacteriota bacterium
TTTCTGTAAACGCGATGATGGCGAAAGCCAGAAATCGCGCTCCCTTTACTAAGTTATTCAATATCAATAACTTATCTGATCGGTAAAAATCCTAGTAAACCAGATTTTCTTCACAAATACAGAAAATGATTTACACCCTCTTTATGGAATTTATTTAAGGGATTTTTGACTATTTTAATCACAACCAAAACACCATAAAATCCCTATTTTATTTTCTGAAATAAAGATTATTCCTTCAGATGTACAGGGAAAACGAAATAAATCGTATCCAGAACCGCTAAGTGTTGTATATGAACCAGTCTTAGGGAATTGTGGAGGGAAAAGATCTTGAAACATACTTGCTAAAAATATGGTAGGTTCGCCTATGTACGCTAATAAACGATCAGCAAAATTTTCTGCTACTGAAGTAGGATAAAAAACTAGAGTTAGGCCAGACGTTCCTCCCGTTAGTAGTGAAATCAACCGTAATCTAACGTTAAGCCTATCTAATTTTTGCCAGTGTTCTACATAAGGTTCATTTACCATGTATTTGGTGTATGGCTCACCTAAGCTTTTTAGAAATAAATTTATTAGTGTTATGTTGTCTAGTTTTTCTTTATAATCCTCTACGTAGGAAAAATATCTCATTTCTAGAAATACTGAACTTAAGTAGTCGGTGTCATAATTTTCACAAGCTTCTTCGTCAATTTCCTGTTTAAGTTTTAGTGCTTCCTCTTCTTGGCAATGGTAAAATTTAATTAATTCTAGTTTTTCTTCAAATTTTATATTAAGCATAATTATTACCTGATTAAGTTTAGTGTTAGAATAACTGTTAGGTGTCAAACACTTAAATATAAGTGTTACTGCTCTATAACATCTTCTTCCTTAACAATAATTTGAGCCACTGTTTCTCCATTGATATTAGAGAATTCTACTTCATAAGCATCTTTATAAATTTCTATTATGTAACCTATACAACCAGCGGCGACATTTTCATCATTATATTTGTTAGTTAATAATCTTACTCTTGAGTAGTTTGGTAGCTTCATTTATGACCTATTTTTCCCATATTAATATATTTCATCCTAGCAAAGATCGGTTAAGTTTATTTTTTAGTAAACTTGCAGCATCATTAGAAAGGTTTTTTGTCTGTTCGTCTTTGTTTTTCCACCATTCTACAGTTGGTATTTCTACAAGATTTACTTCAGGATGGCAGTTAGGAGAAATGGGGGCAGCATCAGGCCAAATAGTTTTCCAAGCATATTCAATAATTTCTCTTACTTCTTCTTCATCATAAGGGTAACGCCCATCGCCAAAAGACTCGCATTTGATGGATGAATTACCTAATAAATACTCAAAAGCTATTTTCAAATAAGGTAAATCATTATGAGCTAAGGCATTTAATCTCATCTGTTCTACACACTTGTAATATCCTTCCACATTATCTGGAGGAAGATCGTTGTGATTGAACCAACCTACTGTTACATAATCTAAATGGTGTCTAATCATTGCACTACTGATATTCATATTAACTCCTTATTTACTTATTAGTATTGTTCGTTACAGTAACATCTGCTGCTGTGGAGTATGTTTTGGTGGTATTATTCCAATCTTTTGCCCAAGGAATATGCTGCTTAACTTCCCACTCTCGACCAGTCCATTCTACTGTTGTTTTAGTACGAGTAATACCACTAACTTCTTCTGTCCTACTATAAACCTTTATTTTTTTTCCTGGTATTACTGGGTCTGAAATTTTGGTTTTGGAGGCTGCATCCGCAACAAAACCATCATCTATGGCTCGACCATGATCTACTAACAATTCATAGCTCTCTGGAGTGCCAGCTTGGGGAGGTCTTGAGAGATCTACGTTTTTTACTCTCTCAATTTCGTTCCTTGCCGTTTGGCGGGTTTCCACCCAATCTTTATAGCTGTTAAACCTTGTTGATGCGTTTGTAGGACTAACTTTTCCGTCAGGTGCGATACCCGTGGTAATACGATCTTTTAATGCTTGATCTGTGACCTCTGGCCCATGTCTATCTAAACTATGGCCTCCATCAGTGGCTTCTAGTCTTTGAGCCTCAGTTTTTGCTGATAATTCTGTTGGGTCAGTAGATTTAGATGTTTTAGTAGGGGAAGTTTTGGGTAGTTGGCTAACCCCACTGGTAGCATTGGCTGCTTGGTTAAATATATTTGGTGAAGTAATGGAAGGATTACCGGGAGCAGACTTAGCTACAGGTAAAGCCGAAGGTGAAGCCGAAATGTGTGTACCGTTTGCTGTAGCTTGTTGTAGGGTAGGCGGCGGAAAATTAAAGTCATCAAACTTACTACCTACCTCTTTAGCTACCTTACCAGCAAATTCAATGGTAGGTTTGCTTAAAGCTACGGCTGAGGAGCTAGCGCTTACAAAGCGTAAACTGCGTTCTAATGGAGATAATTCTTGACCAGTACGAAGATCTTTACCAGTAACAAGCTCAACTCCATGTGCTGTACCAGTTAAAGCTGTTACCGCTGTGCCTACAACTCCAGTGTTGCCCGTTAGTACACCAGCAGCAACGGTTGTTCCTAGTTCCACTACATCTTTTTTATCTTTCCAGTATTCGCCTTCAATTTCTAACTTAGGGATAGCTGGAAGGTTCACAATTTTAGTAGCTTCATTAGCAGTATTGATTAAGCCATTTATTTGTACCTTGTACAGCCCAACAATAGCATCATCTGTATAGTTACGACTTGATTCTACTGCTTTATTTATGCGTTCTGTTTCTTGTTGGCGATTAGCTAAGATTTGCTCTTTGCCAGCGGATAAAACTTTTAGATCATAATCACTCACTTTAACCGCTAACTTATCTCCGCCGCTTTGTTTTTGAGCATTTTGTAACTCTGATAAGCTAGTTTTTAAGCCTATGCTGTTGTTAGTCAGGGTATTATATTCTCTTTGGAAATTATTTATTTCTTGTGAAGTGGCATTATTTAGCCCTACTTCGCTGAATGCAGATTTTAAGAAAGCTTCTTCATACTTACCAAAGTCCATTTTTTCAGGTGTAAGAGTCTTACCGTCAGAGCCTTTAGGAAGATCTACAATTACTGTTTTATCTTTATTTTGGCTGGTGTTTGGGTCTATCTTTTTTAGCCCATCGGCTAAAGGAGATGGAGAGGTGTCATTATTAGAGCTTGCTTGTTCTTGGGGCACAGCTTGATTAGTTGTATTCGTTTGACTAGCTTGGACATTGTCTTGTGGTAATGTTTCTAATATTGATGGGTCAGTAAATTGTGGTGATGAAATATTGAGAGCCATATTTTTATTCCTTATTTTGGAAATGTTCTTTAATAATGGCTTTAGATATAATAAAAACCATACCACAGGCTTATTGAGCTATTAAGTTTTTATAACTTATTGGATTATAAGCAGATCGAGTAACTAGTTTAGGTATATAAAGATTTGCTACCAGCAAAGGGTTGCCACTTTTGGCTGACGAGTAAATGCCAAAATTGATAAAACTGCCAAGAATGGCAGATTAAACTTAAATACTATAAAATTATAAATAACTTATGAATCTATAACCTCTTTATTTCCAGTCATTAATCTGAAACCCACAAGACTGCTTTTTTCCATTTAATAAGGAATAACATTTGCTATAAGAGAAGTGTCTACAAAAAAGAACTAGCAATATAACTTTCCTAAGGAAAACATCGGGATTATAATAACGCACTAGTTTAATTTTTTAGGTTTAATTGTAAGGGTCAAATAAGTGGGTGGCACCTTGACACATAAGCAAGCCAAGTAAAAGCTTTTGTTAAAGAAAACGAAAGCAAGCTTGGAGAGCAAAAATGAAAGTGCCAACCCAGATAATAAATCGCTTAATACATTACAAA
>JACQZQ010000075.1 GCA_016213785.1 Acidobacteriota bacterium
AAGACATCTCAAGATGAATGTAATATTGGAGGTATCTTTGACAACGACTAAGTTAGAGAGAAGCTGGATGAGGTGAAAATCTCACGTCCAGTTTTGAAGACGAGTTGTAATGGTGACATTGCAGCTTAGTCAACACTCGGAAAGTCGGCTCGTTAACACTCGCCGCTTTCCTCGCCGCTGAACTTTGGGTTCGGCTTCTTTCCGGCTATAACTATTGTAAATAAGGGGGTTAGTGCATAAGTAAAATAAAAGAGATAAGGAAAATAGCTAAAAGAAATAAGAAAAAATAGAAACCAAGAGAAAGGTTAAAATAATAAAGCAAGGTGAGTGAGGTAAAGTAAAGAAAAGAACCAAGCCAAGCAAATAGGACGAAAACAAAGAAAAAGCTGAAGCAAGGTGTTTGGATGAAAACAAAGAAAGAGCCTAACCAAGCAAGTTGGTGAAAACGAAGAGGGCAAAGAGCCGAGCCAAGCTGTTTTGGCGAAGACAAAGAAAGAACCGACTTAAGAAACTTGGTTAAAAACAAACAAAATAAGAAGAAGCCGAACAAACGTTGCAGCGGACTCGGTAAGTCGGCTCGTTAACACTCGCCGATTTCCCTCGCCGCTGAACTTAGGGTTCGGCACTCTTAGCGAGAACTACGAACTAAAATGGAGATAATGTAAAATAAGTTTGATAAAAGAAAGTTGATTTTGTGGGATAAAAAATGGGTGTGGTATCAGGAATAATAGAAATGGTACTAGGAATTATACTTGAAGGTGTGGGTGCTATAGTAGAAGATAAGGTAAGTTCTATAATTAAAGAAGAACACAGACGCAGAAGATTACGCCCTAAACAACACAGGTGTAGTGTATGCAGGAAAACAACGGATTGGATAAAAGAAAAAAATCTTAGTCATTATTACAAATGCCCTGAATGCGAAAAAATATGGTATTTACCTAGGTTAAAACTAAATACGAAATGAGGGTATTAGTTTTATTACTTAAAGAAATAATCTTTAGACTAGGGCTAGAAACATAAAAAGGAAAGCAAGCTGTTTGTAAAATAAATTGATTTGGGGTTTTAATAATACTAATAAATAGAAATAGTTAACGATTATGTTATTTGTTTTTAAGAAAGCTTAAAATAGGAACACTATTTATTAATTTAAGTAAAACTGTTGGAGTTTTTTGTTTTGTCGAGTGCCGAACAAACGTTGCAGCGGACTCGGTAAGTCGGCTCGTTAACACTCGCCTTCCTTCCCTCGCCGCTGAACTAGGGGTTCGGCGTACAAATTATGGCGAGGCATAAATAAAAGGAAAAATGAAAAGATGAAATTAGTAATGGAACAATATTTAGTGCAAAAAGAAAGATTACCGAAAAAGGGAAAATATATAATAGGACAATATGATGAAGAAAAAATAGTAGTGTATCAGGCATACAACAAAGAAATAGGAATGTTTGCAGCAGAAAATAAATATTTTGGAGGAGAATTTAGTTTAGAAAGAATGAGTTGGATAAAACCTAATTTTTTATGGGTGATGTATAGAAGTGGATGGGCAAGTAAAAGTCAGCAGGAAATAGTTTTAGCAGTAAGCATAAAACGAGAAGCCTTTGATAAAATACTGAGTTTGGCTGAGTATTCTTCTTATCAACACAAAATTTATCAAAATGAGAAAAATTGGCAAGATAAGGTCAAAAAATCTAGTGTTAGATTACAGTGGGATCCTCAACATGATCCTTTAGGCAATAAATTGGAACTAAAAGCTATTCAGCTTGGATTAAGAGGACAGATACTAGCCTTATATTCCAAAGAATGGATCATTGATATTGAAAATATAACTGATTTTGTTCACCAACATCATATAAATGCTAAACCTTCTTGTTATGAACATTTGCTGTAATCGTTCAGAGGGGTAAGCTGTCTTTGAAAAAAAAGAATAGCATGGTAATAAAACAGAGATGAACCAAACACTGCAAACATTGGCACAAATAACAGAAGAAGAATGGGCAAGAACGCCAGAGAGAGTCAAGCAGGTA
>JACQZQ010000074.1 GCA_016213785.1 Acidobacteriota bacterium
AATTGCACCTGAAAGAAGGGTTTCAGCATAGGTTTCAATTGAAGTTAATGGAGTTCGCAATTCATGAGATAGGTTAGCAAAGAATTCTCTACGAGTTTGTTCTAGGGCTTCTAGTTTAGTGTTATCAAAAAAAGTTCCTACTACACCAAAACGACTTAACCCAGACTAACAAGTTTAACTTATTAATCTGGGTTAAGAAACTTAAACTGGGCTATTAAAGATTAATCGCCTACACCAGCAGGGGTATTATCTTTACGGCGTTTAATACCAAGTTGAAGGAGTTTTCCTTCGGCTGGTTCTGTTTGACCAACTTGTTTTAGAACATTTTGCTGATACATTTTCTTCATCATACGGGCTTCTTCTCTAGCATTCATTGGCTTAGTTTTATCACGATCACGTATTGCATTGGCAGCTTCATCATTGACTACTAGGCCATGATCAAAAGAAGCTAGATTAACGTTTCTGTTGTTGGCATAGACTTCATGTTTACCATACTCTTTATACCATTTAGCCACAGTAGCGTTTTGGTGCATATTTTCAATAATATTTCTCCAGCCAATACCAGTATTATAAGCACAGAAAGAAATTTCCCCTTCTTGTGTTCCATAAGGAATAATACACATTTCAGTACGGCGGAAATCATAATTGAATAGATCTTGGAACCACATTCCAGCAACAAAAAGAAAATTCCAGGGGTCACTTCGGCGTTTTTCTATATCTTCTCTAGTACGATCACCAGAAACTTTACCGTAATCTTTACCAGTTAAACCAAAGGACTTATCGAATTTCTTAAACATTGCTGCTAATGAAAAACTCTTAGGTGCTCCATAGGGGTTATAATTCTTAAGCAGTGCTAAAGCCATCATAAGATTAGACATCCATTTACCACGAGCAGCATCTGTAATCTGAGTCATATCTTTAACTAGGCCAGGAATATTTAAGAATTGTGGTACAGGAGCCATTTCTTTAGTTTCTTTATTAACCATTAAAGCTGTTCCTACACCGCAATTTGGGTGGCAACCGCAACTTACTTGTCCCCATTCAGCCTTAGGCCCGTGAGCTAAATCAGCAAAATCAGCAAATGAACTCATCATTGATAATGGGAACCAATCGCGGGTTGGCTCAGTTAAGTTCATTTGATTTTTTACGTCATAGGCTAAATGTGAAAGGGTATAGCGTTGACGCATACGGCGTTCATCGGTGATTTCTTCATCACGTCCTGTAAATGAAACGGGTTGGAATGCAAGGAAGGCAATTTTCTTTGGATTTTGTAAAGCAAATTCAATAATTCTACCTACTTGATCATTGTTTACACCATTAACTAGGGTTGTGACTAGAACTATTTCAATACCAGCAGCATGAATATTATTGATAGCTTTTAATTTAACATCAAAAAGGTTGCCAATTTGACGATGGCTATTAGCATCATTACCAATGCCATCAAATTGCAAGTAAACATAACGTAAACCTGCCTCAGCAGCTTTTCTTGCATAGTTCATATCTTTGGCAAACTCAATACCATTAGTAGCAGCTTGAACACTGTTATAACCAACTTTTCTTGCATAACGGATGGCATCAAAAAAGAAAGGAGACATTGTAGGCTCGCCACCTGAGAATTGAACAGACATTTGACGACGAGGTTTAATTTGCATTGCATTGTCTAGAACTTCTTTTATGTCATCAAAATTTAGCTCATGTACAAAACCAACTTGATTTGCGTCCATAAAACAAGGATCACACATCATATTGCAACGGTTAGTAAGATCTACTGTTAATACAGCACCACGACCATGTTTAATTGTGCTGCTACCATGATTATGTAGAGTTTCGTCGTTATGTGCCACAATATCGCGGCCTGGGAACATTTTTTCAATATGCTCTAGGAATTTTGTATCAATTGCCATAATGTCTTCAAATTTACCGTGTATATGGCACTCTTTAACCATCCAAACTTGTCCATCACGCTCAATAATTTGGGCTTTAACTTCGCCTACTTGCTCATTTATAAGCATTTTATAATCTTTTTCGCCATTAATAATTTGGTTACGAGCTTCAATAACGCATTTTGGACAAAGAGAATCTGTTGTACGCGGCCATCCAAGTACAGGTTTAGATTTTTGCCAAGACTTTAACATTGGCTTTTCAGACCATTTTGGGGTAAATGATGCATTTGGCCTAAATTTGTTAACTTTTTGGATACTATTAAATGCCTTGCCAGCAACTACACTTAATCCCTTTTCTACCATTTTTTTCAACGACATTGTTTTACTTTTCTCCTTACGCAGACTTAATGGGTCGCATTAATTGTTTCACCTAGCAATTACCCTTATAAAACTAAGGGTTAAAATTAAAACTTGTTTAGAAATACTAACTAACACTAACTAGTTCTTCTTGTTCAGCTTCTTGTGTTACAGCGGGCTTTTGAGCAAGCTTTTTAGATTTAGAATTTAGGGGGATTAGCTTTAACTCTTCAGCAATTGCTCTACCTGGTAGTAAAGTTAAATTTTCTGGATCTGGCAAAGTTTGTTTATCAAAACGCCAATTATCCATTACTGCAACCTTATGTACACAGGCTACTGTACAGTAATCTGCACAATCTTTTTTAGTATTAAACTCACGTATTATATCTTGAGTAGTATAAGAGAGTAGACTTACACCAGGATAGCCACGACGTTGTGAACAGTAGTGTACTAGCCCATCTTCGCATATATAAAGATAACGACTACCTGCACGACAGCGCCAATCATTAGGTTTACCTTCAGCTAAATTATCTTGGAAACGATTAAAACGAGCATAATTTGTTTTACCTAAATCTCTTAACTGTTTAAATATAGTTTGTTCTATATCATTAAGTTTACCTGATTGACCATTTCCATCATGGATAATTCCTACTGTAGTAGAAAATCCTAGCTCTACAGCTCTATTACCTATTACCAAAGCATCTTCAGGGTTACGAATACCACCACCAATAACAGAATTAATATTGACCGCAAAATCAGCGTGTTCTTTAAGCATTTGTAGCTTTTTATCTAAAACTTTTAAGCTTTTAACCGAGATTTCATCTGGTTGAATATTATCAATACTAATTTGCATATAATCTAACCCAGCTTTATTTAGTCGCTTAATACGTTCTGGTACTAGCAAGTAACCATTAGTAATTAAGCCTACCAACAAGCCAGATTTACTAGCATGAGAAATTAGTTCGTCTAATTCTGGATGTAGAAGTGGCTCGCCTCCGCTAAAAACTAATGCTGATAGCCCTAGTTTTACTAAATGGTCAATACGCTGTTTCATTATATCTAAAGCAATTGGTTTAGAATAATTATCATATTCGTTACAATAAACGCATGATAGGTTACACTTACGTATTGGTATGATATGAGCAACTAGTGGGTGGCTAGTAGAAGCAAGTCCTTTGGCAATAAACTTTAATTCCCGAACTTTTCTATGCCAAGCAGCGCGAGTTTTACTATTTATCATTTTTAAAAGTCAAAAGCTCCCTTTCACAACAAGATCTAGAAAATAACGATAAGTTTTGGTATTTCAACAAGTTTTGCTTCTCTTTATTTGATCCCAAGGTTTAATTGTAACTTTTAGTGCTTACTAATTTAAGGTAGGTAAAACTCAATAAGTTTCTTAGTTACAATTTGCCAGGTGTGTTTGTAATATGGAGTCCAGCAAAAATTATGCCACATATTAATGTGGTCTTATCTTTAGTGTTTAGAAGAGGTTACAATTAAAAAATAATTAATATCTTTCTGGAAAACTCTCTTGTGTATCAAAAAGATACAAGTTAAGAATAAAGAAGTAGTAAATCTTAATAGTGAGTCTCTTTAGTGAGTCTTATTGACTCACAACAGGAAATTGCTAGAAAAACTTGTATCAAAAAGACACAAAGTATTGATTATTGACTTTCTAATTGTTGATCTGCATTTATTGGAGAACTTAGATCTGTTGGAGAAATAGGTTTTTCTAATTGATCTAGTTGGCCTAGGTTTAGAAATAACTGATCATAGAAAAATAAATGTAACCAAACTAAAGGAAAACAAAGGGCGGGTAGTCCTGCTCTTGCCCAGAAGCTAAAGAATTTTTGTTTAGCTGAGGAATATTGGCGAGTAAAGACTATTCTTAAGAAAAAAATAAAACCTAAAACTGGGGTAAATAATGAAATAGCGCGGCTTAGGGGAATATTGAGTAGTAATTGAAGTTCTGGAATATTTAATAGAGTACTTAAAAAAGAAAAAATTACCCAAACTATTAAAAGAAAAATAAAAAATAAGACTAATAAACTAATTTTTTTAACTAAAGGTTTAAGCCTAAAGACTTTTAAGAAACGCTCACTTCCTACTTGTAACTGTTGTAAATAGTTAAAAGTAGGAGCTTTAGCCCAAGAAGCAATTTTAAAAAACTTCCAATTAATAGAATTAGAAGTTTTTGTGATAAGTTGTTTTAGACTAGGTGTTTCTAAAATTGCTTGAAGGCTTACTTGATAACCGTAAAACATTAATGAATAAGCCTCTACATCAGTAAAAGAGTCTAGGTGTGTACGAATATGAGATAAAGCTTGTTGAACTTGAGGAGCTATTTCTAAGTTATTTTTTGGTAAAGTAAAATCACTTATAAACCTTAAAGGTGTAGTTTCATGGTTATTTCTAGAAGTTGTTAAATAACTTTGTTTTATGATAGAAAAATCTTTTTGTAAGTGGATAAAAGCAGTATGGTTTTTATGCTCTCCTTCAATCATTCTATAGATCTGTTCTTCACGTAGTCGGCTTCCTAAAATACTTCTTACCCTAAGTAAAATACCATCATTACTAATATCAGGGTTAGCTTCAAAATCTAATGGGCGAGAGGCATCACTAATAATAAAATTAGTACAGTCAAAATTTAGCAAGGCCTCAATCCCTTGATTATCATGTACCCCACCATCTACTAATTGTAAGTCTATGTTATTATATAAGTTAGAGATTTTGATAGGAGCAAAAACAGCAGGTAATGCTGCTGATGCTGCTATAGCATAACTTAAGGGAAAGTCCCCGTGTTCTTTACTTAGTAGATCATAAGAATTAGGTCTAGCTAAGCGTAAGTTTTTATCTATTTCTTGTGATGAAAGACTTTCACGAGGTGCCTCTCCCATATGTGTTGCTTCAAAATACCAATTACGACCAGTATTTAAGAGAGTAGTATTAATTAAAAGAATAGGTACTTTTACATTACGCTGAGAGTTATCTTTGAGAGGATAAAAGTCTATAGACTCTCCTTTAGGGAGAATTTTTAGATCTGCCATTTTTATTGGGGTTGTTTTGTTAGGGTCAAAAATGGGTTGGTAAAAATTTTTTTCATAAAGTTCAGCAAGTCTAAGACTCGAAGAATAGTTGCTAGAAGCCATTTTAAGAGTTTTAAGAGGGTTATTATAAGCTGTCATAATAATATTACTTTGAACAGCTTTAGTAAAATCTTCTATTATTTTTTCTAAAATTTCATAGTAATCATTATTTGAGATTTGGTTATCTGATTTATTTTCTAGGAGTTTTTTTAAGTGCAGATAATAAAGTGAACCGATGATTGCCCCACCTGAGACTGTAGAAATTACTTCTACATCTTTTAGCAAGCCAAGTTCGGCAAGTCTTGCTAGTACGCCTATATGAAAGAATGAGGCGCGAAACCCTCCGCCAGAAAGCGCTAATCCTAAACGGCGTGGTTTAAGACTAGCGCTTTGCGATATTTCAGACATATTTACCTTCTTTATAAAGGCACAGACTTTTTATTTTAAAAAAGCCTTGTATTTTTAATAAATTATAGGGGATACCAAAAATCTAGTCCCTGGTATATTTGCTCTACCTTGAAAAGTTTTTTCTTTTACTAGATTAAATCCCAAACGTTTATAAAGGCGTTCTGCTTTTGGGTTATTTGTTGCTACATCAAGACTCATTTCCTTATAACTCTTTTTACGTGCTTTTTCAGTCTCATAGTTGATTAATGCTGAACCAATACCTAATCCTCTACTTTGAGCACTCACTCCAAGATTACAAATATACATTCCATTAGGTCTAGGTTTTTCAATTACAGAAGCAGAATCAAGAGCATTTCTTAGCACATTAAAAGACTTAAATAGCCCATAAAACCTAATTATATTCTTTAGGGTTTCTAAATAGAGTTTAACTAACTGTTTTCTATCATAGAAAGCCCCAACTCCAACAATTGTTGATTTATGTTCAACTACTGTATGGATTTGGTGCCCAATAAAGCCCCCTCCTTGCTCAAATTCATAAGCTATATAGTCTTTGGCCGTTTTAGCTTGAGTAGAAAACATATATTCTAGAAGTTCTGGCCCAGAACTATAAACTAAATCAATGCAAGCTGAAGTATCCTTAGCAGTAGCTTTTCTAAAAGAAAGATCCATAACTAAAACTCTAAACTTAAATTAAGCTTTGACTTATTTAGCTGAATAATAAGGATTATTACCACTAGCATGGTCTGTAGAATCTAGGACTTGACCAATACTAGGCACAGCATCACGAATCATTCTTTCAATTCCCATCTTTAGAGTCATATTTGCAGCACCACAGCCCTGACATCCGCCACCCATACGTATATAAACATTATTATTTTCTACAGCAATCAAATCTACATAACCACCATGTGCAGCTACACTAGGGTTAATTTGTAAGTCTAAGACCTCTTGTACTTTCTTTTTTAGCTCTTCCGTTGGTAAAGTATTAGCATAGACTTCAGGTTGTAGAAAAGTACGAATAAAACCACCAATTCGTTTTCCTAAAACATTCCATTCATCACCCAAACTTTTTACTACAGTTAATGTGTTTTCGCTAATTTCCACTTTTTTAATTTCAGGAATATTAAAAAGATTTTCTGCTAAAGCATTTCCAACCGCATCAGCTTTACTAGTAAAAACAGCAGAACCATTTAATAATGGGCGATCAATCATAAATCTACAGATATTAATATCTTGTTTATCTACATTTGCGCGAATCATTATTGCTTGACTTTGACTTTGACCTTGACTCATTTATTTATTTTTCCTCCAGAGATCAAAAATAATTTTTGTTGTGTTTTGGTCATTATAACAAGTTAAATTGTTAAGGGCGATAAGCTCTTAGCAATTGCTTGATAATTATTATTTGGTAGTTTACCAGTTAATTTAATAATTAGTAAGAGTCTAATAGTTAGTAATTAGGTTATTTTCTTTGATTGACTTAACTGCTTTTTGGTTGGCTTTGCCCAAGAAAACCATGCTCTGATTAATAAAAATTATAAATCTATTAAAAATATACTTACCATATTTTTTAACTTAGCCTACTCTAGGCATTTTTTATTATAGCTATATTGATTTGCTTAATGGTTAGTTCTATGATAGGAAAAGCTTTCCCTCTATCCTTCCTAAAGGTTTTCTTATATGGAAGTAATTAAAATTTTAATAGTTGATGATCATACTCTTTTCCGTAATGGTTTAAGAAAGTTATTGGAATCAATGGAGGGTATTAAGATTGTGGGTGAAGCTACAAATGGATTAGAAGCTATTAAAGAAGTGGCTGCAAATATTCCAGATGTTGTGTTAATGGATATTGCTATGCCACAAATGGATGGATTAGATGCTACACGAGAAATCCATAATCAATTTCCTAGTGTAACTATTCTTCTACTTACAATGTATGAGAATGAGGAATTCTTAAAAAGAAGCCTAGAATATGGTGCAACAGGCTATTTGATAAAAACCGCTAGTACCCAAGAACTCTATCTTGCTATCCAAACCACTGCTAAAGGAGAACCCTATTTTTCTTCTGCACTTTCTAGGAAAATGATTAATAAATTTTTAGGAGAACATAACTCTAATTTAGTTACTCAAGATATATATTCTATTTTGTCTAATAGGGAAATAGAAATCTTAAGACTAATTACTTCTGGAAAACCAAACAAAGCTATTGCTAATAGACTTTCTATTAGTATTAAGACTGTAGAGAAACATAGAAACAACATTATGCAAAAACTAGAGATTCATAATGTTGTTGATTTAGTAAAATATGCTATTAAAAGCGGGGTTGCTCATTTATAAAGATTTTAAGTTTTAGAGAGCTTTTCCTAAAGCTCTCTATTATTACTTAGTTTTTTTAGCACGAGTAGATCGAGTTTTAGCCTTCGGTGTTGGCTCTGGCTCTGGTTCTGGTTCTGGTTCTGGTTCTGGTTCTTTAGGAAGTAAAATATCTAATTTTTCATTTATCTCATCTAAAGTATTACGCATAGCTCTTAGCTGTTTATTAAGTGCTTCAACGTCTTGACGAGTTGGAAGATTCATAACCCCTAAAGTAGTCTGACTAATCTCTTTCATTCTTCCAGAAAAATTTAATGTTTGTTCTAAATTTTGTGCAAGCGCAGACAGAAAAGTTTGACTGCGAGCAAGTTTTTCTATTTGTTCTCCTGCTGATTTTTCCCATAAATCATAAACTTGCTTAAATACATCTTTAACACCCTTATCAGCTTTGTCACTTTTATCAGCCATAATAGCTCCTTAGAGTAAAGTTAATATTTCTAGGTGGCAGCATTTTATCAATCTAAACAAAACTATAAAAGGGTTTTTACAGAAACTTTAAAAACCCACTAAGAAAGAGTTTCTTAGTGGGTTTTATTAGAAGTTTTAGCTTTTATTGTAAAGTTTTAGACTTACTCTTAACTTCCTATTTAATTGTGATTTGATAAGGCATTAAGGCAAAAACATGTTCTTTTTCCATAGTCTTGATAATAGATAATGCACGAAAAGTCTCTTTCATTTCTGTAGGCATTTCATTTTCTATAGCATGGCGCATTTGAGATTGTTTAATCTCTTGACTGATCGCTGCACCTTCTTCTAAATCTGCAAGCATTGCTGCAAATCCACTGACTTTAGGAAATTCAACTAATTGAGGGCTACTATTTGCAGGTAGTTGAGCAAGCTCTTTAGCGACTTGAATAGATTTTTGTAAACCACCTAATTCATCAACTAAACCTATTTCTTTGCCGCGAACTCCGCTCCAGACACGGCCTTGACCAATATTATCAATAGCTTCAACCTTCATATTGCGACCTTGAGCCGCTTTACTAGTAAAGTCTATATAAAATTCATCCATATATTTTTGGAGTTTTGTTAATTCTTCTTCACTAAAGTTTTTATACTCAGAATAAAAATCAGCATTTTTTCCACGAGTAATAGCTTCTGTATTCATTCCTAGATAGTCTTTATAAAGACCATTAATGTTAAACTTACCACCAAAGATTCCTATTGAACCTGTTATAGTACTAGGTTGGGCTACAATCTTATCTGCACCCATAGAAATATAATAACCACCAGAAGCAGCAACATCTGACATACAGGCAATAACAGGCTTTTTAGCTTTTTTAGCTAAAAGTATCTCTCTCCAAATAATGTCAGAAGCTAGAGGTGAGCCGCCAGGACTGTTTACACGTAAAATGATGGCTTTAATAGAATTATCTTCGCGGGCAGCCTTAATTGCTGCTGCAATTGTATCTGAGCCAATAGTTTCATCTGCAAAAGGACTAGAATTACTTTTACCAGAAATTATTGGGCCACTTGCATAAATAATAGCTATTTTTTCACCTTTACCTATTCCTAGCTCAGTAGGACTAATATTATTATACTTGCCTCCACTAATTGCTTTATAGTCATTTAGTTTTAAGTCTTCTTTAATCTTATCTTTTACTTCATCAAGATAAAGTGTGTCATCAATTAAGCCTACTTCTTTAGCTTGTTTAGGCATATTATAAGGGCCTTCATCAATTAATTTCTTTATTTGCTCAACATCTTTTTTTCTAGCTTTAGCAATATTTTCAACATAATCATTATAAATATCATCTAGAAGGGCATTTAAGGCTTCTTTATCTTCAGGAGACATTTCTGAACGAGTATAACGCTCTACAGCGCTTTTATATTTTCCATGACGTGCAAAATTTGGCTCGACTTTGATTTTATCAAAAAAGCCACGCATAAAAGTTGCGTGTGCTGCAAAGCCTCTAACTAAAAGCGCTCCAGCAGGTGCAACATAAATTTTATCTGCGGCTATTGCTAAGGCATATTCTCTATCTCCACCCTGTTCCATATAAGCATAAACAGGTTTTCCTGACTCCTTAAAATCTGCTATAGCATCTCTAATATCTTGGATTCGACCTTGGCCTAGACCTGCATTATTAATAAGTAAAAGAATACCTTTAATATTTTTATCAGCTTTAGCCTTTTGAATATTTTCTAATACATTTCTTAAAGAAGATTGTTGTCCTGCAAAAAGCTTTAAGAATGGATCATCTGAAACCGACTCAGGCATATCACCCTCAAGTTTTAACTCCAAAATACTATTAGCAACTACTGTTGGTGTTGTTTTAGAGAATAAACTTGCAATTAGTAAAAAGGCAAAAAAGCCTACTACGAGTGTGCTCCCTAAAATTATTGCTAAAATAATCTTTCCACGATGTCTCATAAAGATTAAGTAACCTCACTATATAAAAGATAAGATCTTTATTTGCAAAATTATTGTAACTACATTAATGATAACTAGAAATAGAAATTAGATTTTAATTAGATTTTAATTAAATTTTAATTAAACTTTTTATCTGCAAAAATTAACAAATTATGAGGATAAGACGAGATTTTTAACTAGCTTGTTTCAGAAAATTAGCTAAAACCTAGCACAAAAGCACTGCACAAAAGCACTAGGTTTTTTCTAGAAACAAAAGCAGTTATTTAAGTAGAGAATAGTATTGAATATCAGGGGCTTTAGCTACTAAAGAAGGGACTTTGGCTAAAGCATTTTGTACATAGCTAGTAGCAAAATGAGCATTTATAGCTTGTTGACTAGCCCAGACTTCTACAAATGTAAAATCTGTTGGATCGTTTTTATTTTCTAGCAATTGATAACTAACACAGCCTTCTTCTTTACGTGTTAAATCAACTAGACCTAACAAAATTTCTTTTACTTGCTCAACCTTATCACTTTGAGCAACTATTCTTGCCACGATATGAATCTGAGCAGACATTTTTTTCTCCTTATTTTTTATGCAAGCGCTATTTTAAGAACTTGTTTTACATTATCAACATAGATAAACTCAATATCCTTAGCTATTTCTTTAGGTATTTCTTCTAGGTCTTTTTTATTGGGAGCAGGGATAACAACAGTAGTGACTTTATTACGATGAGCGGCTAGGACTTTTTCTTTTAACCCACCTATTGCTAAAACATTACCTCGTAGAGTGACTTCTCCAGTCATTGCAACGCTTCGTTTAATAGGTCTATTAGAGAGAACAGACACAAGAGCCGTTACTAAAGTAATACCAGCCGAGGGGCCATCTTTAGGAATTGCGCCTTCTGGGATATGAATATGTATATCATGCGTATTAAAAAGCTCATCATTAATTTGCAACTCTTTAGAGCGAGATTTTGCGTAAGAGAGCGCTGCTTGAGCAGATTCTTTCATTACATCTCCCATTTGTCCTGTTAGCATCATTGTCCCTTTGCCTTTCATTAAAAGCGCTTCAATAAAAAGCACCTCGCCGCCCACAGGAGTCCAAGCAAGTCCAGTTGCTACACCTATTTGGTCTTTCTTTAATATTTCATCAGGGACAATTTTAGAGGGACCTAAGAATTCATGTATATTTTTACCAGAAACTCTTATTTGTTTTTCTTGTCCATCTGCAACTTTACGTGCAACTTTGCGACATATAGAGCCAACTTCTCTTTCTAACTGTCTTAGGCCAGATTCACGAGTATATTGATTTATTAAAGCCTTAATTGCTGAGTCTGCGAGTGCTAGGTATTTTGGACTAATTCCATTTTCTTCCATTTGTTTTTTAAGCACATGAGTTCTAACTATTGCTAACTTTTCTATTTCTGTATATCCAGACAATTGAATAATTTCCATACGGTCGCGAAGTGGTGGCTGGATTGTGTCCAAGACATTAGCTGTAGTCATAAACATAACATTTGAAAGGTCAAAAGGAACGCCTAAGTAATTATCTCTAAAACTATTATTTTGTTCTGGGTCTAGGACTTCTAGTAAAGCAGATGATGGATCGCCACGAAAATCAGAGTGAACTTTATCTATTTCATCAAGCATTATTAAAGGGTTATTAGTGTTAGCCTGTTGAATAGCTTGAATAATACGACCTGGCATAGAGCCTACATAGGTTCGGCGATGTCCACGAATTTCGGCCTCATCATGTACACCTCCTAAAGAAAGACGAACAAACTTGCGCGCTAAGGCTTTAGCTATAGAACGCCCTAAAGAAGTTTTACCTACTCCAGGAGGGCCAACTAAACATAGAATTGGGCCTTTAACTTTTTCTTTAAGTTTACGTACTGCTAAAGCTTCTACAATACGTTCTTTTATTTTCTCTAAACCATAATGGTCTTCATTAAGAACTTTCTCGGCTTGTTTTAAGTCTAGGTTATCTATAGAAGATTTTGACCAAGGCAAATTAACTAGTACATCTAAATAATTTCGTAACATTGCAGCTTCGGCTGCATCAGGGTGCATTCGCTCTAGTTTTTTAAGTTGTTTTAGGGATTCTTCCTCTACTTTTTCAGGCATACTTGCTTCTGCAATTTTATCTCGATAAGCATTAATTTCTTCAGCAAACTCATTGCCTTCGCCTAATTCTTGCTGAATGGCTTTTAATTGCTGGCGTAAGTAAAATTCCCGTTGGGAGCGGTCTATTTCGCCTTTTGCTTGAGAGTTTATTTCTTGTTGTACGGTTAAAACGCTAATTTCTTTAGTAAGAAGCTCATTGATTTTACGTAAGCGAGCATTTTGTTCTGTTAGGTCTAAAACGCTTTGAGCATCTTCTACTTTTAGATCTAGGTTTGAGGCAGCTAAATCGGCTAAACGCCCAGAATCCTCTAGGTTGACAGCAATAGCCATAACTTCAGGAGAAATATTTTTACCTAAAGAAACGGCCTTTTCCATTGCCGATTTAACGCTACGCATTAGAGCTTCTGATTCTAAAGAGGTTTCCATTCTAGGCTCAGATAATATTGAAATACGAGCTTGTAAATAAGGCAGGTGTTCATCAACACGGGCTAGTTTAGCGCGAGAAAGACCTTGGACTAAAATGCGAATACGCCCATCAGGGAGTTTAAGCATTCGCATAATTAAAGCAACCGTTCCTACTTCATAAAGGTCTGGAGTTAAAGGCTCTTCTTTGTCTAAATCCCGTTGAGAGACAAGCATTATCGTTCTATGTTCTGCTAATGCTTGGTCAACAGCACGAATGGACTTTTCACGCTGTACAAAGAGCGGCACAATCATAAAAGGGAATATTACTATATCCCGCAAAGGCAAGACAGGAAGTACTTCAGGGATCTTTAATTGCTCGTCACTATTAGCTACAACTTCTAAATTTTGTTCCTGATCTGTTGATGATTGGTTAGGCATACCTTTTTAGTGTCTCCTCAGACCTAATCATTAGCTAATTATTTTCTAAAAATTGGGGGCATAAATTAGTAATGATTTTATTAAATATATTAAGTTGACAAAATTATTTGATCAAACTAAGAAAAATACTAAAATACTAAAATAAAAGCTTTGATATAAAAGATATAAAAGTAGTTAAAACACAAAAAACGCGTTTTAGCATAATACATAGTTTTATGTGATTCAAGTAATTGCACTCTTATTAAAGTAGCTTTTGACTATTAGTTATAGCTATATGCCAAATATTACTATTCGTAAAGAAAATCATCCTACTCGTTGTGAGATCTGCCATCAATCAGATTGCTTTGACCAAACTACTAATAAATGTAGTCGTTGCGAAAACCTACTTATTCCAATAGAAAAATTTGTCCCAATTAATAACCCTCCAGTAGTATTTCTTAATAGTTCCTTAGATTTTACATCACTTGCTGCTGCATCTTTAGGAATATTAGCCTTCATTCCAGGGCTTTTTCTTCCACCATTAGGTTTATTCTTAGGGATTATTGCAGCAATTTTAGGTATGAATTCCTTAAAACATATCAAAAATCATTCAATGCTTTCAGGCGAAAGTCTTGCTTATATTGGTCTTTACTGTGGCTCTTTAGCCATCGTTTTAGAAATCTTAATACTTCTGTTTATAGTAAAACTATAAGCCTTAAGTCCAAGAACTAGAGATAAAATAAATAGTTTTTTTAGTAAATTACTTTTTTGCAAATTTTGGGAACCAATCTTTTTTTAGAGCGTCTAACCCGTACAAATCAGCAAAATTAACTGCAACTTATTGGAGGAATTAGATATGTCCCACAGTAGACGTGTGTTTTTTATTATCACTTTAGTCCTTTCCTTAGTATTTTTACAGGTAGCTTGTAGTAGTTCATCTCCAAGCCTTAGCCCTAATGAAAAAGCTGTAAATACTAACCAACCATCAAATAATCCTAAGCCAACAAATCAATCTGTTGATAGTAATGCTAAAACTGAAGCAGAGAGTGTAGCACCACAGGAAATTGCATCTGATAAGCCTGCTAATGAGTCTGTAAGAAAAAATAAAGAAGCTTGTAGGGCTACTAAACTACAAAGTATTGGCTCTCAAGGAAATGTTGATGGTGGAGTTGAAGCAGGGGTTCAAGGCGGGACTATTGGAGGAGTAGTTGGAGGGGTAATTGGCAGTACTAGCCTAGCAGCAGAACCACCTCCGCCGCCACCGCCACCACCAGGTGCATCTTCTCCTCAAGTTAATTCTAGTTCTACTCCTACAACTCTTTCTCAACCAGCAATAGCGGGAAAAGTTGCTCCTTCTACTTCACCTGCGCCGCAAGCAATGCAAGTGTTAAAGAAATCTGAAGTTGCAAAAGGTGTAACGCGCTCTGATACTAATTTAGTACTTGCTGATCCTCAAGGCTCTGAAGAGTATACAAAATATAGTATTAACAAAATGACTCTAACAAAGGAAGATAGAGTATCAACCTTTTCTATTGATGTTGATACAGGATCTTACACCATTGCACGCCGCAAACTTAGCGAGGGCTATTTGCCTCCAGCACAATCTGTTAGAGTCGAAGAATTTATTAATTATTTTCAGTATAAGTATCCTGAACCTGCTACAGAACATCCATTTTCTGTAACTATGGAAGCTTCTCAATCACCTTTTAACCAAGAACGCCATTTATTAAAAGTTGGAATTAAAGGTAGAACGGTTGATGCTGCTCAAAGACCTACAGCACATTTAACTTTTTTAGTTGATACTAGTGGGTCAATGCAATCACCAGATAAAATTGGACTTGTAAAAGATAGCTTAAGAGTTTTAGTAGAAAATTTGCGACCAACAGACACAGTAGCCATTAGTACTTATGCTGGTGGTATAAAATTAGTACTTCCTCCAATTCAAGCAATGCATAAAGATGTAATTCTTAAGTCTCTTTACCAGCTAGAAGCTGGTGGAGGTACAGCTATGGCATCAGGTATTGAGCTAGCCTATCAACAAGCCTTAGTCCAACTTCAACAAGGTAAGAAAGGAGATATTAACCGAGTTATTATTTGCTCAGATGGAGATGCTAATATTGGGAATACTAACCCTACAGAAATCTTAAAACAAATAGAAGGCTATGTTAAACAAGGAGTTACAGTTAGCACTATTGGTTTTGGAATGGGCAACTATAAAGATTCAATGATGGAACAATTTGCTAATAAAGGTAATGGTAATTACTTTTATATAGATAATTTACAAGAAGCTAAGAAGGTTTTTCGTGAGCGTTTGACTAGCAATCTACAAGTAATTGCTAAAGATGTAAAAATACAAGTTGAGTTTGACCCTGCAACAGTTGCCAAATATCGCTTAGTAGGCTATGAAAACCGAGACATCGCTGATAAAGATTTTCGTAATGATAAAGTTGATGCAGGTGAAATAGGCCCAGGACATACCGTAACAGCACTCTATGAATTAGAATTACAACCTCAGCGTTCTAATAATATTGCTACTGTAAGACTTCGTTATAAAGCTCCTGATGGAGAGGTAGCCAAAGAAGTAGCCGCAGGTTTTACTTCTGATAGAGTTCAACAAGTTTTTAATAAATCTTCAGAGGATTTTCGTTTTACCGTTGCTGTTGCTGCTTTTGCTGAAGTTTTACGAGGAAGTAAAGAATCTCGCACTTGGTCGCTTAATGATATTGCTAGCATAGTTAGAGGCGCAAACTCTAGTAAAATGGAAGAAAGACAAGAATTCCTTTCATTAATTGACCGTGCAAAACAACTTAAAACACACCTAGCTCCACAACAATAAGGTGAACTACTAGGGGTAGAGTTATTTTCTCTGCCCCTATTTTTTATTTCCTACTTTTGATAGCTTTTTACTGCTTCAACAAAAACTCTTACACTTTCTGGTGGAGTAGGTGGAAGGATACCGTGCCCCAAATTAACAATTAATCCTGGATCACCTCCAAATTTAGCAATGTTAGCATGGACTAAGGAGGTTAATTCATTGGCTGGAGAGAGCAAAGCACAGGGGTCAATATTACCTTGAATAGCCGTTTTTCCTGCAATTCGTCTTTTAGCTTCGGCTAAATCTATACGCCAATCTATACTCAAACAATCTACTCCACTCTCTACCATATCCTCTAGAATTGCTGCGCAACCATTAGTATAAAGTATTATGGGTTTATTGCTATGGCTACGAATATGTTTAACAATTTTTTGTAAATATGGTAAGGCGAAAACTCTGTAATCATCGCGTGAAAGTTCACCTGCCCAAGTATCAAAAAGCTGTACTAAATCTGCTCCAACCTCAAGTTGAGCAACTAAATATTTAGATACAGTTTCAGTAATTTTTTCTAGCAGGGTATGTAGCATTTGAGTTTTAGCATATCTTAAGCGTTTAAGTTCAATAAAATTTTTAGTTGTTCCGCCCTCAACCATATAGGAAGCCATTGTCCAAGGCGCTCCAGCAAAGCCAATTATAGGAACTTCATCATTAATTAGTTTTTTTACTTCCTGTATAACTTCTAAGACAAATGGAGTGTCTTTATAAGGGTCAGCGACTCGAATTTCAGATAAGCGATTTTCATCACGAATAGGATTATGTAAAACAGGGCCTTTTTCAGAAAGCTCTAGTCCCATTCCCATAGCTTCAATAGGGATAAGAATATCAGAAAAAATCACTACACCATCCATTCCAAAGTGTTGATAGGGTTGAAGTGTGACTTCTGCGGCAAGTTTTGGGGTTTTACATAGCTCTAGGAAAGGAACTTGGGCACGAACTGCTCTATATTCAGACATATAACGGCCAGCTTGTCGCATTAGCCAAACTGGAGGACGATCTACAACTTCTTGACGGCAAGCTTTTACTAAACGATCATTTTTTGGCATGAGAAAATATCTTTTTATCCTTTCAATTGGTTTAATAACTGGACTACGTAATTTTTATCGCTTAAGAAAGATTTTTTTGCCTGTTCATCAGTGATTTCTGAAGAAATAGCTTTTAGTATACTGATACTTTCTTGGACTGATTCTATAGCTTTTTTGTTTTGTTTTAGTTCTTTTAATATCTTTGCTTGAAGATAAAGCAGTTGCCAGAGTTGAGCACGTACTTTAATTTGACGTGCTAGGCTAATAGCTTCATGTGTTAAAGCTAGAGCATCGGCTTTTTTCTCTGTTAATAAAGTTAATTCTGCTAATGCTCCTTTTTCTTCCACTATTAAAACAGGATCACAGACTTCTTTACTTACGCTAATAGCTTGATTAAGGTAATTTAAGGCTTGATCAGGGTAGTTAAGCATTTTATAGACTAGTGATAAATCAAGAAGCGCTATTTCTTGTTCACGTTTAGCTCTAAGTTCTGTAGCAATTTCATAAGCTTGAGAAAAATAATCTATTGCCTCTTCATATTCGCCTTGTTTGCGGTGGACTTCGCCAAGCTCTACTAGAAAACGTGCTTCGCTACGTCTTGCACCAGTGTCTCGAGTAATTTGTAGGGCTTGGTCTAGCCAATTAATTGCTGCTGGGTAAAAACCCAGAACAGAAGAAATAACACCTAAAAACGCACAGGCTTGTCTTTCTAAAACTTTATCTTGTGCTGATTGAGCAAGACTAAGAACTTCTCTAACACCTTCCATTGCACGACTATAGCGAGCAAGGCGAAAATCTGTTGCAGCTAAAATAATTTTTGCAGATGCTTGGGAAATTTTTTCACCACTACTTTGAGCTAGCTGAAAACAACTACTAGCATAATCATTTGCTTGTGAATATTCGCCTTTTTCATAATTTACTGTAGCAATTCGGTTTAATGCCTGACATTGACCAGCAACATCATTTAATTTCTTATGAACATCAAAAGCATGTTGGAAAAATTTTAAGGCACGTTCAGAGTCACTACGCTCTTTATACATCTCACCTGTAGCTAAAATTGCTCGACCTGCAATAGTCCCATTATCAATATGTTCACTTAACTTTAATGCAATAAAAAGTGAACGTTCTGCATCAGCAAATTTACCAAGTGCAGTTAAAACTTCTCCAGATAAAATACGATATTGTGCCAGGGAAACAGCTAATAGTTGGTTCTTAAATTGATTAGTAATTTGATTAGATTGAGCTTGATATTCCATAGATTGAGCTTCTTCTATTTGATCAAGCAGTTCTTGAAGACGAGCTAAGTATTTTTCTGTCTCTTCTACGGCTAAAGCTCGCCAAGCTGCTGTAGCTGCATCAACAGAGTACTTAAAAGCAAATTGGTATTGTTCAGCATTATAGTAATGATGTGCAAGTAGTGGTGCAATTTGATCTAATCGCTCTTTTTTAGCCTTTTCTAAAGCTTCTGCTACACGAAGATGTAAGCGTCTGCGCCTACGTGTATTTATTTTAGAATAAAGGACTTTTCTTACTGTTGTATGGTAAAAACTATAGAGTTCATCAATATTTGAAATTGTTGGGCGCAAGCTTTGAGTATTAATTAATGGTTGTTCTTTAAGTACATAACCAGCTAAACCAATTTCTACAATATCTATTAACTCATCTTCACCTAAGTTAGTAACTAAACGTAAGGTTTCAAAAGAGAACTGATCGCCTAAAACAGCCCCTTGCATAAAAACATCAAGCTCATTTTCCTTAAATCGTCTTAAGTGAGATTCGACTATATTAACTACTGAAGATGGAAGGTTTATTTCTGTAAGTTGAGGGCAACGCCATTTTTGACCAGTCCAAATTATTCGCTCTTCTTCAACCAAAAGACGAAGAGTTTCACTTAAAAAATAAGGGTTGCCTTGTGTTTCTTGCCAAATACGGTCTATTGAAAGAGATGAAATCTCAATATCTGTAAAAACTAGTTTAATATATTGATCTACATCGCTTGTACTTAAGCCAAATAGTTGAAGCTGTTCAATATTACGAGCATTGGCTACAGAATTTTGCCATTGTTGAAAAGGATGACCTTTTTGAGTAACATCTTGAATACGAGCAGTAAAAATAAACTGGATAGGCTCTCCAAGGGTTCTACGTAGTAGATAGCTCATAAAATTTAAGCTTAGTCCATCAGCCCATTGCATATCATCCATCCAAATTACAATAGGTAAGTGACGAGCAAGTTTAATATAGACTTGGGCTAAATATTCAAAAATACGGTATTTTTCACCCTCAGGGCCACCTTGAAGAGAGCCAGATTTACCTTGATCAATAGTCCAAAAATTCCAGTCATTTGCTAAATCATCTCTAATGCGGTCTGCAAGTTCACCAAAAATTTTTTCAAATAATGGTTGTTGCGAGATAATTTGTCTAATATGAGTAGTTAGAGCATCTAGTAAAGGTTTATAGGGGCTAGTTCCAAGATAGTCAAAAAATCTTCCACTTAAAAACAAAGCTTCGCCTTCACTAATTCGGCGGCGAAACTCTGTTATTAGTTCAGTTTTTCCAATACCTGCATCACCTAAAACTATAATAGGCTTGGTACGACCAGAGCGAATAAAAGCAAATTCTGTAGTAAGACGATTAAGCTCTTTTTCTCGTGCTAAAAAATAGCTAAAAATTAAATGCTTTTTTAGAGTAGCATTTGGGCTTTTACGTGCTTCAACGCGGTTAAGATAACCTGTTTGTCCTCTAGCGCTACTATTTCGCTGACCAGAAAGATTAGTAGAGCCAGAGGATTTAGTAGTTACTTGAAAAGCTGTTTGCATTTCTTCTAGTAATTCTAAAGCACTTTGTTGACGCTCAGCAGGCTCTTTTGAAAGTGCTCTAAGAATTACTTTTTCTATTCTATCTGGAACCTCTGATGCATGGGCACGAGGTGGACGAGGTGGATCATTAATATGCTGGTAAATTGTTGCAAGCCTTGAGGCATTACGAAAAGGAACTTGGCTAGTTAGCATTTCATAAATGACAATCCCTAAAGAGTAAACATCTGAAGTAGCTTCTAGCTCCATAGATTGGCATTGTTCAGGGGACATATAATCAAAAGTCCCAACAACTAAATTTCCTGTAATACGTCGTTGTTCTGCTCGCTGTTTTAATTTAGCTAAACCAAAATCAACCACTTTAACAACTTGTGAATTACCAACTTGCTCAAGCATTATGTTATCAGGCTTTAAGTCTCTATGAATAATACCTTTTTCATGTGCTTCAGTAAGTGCTTGGCAAATAGGCTCAATTATGGTTAAAGTACGCTCTATGCTTAGTTTTTTTTCTTCGCTAAGAATTCTACTTAAGGAACGACCCTTTAAGTATTCCATAGCAATATAAGAGCCACCATTTTGTGTTATACCAAAGTCATAAATAGTAACAATATTAGGGTGTTTTAATCCAGCAATGGCTAAAGCTTCTCGTCGAAAACGCTCTAATGCATTTTGGTTATTAACAAATTCTGGATTAAGTATTTTAACAGCAATAGTACGTGCTAAGCCTTCTTGAATGGCCTGATAAATGCCCCCCATACCACCACGAGCAATTAAGCGTTCTAAACGATATTTACCTGCTAGCAAGCGTGGGCCAGCAACACTATAACTTAGCCCAACTCCGTCAATAGGGCAAAAATTAGAATTATCTTCATAACAGCGTCGGCAAGACGGACATTCTTTCATAAATAAAAGTTAAAGGATTATTAATCTAGTGGGTTAAAGAAATTTCAATAATACTCTAGCAGAATCTTATTTTATAGTCTCTTTGGCAAGGATATAATTAAGAATTATACTCTCTAACAAATGTTGTCATTATGTTTTAGCAATATAACAAATTTCGTCATCTCTAGTCATCTCCTTAGTTAATATAATTTATTATTTAGCATTAAGAGTCTTATTAAAATGTTATTAAAACGAGTTTATAGCTTTAGTTAAAACTTGGTACAGTGTTTGCTATTGCTTAGCAAAACCTTAAATCTAACATATCTTAATATTTAAATATTAAATGCATAAGATATAATACCTAAGGAGGAAAAATTATGCCTACTCTAAAAACTCTA
This sequence comes from Acidobacteriota bacterium, assembly GCA_016213785.1. Lineage (GTDB taxonomy): Bacteria > Acidobacteriota > Blastocatellia > Chloracidobacteriales > JADJPF01 > JADJPF01. The sequence goes on from JACQZQ010000074.1 coordinate 21,400, forward strand.
AAAAACTTACTCAAGAAAATCTACTTTAATATCAAATATTATCGCCCAACAGTCTTTAGAGTAATTGCACTTACACTCTCTGTTGTGCTTTCTATATCAAGTGTTGCATTAATTGGCTATATTCAAAATCTCCCTAAAACACCTTTAGAAAGGCTGACACAGATTGTTTTTGACAATACAAACTTAGTAGAGTCAAGGCTTAAAATTATTAAGCGGTTGAGAGTTGAGCAAAAAAATCCATCCTATCTTCTTTCTGTTATTAGAGACTTTATTCCGTCTGATATTAGGTTGCATTCTTTTGAGGAATACAATGATAAAGTAACTTTTATAGGCACCTCTCCTCTTGTAGAAACAGTTAATACATTTGCTAAGGACTTAGATTTTTCTAGAGGTCTTTTTACTGATGTTAACCTTGATTTAAGGGCTATTTCTGAGGATGAGTTTTATTTCAAAATTACCTGTACTTATAATAAACCTGTTCCAGCAGATTATCTCGAAAATGAGACTATAAGTAATGATGAAAACAGTACTTATAGCGAACCTAGACAAATTATAGTAAAAAATATTCCTGTAACTGAAGAACGTAAACTTGAATTCCTAGAAAAACGTCTTAAAGATTCTTATGAAGAACTAAGTGCTCTAAATGAAATATTACCCGAATATCTTAAAATAGGTCAGGCGGTTCACGATATTACAAGAAAAGCAAATTTTCATAACGTAACAGTAACAAACTTTAAGGAATATGAACCATGGCAAAGAGATTCTTATAAGAGAACAGACTCTATTCTTAATATTGTGGGCGATTATAATAGTCCAAGTTGCGACCATAGTTGAAAAGAAAGAGAGTAGTCCATAAACTTTTCAAAAGAAAAAAATAAGGAGAAAAGAAAATGGACGAACTCCAGTTAATATTAATATATTGTATGAGTAGCGACGTACTTAAAGCA
>JACQZQ010000077.1 GCA_016213785.1 Acidobacteriota bacterium
ACTATTGTTGTATTTGTTCTTGGCGTATTTGTTTCAGAGGCTTTTGTTTGTAATACTTCTATTACTCGCTGTTGTTTTTCTACTAACTCTTCTAATTTACGCACTTTCTCATTTAGTAAAAACATTTGTTCTTCTACAGAAGGAGTAGGGTTATTTACTTTTTCATCTTTGCCTTCTGTGTTGGCTTTATAATTAGAATTTTTATTTTCCACCATTATATTTTTATCTTTTTCATCTTCGCTAGAATAGGCATAAGAAGAAGTATTAGTACCTATGGCAGCTATCCAGATTATTGCTAATATGGTTGCAACTACTAAAGTCTTAAATCTCATGGTTTTCCTCCGGGGCTAATTTATATTTTCTACATCACTTAATATATTCTTAAAATGAAATGCTTATAATATAATATTTACTTATTCGATATTAGGAATAATTAAAAGAGATTTTTCTATTTCAAAAGCTGCTAGTATAAACTTATTATTTAATAAGCTGTTTGTTTTGCAGGCTTTATGTAAAATTGGCAAATTATAGACACTTACTTTGTTTCCTACAGGAAAAGCAACAAGTTCTCCTACTTTAAGTCCTCTAACTACTACTAATTTATTTACTGTGTTTAATTCAGTAGAAGTTTTTGTTAGACAATATCCAATATCTATAACTACAACAGGCTGATTATGATAAAGGATAAATCCCATAATATGTTTTGAGGCACAAGGAATAGGGTTTATTTTTGTTGTTTCGATAATTTCACATACTTGTGTAATACTTAATCCCATTAATATCTGTTTTTTATCTTCTGTATAAAGCCCTGTAGTTGAAAGAAAAATTTGTTTTTTGCTATTTGCCCAGATATTAGGATTAGATAGGTTTTGTAAATGTGTAAAATCTGTTTTGGGTAAATCATTATTACCGCTTAATTCTTCAACAATTTCTGTGTTTTGTGCCATTATTGATGTTGGATCAATATTTAAGAACAAGTCATTATTAATTTCTAAAATGCCATTGAAAAACTTATTAGTTGAATTAGAAAGAGTTTTTGGCAAATTATGAAACTTAGTTTGTTCTCTAGAGGCTATACCTAATATTTCTTTTAACATAAAAGCTTGTTTATGCTCGGGAGAATTTAGAACAATAATAGGCCCAATAGTAGTTTGTTTTTGCATAAACCGTTTAGCTAGACTATATACAATGATGGGTTTAGGTTTTGCGACTAACCAGCCTATTTGATCATTTGGGCCATTTTCTAACTGTAGAGATTCTGCCCCTAATATGCTGTAGACAGATGATAGCTCTAAAGAAAACATTTGTTCGCCTAAAGTAAATTTTATTAATTGGTTATTGGTAGTCATAAGCTAAATGTTTAGATTTTCTTTAGTAGAAATATTAAATTTAATGACCGATAAAAGTTGTTTGACTAAAAGTGCTGCAATATCTTTAGGGCTAGCAATATGGTCAACAACTTTAAGTTCAATAGCGCTTTGAGGCATACCGTTAACCACACAAGTTTCTGCACTTTGTGCAAAAGTAGTGCCCCCTTTTGAATGAATAGTTAATAATCCTTGAGAACCATCTTTACCCATACCAGTTAATAAAACCCCTTTAGTCAAGCGACCATACACTTGAGCAACAGCTTGCATAGTAACGTCAATAGAAGGTATATGGCTTTCTATTTCTATTCCGCTGGTAAGTTTTATCTGAGAATCAGGAGTAATAATCATATGAGATCCTCCAGGCGCAACTAAAACTTGGCTGGCTTTTAATTTATCACCTTCTTGAGCTTCTTTGACTTCCATTGGTACTTGTTGATTTAGTTGTGCTGCCAAGACTTTTGTAAAACTAACTGGTATATGCTGAACAACTAATATTGCAGAAGGAAATGTGTCTGGTAGTTCAGCTAAAAGCTCTCTTATTGCAATTGGCCCTCCAGTAGAAGCTCCTATAACAACAACTCCTCCAGGCAAATAACTCTCGGACAAAAACTGTTTACTACTTGGCTCAACTTTAAGTAAAGTACTTTTACTAGGACTATTATTTTTTGTTAGAGAATTAGCATCCTTAAGTTTATTTCTTAAAGAACGAATTAATTTAGTTTTTGCTGCTGCTTTTACTTTTAGAATAATTTCCCGAAATAATTCTTTGGGATTTAAGTTCAATCCAGGAACATACTTAAAAATAAAATCTACTGCCCCTAAATTAATGGCTTCTAGCGTAGTATTAGCTTCTTGTTTACTAACACCAGTAATTACAATAGTAGGAATAGGGGTTTCTGTCATAATCTTATCGATTGCTTCTAACCCGCTCATTATAGGCATTTCCAGGTCAAGAGTTATTACATCAGGGCGTAGTTCTTTTACCCTTTCTACAGCTTCTTTACCATTTTTAGCTACTCCTACTACTTCAATTTCAGGATCAGACTGTAAATAGCTAGTCAACAGACTACAGATAAAACTAGAATCATCAGCAATTATTACTCGTATCTTGCTACTCATTAATTTACTTAATAGGAGACTTTAGCAGATAATTTTATAATTAAATTAATTAGTGTTTCTTCTTCATAAGGCTTAACTAAATATTCTGTAGCTCCAACTTCAAAAGCTTTTCTTCTATGTTTTTCTTCTGAGCGTGAAGTTAACATTATAATAGGAATATATTGATAAGAAGTATCTGCCCTTAAAACTGATGTAAGCTCATATCCATCCATTCTAGGCATTTCTATATCTAAAATAATAATGTCTGGCTTTATCGCTAAAGACTGTATTAATTCTAAGGCTTCTACTCCATCCTTAGCTTCAGTTGAATTCCATCCCATTATTTTTACTAATTCTGAAAGTGCACGACGCATACTAAGAGAATCATCAACAATTAAAATATTTAAGGCTCTATTTTTAGGCTGTGAAATGGGTAAAAGGCTTTCTATTTTTCTTAGCTGAGCAGGTTTACTAGTAGCATCTTTAAGCAATTCATTTGGGTTAACTATCATTACTACAGTGCCATCACCCATTAAAGTTGCACCAAAAACACCATAAACTTTTTTCAAAAGACTACCCATAGATTTGACAACTATTTCTTTTGCTTCTATAAGCTTATCTACTACTAGTGCAATAGTTCCTGAGCCTAGGTTAACAATTAGTACAGGCATTCGTTCAAAAGTTTCGCTATTACGTTGTCCTAGTTTTAATAAATCACTTAAATGGTGTAATGGATATATTTCGCTTTCATCTTCTAACCTAAGAAATACTCGTTGCCCAATATTTTCTAATTGATTTTCTTCTATGCGTAAAATTCTTGTAACTGAAGAAAGAGGTACGGCTAGGGTTTGTTCACTAGATTTGACTAATATAACTTTGATTACAGCAAGCGTAAGAGGTAAACGGATAGTAAAAGTTGTCCCTTTGCCTATTTGAGAGTCTAGGTTAATAGTGCCTTTCATCTTACTTACTTTGTTTTTCACAACATCTAACCCTACACCACGACCAGAAATCTCACTTATTTGTTGAGCAGTGCTAAATCCTGGAAAAAATAAAAAAGAGAAAAGTTCTTTATCAGTAAGGTTATTGGCTTCTGTTTCTGAAAGAAACCCTTTACTTATAGCTGTATTACGAATGTTATTAGGATCTATTCCTTTGCCATCATCAATAATCTGAATAATAACTTGAGCCGAATCATAGTAAGTTTTGATTTTTATCTGACCTTTAGGAGATTTACCAACAACTTGTCGTAATGCTGGAGGCTCTATCCCATGATCTACAGCATTTCTAAGAAGATGTAGGAAAGGATCTGCTAATTCCTCCAAAACCATTTTATCTATTTCTACTTTTTCACCTTCAAATAGAACACTAACTTGTTTTCCTTGAGTTTGAGCAGTCACTTTAGCCGTTCTTATTAGTTTGGATATAATAGTTGCAAAAGGAACCATCCTTAATTGCATCAATTTGTCTTGTATATCGCTATTTAACTGACCTGAGCTAGTAAGATAGCTATCAAAATCTGATGCAGTATTATTAAGGTCATTAGATATAGAGTTCATATCTCCCATTGTTTCACTTAACTCTCTCATAATAATATGAAACTCTGTATATCTATCAAATTCTAATTCATCAAAACCATAAAAGCTATTTGAGGCGCTTACTAGATTATCTGTAGGCATTAAACCAGAAAAAGCAAACATTCCTCTCCCTAGAGTATTAGTCTCATATTCTTTTTCTAATTTACCTACTACACGATGTAGACGACCTATATTTAACTTTAACTCATCAATATCTTTAATAAGATTTCTAAAATATTGCTCAAAGCTGGAACGATTAACTACACTTTCGCTAGCCAATTTAACTAAGTCATCTATTTTTCCTATAGCTACCCGAATATTATTAGAGTTATTTTGAAGCGAGTTAGAAATATCTTCAGATTTTTCTAGTTCTTCGGCATTAACAGTAGAGATAGTAAAGCTTTTTACTTGTTCGCTATCAATATTTGAGACCAAAGCTTTTAGTGGTAGCTCATTTACTTGAGATTTATCCAAATATAAGTTCTCAATCAAGTCTACATAAGCAACATAAAGTTCTTCCATTTTTTCACTAAGGTTAGTGTCATTTTGATTAAAAGTATTTTCTAAAAATTCAGAAGTGCTTAGTAAAGTATTTAGAGCATCAGAAGAAAGAACAAGATTATGTTCATAAGTAATATCTAGCAAGTCTTCTGCTTTATGCAAAAGATGACTAAGTGAGTTAAACCCTGCTGTACCTGCGGCACCTTTAAGAGTATGAACTCTACGACGGAGTTCTTGAAGTAATTCTCTTTGGTCAGGTTTTTCTTCTAATAGTAAGACGATACTAGAAATGCTTTTTATATGTTCTTCTGCTTCTTCAAAAAATACTTCTAGTAGTTCTGGAACAATTTGTTCCATATCAACATTAAATTTGACTGGACTATTACTATTTATAGAAGGTTCTATATCAAAAACTTCAAGGTCTTGAGGCTTTATTGTTTCTAAATGACTGGGCAATAATTTTTCAAATTCTATTTCATCTAGTTCTGGTGTTAAGTTATTAAACCTTCGAAAACCTTTAAAGACTTCAAAAAAAATCCTTTTTTCATTTAAACTATTTGTTGTAATACCGTCTAAATAAACTTCTATCTGAAAAATTGTTTGTTGTAAAAGATTAACTAAATTTTGGCTTAATATGGCTTGTCCATTAGCAACTTTGTCTAAAATATCTTCAGCAAAATAAGCCATATGGCTTAAGGAAGAATAGCCTACCATAGAAGTTGAGCCTTTTATCAAATGAAAAAGTCTTTTAGCTTGGTCTAAATCATCTAATTTGGTTGGGTCTTTTTTAAAATTCTCAATAGAGTCAAGTATAGTAGGTAAATAACTTTTCACTTCCTCAATAAAACCTAGTAGCATTTCTTTGTCCATTTCATTAATCATCTACTATTAACCTCCTTACTTGATACGTTGATAGATTAAACAATCATCAAATGCTAATTTTTGGAGATGCTCTGCTTTAAGTTCCACAATCTCTCCTGGGCCTAAAAATAGAAAACCACCTACTTTGAGTCTCTGGCCTAATTCTTTGACAACCTTGATTTGCTGTTGAGGTTGAAAATAGATCAAAACATTCTGACAAAAAATAATATCTTGTTCTAAAACAGGACAATCTATTAGCTTACTAAGATTGACTTTAGAAAATTTAACAGTGTTTTTTATTTCATCTTTAATTTTGTAAAAATGGTTAGACCCTTCTTTAACAAAATCTAGATATTTATCTTTATGATAGGGAGATATTTGTTTTAGTATTGCAGCTTTATAAATTCCATTTCTTGCTCTTTCTAAAACTAATTCACTAATATCTGTACCTAATACAACTACTTCTAAGTTATAAGTCTCTGAGAAGTCTAATAATGTCATTACTAAGGAGTAAGCTTCTTCTCCTGTTGCACAACCTGCACTCCAAGCACTAATAGAGGTTTTGCTAGAGCTATTTATTAGCTTAGGAACAATAGAATTGGCTAAAACATCAAAAGACGAAGTATGTCGGAAAAAACTAGTTTCATTAATTACTAATAACTCAACTAGTTTTTCCCACTCCTCTTTCCCTCTAGAGTTAAAAACAATATAGTTATAGTAGTTATTGTAAGTTTTGATACCTAATAATTCTGTTCTCTGCCAAAGTTTTGAACTTAAATAATCACTTTTGCTTTCTCTAAAATAAAGCCCACAACGTTCTTCAATTAACAATTGCCAGATCTTAAATTCATTATTAGATATCATTGGTTTAGGTAAAACCATTGTTGTTAGACCATTAATTCTAAACTAAGTTTTAGATTAATAATGTGTACTACTATTACCATTACTTGAAATCTTAAATGTACTTACAGAAGAACGCAAATCTTCTGCTAGTTTAGAAAGTTCTTTCATAGAGCTAGCAGCCTGCTTAGTACCAGAAGCAGTTTGTTGAGTAATATCAGATATAGTATTCATAGAGCTATTGATAGACTCAGAGCCTCGGGCTTGTTGTTTAGCTGCCATTGAGATTGATTGCATCAGTTCTGCCAATCTATTAGAAACAACTTCGATTTCTGATAGGGATTTTCCAGCTTCATTAGCTAATTCAGAACCTAAAACTACTTCGCGGGTAGTAGATTCCATAGAAGAAATTGCTTCTTTAGTTTCACTTTGTACAGATTTAATCAAGGTTTCAATTCTCTTTGTTGCTTGTGCAGAGCGTTCGGCTAATCTCTCAACTTCTGCTGCTACTACGCCAAAGCCTCTACCAGCATCACCAGCCATCGCAGCTTGAATTGAGGCATTAAGAGCTAAGATACTAGTACGGTCAGCAATGTCACTTATTAACTGAACGATTTCACCAATTTCTTGAGAACTTTCTCCTAAGCGCTTGATTCTCTTAGCAGTTTCTTGTACTTGTTGGCGAATATTGTTCATTCCTGAAATGGTCTTTCGCACTACTTCTGCCCCTTGTTTAGCGTTAGTTCGTGCTTGTTCAGAGACGGTAGCAGATAAAACTGCATTCTCAGAAACGTGTTTAATAGAGGTAGCCATTTCTTCTACAGCAGCAGATGTATCTATAATTTGTGAGGCTTGAGATTCGCTACCTTCTGCTAGATGTTCTGCGGTTGCTTTGATCTCAGTGGCCGCTTTACTTACTCTTGAAGTAGTAGCTTGTACATTTTTAATAACATTACGTAATTGAACAATCATAAAGTTAAAGGCATCTGCAATTGCCCCAGTCACATCTTCAGTTACTTTTGCTTGTTTTGTAAGATCGCCTCTTGCAACGTCTGAGATTTCTTCTAAAAGAACTTGTAAGCTTGTTTGTATTCCTTCTTTTTCTACTTCTACTTGTTCTTTCTCTTTTTCTATCAATTTCTTCTCTTCTTCAATACGATTTTTTTCTACTTGCAGTAATTCTTTTTCCTCTTGAGATTGAATAAGCGATAATACGTTATCAAGCATAGCATTTAAGGTTTCGCTCATTTTAGCAATCTCATCACTACCCTCAGCTTGAACACGTGCATCATAATCACCCATACCTATTTGATTAAATAGATTCATAATCTTATTTATAGGTGTTGTAAGACTTCTAGTTATAAACACAGAGATTAACCCTGCTAAAACAAGAGCAACAAATATTAGTACAAATATTAGAGTCCTAGATGATTGATAGCTAGCTTTACTTTCACCAACAGCCTGGTTAGTTAATTCACCCTGGTATTCGATAAAGGATTCCCATGCACTAATAAATTTATTCAAATTTGGCAACACTTCCCTTAATACTACAGCATTTGCCTCTTCTGCTTTTCCTTGTGAAACCATACTTACAGCTCTAGAAAAGCTTTCCACATAAGGTTTTCTGGCCTCTTTTACCGAAGTCAATAAGCTTTTTTCTTTATCAATTTCAAGACTTGCTTCGATTTTTTCAACAATCTTAGTAATTTCTAGTTTATTTTCTTCTTGTCGAGCTATTTCTTTATCAATTTCAGTTTTATCTTTTAACAAAAAGACTTCCATTGTTATACGTCCATTATCCTGAACACGGCTAATGGCGGCTCTAGTTAAATCCAGTTTAGCTAGCCGTTTATCTACAATTATTTCTAGGTTTTTATTTACGCTAGCCATTTCATAAATCCCAAGCCCACCAACTGCTATTAAGATGAGAATTAAGAGACTATACCCTAGGATTAATCTTACTCTAATCTGTAAGTTATTCATACTATTCTCCCTAAAGTTTGAATTTACTTTCAAACATTTTAAAACTATCTAGACTAGAATCTAGAACCAAACGAATTAATTTTTATATAAAAATACCCTCTCCACTATTTATAGAGTACAAAGTATTTATTAAATAAGATTATTAGCAAAGTGACTAAATATGCTCAAATTGTCTTAAATCAGGAGATGCCAAGAAAAGTTCTATATCAAGTAGTACTAGCATTCCCTCTTCACTTTTGTAGACCCCTTTGAAAAAGGATTTTAATTTTTCTTCTAAGTAAAAATCTGGTAAAGATTTAATTTTAGAAACTGGTATTTCTCGTAAACCTTTTACTTCATCAACAATAATACCTGTAATAAGACTACTATTGTTATTTCGAATAACTAGCAATTTATCTTTATTACGTCTTTCTGAAATTGCTAAGCCTAGAAAAGAACGCATATCGATAACCGCTAGAATATCTCCTCTTAAATTGGTTACTCCTGTTATCCATTCTGTTACATTAGGAACAAAAGTTATTTTAGGAACTTTATTCATTTCTAATACATTATTAGCAGCAATAGCATAATTAGTACCACCTAAGAAAAAAGATAGATAACGAGCTACTTCTAAACTAGAATTAGTATTAGAAGATTGAGCCATAATATCAAAATCTAAATAGCTGACATCCTTGTCAATATTGGCAATAACAGATTCTAGTTGACCGATTTTTGCAGCACTTCCATTGGACTTATTAAAATTAAATTCTATGACTTTAGTTGAAGAAGTGCTTTCTGATAAATCTTCCTGAGTAAAGACTTCCTCAGATTTATCTAGACTAGTTTCTATTGATGGTTGACCTAGAGAAGCTATTTCTGCTAGTAGGCTTTTTTCTTGGGGTTTTTGATTTTCGTTTGTAAGACTAGCGCTATCACTTAGATAGTGTGATTCATAAATATCTCGTATAAAAGAAGACTGTTGTAAAAACTCAGGCTCACCTATAGGAGATTCTAAAAAATTACTCTCTGTTTCTACATTTTTATTTTCTTCTTCTAAATTACTAGCTATATCAACACTTTCTTGCTCTTGAGAATATAAGCTAGCGGTTTGTTCTTCAAAAATTGGTTCTTGCAAAAACTCAGGCTCTTCCATAGGAGCTTCCAAAATAGAGTTTTCTGCTACAAAGCTCTGCTCTTGTGCAAAACTTCTAGTACTTTCAATGTCTTCTTGCTCTATAGGAGTGTTAACACTTTGTACTGCTTTAGTTTCTACACTATCAGAAAACCCTTCTGTGTTTTGGGATGCAAGGTCTAAGTCTAGCTCAGATACCTGAGAATCAGATGATAAAGAGCTATAATCTATTTGACTGTCGCTTTCAGTAGGAGGCTCTAATTCTAATGCCCAAGCAGGTAGACCCATTGGAGCTTCAAACACTGTCTCATCATCAACAAGTGGGTTTTCTAGGGAGGGGCGATTTTTATCTTTGTTTTCCGCCATATTAACCACCAGATAGTATTAGCTATTATTGTATGTGTTCTTTTAATAAAGTGACTAAATCATTATCTTCAAATGGTTTAGTCAAATACCCATCAGCACCTTGTTTTAAGCCCCAGAAACGATCTGTTGACTGGCTTTTACTTGTAACCAAAATAACTGTTATATCTTTAGTCACAGGATCGGTCTTTATTTCTCGGCAAACTTGAAACCCATTCTTTTTGGGCAGCATAATATCTAGTAATACTAAATCGGGTTTGTCCTCTGACACAATCTCTAAAGCTTTTTCTCCATCTGTAGCAGTAGAAATTGAGTAACCTTTACTCTTAAGGAATAATGTTAGACGTTTCATATCGGTAGGACTATCATCCACTACTAATATCTTCTTTGACATAATTATCTCCTTAACTAAACTAAAAGGCATTACTAATAAACCACTTACAATGTGCGTTATAGCATTATAAATAAACTTTCAAAAACTTATTTTGTCCAAAGTTTTTTTTAGATCTGCCATTAAAACTCCTCTTGTTTCTTCCACTTCATCTTTTAAGTTTGCTAAGCGTAAAGAATTAACTAAAAAGGAAAAGTAATAATCTAATAACTCAACCATTACATATGAAATTTGACGAAGAGTATGTTTTCTATCAGAAGCATTACTTATCCAACCTGACCACCCTGAATAAAGGTTTATTAAGGATTGTACAGACAAACGATTATTATCTATGTGGAGTAGTCGAGCTTGTGGGTATCGCTCATTTAATTTTGCAAAAATATTTCTTAGGGAAACGGCATTTTGGTCATACCTAGTTACTAGCTCAACCTGTACTAGAACTTGATGTACCATATCTTTAAGTAACTCTATAGCAAAAGTTGGCCGTTTAGTTATTTTCTTATCAGAAAATTTAGGAATATATTGTTCAAGCTGTGCAATTAGTAAAATTATGTTGTCTCTTAAAGCTGTATCGCGTTCTATATCTGCTTGAGAAAGAATAGGAGACATATCTCCACTTGGAGGAAGTTCAAGCTCGTTTTTGCGTTCGTCAATACGACGCATACCTTCCATTAATAAATGATTCCAATTAATAGCAATCGTCTTAGTAATAACTGTTACTTTATCTGTTATTCTAAAATTACCATCTGTCCAAGATAGCATACCAAAAAGGGCTTCTTCTCCTATGAGACTGTCTAACTTAGCGTGTACAATTTCACCTTTTTCAAAAAAAATTACTCCTTCTTGGCCTCTTCTTGCCAAAACTAGCTCCCCTGTTTTCCTTTCTAAACAAATTATTTGTACTAATCCTGTAAGACTAATATTTTTAAGATCACCTTCTACAGCCATAACTAATTCCTTTTATACACTGTAACTTAAAAATCATTTATTAGTAACAACATGTTTTTGAACCATTGCTAAGAGTGTACCTGGGTCTACTGGTTTAGAAATGTGTCCAGAAGAGCCTGCTAATCTTGCCCTTACTTTATCAATAAAACCATCTTTGCCTGAAAGCATTAAAATAGGGATATGTTTAGTTTTTGTGTCGCTTTTTAATAATTTGCAAACTTGATAACCATCCATATATGGCATACTAATATCAAGTAAAATTAGATCTGGAACGGTTTCTTCAATCTTTGCTAAAGACTGAACTCCATCAGATACAGCAATTACTCTATAACCAACTCGCTCTAAGGTAATAGCAACTAATTTTCGAACCGTTGGACTATCATCTATTATCATTACTATTTTTTCTTGTTTTTGACTTGGAGATCTTCCTCGCTCTTTAATCTGTTTCAAAATACTTATTAAAGCCTCAACTTGTGTACGCAAATTTGCATCTTCGTGCAAATAAAGTGCATTTTGCAAATGGAGTAAGCCTTTATCTAAAACTTTCATGTTTAAGTAAACTAACCCCATATTGATATGAAATTCTGCTTCTGAATGTGAACCACTAGAACGTATTTCGCCGCTATAAACTATATTTTCAAACCGTTCTGCTGCTTGGTTTAATATGCTTTTGTCTACATCTTCATTACTTAATATTTGGTTTATATCGCTTAATAAGATAATAGAACGACAATTTGGACACTTACTTTCTTTTGTTGGAAAATTTACTAGACATATAGGGCATTTCCAAACAGGAGTTTCTTGAGCTTTATGATGTCTAATTTTATTTAACCATTGTATTGCTTGTTGATTTGCAGCATTTAATTCCAAAACTTTTTCTAAATAAAGCACAGCTTCTTTAGGAGATTCTGCAATCCAGGCTAACCATAGCCAAGCCATTTCGCTATTAGAATTTAAGCTTAAAGACTGAAGTAACAAAGAACGTGCTTGTGCTTTATTACCTGACTTTGCATTTGCTATTCCTTCTTTTAACAAATCTATTGCACTTACTGAGGTAGTTTCAGTATTGGCTAAGAAGTCTCTTGCATGCTGTTCTACCATGTATTATCTCCAAAAATTTATTATGGCAATTTTGCAATATAGGGCTATTAGGCAATCTATCGTTTAGGCAAAACAATAAATTGCCATATTGTTTAATGGTTTTGCGATGCTATTAGATTCTAGATTAAAACGTAAGATTTTACTTCTATTTAACTAACTAATCACTGTGTAAGAAAACTAAATTGGAGTTTTTATTCTTAACCCCAACAACCAGCCCTGAAGGGCTGGAATTTATCTTTAGCTAAACTAAAAATTGCCAGAGCAGTTTTTAGTAGGTTTTATTTAAAAATTAAATAGATAGCACAATTTGGGGAACTAACTTTTGCTAAGTAAAATTTTTTTATTATTTCTTATTGGCTTAACTAATTATTATTTTTTATCTTTATCTTTTTGAAATTGATCTATGCCTTCTTCTTTCCAAATTTTTAAAGTAGCCTGGTCTTTAGGATCTATTTTTACACCAATTGCATTTACAGGTACATCATGTTTTTTTTGTATTTCAACCCAGTTTTTTTTGACAAGAGGATTTAAACCCATAATAAAACTCCTTTTATAATTTTTGTGATTTTTTGTGATTTTTTGTGATTTTTTGTGATTGATGTTAGCAATATTTTACTAATAATCTTTTTAATTGCAACAACGTTTAGGAATTTTTAATGTATTTTTTGTAAAAAATTTATACCTTAGCAATATAGGACATAGATATTATTAATAATATCTATATTAAGCAAAGTTTTTTAAATAGAAACATAAGCTAGTAATGGTCTATCTATCTTATTTTTCAATATATTAGATAATAATATGAATTTGACTTACGCCAATAGATTAAGTGTTTTAAGAAGGTTCAACTAATATTTAGAGATTTGTTAAATCAACCATATTTTTATCCACAAATAGACCAATATTTTTATATAATAGAACTATTTATATACCATATGATCGCAGAGTTTCTATAACAGTAAAATTTTTCCAAAAATATACTTACATTTTTATTTTATTTTTATAAATCCTAATAGTTTTTAGATAAAGTACTAGTTATTTATCTCTAACAATTTTGTGAGCTTATCTATTGAAATATGTTTGTCCAGATTAGGGCCCATTATTACTAAGGTTGCAGTAGAAAGACTAGGATAAAAGTTTGTTTGAAGGAAATTTTGTAAGCTTTCTACTTCAATGTTTTCAATAGCGGCTGTTATCTCATTTGTATCAATATATCGGTGAAAGTATAATTCTTGTGTTGCTAGTCTACTCATTCGAGTATCTACATTTTCACCAGAAATAATATGTTGTCCTTTTAAGTGTCTCTTAGCTATTAAAAGTTCTTCATCATCTATAGCTTCATTACAAGAAAACAAATTTTTTAATTCTAGAATAATCTGTTCTAAAACAACCTGTAAATATTCAGGAATGGTACTACCTTCAACAATTAAAACTCCGTCCTCAAAGTATGCTAAGTATTCAGAACCGATGTTATAAACTAGACCTCGTTCCTCACGGATTTTGCGAAATAATCTAGAACTTATCCCTCCACCAAGAATTTTATTAATTACATGTACTAAATATCTATTATTATCAGCATAACAACATGCTCTAACGCCTAATGAGAAATAAGTTTGAGATACAGGTAAAGATTCTGTGACTATTTTTAGTTCAGTGTTTGGTGAGCTATAAGATATAGAGCTTTTTTCCCCTATCATTCTCCAAAAAGCGTCTCTAACCTGTGTAACAAAATCTTGATGAACAACATTCCCAGACGCAGCAACAATAATTTTATTAGGTAAGTAATTCTGATGGACAAAATAGATAATATCATCCCTAGTTAAATTGCTAACTGTATGATTATATCCTGCAATTGGATAGCCTAAAGAGTGATTAGGCCATCTAGTAGCTCGAAATAAGTTTGCAGTACGAACATCAGGTTGATCTTGTGCTGCTTCAATTTCACAAAGAACACTTTCTTTTTCTTTTGCCAAGCTATCTTTAGAAAATATAGAGTTAAGCAGCATATCTCCAAAAAGATCCACTACATATGTAGTGTAATCAGAAAGCACAGTAGCAGAATAACAAGTATAATCCCGGTTAGTAAACCCACCCATATACCCTCCAGCACCATCCATTAATTGCGCTATTTGAAGAGCATTACGGCTACTTGTACCTTGAAACATTAAATGCTCTGATAAATGAGCTGCTCCACATTTTTCTATTGTTTCATCTCTTGGGCCAGTTTCTATTAACACACAAATAGAAACAGAGTTAAATATATCTATTTGTTCTGTTATTACACGAATGCCGTTTTCTAGAATAGTTTTTTTATACACTGAAACCTCTGATTTTGAGTTAGTTTAATGAGCAAAAAGAAGAAAAGTATAAAGATAATTAATATAGTATTCTCCCAAAGGAAACACCAGTAAAGCTACCGAATAGATATAGAGTAACCCTAATAGAAAAAGAACTTTAAAACCTATCAGACCCCTTTTAGACATTGACATTGGCTAAAAGTATTTTATTCTAACATTCTGTTTTTCAGCTTAGCATTACATTTTCTACTCCATTAACTTTTCCTCGATACACAGTTTTTTTGATTGCAAAAGTTTGTCTAAAATTAAAAAATATTTGCTTAAATAATCAAAAACTAATATTATAGCAATAGCAATAACAATAACATGAATACCTAATAATTATACAATAATCTAAATTATAATATTATACTTTTAATATACTTTTATCTGCGTATTCATCTAAACATATAACAACCTAGTATAATCTTTCTAAATAATCACACTAGCCAAAAATTTTATTTTAACTAATTCAAAACTAATAATTTATACCAACAAAATATTTATGGTGATTAGTTATGGTGAATGCTGAAGAATTTTTATTAGTGCCAGAACTATTTATTAGTAGTGCTTTAGACTCTCTCTCTACTCATATTGCTATTTTAGATGCTAAAGGTACTATTATTTCTGTAAATAAATCCTGGAAAACTTTTGCTCAAGAAAATTATGGTTATTTAAGTAAACTCTTACCTGGAGTAAATTATTTTCAAGTCTGTAGTACTTTAACAGGAAAAGATGCACTTCATACAAAAACTTTTGTTCAAAATATCAAAGATATAATTATTGGTATCAACTCAGAATTTCAAATAGAACAACCTTATTTCTCAACAACAAAACAATATTGGTTCTTAAGTAAAGTAACTAGATTTTGTATTGGACAAGAAGTTTTTTTAGTAGTTGTTTATGAAGATATAACTAGACTTAAATTTATAGAGCAAAAATTTATAGAAACCCAAGTCCAACTAAATAGCCTAGTAGAATCTAATATAATCGGGCTAACTAATTGGCAGCTAGATGGAGGCATAACTAAAGCTAACAATGCATTCTTAAAAATGACTGGCTATACAGAAGATGATGTATTAGCTGGAAAGATTAATTGTAAAGCCCTAACTCCTCCAGAATACTCTGAGCTTGATAAACTTGCCTTCAAAGAACTAAAAGAGTATGGCCGTTACAGTCCATTTGAAAAAGAATATTTTTGTAAAGATGGTAGTAAAATACCTGTATTAGTTGTTGGAGCAATGTTTTTTAATAGCAAAGAAACAGGCTTTTCTTATATTTTAGATCTTAGAGAGCTAAAAGCCTTACAAGCTCAATTAATACAAGCTCAAAAAATGGAAAGTATTGCAACCTTAGCTAGTGGTATTGCTCATGACCTAAATAATATTTTAAGCCCAGTGTTAATGTTTTTACATTTACTTAGAAAAAAACTTACCCAACCCAAAGACCTTAAAACTATAACTACTATTGAAAATACTGTTAAACGAGGTTCAGACTTAGTTCGTCAAGTGCTTTCTCTAACACGTAAAAATGAAGCAAACAAAGAGAGAATAGACTTTTATAAGTTACTTACAGAACTAAAATTATTGATTAGAGAAACTTTTCCTAAATCTATTAATCTAAATATTGATATGGAAAAAAACCTATCTAGTGTAGTAGGTAATAATACAGAAATTCATCAAGTAATATTAAATTTATGTATTAATGCTCGTGATGCAATGCCTCAAGGAGGACAATTAGTTATAACAGTAAAAAATGTTTTTATTGATGAATCTTACCAGCTAAAAAACTGTGATTCTGGAATTGGAGAACATGTTTTAATATCTATTGCTGATACTGGAACAGGTATTTCACCTGATAACTTAGATAAAATATTTACTCCATTTTTTACTACCAAAAGCTCAGAAAAAGGAACCGGCTTAGGGCTACCTATTGTTTTAAGAATAATCAAAAATCATGGTGGCTTTATCAATGTTAATACTGAAATAGAACTAGGTAGTGAATTTAATATTTACCTACCTGTTTATAAGCAAACTACGGCTGAGAGATTGCAAATAACAGAAGAAGAGATTATAGCAGGACAAGGAGAGACAATTTTAGTAGTAGATGATGAAGAAACACTACGTGAACTTACTAAAATGATATTAGAACTATACCAATACAAAGTATTAACAGCAAGTAATGGAGCAGATGCAGTAGCAACTTATGCAATAAACAAAGATAAAGTATCTTTAGTAATAACAGATTTAATGATGACAGATATGGAAGGTCTTGATGCAATAAATGCTTTAAGAAAAATCAACCCACAACTAAAAATAATGGTAATTACTGGCTCAGTACCCACTTATCTAATGGAACAATTTAAGGAACAAAACATCCCTTTTTTAACAAAACCTTTTACAGCACAAAAACTGCTTAAAAATATTCATAATCTCTTGCTCTAATGCTTTAACAACTAACCTATATAACGTCCTAAAGCTATTTTTGCCTATGTAAACTACCATCTATCCTATGTACAGGTCTATACTATTTTTGCTTAAGAAACTCTTTTAGATCTTTTCCTTGTTTGAAATACACAATCTGCTTAGAAGCAACATCTACAGATTCACCAGTTTTAGGATTTCGACCTCGCCTAGCTCGCCTTGTGCGAAGGCGAAATGAACCAAAACCTCTAATTTCAATTTCTTCACTATTTTTAAGAGAATCAACCATAGTAGAAATAATCTCAGAAACAATAGACTCAGCATCACGATTAGTTATTTCCATATACTGACCCACTGCTTTTGCTACTGATTGAGCTAGTTCGCTTCTACTTATTGTATTTGGCTTGGGTTCTACTTTTTTTACTTTAGGATAAGCCTTTGTCTTTGCTTCTCTATTTACTTTATTTACTTTATTTACTTTATTTACTAGCTTAGAACTTTCTCCTATTATACCATCTCTTTTCTTATTTGTAGATTTAGCCTCTTTGACTTCTTCAATTTTGGTAGTTTCTTTCTTAGTAGTTGGCATTATTAATAAAAACCTCACTAGATTTATTCAATATTATATATAAGCATAAAAGTTACTATAATTTAGCGTAGTCAAATAATCAAGTAGTTAGTATTTATTTACTAAACTATAGTAACTTTCATAGCATTTAGGCTGTTAAATTAAAACCCGGAAAAATATTTACCGAAAGTGTGATTTTTTGATGGTGGAAAAACGACTAGTATAGTAAGGATGGTGCTTTAGGTTGAGACTCAAAGCTATAATCTAAGCCAAAAGGAATATCTTGGAAATGTCCCTTTTTCTCTTTAGAGCATAGTCACCATCCATCTATCTTTTATTCTTACTTACTATATTTTACTCCAAAGTTTTTATTGAATTTTTATATCGTCTTGGTTTATTAAAATTTTTATAGTCAAAATAACTAATATATTATAACAGGGAAATAAAAGTTAATGATTGAGTGCAGTAATAAAAATATACATTTATTCTTTAAGTACGTTAAAAGTGAGTTAACAAGAAAAGAAGAGTATTCCATTGATCGTCACCTTCAAAGTTGTGAAGACTGTTTATTTAACTTTGCTTATGTAGAGGAAATTTATACAAAAGAACATCTTCTTTCTTCTGATGAAAAAACTTTATTTATCAAATACCTTTCTGATCCTATCTGGAAAAATGAACTTGAAAAAATAAAGAAAGAAATTAAGCAAGAAATAATAGAAACAATTTATAAAAACAATATAACAAAATCTGATACAGTATTAACTAGTATAAAATTACAATCTATTGATTCTAATAAAGTAACTCTCAAAAAACCAAAAAATATTTATAATACCTATAGCAATTTTCCTAGTAACAATAAATATTTAGCAGTAGCATTTATCCTTATATTTACTAGTCTCTCTACTAGTATCTACTTAGTAATAAATAAAGACAGTAACCAATCTAATCAATTATCAATAGTTGCTCCTTATTCAATTTCTAGCAATAACAACACTAGCAATTCCATTGGCAATATTTATAAGGAAATTGCTAATAATAACTCTGTCAGTAATAATCTTTATCAAGAGCTAGACCTAGCGATTGATGAGTATTTAGAGTACCGAGATATTTCTTCTATTAAGAAAGCTAGAGAGATTGCTACTGAGATTGATAAAAAGCATGGTGATAAGTATGGAATGGATTTAGTTAAGTTTTATGAGTCTGTTTCACCTCAGTTAATAAGTAAATTGTCCAAAAGTCACCAAAAAATCAAATCATTAATGGCAGAAGTTAATGGAGACTATTACAACAACAAAATAAATCAAGCCAAAGAACTAGAGCAAGAACTATTATCAATGGGTGCAATCATTGATGCTTATAAGACAAAACTCTTTATTTCTAAGATGCAGGTTAAAAAACTTGATTTCCAGTCCGCCAAAGTTATTTTTCAAGAAGGTTTGTCTTTTTCTAATAAAAACAATTACCTTTTATTAAAAGCTTATTTCTTAATGTGGCAATCAAAAAGTGAAAGCGACTTAGCTAATTTTAGTCAAGCACAAATTGGGCTAGAAGAAGTTATTAGCACTGGCACAGAATTAGGAATTAACGAGTTAGTTGTTAGTTCAACTATCTCGTTAGCCGCAATTTACCATCTAACGAATGAAGATAAAAAAGCTTTAGAGCTATCACAAAGTATTTTAGCTAAGCCCTTTTCTTTTACTCAAGAACAAACCATTTCTTTATTACAAATAAGTGGAATGTCTGCTTTTAAGTTAAAGTTTTATACTTTAGCAGATACTTATTTTTATAATTCTATTAGTTTATCCAAAAAAATAAACAACGATTTTTTCTTAGCCTTATCTTATGTTTTTCTAGCAACAACATTAGCTGAAAGACATTACTTTACTAAAGCAGATGACTATTACACAAAAGCTATAACTTTGAGCGAAACCATCAAGGATAAAACTAGCAAAATGGATTTATTATCAAGGATAAAAGGCTATCAAGCCAAGAATAAGCTTTTGGCAGGAGAATTTGATCAATCTGCCAATTTGTATCAAGAAACTTTAAGAATAATGCAAGCCTTAAAGCTTGAAAACAACTTAGAACTTAGTCAGTTAAATGAAGGCTTAGCAATATGTTTAGAAAAAATCTCAGATAGCTCTAAAGCCAAAGAATATTTTGCTAAAGCAAACTATTATAAACAAATTGCCAATGATAAAAATGAAAGTGTTAATTGTTTACTCTCTTTTCTACCAAACAATTGCAGCTATTAAAATCAAAATTAATTTATTATTGATTTTCCTAAGACCATTGCACCACAAAGAAAAGGTCTTGGGCTAAGAGTAGCTTTTTTTACAACAATAGGCATAAACCTAGGAACATCAGTTTTAAGAACATCATAGTAAAAGCCAAAATGGTCAATATTTGCCATCTCTTTAGGTGGTAGATTAGTGATATTTATACTGTAAGAAAGATTTGAGGAATAAGGAAGTAGAATGTCTTTACCTAAACCAGTAATGAGTAAAGAATTACCTTTTTCTAAAGTTAAATGAGCAGCAGGTGCTCCTATCTCTCTCTTAAATGGATGGATTTTACTACCAGTAACAAACTGATATTTATCATCTGTAACATGATCAGTAACAAACTCTCCTACTTGAAAATTAATCTTGTAGTAAAATTTATCTTCTTTCAAATAAAGTTGTTTTTGAAAAAGGTCATTTTCAATATCTAAACACCAACGAAAATCACTAGTATCTTTATTCATATCAGGAGAATAATAACGTGTTGGCTTATGTGGATTGTTAGGCATTGAGATATTTAACACTTTTTTATAAAGATCTTTTCCTTCAAAATTAGCAATTACTTTTTCTCTACCTTTCTGAACCTCTTTTATTTCAAGTTTAGGAGTATGGTGATGAACATCTAGAATACCATCAGTTACTTTATTAGGATTGCCAAATGCTATTGTTTGTAAGCCATCAAACATAAACTTTACTTCACATTTATTTGATGCATTTATACCAACATTATTTACCATCATTGTTGCTACACATATACACACAAATACCACTAAAATAGATACTTTTTTCATATTTTTCTCTCCTTTAAGAAAGGGGCTATTACCCAACTATTTCTAGACTTATTTTGATTAATTAATTATTAACCATTGTGTTTAACTTAACATATCAATATATAAGTTTTTCACGTAATTTATTTACTTATGTATTTTCAATAGCTTACAAGATTTATTTTTCAGATCAATTTTAGATTAGTTAACAAAATACTTAATTTTTACTTTCTTATAGTAATTATCTTCTGGAAATACACCTAGTTAGTCTTGCTATATTACTAGGAATTATTCTTAGCTAAATATGGAAAATAAAAGTTCTGGAAAGTTAAAGAAAAAAATTGTCTTGCAAATCAATTTAAAACCCAATTTAGTTTTTTCTCTTTTTCTCTTTTTCTCTTTTTCTCTTTTTCTCTTTTTCTCTTTTTCTCTTTTTACATCTTTTCGGTACAGGAAAAAAAATTGCAGATAAGTTTGACAAACCTCTATAAAATTCAATACACTATCCTGCAAATTAGAAATACAACACACTTACATAAAATAGCCTAGCGAAATTTATGAGCTATTGTGTAACCCTAGTAATTTTCTAATAGAAAATATATTATGTACTGAAGTACATAATAACGATCTTAATAATTTATACGTGGCGATTTAAGGCGACTTGCTCCACATAAAAAACAGCTAAAGAACCATTTGATCTCATCAAATTCCTTTCAATAAAGGAGATCTCATGCATTCTTAGCGTGAGATACTTCTTGCGCTAAAAAAGCTGCCAATTAGCCTTTCCTCGCCATGCAGACTTAAAGGAGACTGCAATGGCAAATAATTACAAACTTACCAATGAATACTATTCTCTAGATACAGTGGCTCTTCATTCAGGTACAGAACCAGACCCAACAACAGGTTCTATTCTTACCCCTATTTACCAAACAACTACTTATCGTCAAGAGGCAGTAGGTGTACATAAAGGTTTCACTTACAGCCGAGCTAGTAACCCTACAGTTACAGCATTAGAAAAACGTCTAGCCGCTATAGAAGGTGCATCATTTGCTACTTGCTATGCTACAGGATTAGCAGCAACTACGGCATTATGTCTAGCAGTACTTAAATCAGGTGATCGTGTGATTGTTTCACAAGCAGTTTATGGTGGAACAGTAAGGTTATTGCGTCAAATATTTTTTAAGTTTGGCGTAGAAGCAGATTTTGTAGATACATCTAATATAGAAGCGCTTTCTCTAGCTTTAACTCGGCCAACTCGTTTTATCTTTATTGAAACACCAGCAAATCCTACTCTTAAGCTTACCGACATAGCTTTAGTAGCAGGTCTTGCCCATAAAGTAGGCGCTTTACTAATTGTTGATAACACACTTCTAACGCCTGTGCTTCAACGGCCTTTTGAGTTTGGAGCCGATATTGTTTTACATTCTACTACTAAATTTATTGAAGGCCATAATGCTACAGTTGGAGGAGCATTAATTACTAATGATCCAGAATTACAAGAACTCTTTACTTTAACACGAACTGCAACAGGCGTTATTCAGGCACCTTTCCCTGCTTGGTTAACACTTCAAGGGGTTAAAACACTTCCCCTTCGTATGATACGCCATTCAGAAAATGCTCTACAAATTGCTAGATTTCTAGAAAAACATCCAAAAATAAGTAATTTAGCTTATCCTGGCTTAGAATCCTTTCCTCAATATGAGCTAGCTAAACGTCAACAACGAACTGGTGGAGCACTTATCACATTTGAAGTAGTTGGTGGTGTTAAAGCAGGTATTCAGCTAATGAACTCTGTACACTTATGTGCTTTAGCTGAAAACTTAGGCTCAGCAGAAACTCTTATTACTCATCCTGTTTCAATGACACATGCTTCAGTTCCAGTAGAACAGCGAGTTGCAGCAGGTATTACTGATGGTCTAGTAAGATTATCAGTAGGATTAGAGTGCCCAAATGATGTAATTAACGACCTTAAACAAGCCTTGTGCAAATAATAAAACTAGGAGGATATAACTTTGTTTACAACATCTAGGTTACTTATCTTAAAATTTGGTAGTTCAGTACTGCGTTCAGAAACAGATCTTCCCCAAGTAGTGCAAGAGATATATCATGTTTGGCGTGGTGGAAATAAGGTTTTAGTAGTAGTTTCAGCATTTGGTAATACAACAGACACGCTTTTACAACGAGCTTATAATCTTTGTAAAGAACCTGAACCTATCGCACTAGCAAACTTACTAGCAACCGGAGAAACTACCGCATCCATTTTACTTGGGCTTGCATTAAATAAGGCTGGTATTGCAACTAAAACTTTAGACGCTACTCAAGCAGGACTAGTTACTACAGAAAATCCTTTAGACTCAGAACTTATCTCTGCAAATACTGAATATATTCAAAAAGAGCTAGAAAATTTTGTTGTTGTTATACCTGGTTTTATTGGTAAAGATAGCAGAGGAAATACTACTCTATTAGGCCGAGGTGGCTCTGATTTTACAGCAATTTTTCTTAGCCAACAATTAAAGGGGCATTGTATCTTAGTTAAAGATGTTGATGGTCTTTATACTAGCGATCCTGCTCTAGTAGAGTCTCAAGCATTACGTTTTTCTAAAGTTAAATGGGAAACAGCCTGCGAAATTGGAGGCAAAGTAGTACAATCTAAAGCTGTTCAATTTGCTGCTAGTCAAGGGCTTTCATTTACAATAAAATCTATAAACTCTAATGAAGGTACAGAAGTAGGCTTAGGCCCAGATCAATTCTTTCCCCTTAAACCTTTAACCTTATCTAAGGAAAATAAACACATAAAAATCCCTACTTGTTGTGTGCATATTAACCTAGAAAATACTTCTTATAATGATCTTTACAACCCTTCTGTTCCACCAATTTACCAAACTGCAACTTTTCGCCAAACTTCAGCTACAAAATTTGGGGCTTATGATTACTCTCGTACAGCAAACCCAACTCGTACACTATTAGAAGAACAACTTGCTCAACTAGAAGGAGGAAGTTATGCAAGTGCCTTTTCTAGCGGTATGGCAGCCTTAACTGCTCTTACAAGATTAGTTAAACCTGGAGAGGAAATAATTGCAAGTAACGATCTTTATGGAGGAACTGTAAGACTGCTAAATCAATTACTTACACATTATGCTATTGGTATACATTATGTAGATACTAGTAATATTGCAGAAATAGCTAAAGCACTTAATCCAAAAACAAAGTTGATCATTGTAGAAACCCCAACAAATCCTTTTCTAAGAATTTGCGATATTAGAGCAATTGCACAGCTAGCTAAAAATGCTGGTGTATTACTTGCTGTTGATAATTCTATGCTCTCTCCTTGTTTTCAACAGCCTTTAAGACTAGGTGCAGATATAGTAGTACATTCTGCAACTAAATTCCTTGGTGGGCATGGTGATTTAATTGCAGGTGCAGTAATTACAAGTAATGCAGAATTAAACCGCAAAATAGCTTTTCAACAAAATGCCGAAGGGTCAGGTCTTAGCCCTTTTGAATCCTGGCTTTTGATGAGGGGCATTAAAACACTGGCATTAAGAGCAGAAAAACAAAATATATCTGCTAGAAAAGTAGCAGAATATCTAAATAATCATCCTTTAGTAAAAAAGGTTTATTATCCAGGATTATCTACTCATTCTGGTTATGATATTCATCGCCAACAAGCAACAGGCGATGGTGCAGTAATTAGTTTTACTAGTAACAATAAAGACTTTTCTGAACGAATAGTTCAACAAACTAAACTCTTTAGTACTGCTGTAAGTTTTGGTTCTGTTTATTCAACAATAAGTTTGCCTTATAATATGTCTCACTTAAGTATTCCCTTAGAGCTTAAAAACCAGCTTGCCCCTCCATCTGACCTAGTACGAATATCTGTAGGAATTGAAGATGTTGAAGATCTTATGGAAGATTTGGACGAAGCTATTCGTCTAGCACTAGAGGAAGATGCTACACCTTTGCTTGCTCTTTAATTGTTATAATTTTAGGTCGTGTTGTGAAAAAGTTGATACTAGATTTCTATATCCATTTAATAAAAGGCTGCAACTAAATTGCCAACTTTACTGCAACACGACCGTTCTTAAGAAGCATAGTAAGCATAATCTGGGTATGATAAGACACTGAATACTTCTTTCAATGAATAAATAGTAAAAAAACAAGCTCCCAATACAAAACCTAATGAAGCATAATAACTATCAAAAATATGACTAAAAAAGTAACCTAAAAATAAATTTATTAAAAATCCAGGTATTATTGCTTTTAATACTAAAATAGGTCGAGCAAGACTAAATAAAATCATGCTATTTAATAAGCCTAATGTAAAAATAAAATACCCTACTAAGCCAATAATAGCTACTTCAATTGTTTTACTAGTCAAAATATATTTATTAGAAAAATAGGAAATTACCATACTTCCTAATATCAAATATAGAGAAAAAATTGCTATATTTATCAAGAAATAATATCTATATAAGTTCTTTGATAAATCTTGGATATTATCTTTAGAAACTATTTCTGTTTTTTTATACCAGTAGTGCATAAATTTATAATGCATATATTCAGTAATAGCAATTAAGACTAAAAAATTTAACAAGGCTAGATCCATCCCTGTTTTATACTCTAAATTTATTGCAAAATTTAGTCCTGAGGAAAAAGAAATAGCTGAACCTGCACTAATTCGATCTGCAAAGAGAAAACTAAAATATATTACTCCATAAGAAAAATAAGGGATTAAAGTATAAAAAAGTAAAGCAATCCTAGGCATCTGCATTTTTATATTATCCTTATTTTTAAGACTAAACTTAAAACGCACTGCCAGTAGTCCAAAAATTAGAGATAAACTAAAAATCAAAGCTATAATCTGTCCAATAAAGGCACTTACTCTTAAATAAATTAGCACTACATAAAGTAAACCACTAAGGAGAAAAATTAGGGGAATATGCCACACAGGTTTTTTTAGAGAAATTACCCCACATAGCATCCAGATTAAGCTTAAAATTAAATAATAAATAGCTGAAACAATTAAATAATTATCTGGAAATAAGCTACGATAAAATCCAAATAATAGCCCTATAAACCCTATAACTATACTAATAAAAAGCCCAATAATTACAAATTGCCCACAGGCTTTTTTTGCTAATTCTATTTCTCCTAAATTAATATAAATTTGCCCTTGTCTAGAAATTATTTGAATAAAGCCCCCACCAATAATTAAACTCATCATCAAAGCTAAACTCAAGGGCGCAGCTAAATCAGGAGGTAAAACTAAGAATTTATTATTGTAGTCGCTATGTTCAAAAATAAACATTGCTATCCAAGGAATAGCATAAATAAAACTGTGAGAAAATTGTTCTAAAAAATATTGAAGTTCTGTATAAAAAATATTGAATAAAGAATTATTTTCCTTAGGTTTTGTAGGAAACTCTTTATCAATAAGCTCATAAATATTTTGTGCAAGGGCTAGGACGTTTGGAAAACCAAATTCTGTTTGGACAATATAATCAGTATAACCTAGAGATTCTATAATAGCAGTAACTTCCCAATAGTTTAATGGGTAAGGATTAATGCTAATAACACTTTTAGTTATTTCTAGTAACTTATTTTGCTGCATTTACAGAATCTATTTAATATTCTCCCTAACAAATCGCTGACTTCCTTTATAAGGAAAAATATCTAATACCTCGCCTGCTTTTATTCTATTTTGTAAATCTAGCCAAAATTTTACATTAAATAAATCTCCATGTAATTTAAGTAGTACTTCTCTTAGCTCGCCTTCTAAGTCAATAAAAGATTTAAACTCTTCTGGAAAAATATCATTTTCACCTACATGGAACCAAGGCTCAGAATCAAGCTCATCATAATAGTTTCTTGCTGGAGGAATAGCTCGGAAATTACATTCCGTAATTAGACAAAGCTCATCATAATCATAAAAGATCACTCTCCCATGTCTAGTCACTCCAAAA
Source organism: Acidobacteriota bacterium (assembly GCA_016213785.1). GTDB lineage: Bacteria > Acidobacteriota > Blastocatellia > Chloracidobacteriales > JADJPF01 > JADJPF01. The sequence continues at coordinate 26,484 of JACQZQ010000077.1, forward strand.
TTCTTTAGTAAAATATCACCAGGAAAAATATTTGCTGCTACTAAATCCTTAATAGCATTTCCGTAATCTTGAATTGCTTCTGTAGCAAGAACTAAGGGCATTTCTTTAATAAAAATATTAAGAGGTATAAGTTTTCGTTCGGTATAAAGATGTTTAATAACAACATTTTCCCCTTCAATAAAAACTGTCTTAGCAGCAACTTTTAAGAGTTCTGCTAAGAGATCTTCAGAAAAGCGGCTTTTTTCAAATTCTAGATGTTCAAATTCCTGAGCATCAACTAAACGTCCTGCGCGGTCATGAGTAAAAACTAAGTTATATTTATCAATTACATCTTGACGAGTGCTCTTTTTTGGAAACTCAGGTTTATCTTTAATAATCTTAAAAACCACATCATAAGAAGGGAGAGTAAAAACAGACATTACCATTCCTTTTTTACCCTTAGCAAACTCAAATTTATCTGAGGATCTCTCCAAGTGATCTAGTAAATCTCTATAAAGCTCTGTTTTACCATGTTTATTAAACCCAATAGATATATATAATTCAGCTACAGGTTTTAATGGCATAATAGATTTTAAGAAACTCACCATTTCCTGAGGCCGCTCAACTTCAACATGAAAATAAGAACGGGTAAAACTAAAAACAATACTTATTTCATTTTGAGTTAATAAAGCAGCATCTACTATCATTCCCCCTTCTTTATTAAGTAGTACTATTGCTAGAGGAACATAAGTATATTCATAACAAATTCTACCAATTATATAAGCCTTTTTGTTGCGATAAAAAATAGACTTTAATACTTCTATTTTAGGAGCATAATATCCAACTTCTTGGGTAATTTTTTCAGCTATTAATTTAGAATCTAGCAGTACATCTTCATAATAAATATTAAAGTTATAGCCTCCTAATATTTCTTTAATTGTACTAACTAAATCACTTACTTTATATGTGTAATAAATCGGTTTTTCAGACGGTGGAGGAAAGGTTTCAAAGTCAGAAGCCACATATTCTATATCTGGGTCTACTCCTGTAGTAGTAAATATTTTTCTAGTAATAGAATTAAAAAAAGTTTCAGCAATTTCTAAATCACCTCGTTTAGAAATTATTTTTGTATAATTCTTTTTTATATTAACCCAAATTTCCTTTTTTTCAGTATTTTCTGATAGATTTTCTTTTAATTGTTTTACTATTTGCATTACAGACTGAGTATAAAGATCTAGTCTCTCATTAGCATCATTATAAAAGCCATAAGTGTTACGAGTTTCAAATCTATTTTTAGCTCGACGGGTAATTTCTTTAAATTTTTCATTAAAAGTCTTAAACCCACTTATAATTATTTCTGCATTGTTTATAGCAAGTTCTTCTATATTCACCTTTTTCTTATACCTCTTTTAAGCTATTATTTTGAGTAAAGAAGTGCTGATATTACAAATAATTAGGCTTTGAGTATAGTCAAGTTAGAGCATAGGGGGAATAATGAAAAAATCTACTTACAAAATAGCTTCTATTCTAGTAACTATACTAGTAGTGATATTGGCTAATTTTTCAACCGTAAGCAGTAATAATAGGTTTTCAGAAAAAGACTTATGGCAGTATAAAAAATGGACAAAAGTTAATAAAGAGCCGCTAAAAATAAATGATATTGTGGCAACCCTTTGTGCCTCAAGATTTCCTATTGATAAATCACCAGAAAAAAACCCTCATAGAGATAAATTTATTACTGTTTATGTAAATGATATAGGTAAAGAAGCTATGTTTGCTAAAATCCCTAAATTCGCTATAGGCTCAGTTATTGTAAAAGAAAAGCTTCCAACTCCAATAGATAAAGCAGAATTAATGACAGTTATGATAAAAAGGGAAAAAGGGTTTAATCCTGAGAGTGGAGACTGGGAATATCTTGTGCTAGACCCTATTAAAACTACCATAATCGAGCGTGGAAAACTTGAGCATTGTCAAAAATGTCATTTAGCGCAAAAAGATAGAGATTTTATTTTTAGAACTTATTATTATGACTATGCTCCCATAAAACTCACTAATTAATTTTAGTTTTTAGATTTTTTTACAAAGTTTTTATAAGTTCTTTCATAAAACTACTTAATAAAAGATTATTTTAGAATCTAAAATTTTAAGCTAAAAACAAAAAAGAGGACTAAAATTAGTCCTCTTTTCTAGACCTCTTTTTAAAAAGCCAGTTTATTCTTACGGAAGCTTACGGGAGATTGTTTGCCATAACTCTTTGAAGGTCAGCCCTAGCCTTATTGTAATCAGTCTTTGCTCTTAATTCATTTCCTCTAGCAACAGAAAGTTCGTTTTGACGCTGAAGGACAAAGAAAGTAGTGGAAAGACCTGCGGCAAATTTTTGCTCTTCGCCTCTAAGTTGTTCTTCTGCTGCTTTTACTGAAGCTTTTGCAGCTTCAACACGTTGAAGTGAAGAATCAACAGCTTGTAAGGCATTACGGACATCTGTAACAATTGAAAGTACCATTTGACGTTTTTGATTATCTAATTGTCTAGTAACTACTTCTGTACGAGCAAGATTGGCTTTAGCAGTAGTATTTTTATAGGGTAGAGTAATTGAAACTCCTGCTTGATAAGTTGGAAACTTAAATAATTCTATAAGTGAACGCCCCAATCCACCATCAAACTCACTACCTTTTAAGCCTACAGGAACACCTTGCACAATTATTGGAGGGCCAGGTTCACCAGCTAAACCTTGTAAAGAAAAGCTACTAACTAAATCTACTTGGGGTTTAAGTTGGTTTTTGAAAAACTCTATATCAACTTTATTTACTTCGTTTTGTACTTCTAATTGTTTAATTTCAGGTCTACGATCCATTGCAATACCAATAGCAGCATTAAGATCTATTTTATCTCCTGTAACATCAATAATATCAGTAGGAAGGATTTGGTAATTCATCAAATCACTAATAGGGTCATCTAATAAAAGAAGTTTTAGTGCATTTTCAGATTGGGTAATTGGTACAAGAGAAGAAATTGCCGCATCTTTACGACGTTCAAGTTCTGCTTGTGCAGAAACAATATCTATTGGGGCAGCAGTTCCAGCTTTTACCTGTATTTCATTATTACGAAGTTGTACTGCGGCTAATTCCACAGATTCGCGTTGAATTTCAGCATTTTTAATAGCAAAACCTAAGTCGTAATAAGCTGATTGTACACGAGCAACCAAGTCTATAAGCTTTTGTCTAAAAGCTAAGTCGGCTAAGTCTAGTTTTTTCTTTAGCGCTTGGATATTACGAGTATTTTGGTTAATTCTAAAGTTTTTCATCAGAGGTTGACGAAACTTTACTTCAAATTTAGGTTCAAACTTAGGGCTTAACCCTGAGGAGTTACTATTAGTAGTAGAACGACTAACATCAAATGTAGCCTCTCCACTAGAACCATTAGTAAATTGTTTAGAAGCATTTAAGTTAAAGCTAAAGGCTTGAACTGTAACAGCATTAGATCCTCCAGAACCAGCATTAAATGGGTTGGCCGAAGGTATATTAGTACGGAAAAAAGATGTCCCACCACCAACAATAGGATCATAAACGCCTTGAGAAGCTTCTAGGTCAAATTGTGCAAGCTTAATATTGTCTTGTTCGCTTTTAATTCCTAGATTGCGCTCTAGTGCCATTGTTACAGCTTCTTGGAGAGAAAGTTTCATTACTTTAGTAGGATCAACCCCTGTTCTTAAAGTAGGAAGATCAACTTTTGGCATTGGTAGTTGTTTTACTTGTGGGCTAGAATTTTGCCCAGATGATTGATTATCTTGCGTAAGATTTACTATTCCTGTTCCTTCTACGGGGTTTTGTGCTTTGGTAACTGCAACAAAATTACCAAACATTAAAGTTAACATTCCAAAACTCACTATACGTTTATGCCAAGACATTATCCGTTCTCCTAAATATTAATTTGCTAAGATTTAGCAAGCTAACAAGATATATATATTTTATAAGTAAATAAACAAGGGTTGTTTTTTGATTTAGTATTGTTGGCTTATACGCTCAACTTTTTTTGTAGTTTCAATAAATTTCCGTCTAACGGTTCAAATAATTGTCAACTTACCTTCTTATAATAGTAGACTTATAAAAATAAAACTATTATCCTGCATTTTAACTTTTAATCGCCTGCAATTTCACCTAATTTTAGAGGAAAAATTTATGTATGAAGTAATGATTCAAACAGAGTTTTCATCAGCACATGCTTTAAGAAATTATTGTGGAAAGTGTGAAAACCTGCATGGTCATAACTGGAAAGTAGAGGTCTTTGTTCGAGGTAACAAACTAGACCAAGCAGGATTACTTATTGACTTTAAGGAACTAAAACTTGCTACTAAAAATGTTATGGAGAGAATTGACCATAAAGTTCTAAATGAGATCCCGCCTTTTGATGAAGCCTGTAACCCTTCTTCAGAAAACATTGCTCGTTTTGTTTTGGAAGAAGTAGGAGCACAAATCAATAATCAACACCGTATGGTCTATAAAGTTCGTGCCTGGGAAACACCTACTACAGCAGCTACTTATCAAGTTCCAGAATAGAAGCTTTAATAAAACTAAATTGGGAGCACAGTTGTTTTAACTATAATATTTTCAGTAGTATGTAAGCAAAATCTTTGTGCTCCCAGGATTATTAAGTCTATTCTTCTACTAACTCTAATACTTTATACTCAGTAATTTTTCCAGCAATTGCCGATGCAGCAACAGTATAAGGGCTAGCTAGATACATTTGTCCTGGGCCACTACGACCTGGAAAATTACGATTAATCGCGCTAATTGTAATTTGTTCTTTTAGTGTACTAATACCAGGCCCAGCATTGATACAAGCTCCACAACTTGGTTCAATTATATGAACCCCAACACGATCAAAAACATCCATATAGCCTTTTGATAAACAGTATTCTCTAACTTCTTGAGAACCAAATTGAATAAAACACCTAACACTAGGGTGGACTTTTTGCCCCATTTCTAAAGCATCCTTAAAAACCTTAGCATACATATCCATATCTTCAGCCTTACCACCAGTACAAGAACCACCATAGGCAATATCTACTTTGACATCTTTACCAAGTTCATCAATAAAAATACCATTCCCAGGATCGCCAGGTAGAGCAATCATCGGTTTTAAGCTACTAGCATCTATTTCAATTGTATAAACATATTCTGCATCTTTATCAGAGTAAAGACCTTCACAGTATTTTATAGCCTCTTCTTTAGATATTGCTCGTTGAGAGACTAAATAATCAATTGTCTTTTCATCTGGGGCAACAATGCCTGTAAAAGCACCTACTTCTGCCGCCATATTAGTCATAGTTGCGCGTTCATCAATATTTAGCTCAGATACAGCTTGACCGCAATATTCAACAATCTTTCCAATTGCTTCACCGTTCTTAACATATGGCTCACGTAGTATTGCTAGCATAAAATCTTTAGCAGTAATATTATCTGGTTTATGACCATTAACAATTACTCTAATTGATTCTGGGACTTTAACCCTAACATCTTTAGTAATCCAAGAGTTAAAAATGTCTGTAGTCCCAACTCCAAAAGCAATACAGCCTATAGCGCCTGAGTGTGGAGTATGAGAATCTGACCCAATAATTAATTGTCCTGGCAGAGCATAAGACTGTAAAATTTTACTATGACAAATTGCTTCAGAGCCTTTTCGGTCAGAGAGTTCACCATGTAAGGTAATTCCTTGCTCTTTAGCAAAGGTTTCTTGTTTAATTTTTAGCTGAGTTGCAACATCCAAAAGCCCCATAGCCTTTCGTTCACTAGACATAACATCATCTAAGAAGGTTAAATGATCACGGAAAAAGTAGATGGATTCAGGGTCTTTTACTTTTTCATTCTCACCTACGTATTTTTGAAAGAAAATAGCTGACATTGGGGTAACATATTCGTGAGAAAACCTAATATCAGTTTGAACAAAACCTGCATCTCCTGGTTTTACAGCCTCTACACCAATTTTATCTGTTGCTAAATCTACAACAAAATGACGAGCAAAAATTTTCTCAGCTAAAGTCATTGGACGTTTTTTTGTAGTTATTTCTGGAACACTAGCTTTTCCTTGAAGTCTTGCAAGATTGAAACTAAAAAGCCCTCCATATTCAATAATTTGCTTAGTAATTTCATCTGTATCAGCAGTAAATTCACTAAGAGATATTTCTTCGCCCTTTTTAAGTTTTTCAAGAAGTGCAAAGTTTGTTGAAGTTAGTAGTCCTAGATTTTGACAGTTTTGGTTATAGATTCGTTCAATATTTTCAGCAATAACAACCTGAATACCAGCACACATTTCAGCATAAGGAGATTGCTCACGACTAGAGCCTTTACCACGACGTTTTCCTGATACAGAAGCAACAAAATTCCCTTTTCTTACACTTGCGCGAACTAAAGGAAATTCTTCTCCAGCCTTTAGCCCTAGGTAAGGAAAATCGCCTAAAGTATCATCAAAATAATAACAAATATAAGCCGGGGTGATCTCGTCAGTGCTAATATTATCTCGTAATTTCATAGACTCATCCCAGGCTAGATCTTCACCATTTAATTGCTGTTTAATTAGCTCAGGGCTTTCGGTTAAAAAAAGTATTCGTCCAGAAAATTTAACTTTGTTAGGACGTTTTTGCACATCACGAGTTAACAGGCTATCAGACATAAACATAGCTCCTAGATAAAATTTTAGTTAAGCGGTAAAATTCCATTTTCTATTTTTTTGCTTTTATAGGTCAACCATCTAAGCCTGTTAATTAGCAAATATCTAATAAAACATAACTTATGGCTTAATTAAAATTTTTAGCTACAAATTGATACAATTTTAGTAATAGCAAATAGCCTCAGAAAAAACTTCTGAGGCTATTTAAAAGCCCCTTTCTTAATGATTATTCCTCTAAAAAAGCTCTAATCATCCAAGCCATTTTTTCATGTTGCTCCATTAAGCCTGTAAGAAAATCTCCTGTTCCTACGTCACCAAGGTCATTACAAGTTTGTAAGTCTTTACGTAAGTTAGTAATAATTAATTCATGGTCTATTAATAAATTACCTAACATAGCTTCTGCTTTAGGATATTCACTAGGTCGTTCACTTAAGCGAGTCTTTTCTGAAAACTCACGTAAGGTAGCAATAGTTTTGCTACCTAAAGCTCTAACTCTTTCTGCAACTTCATCAATTATTGTATCTAGTTCTTCATATTGTGCTTCAAAGAATTTATGAAGATCGTTAAAATGATTTCCAGTTACATTCCAGTGATAATTTCTAGTTTTAGTGTAGAGTACATACTCATCTGAAAGTAATAGATGAAGAATATCTACTACGCCTGAACGTTGTTCATCATTTAATCCTATATTTGGTCGCATTTTTATCTCCTTAAGAATCATATATTAAGCTAAATCAAATAATAAAATCTCAGCGTCTTCTTTAGCTAAGAAGTTTAGAGAAGTATTTTCACCAGTAGCGGCTCCATCACCAGATTCTAAAAGCTTTTCATTAATTAAAACCTTACCTTTAGCAATTTGTATCCAAGTATAACGGCCTAAGTTAGGTTGATAGTCTAGCGTATTATCTTTATTTAACTTAGCTAAAAAAAGTTTTATATCTTGATGCACAGTTATAGAGTTTTCATCCCCATTTTGAGAAGCAATTAAATGCCATTTATTAAATGTTTTAGAGATAGATTTTTGCTCATAACCTGGGCTAAGCCCTTTTTTTTCTGGAATAATCCATATTTGAAGAAAATGCACTGGTTCAAGCTCTGAGCCATTATATTCGCTATGGCTAATACCTGTACCAGCGCTCATACGCTGAATTTCACCAGGATGAATTATAGAGCCATTCCCTAGGCTATCTTTATGCTCTAGTTTACCTGATAAAATATAGGTAATAATTTCCATATTTTGATGAGAATGAGTAGGAAAACCCCCTCCTTCTTTTACATAATCCTCATTAATTACTCTTAAACTGCGAAAATGTATGTGTGTGGGGTCATAGTAAGTATTAAAGGAAAAACTATGATAACTCTTTAACCAATCAATTTCTGTTTTTCCTCTTTCATTGTGATGTCGAATTTTCATAAAGCCTCCTATTTTAGAATCATTCTAATTCTAAAATAAATTTTGTCAAGACACTTTTAGCAGATAGAGAAAGATTTCAGTTATTCATTAAGTATAAATGTGTGATAATAGAGTTAGACAATTACAATAGATTTTGAAATTTGTACGTTTTTTTCTCCCTAAAGCGTCTTAGGTAAAAGTAAAAGTAAAAATAAAAGCAAATAAAACCCTATAACGCCCCAAAATAGCAAAATTCTTAGTGACTAAAGCCTTTAGAGTGTGAATAATACTATAAATTTTACCGCCATAATAAAACACATATATTTACTTAAGTGGGAGGAAATAAAATGGACAAAGACCTAGTATTTTCAAATGTAGCGGGTTGTACAGATGTAGGAATGGTAAGGGATAATAATGAAGATGCATTTATTATGGCAGATCTTGTTTTAGGCCGCACTTTACCTGATACTTTTCATGTTAGCCATAAATTAGGAGAAAATTCTTTATTATTTGTAGTCTCAGATGGTGTTGGTGGTTCTAATGGAGGTGAAGTAGCAAGCGACCTAACAGTTTTAGCGATTAAGGATGCTTTGCTTCGCTTACCAAAAACTGTTTCCCCTTATGATAGACTAGTTGCAGCAATAGAAGAAGCTAATCATTTAGTTTGGAATGAAAGACAAAATAGTCCTACACTAAAAAATATGTCTGCTACAGTTGTTGCAGCGCTTATTGAAAGTAACCAAGTTTATATTGCTGAAGTAGGTGACTCAAGAGCTTATCTTATCCGTAAGAATAACATTAAACAAGTTACTACAGATCAATCATTTGTGGCTCAGTTAGTAATGAGAGGTATTCTTAAGCCAGAGCAAGCTGTAAAACACCCTCGTCGTAATGTAATTTTGCAATCTGTTGGAAATAAAGAGGCTGTAAAAGTTGCTGTTAGTATGTTTCAGCTACAACGCAATGACATAATAATACTTTGTACAGATGGATTATCTAATTTAGTTCGTTCAGAGGAAATATTACAGATTTCTAGCTCTTTAAGCCCAGAAAACGCTTGTTGGCGTATGATCCAATTAGCCAAAGAACGCGGGGGACAAGATAATATAACATTAATCTTAGGCAGGTTTTATGGCGATAGCTTAACTAGCGATGTTTCTGCTAGTAGGCTCACTCAAGCAGTAAAACCTTTAGCAGTCTATGACCCTGATGAAGTAGTAGAAAAAAGCCATAAACGTACTAAATATTTAGGTAGTGCGTCTATTGTAAGTAAATTATATGGCTCAAGCGAGTTTCAACATTTACCTAGACTTACTCCAACAGAGACGCTATCTAATTTTCCTAATGCAAGTATTATTAAGCAAGAATGTAAGATGTTAATTGAGCATCTAGATTATTGTTATCAAATACTTGCATTAAAACCTGAGCAAGTTGAACAAGCGGCACAATGGCTAGAGTCTAATGGAATGCAGTATACAAAACGAGATGTTATGTTAAAACAACTTCAGGAAAATTTAGAGCAACTTAAAAAAGTAACTGATACCATAGCTCAACTACGTAAAGAATGGGACAGATAGCATCTATAAATTTTATAAAAGAAATGTTTTCACATAATCGCTAAAAAATAGGCTAGAATAACTCCTAGCCTATTTTTAACTTTATTTTCTACAACTATTAGTTTTAGTTGCTTATGATAGGTATAAGAAATAAGGCTTAGCGCCATACTTAAATTATTAATTAAAATCTGACAACTACATCTGGGGCTTGGTTTAATTTAATACTATCAATAAATCTTACATAATGAGGCAAAGTAGTCATAATTAAGGATTGTGTTCTAATCCCATCACCAAAAAATCTAACACCTTTAAGCATATTACCGCTAGTAACACCAGCAGCGGCAAAGATAATATTTTTTCCTGGGGCTAAGTCATTTGTTGTATAAACTTTTTTAGGGTCTTGAATACCCATTGATTTCATTCTTTCAATAGTTTGGTTATCGTCAGTAACTTTGTCTAGATCTTCTTGGGCTAGTTGATCTTTAAGTACAAAGCGAGCTTGTATTTCACCATTTAAGCAACGCATTGCAGCCGCAGTTAATACACCCTCTGGAGCACCACCAATACCCATAACGGCATGAACGCCTGAGCCAGCTACTGCCGCGCTTATACCAGCAGATAAATCACCATCTCCTATAAGCTGAATTCTAGCACCTGCTGCTCTAATATCTTCCATTAGCTTTTGGTGTCTTGGTCTATCTAGCACAATGACTACTAAATCTGTAACATCACGATTTAATCGACGAGCAATAATTTTTAGGTTTTCTTTTACTGGAGCATCAATATCAACATGTCCTTTTGCAGCAGGCCCAACTACAAGCTTATTCATATACATATCTGGGGCATTAAGTAAACCTCCTCGCTCAGCAGCAGCAAGAACAGCAATAGAATTTGGTGCACCTGTTGCACAAAGATTTGTTCCTTCTAAAGGATCAACTGCAATATCAACCTCTGGATATTCTTCAGGATTAGTTGAGTCAAAATCTTTTCCAACTTTTTCACCAATATAAAGCATTGGTGCTTTATCTCTCTCACCTTCACCTATAACAATTTCTCCTCGAATTGGTACATTTTTTAATTCCTCACGCATTTTTTCTACGGCTACTTTATCAGAGTATTTTCGTTTCCCCTGTCCCATAGTTCTTGCAGCAGCAATAGCAGCAGCCTCAACTACATGCAGAAAATCTAATGACAACTCATGTCCCATAGTTCGCGGCATAAGTAATGTTCCTCTCTTATAATGAATTTAAATTATTTGATTTTTCGGTATTGGATAACTTCTTATCCGATAGATTAGGAAATTTTGCAAGCCTTTTTTCTAGACCTACCTAATTAAAAGCTAACTGAAAGCTAATTGAAAGCTAATTGAGAATAAGACCTCTAAGCGCTTATTTAGCGCCTATTAGTAATTGGCAGATGATTTTAATATGTTGATCTAATGCGCCCCGGTTATTTTCAATAACTTGATAAGCTTGTTTGCCTAGCTGACTACAAATATCATTATTTTCTAATAAATAAATAAATTTCTCTGCTAGCGTATTTATAAGCTCTTCTTTTTCTAATATAGGAAGTTGAACTAGAGCTTGAGCAGATAGAAAGTCTGTAGCAATTTTCTGAAAATTATTCATATAAGGGCCTGTAATAATCGCTCTTTTATAAAGGGCTGGTTCTAAAATATTATGCCCTCCATAAGGAACAAGACTTCCTCCAACAAAAACTACTTGCCCATAACGATAAATTGCTGCTAATTCCCCAATGCTATCTAATAAAATTATCCTCTCAGCCTTGTTATTGCTAACACCATTATTAGTAAAACTATTATCAGACGAAATTTTAGATCTACGAATAAAAATTAGATCATTTTTTACAAGTAAATTTGCAACTTCATCAAAGCGTTCTGGGCGGCGAGGTGCAATTAAAAGTCTAGTATTAGATAAATTTGTTTTTTTTATGGTTTGAAGATAAGCGGCTATTAATATTTCTTCTTCTCCTGGAGTAGTACTACCTGCAAGTATTAATGGAGAGTTTTTTTCTAAGTGAAGTTTTTTTCCTAAATCTAAAGCAAGTTTATCTAAGCGATCGGCTTGAGAAGACATTCCTAAATCATATTTAATATTTCCACAAATCTTAACTTTTTCTTCTTTTGCACCTAGGGCTAAGATTCTATCGGCATCTTGGCTAGATTGCATCATAAAGCAAGTAACAGAATCTAAAACACTTTTTAGTAAGAATTTTATTTTGTTATACCTAGAAAATGATTTATCAGAAATACGACCATTGGCAATAAATAAAGGGATTTTTTTTTCTTTTGCAAGACGAAAGAAATTCGGCCAAATTTCTGTCTCCATTATTACAATAGCTTTAGGTTCAAGTTGCTTAAGAAATCTGTTTACAGAAAAAGAAAAATCTAAAGGAAAATAACAAATGCAAGCAAATTTACTAGCGCGTTCTTGAGCTAGTTTTTGTCCTGTTATTGTTGTTGTAGAAATTATTAATTTATACTCAGGTAAGCTTTTATGGAGTTTTTCAATTAAAGGCTCTGCGGCTACAAATTCCCCTACGGAAACGCAATGAATAAGGATTTTTGGTTGTGGAAAAGAAGCATTGTCTATTTGGCGAAACCCTAATCTAGTAGATAGATTAGCTAAATATTTTTTATAAACTATAGCCTGATAAAGAAGGTAAGGTGCAGCTAGTATTAAAACTAGTAAGAGAGCTAAATTATATAAAATATACATAAGAAGATATTATAATACTAGCTGCAAATGACTGATAAATGACTATTTATTAACACGTTCCATATATTTATTTTCTGCTGTATCAATACGAACAAGATCGCCTTCACGAACAAAAGGAGGAACTTGAACAGCTAAACCTGTTTCTAGTTTAGCAGGTTTATTTGAGTTACTAGCAGTAGCGCCTTTTAATTCTGGCTCTGTTTCTACCACTTTAAGTGTAACCGAAGAAGGAAGTTGGATTCCTATAGGCTTACTATCATAAAATTCTACTTGAATAGTTAAGTCAGGAATTAAGTAATATGTCCCATCACCTAAGGCTTCATCATCTAGCTCTATTTGTTCATAATTTTCTTCATTCATAAAGTAATGGGTGTTATTATCGCTATAAAGATACTTAAACATATGTTGTTCAAGTGTTGCGCGATCAACATCTTCAGTAGCACTAAAACGGGTTTCTAAAGAAGCCCCTGTAAGAATATTACGTAATTTAGTTTGCATCATTGCACGTAAATTTCCTGGGGTATGGTGACGTGCATCCATAACACGATGTGGCACGCCATTAAAAAGAATAATCATCCCACGTCGAATTAAATTCGCTCTCATTGAAGTACTTTCTCCTTGCTTGCACAATCAAAGCTTTTAGAAACTTTTAATAGTCCTTTAATTTATCTTAAATACTATTACTAGCTTCTACTAATCAAAATGCAATAAATAAATAATAGTTAATTGGTTAATTAATAATTTTTTGCAAAAATAAGAAAGAAAATATGCCTTTTCTGCAAAACGCTATAGACTACTAGAAATGTTTTTAGTGGTCAAGTTAGGTAAGCAATTATAGGGTCATTCAGTTCTCTTAACCACGTAGCGGCTGTATAATTTTAGCCCTGGGCATAAGCCCTAGATTATCAGATAATTAGCCTTTAGAGCTGTGTAGTAACGGCATAATAAATACCTAATCTAAATTATTGTGTCGTCGCTAAACGACTCTAAAATTAACTTATTATATTTCCATGGTTTAGGTCATTAGTTACAATTATGTCGTGCCTTCGGCACTTTAAGATTTCCGAGAACTAAAAGACACTTCTGTCCCTATTTTAACTTACAGACTTTTAAACAGTCCTGTAGGCAGTTATCATAACTTGCCTTTATTGGTAATACAGAGTTAGACTTTTCCCTATTTGTTATCAAAAATTCTCTTTATCAACCAATTATTTCCTTAATTTAGGTATAAGTTTATGGATCAATATATTCTTGCACTTGACCAAGGCACAACTAGCTCACGTGCTGTTATTTTCAATAAAAAAGCTGATATTATCTCAATTGTCCAACAGCCTTTTTCTCAACATTATCCACAACCTAGTTGGGTTGAACATGACGCTATGGAAATCTGGGCAACACAGCTAGGATCAGCACAAATGGCTATTGCTAAAGCAAATATCTCGCCTACTCAAATTGCTGCTATAGGAATTACAAATCAACGTGAAACAGTAGTTTTATGGGATAGAGAGACTGGAATGCCTTTACATAATGCTATTGTTTGGCAATGTAGACGTACAGCAAGTTTTTGTGACGAATTGCGTTTACAAGGACATGAAGAGCTTATCCAGAAAAAAACAGGGCTTTTGATAGATGCTTACTTTAGTGCTAGTAAAATTCGCTGGTTACTAGATAATGTCCCTGGTGCCAGGGAACAAGCAAAAGAAGGAAAACTAGCTGTGGGAACTATAGATAGCTGGCTGATTTGGCGACTCTCTCAAGGAAAACTACATGTTACTGACCCATCAAATGCTAGTAGAACAATGCTCTTTAATATCCATAATATGGTTTGGGATGACGAGTTACTTGATTTATTTGATATTCCCCACTTGATATTACCTAAAGTAGTTCCATCTAGCGCAATTGTTGGAGAAACGGCTGTAGAGGTTTTAGGAGCAAGTATTGCGATTGCTGGAATTGCAGGAGATCAGCAAGCAGCGCTTTTTGGACAAGGGTGTTTAAGTCGAGGACAGGCAAAAAATACTTATGGTACTGGTTGTTTTATGCTCTTAAATACAGGAGATGAGCCTATTAAATCTACTCAAAAGCTATTAACTACAGTTGCTTGGCAAATTGCTGGTCAAAAGCCTCAATATGCTTTAGAAGGGTCTGTTTTTATTGCTGGTGCAGCAATTCAATGGTTAAGAGATGAAATGCAGATTATTAACTCAGCAGCAGAATCAGAGGTTCTAGCATCTTCTGTGGCCGATACAGGGGGGGTTTTTGTTGTTCCTGCTTTTGTTGGGCTGGGTGCACCTTATTGGGATCAATACGCTAGAGGTATAATAATTGGAATTACTCGTGGAACAAACCGTGCTCATATTGCTAGAGCAACGCTTGAATCAATAGCTTATCAGACATGTGATTTAGTAAAAGCTTTATGTGTTGATGCTAATTGTAAAGTTAAAGAATTAAGAGTAGATGGAGGAGCAACTTCTAATAATCTTCTTTTACAAATACAGGCAGATATTTTAGGGACTAGAGTAATACGGCCTAAAATGGTAGAAAGCACTGTTGCAGGGGCTGCATATTTAGCTGGATTAGCTTGTAAATACTGGGCTGGCACTGACGAGCTAGCATCATTAATAAGTTCAGAAGCAACTTATTTTGAGCCTAAATTATCTTTGGAAATTCGTGTGGCTAATTATAAAAAATGGCAACGTGCTGTAAAAAGGGCTTCTAGTTGGGATGTAGCAGAAGATTATAGTTGAGGTTATATAAATTTATGAAAGTTATAATGTTAGGAACAAGTTCAGGCACACCAACTAAAGAGCGTAATGTTTCTTCACTAGCAATTTTTATTAATGGTCATTGGCTATTATTTGACTGTGGTGAAGGAACACAATATAGGCTTTTACGCGCTCCTGTAAGGCTTGGACAGCTAGATGCTATATTTTTAACTCATGTGCATGGAGATCATATTTTTGGGCTTCCTGGACTTTTAGCTACATTAAGTATGCAGCATCGTCCTAATCCACTTTATGTTTATGGCCCTCGTGGAATTAAAGATTTTATTACAATGAGCTTAAAACTCTCTGTTACTAGGCTAAGTTATGAATTAAAAATTACTGAAGTTGAAGCAGGGATAGTACGTAAGGCTGACGGATATACGGTTAATTGCCTACCTTTAGATCACCAAGTTTTAGATTTTGGCTATGCAGTTATTGAAAATGATCATCCTGGAAAATTTGATTTAGAAAAAGCTCGTGCCTTAGGTATTGCTCCAGGGCCGCTTTATGGAAAGTTACAATCAGGCCAAGATATTATTTTAGAAGATGGTAGAGAGATTAAAAGTAGCGATATAGTTGGGCTACCTAGAAAAGGACGTAAAGTAGTTTATTGCACAGACACACGTCCTTGTCAAAACAGTGTTGAGCTTGCACGTAATGCTGATTTATTAATTCATGAATCGACTTATGCTGAGGATTTAGCTGAAGAAGCGCCTCCAAGGGGCCACTCTACAGCTATTCAAGCAGCAACTATTGCAGAAAAAGCCCAAGTAGAAAGACTATTAATTACACATTTTAGCCCACGTTATTTAGATAATAGTGTTTTACTTAGTGAAGCTCGAAGTATTTTTCCTAATACTGATGCTGCAAGGGATTTTTTAGAAGTAGAAGTTTCTAGAAAAGAGTAAAAATGAAACAAAAACCTTTTTGAGTAGTTATATAATTGAGTCTTGTTTCTGGTAGGTTCTTAACTAAAACAAATAAAACTTTTTACTGAGGATTTAATTTATGTACCGCATAACAATTAGACAACTAATTTTGCTTTCTCTTATTTCTGCTCTACTAGCAGGAACATTTGTTGCAGTTTATGACCGTTATGGTAAAAAAGCACTCCCTACAGCAATTGCTACTTCTGATGAAACAGCATTGAGCGCTACAGAGGGAGAAAAGGCTAAAGCTCAGAAAAATGAGTCAATGTCTTGGGATGAAAAAAACAATATAGATGTTTATGAAACTATCAGCCCTGGTGTAGTTAATATCACTAGCACTACTTATGTAGAAGACTTTTGGGGCTTTGAAGCAGACCCACAACAAGGTACGGGTTCAGGCTCAATTATTGATAAACAAGGACATATTCTTACAAATGTCCATGTTGTTAAAGGTGCTCAAGAATTAACCGTTACGCTTGCAGATAAAACAACTTATCCTGCCAAAGTTGTTGGAACAGACCCTGATAATGACCTTGCTGTTATTAAAATAAGCGCTCCAGCAGAAAAATTGCATGTTGTGCCATTAGGGACTTCTCAAGAACTGCATATTGGTCAAAAGGTTCTAGCCATTGGTAATCCTTTTGGTTTAGATAGAACTTTAACTAGTGGAATTATTTCTGGGTTAGGTCGCCCTCTTAAAACAGCAAATGGTCGTACAGTAGATAATGTTATTCAAACAGATGCATCAATTAATCCTGGAAATTCTGGTGGGCCGCTACTTAATTCTAAAGGTGAAATGATAGGGGTAAACACTGCTATTTATAGCCCTTCTGGCGGTTCGGTAGGAATTGGGTTTGCTGTTCCAGTAGATATTGCTAAACGTATTATCCCAGAGTTAATTAACTATGGACAAGTTCTAAGACCTTGGTTAGGAATTGGAACTAGAACTATCACGCCTCAGCTTGCTAGTGCTGTTGATATGGGAGTTAAAGAGGGTTTGATTATTACAGGAACTCTTCCTGAAGGCCCAGCAGGACGTGCTGGAATTAAAGGAAGCACAAATGTAACTCGTAAAGGTAATCGCTATTATTTAGAAGCAGATGTATTAACTAAAGTAGGTGATACCCGTGTTAAAAGCGAAGAAGACCTTTATCGTGCGCTAAATAATTATAAACCTACTGATACAATACAGGTAGAAATATATCGTAATGGTCAACCTATGAATATAAGTGTAAAACTTGAACCAAGACCTAAACTTTATAACCGTTAAATAATCGCTAAGTCAAACCTTAAACCTTTTTTAGTCATAAAAAAATTAGGCTACCCAAATTTGGGTAGCCTAATTTTTTGTATACTAACTAATAGCTAGTCAATATTAAGTCCTGGAATATTGGGTAATAGTCTAGTTCCTGTTGTAGGAGCTTGATGACTAATTAAGGCTTTAGCTTCACGAACTACATCATCTACAGTAAAACCAAAATGTTTAAGTAGTTCTTTTAGTGGAGCAGAAGCACCAAATTCGCGACGTGCAATAACAGCACCTTCAAAGCCTACATAGCGTCTCCATCCAATTGATGCACCAGCTTCAACGGCTACACGAGCACGACAGCTAGAAGGAAGTACCGACTCACGATATGCATCATCTTGATCTTCAAAGAGTTCCCAAGATGGCATACTAACTACACGAGCTTTAATTCCTTCGGCAGTAAGTTTTTCATAAGCACCCACACACCATTGAACTTCTGAACCTGTGCTAATCAAAATTACTTGTGGAGCACCATCGCAATCTGCAAGTATATAAGCGCCTTTATGCGTACCTTTAGCAGACCCAAACTTAGTGCGATCATAAGTAGGTAGAGCTTGACGGCTAAGAATTAAGGCTACGGGCCGATTATTATGTTCCATAATGTAGCGCCAAGATTCTGTTACTTCATTAGCATCGGCAGGTCTTAACACTACAATATAAGGGATAGCTCGAATAGATGAGAGTTGTTCTATTGGCTGGTGTGTTGGCCCGTCTTCCCCTACACCAATGGAGTCATGAGTATAAATAAATGTAACAGGTAGTTCCATTAAAGCAGCAAGTCTCATTGTAGGACGAGAATAATCTGAGAAAATTAAAAACCCTGCTCCATATGGACGAAGCTTAGTAAGAGCCATACCATTAAGAATTGAACCCATAGCGTGTTCACGTACACCAAAGTGTAAATTACGTCCACCATAGCTTTCTTTTTGGAATTCACCTGCGTTAGGAATGCGGGTTTTAGTTGATGGGGCTAAGTCAGCAGCACCACCTAAGAACCATGGAACACTTTTAGCGACAGCTTCTAGGACTTTAGAAGAGGATTCACGGCTAGCTAAACCTTTTGGATCAGCAGGAAATTCAGGTAAAGTGCTCTCCCAACCTTCAGGAAGTTTGCCTGCTTGCATTGTTTCCCATTCTTTAGCAAGTTCTGGATGGGCTTCTTTATAAGCAGCAAATTTAACATTCCAGGCATTTTCTTGTTCCTGACCGCGAGAAATACACATATTTCTATATTCGTCTAGACGCTCAGGGACTAAAAATTTTTCATCTTCAGGCCAACCATAGCGGCGTTTGGTAAGTTTAATTTCTTCATCTCCTAATGGTTCACCGTGAGCGCCGTGTGTATCTTGTTTATTAGGAGCACCCCAAGCAATATGACTATCAACAATAATCATAGTTGGTCGTTCCTTTTCTTTATTAGCTAAGTCTAGAGCTTTAGCTAACATTTCTGTATCATTAGCATCACTAACGCGTAAAACATTCCAATGATAAGCCATAAAACGAGCACCAACATCTTCTGTAAATGCAAGTGCGGTATTACCTTCAATAGTTATATGGTTATTGTCATAAATCCAAACAATATTGGATAAACCTAAGTGTCCAGCTAGTGAAGCGGCTTCACCAGAAACACCTTCCATCATACAACCATCACCAGCAATAGCATAAATTTTATAATCAACAATTTCATGGCCGGGGCGATTAAAATGGCTAGCTAACCAGCGTTGGGCAATTCCCATACCAACGGAATTGGCTACCCCTTGACCTAATGGGCCTGTAGTCGTTTCTACTCCAGGAGTAAGATGATACTCTGGATGCCCTGGGGTTTTACTATCCCACTGCCGGAAGTTCTTAAGTTCTTCTAACGGTAAATCATACCCAGAAATATGTAGAATGCTATAGAGCAACATAGATGCGTGACCAGCAGAAAGCACAAATCGATCTCTATTAGCCCAATGGGGGTTTTTGGGGTTAAAGTGCATAAACTTGTTAAATAGAGTATAGGCAACAGGGGCTAGTGCCATTGGTGTGCCTGGGTGACCAGAGTTTGCTTTCTGAACACCATCCATGGCTAGAGTACGAACCGTAGTTATACATAACTCATCTAAAGACATTTTATCAAGAGACATTATAAATAGCTCCTTCCGTTGGGTATTTTGTTTATTAGGCTTGTCTATCAAGGATTTAGAGATATTACTGGGCGCGAACTATAACATACCAAATAGGTAAAAACAACCAATGGACACTGCTTCTTAAGGTAAGAAGTTAACTCATTTTTTATACATCTAGAGGGTTTCACTAGTAGTTGCCATTTTTTGACGAGAATTTTGTAATAAATATTCCTTAATAAAATCATCTATTTCACCATCTAAAACAGCATCTACATCACTTACTTCGTATTTAGTACGAGCATCTTTTACTAAACGATAGGGTTGTAGGACATAGTTACGAATTTGTGAGCCAAAACTAATATCCATTTTGGCAGCTTCTTGTTTAGCTAGCTCTTCTCGTTTTTTTTGCATTTCTAGTTCATAGAGTCTTGCGCGTAAAACCTTAAAAGCAACTTCACGGTTTTGATGTTGTGAGCGTTGATTTTGACAGCTAACCACAATACCTGTTGGAAAATGGGTAATACGAACAGCAGAATCAGTGGTATTAATATGTTGACCGCCTGCACCTGAGGAGCGATATGTGTCTACACGAATATCTTTTTCATTAATTTCTATTTGGATTTCATCATCTATTTCAGGGACTACATCAACTGAGGCAAAACTTGTTTCACGGCTATGAGCCGTATTAAATGGAGAGTTACGGACAAGGCGATGTACCCCGCTTTCAGATTTTAGTAACCCATAGGCATAATCTCCTGTAACAGTAAAATAGGCTGATTTAATTCCAGCTTCTTTACCCGCTTGTTCATCTAAGAGTTCTGTCTTAAAACCTTTTCTCTCAGCCCAGCGAAGATATAGCCTAAGTAACATTTCTGCCCAATCTTGAGCATCTACTCCCCCTGCGCCTGATTTAATTTCTACAATGGCATTTGCGCTATCATTTTCACCAGAAAATAGCATTTCGGTTTCTGTATCAGCTAGGGTTTTTTCTAGTTTAGATAAGGTTTTTCGTAGTTCTACTAAAGAATGTTCATCCTCTTCAGCAAATTCAAGTAGGACTTCAATATCTCCTAACATTCTATCTATTTCTTGGGATAGTTGGACATGATTTTCTAAACGGCGGCGTTTTTGTAAAATCTTTTGTGCTCGTGATTGGTCATTCCAAAAGTCTTGGGCAGAGGCTTGTTCTTCAATTTTTATTAGCTCTTTTTGTTTACTTTCAACATCAAAGGAACCTCCTTAGCTCTAGAACACGGCTATGGAGGCTTTCATAGTCTTGTTTAAGCTCATCTATCATTTAAGCTTTCCTCCTAACAAATATTTTTGAAGCGGGTAATATTAGCAGTAAGGTTATTAAGATACAAGCAAATGCAAACACATCTCCAAAACGAGTGTAAAAAGTAAGTGGAAGTTTTTCTTTTACTTTTTCTATTTGCCAGAGTCTTAGTGCAGTTTCAAAAACTGGTGTTTCATCTTTAATTTGACCATTTTGGTCAATATAAGCAGAAATCCCAACATTTGTGACTCTTAAAAGAGGTCGATTTGTCTCTACTGCTCGCATAACAACATGGGCTAAATGCTGGCGAGAAATAGGTGTTTTGCCAAACCATCCATCATTAGCAACATTTATAAAAGCTGTTGCCCCGCTACGAGCGGTTTCGCGAGTAATGTCTGGAAAAACTGACTCAAAACAGATAAATACTCCTATCTTTATTCCTTCTATTTCTACTGTAGAATAATTATTAGCGGGTGTGTAATCCCCTGCTAAAGCAGGGATTCGGTCAATAAGCGGCAAATAACCTCTCATTGGAACATATTCACCAAAAGGAAGAAGATGAATCTTATTATACTGTCCAACACGATCACCTTCTGGGCTTATAAGCATTACGCTATTATACTGACCTTTAGCATTTTCTGTTTCAGCCTCGCCATTAAATAAAAGATAGACTTTATGTTTTTGGGTAAATTCTCTAAATATATTTTTCCAATCTGAATCACTATCATAAGCAAAATTAAAGGGGGCTTCAGGCCAAGCAACTAAAATGGTCTGAGACTCACTATTTTTCAAATCTCTAAGTTTTGTTATACCTTGAAGACTTAAATCTATTTGACGTGAAAGGCTTTCGCTAAGCTCTTCTTGAGGGACATTAACAGGCGCTAGAGCCTGGGCAGCAACCACGTTTATTAAACTTTTTGAATCTTTTTCTAGTGCAACTTCTTTAATATAAATTTTGCCAATTATAGGAACTGCTAAACAAACTAAAAGACTTATTGAAGAAACTAAAATGGTTAAACGGGTTCGTTTACAAATAAGTAAAGTGATTGCAGCACTAGACAAGACAACTAGAGTACTAATTAAAAATACTCCTCCAAAACGTGAAGGCCAAATTATGCTAGGAGAAAAGCTCTGTGAATAGCCTAAAGCATTCCACCCTACGCCAGAAACATGTAACCTAAGATACTCTACTGCTGACCAAATAATAGGAGCAAAAATTAAAGCTTCTATTCCTAGTTTTCTTACTATGTAATTAAAAGAGGCTGAAAATATTGCAGGAAAAAGAGAAACAATAGCTACTAGAATTAATGCTAATAGATGAGCAATTAATACTGGTAATTCGCCATAATTTATCATTGAATAAGTTATCCAATAACAAGTGCCATAAAAATAAACTATGCCAAATAATTCACCTAATAAAAAAGCAAATATAGTTTTTTGAACTGTGGAGAGTGCGTAAAGTAATGGGATTAAAGAAAACCAAGTTAGAAAAGAGAAACCAAAGTTGGGAAAAGAAAAAACCGTAAGAATACCTGAAAGTAGGGCAAGCAAAATAGAGACTAAGATTGGTGGTTGGTTGAAAGCATTTGTCATTAAAAAAATTTAATTTATGCCCAGAAGCATCTCCTGGGCAGTTTGCTATATTTTAAAGTCTTTGGACATAATTTAAGACTTATTGTTTTTCAGTTGGTCGGGGCATAACTTGTATGCCTTTGAAATTGTGTTCTTGTTGTAATTCTTCTGCCACTTGGCGTGCTGTATCTACATCATAAGGGCCTACTCTTACAACATAAAATTGAGCCACAGAGTTTGGTTGTGGGGCAATAAGATGTACACTATCTATTTTAATTTTACGTAATGTTTCTACTATCTTATCAGCATCTTCTTGAGAAGAAGCTGAAGCAACTTGAATATAGTACTTTTCGCTATTATCTGGAAGAAAGTCTTTTTTCTGTTCAATAAAAGCTTTTTCTGATGTTTCTGCTCTATTTTCTATGGTTGGGTTAGGGTCAAGTCTTTTACTTGGAATAGGGTCTTTTGTAGTGATAGAAGATGTATTAGCGCTTGTTGTAATGGAATTATTATTAGACCAACGACCAACAAAAATCCCTAACACATAAAAGCTTAAACATAAAATTAATAAAACAACAAAGCTAACTACCCCTTGGAATTCCGTCCAAGGAGGAAGTTCTCTTTCACGAGTACGTCCTCTGTCTTTATCCACTGATGTAAACCTCTTTAGTATTTTTAGTATTTTTAGTATTTTTAGTATTTCCTTAATGAATTTTGTAGGGGGGCTAAATAGTGGTTAATCTTAGCATAGAGAAAAAAGTAGAGCTAACTTTTTTTGACAACAATTTAAGTCAAAATAACTTCTACTTCAAGTAAAACTCCTTTTGTACCAATAACTTTCACTTTTGAGCCTTTAAGTATTTTATCGCTAGTAATCGCTTTCCAAACTTCCCCAGATATTAGCACTAATCCTAGTGGATCAAGATCTGTTTCTGCTATTGCAGTTCTACCAACTAAATTTCTATCATCACTTTTCAATTTATGTTGTCTAGAACTAATGGCTATATATAGTAGTAATCCTATAAATAGAATAGTTAAAAATAAAGCTAGAAAAAATATTATTTTCATTTAATAGCTAAAAATTTTACTTATTTTCAGGCTCGATTAAGCGTTGTAAGGCTAGGGCATCGCGGTCTTGAGGGCTTAAGCTAAGAGCTTGTTTAAGATGTGTTTTAGCTTGAACCAGATCATTTTTTTGAAAATAAATTCTCCCTAATAAAACATGGGCAGGGACTAGTTTAGGGTTCCAAAAAATAGCAGCTTTAAGCGAAGTAATAGCTGCGTCGATATTAGCATTACGCTCATGTAGTCTTCCTATCAAAAGATGAGCCTCAGAATTATCTGGAGCGGTTTTTAATATATCGTTTAAGCTTGCAATAGCTTCTTTATCACGGCCTGCAATAAAAAACCCTTGAGCTTTGGCTAAAAGCGTATCTATTTGTTCAGCTTGTTTAGCAAGAGTTGTATTAGCTCTTGTGTCACGGCTACGAACAAGCCTTAAATAAGCTGTTCGGCTAAAATGATCTTTAAGACGCATTAAAATAGGAATTTTTCCACTTGTTTCCCATTTAGCAAAATCTGGTAAATTCTTTTTTGCCTCATCTACTGCAAGACTAGCTTCAGAGCTTTGATTCATCTTTTCCAAGCTTTTAGCCAAAATATAATAAGCTTGACCATCTTTAGTTTCTCGTTTTATAAGCTGGTTAAGCTGATTAGCAGCAGCACTATATTGTCCAGCACGCCAAAAAGTATAGCCATAGTTAAAAAGTAGATCATTATCGCGAGGAGAGGCTTGGATAGCTAATCCTAATAGCTTAATAGCCTCATCATAGTTAAATTTTCTTAATTCTAAGGCTGCGGCATTATTAAAAACTTCATAAAGAGGTAAAAGGTTTGTAAGAGGTTTTAGTATGGTAGAAGCTTTTTCATTATCTCCTAATTGTAGACAAGCAACAGCACGATAAAATTGTGCTTCTAGGTAAAAATTATCTTTTTCACCAACTTTATCTAACCAATTTAGACCATCTTTGTAGTTAGCTTCATCATAATAAAGATGACCTAGAGTAAATACTGCATCAGGATATTGACCTCCTGTTGCTTGTTGGTATTCAGATATAGCACGAAAAAGGAATTTAACTTTATCGTCTCTATTAGAAGTAAGAGAGGCTTTAACATAGCTTTCAAAGGCATTTGAAGGAACAACTGTTGCTCTATTAATAATTTGTTCTCGTGAAAAAGCAAAACCAGAAATACGATTAGAAAGAACTTCCCAGGCTAATTTTCCTTGGATAACTTGTAGATCATTAATTGTCCCATTAAAAGTATAGTCATTACCAATTGCTCTACCTTCACGTAGATCAATCATTCTAGAAGTAACAATGATTGTACGGCTTTTTCCCTCACCTAAAATATTATAGTTACCAATTAGAATAATATCTGCACCTGCTTTTTCTCCTATTTTAATGGCACTAGCTCTAGTAAGTACTACAGTAGGAGAAAGTCCTAATCTTTCATAGGCTAAGTTACGTTCTTCAACATCTAGTGGAGTCAAGCCTAAATTATTGAGTAAGTTAGATATTGATATAGAGAATCCTTCTCCAATCCAGTTATATTCTGTTCTGCCCGAAATATTTTCAAAGGGAAGTGCTAGTATTGCCTCACCAGCATAGCTAAAAGTTGCTTGTGAAAGGATAAAAAGTAGTGTGAAAGAAATTAAGCGTAAAACAAAACAAAATTTGGCTAACATTTAAGATTCTCTCCTTAGAGCAATATTACTTGAGAGACTTTTTAGACAAAAACAAAAAAGCCGCCTAAAAAGCTTCTATCCTCAAAATGATTTGCTTATTTTTAAGGAGATGCATTATTAGAGCAGCGCGTTTGTTTAGAAAAATAAGTAAAGCTTTTCCTTAAACTTTATAATTTCTATAAACTTTTAAGGAAAAGCTTAACGTCTCGGACGGGATTCGAACCCGTGTCGCCGCCGTGAAAGGGCGGTATCCTGAGCCGGACTAGATGACCGAGACTTAATTATTAATTGTAAGAGGTGAGCCGTGGTGGGCTCGAACCACCGACCCTTTGGTTAAAAGCCAAATGCTCTACCGGCTGAGCTAACGGCCCCCAAGATTTAGAACTTTCAAAAATCCTTTGCATTAGGAAAGTGCTATTATTAAACCTGGCTTTTCTAAATGTCAAGCTTTTCTTTAAAAACTTTTCCGGGTTAGAAAAATACTCTTTTGCTCCACCTAGGATAAAATAGGGCTTTCTTCTTTGCCCAAAATAATTTATTTATGTTAGTATCTTACAAAATTTACGTATATTAGCTTTAGTTTTCTATACTCTAATATCTGAAGAATCAATTAGTTGTCACTTACCTAGTCCTAAAGGACTAGGCTTATTAGGGTAAAAGCTAATAAGTCCACGTGACCAAACTAAGCTGTATGTGAAGCTACGTTATTAGAAGAGTTAAAGAACACACCTTGGAATGCGTGCCAGTTCCAAGCGCTGTAACCAGTAAGCTAAACAACTGCAAGGGGTATAGTGGTAATGCTTATTGGATATACTAACTAATAACTTTGTCGAGGCAGACTTACCCCAGTAATGGGAGATTTGTAGAGTAATCTACTAATTTTTTGGGGAAGAGTTTTTCTCTTCTCTCTTTATCTTTTTTCTTTTTCAATAGAGGCGGCAATTCCTCCGCAACCTAAAGTTTGCGGTCTCTTTGCCGAAGATTGATGAAAAAACCTAATCAAATCAAAGATCAACAAGTACGCATTAGTCAAACTATTCCTATAATAATAAAAGGGAAAAATGTTGAAGACAAAGCCTACTTAGAAAAAACTACTGCCGAAGATGTTACTCGTCGAGGTGTTTTCTTTTCTACCCAACAACATTTGATCCCTGGTTCTTCTGTACGCCTTTATTCAGTAAATGACCCTACTAAAACTATTGCTAAAGTTGAAGTTGTTTGGGTTCGTAACGAACCTTCTTCAGGTGTTGGCACTAAATTAATAGGTAGTAATCGTAGCTGGATGAAATTTTTGTTAGAAAATTCTATCTCTGTCGTAGAAGAAGAAACCAAAACTCAAACTAAAGACGAAATTTAAATTTATACTGATTAAGTAAAATAGATTAACACATATTAACTAGAAATTGTATTAAGTATGTATAAAGTATTAGTTTCTTTACTTTTTATCCTATCACTAGTTTTTTCCTCTTTTGCTAACCCACAAGCAGCAAAACTAAAAGGTGTAGTAAACCGCTTAGAGCCTGATGGAACCAAAACTGCGTTGCCTGGAGTTACCTTAAAACTAACAGGTGCTCTTATATCATCTAACGCCCCGCTAGAGGCTGTTTCTGATGAAGAAGGCCGCTTTGCTATATTAGACCTTCTTCCAGGAGATTATACTGTTAATGTAGAGCTTGAAGGGTTTGAAGCCTATTCTAAAGCTTATAAGCTGCTTCCAGGAACAGTTGGAGAACTTGATATATCGCTTAAAATTAGCGCTGTTGGCTCAGATACAGTAGAAGTCCTAGCTAATGATGATAACAAGATCAATTCTTCGGAAACTACCAATATTGGAGCAGTCAAACAAAAAGAATTAAAAAATGCGCCACTTGTAAATGAGCGATTCCAAGATGCTTTGCCTCTTTTACCTGGTGTAGTTCGCGGGCCAGATGGTTTACTTAATATTAAAGGAGCAAGATCTGGTCAAAGTGGGTTACTAGTTAATAGCACTAATGTAACAGATCCTGTTACAGGAGATTTTGCTATTAGCCTACCAATTGAAGCTATTGAGTCGGTTTCTGTTCTTGCTAGCCCATATTCAGCAGAATATGGCAAATTTAGCGGTGCTGTTACAGCAATTGGAACTCGTTCAGGTGGAGATAGTTATAAGTTTCTATTTACTAACTTCTTTCCTCGTTTACGTAAACGAGAAGATCCTATTACAGGAGAAAAGAAAATTGTTGGACTAGAATCTTTTACTCCTAGGTTTATTATTACTGGCCCAATAATTAAAAAGAAATTAACTTTCTCACAATCACTTGAATATAGATTTATCCGTACTCGTATCCCCTCTTTACCTGACTTACGCAATGATACGAAATTAGAAACTTTTGACTCATTTACTCAAGTTGATTATACAGTAAATGAACGTAATCGTATAACTTTTAACTTTTCTGTTTTCCCTCAAAATCTATCATTTATTAACTTAAATACTTTTAACAGTATGGAAGTTACTCCAAACTTTCGCCAAAGAGGATTTTTTGGGGCTGTTGCTGAAAGAGTAGCGTTTGAAAATGGTAGTTTTTTAGAAGTGATTTTTGGGGCTAAAAAGTTTGATGCTTTTATTTTCCCTCAAGATGATAAACAGATGTTTATCACCCAAGATAGAAATTTAGGTAATTTCTTTAATCGCCAAGATCGTTTTACTGATCGTTATGACACTCAACTAAATTATAGCCTTCCTGCATTTAATTTTAAGGGAACACATTCTGTTAAAATTGGAACTTTAATTAGCTTTAATACTTATAACGGGCAAGATCAAAATTCTACAATTTTAGTAGGCAGTGAACTTAAACCCCCTGTAATA
Organism: Acidobacteriota bacterium; assembly: GCA_016213785.1. Taxonomy (GTDB): domain Bacteria; phylum Acidobacteriota; class Blastocatellia; order Chloracidobacteriales; family JADJPF01; genus JADJPF01. Next base: position 54,363 of record JACQZQ010000077.1, read on the forward strand.
ATTGGGAGTTTTGGAAATAGCCCATTTCCTAGCGTAAAAGACTTTACAGGCAACACAGTGTTTTTACGTAGAAGCCAACAAATTAATTTTGTAGGTAATGGTCGTTTAGATAGAGGTAATGCTGAGCAAGCTTTCTATATACAAGATAAATATAACATTACCTCTAAATTAATTTTTGATATAGGCCTGCGTTATGACCACGATGATATAGCAGGTGGAGTTAACTTTGCTCCTAGGTTTGGCTTTCTTTTTATTCCTGGAAGTGATGGAAAAACGGCTATTCGCGGAGGTGTTGGGCGCTTTTATGATAAAGTCCAACTTGGTGTTGGTGCATTTGAGCAACTCCAAAGCCGTAGTGTAACGACTTTTGCAAGCAATGGAATTACAGTAATTGATAGAGATAGAGTTTTTCTTAATAAATTTGCTAATGATTTAAGAACTCCTTATAGTATCTCTACTACATTTGAAGTAGATAGAGAATTAATTAAAGGTCTATTTTTACGTTTTGGTTATCAACGTCGTGAAGGTAGAGATGAATTTATAGTAGATCCTACTAGCACTCCAACAGGCTCGTTTTTATTTTTATCTAATGGCGGTCGTTCTCGTTATCAAGAATTTCAATTTACCTCTCGTTATAAAGTTAACCAAGGTAATGAAGTGTTATTTTCTTATGTACGTTCTAGAGCAACAGGTGATCTTAATGATTTTAATACTTATTTTGGGAATTTCCGAAACCCAATTATTCGTGCTAATGAGCGATCAAGACAGCCCTTTGATACGCCAAATCGGTTTTTAATTACTGGAAGTCTTAAACTTCCCTTTGATTTAATGGCTTTTCCTGTTCTTGACCTTCGCACAGGGTTTCCTTTCTCAAAAATTGATGATGATCAGAACTTTGTTGGTACTCGTAACTCAGAAAGATTCCCTAGATTTGCATCTCTTGATATGCAAATCACAAAAGGAATAAAAATTCCTGTTCTAGGAAAAAAATATAAAACTAAGGTTGGGGTAAAAATATTTAATATAACTAATCATTTTAACCCTAGAGATGTACAGTCAAATATTGATAGTTTTAATTTTAGAGTTTTTTCTAATAGTGTTAGCAGAACATTTAGAGGGAAATTTGAGTTTGATTTCTAAAAATTTCTCTAAAAACCTTTATTAAAACCCTTAAATTTTGCGGTATTTTTTCAGATATAATGTAGTAAAAATCTATTTCTCTTGCTCGGTCTAAGTAGTAATGATAGAAGCACTTTATAAGCGTAGACTAGTTCTTTTAGTACTAATCACATTGCTTGCCTTTGCCCTCAGGTTCTATAGACTGGATGCAGCAGGTTTAAGTGAAGATGAAACCCATAAAATAGATGCTGTAGCAGCTTATCAAGTAGGGGATTATACAGCTAATGCTGAACATCCGATGCTAATGAAAGCGCTTTCTGCTGTTTGTGTAATAACGGTAGAGCGTCTTGATCTGCCTATCTCTCCAGAAACAGCATTACGTCTCCCAAATGTAATATTTGGTTCTCTTACTTGTATAATCTTATATCTCTTTTTTACAGAGTTATTTAGTTTTCGTATTGGGATTTTAACGTCTCTAATTTGGGCAATAAACCCTCATGCAATTTTAATAAACCGTGTAGCAAAAGAAGATACGCTACTAGTCTTTTTTCTTTGGCTAGGATATTACTTAGCTCGTCGTGCTAAAAAAGCTACTGAGTCAGAGAGTTTTTCTAAAATAGCTTTTTGGGGCGGTAGTGGAGCAAGTTTTGGTCTAATGCTAGCTTCTAAGTATTTTCCTCATTATTTTGGACTAAACTTCCTTTATTATCATTTAGTTGGCCCTAATAAATGGAATAACCCTATTAAAGGAAAACATCTTTTACTTTTCTTTATCACAATGCCAGTAGTATTTCTTATTGCTAGTCCCGCAATCTTAATGCCAGGGACTATTTCATATATGGCACAGTATTCTAGAACTTTAACAGTTACTCATCATGGTTACTGGATGATGGGAGAACTTTATCAAAATGATGCTGCAATCCCCTTAACAGGACTGCCTATTTATTTCTATTTATTAGCTTTAGCAATAAAAACCCAACTCCCTCTTTTAATAGCTTTTATTATTGGTGCAATAGAGGTTTTTCGTAAACGTACAGATGAGCCATATTTCTTTTTACGCTTTATGCTTTTGGTTTGGCTAATCCCCTACTCAATTTTTGGAGCTAAATGGTTAAGATATATTTTAGCCTTTATGCCTCAAGTTTGTGCAACTATGGCTATAGGCTTAAGTGTTACTTATGATGCTCTAAAACTTTGGTGGGAAAAAAACCCCCAGTTTAATATTAATACTCGACTAGCTTTTACTAGTATAGTTTCTATACTATTTTTATTAGTACCCACAATCAATATAGCTATAACAGCACCTTTCTACTCTCTTTATCTAAATGCTTTGGGAAAAAATAAGATTGGTTATTATTTTCCACATGATGAGTTTTATGATCTAGGACTACGTGAAGCAGTTAAGTATGTGGCTGAAGTAGCCGAACCTAAGGCAATAATTGCTAATGAAGCTGAGAGCGTAATAATCTACTACTCAAAAAGGTTTAACCGTCCTGATCTAAGATCTCAAATGATGTCTAACAAAGACTTTAAGTTCTCTGATGAAGCCACTACATATGTTTTATTACAAGATGGAAGAAGGTATTTTGAAAATAAACAGTATTTTGACTTATTAGAAAATAATTATATTCCTATAAAAGAAATAAAAGTTATGGGAGCAACAGCAGTAAAAATCTATAAAGTCACTAAAAATCTTCCTTCAAAACCAATAAAAAGCGATATTTTAGTAATTCAATGAAAAAACTATTGATTGTAAATGCTGATGATTATGGTCAGGCAACAGGAATTAATATAGGTATTATAGAAGGACACTTAAGAGGAATTATTACTAGTACAACCATAATGGCTTCAGGGCGAGCACTTAATGATGGTCTAGCACGCTTAAAAGATACACCAAATTTAGGCTTAGGTTGTCACCTCGTCTTAATTGGCGAAGAGCCTGTAGCAAAAGCTAGTCAAATCCGTTCGTTAGTAAATAGTAAGGGAGAATTTCCTAAAACCTTAACAGACTTTATGTGGCTTATGACTTCAGGCCAGGCTAAATACTCAGAAATTGTTACTGAACTGCGTGCTCAACTAGATAAACTTTTTAATTTAGGGTTAACTATCTCCCATTGTGATTCTCATAAACATTCACATGCTCACCCTAAAGTACTAGATGCTGTAATTCAAGTCGTAGAAGAATATAAAATTAACTATATTCGTAAGCCTTTTGAAAAATGCAAAATTAAACAGCTTCGTCAAATGTTTGGAAAATACCCTAGTTTAGACATTAGTAAAAAATATCTTTTAAGTAGAATGTTAGACTATTATCACTCAATTTTTCTTAAACAAATGTCTAAAACAAGCTTACACTATCCTGACTATTTTCAAGGCTTTATTGCTACAGGAAGTCTAACACCTGAAATAATGCCTAAGCTTTTAGCAGGGCTTAGTGATGGAGTAACCGAATTAATGTGCCATCCTGCACGCTTAGATGAAGATCTAAATAGAACTCAAACTAGACTAAAACAATCTCGCGAAAGCGAATTATCAGCAGTTATGTCTGACGAAGCTTTTAAGGTTATTAAATCAGAATCCATTGAACTTACGTCCTTTCGCCAATTAGCAAAACAACTTTTCTAGGAGCATTATTTATGAAAGAAACCGCTAGTCAACCCTACTGTAGCAAAAATAAATATACTAGCAATCTTACCTATTCCGTAGTCGTTCCATTTCACAATGAAGAAGATAGTATTCCAGAACTTTATAAAAGAATTGTAGAAGTTATGGAAGGCCGTTATGAGCCATTTGAGATGGTTTTTATTGATGATGATAGTAGAGATGCTACTTATCGTTTGCTAAAAGATTTAGCAGCTTGTGATAAGCGAGTTTCTGTAATTAAACTAAAGCGTAACTATGGTCAAACTCCTGCTTTAGCTGCTGGCTTTCATTATGCAGAAGGCGAAATTATTATTTCTATGGATGGTGATTTACAACATGATCCTGCTGATATTCCTGCCCTAGTAGAAAAACTACATGAAGGGTATGATTTAATTTCTGGTTGGCGAAAAAAGAGAGTCGATAACTTAATTTTAAGACGTATTCCCTCACGTATCGCCAATATGATGATGGAAAAACTCTCAGGCGTAAAACTCCATGACTTTGGAACTACTTTTAAGGTTTATCGCAAAGACACTATTAAACGAGTTAAGCTTTATGGAGAACTCCACCGCTTTATCCCTGCCTTAGCTTCCTGGAATGGTGCTCGTATTGCAGAAGTCCCAATTAAAAATATTGACCGCGAAAGCGGGAAATCACATTATGGGATTTCCCGTACTTTTAGAGTAATGTTTGATCTAATCACAGTACGTTTTCTTCTTAAGTATGTTACTAGACCACTACATTTCTTTGGCCCCATTGGGTTAATTGGTATGTTAGGAGGAGGGTTTTTAAGCTTCTTTCTTTTAATTAAAAAACTATTTTTTAGTACAGATCTTTTTACCGAACATGGGCCATTAATGATTTTAGCAATGATGATGTTTTTGGCAGGAATACAATTAGTTTGTACAGGTTTAATCGCCGAACTTTTAGCTAGAACTTATTTTGAATCACAAAACCAAACTATCTATACAATTGAAAAAATTATTCGTGGCAAACGCTTACCTGAAGTAGAAGAAGAAAACCAAGGGGTTTTTGGTGAAGCAACCATTAAAACGAATAATTAAACTCTTACTAACACTTGTAGTTTTAGGGTTACTTTTTACTCAAGTTGACTTAAAAACTCTTTTAACAGTTATTTCAAAAGTAAAACTAGAATGGATTTTCTTTGCTATAACCTTAAGTACTCTAATGGTTATAGTCCGTTGGTTTAACTGGCATTTACTTGTAAAAACTGGGTTTGGCGAGACAGATTATAAAGAAACTTTTGCCTCACTTCTTGGTAGCATGTCTTTTGCCTTAGTTACTCCAGCTAGAGTAGGGGATCTTAGTCGAGTAGCTTTTCTAAAAAGCGGTCGTCGTCTTGAGGCAAGCGGATTAGTTTTAGTTGACCGCTTTATAGATCTTTCTGTAGTGCTTATTTTAGGCACTATTGGGATGTTGATTTTTTTTGGTACTAAAACCCTACCACTACTTCTATTTGCAAATATCTTCCTTTTTGTAGGAATATTTAAGCTCGATTTTTTTCTTAAGCTAGGTGCAAAGCTAATCCCTCATAAAAAAATTCAATCCATTACTAGCGACGCTATTCTAGGGCTTAGTAGGCTATCTCTAAGAGCACTAGCAATTAACCTTTCTCTAACAGTTATACTTAATCTCTTAGATATTTTATCGCTTTATGTTTTAGTTCGCGCCCTAGGTATAAATAATTTTAAGGCAGTAGTATTTGCCTACCCTCTAGTAATGCTCTCTACACTGCTTCCAATTACTATAAGTGGCATAGGAGTACGTGAAAGTACTTCTGTAGCATTATTTGCACTATTTTCTATTGCAAAGGAAGTAGCTTTTAATGCTACTTTTCTTGCCTATTTGATTAACTCACTTTTTCCTGCGCTTGTTGGTCTTTATTTCTTTCGTCAACTTAATAAATAAAATTTAACTTAATAAGCTTAAAGATCTTCACTATATTAACTGCTAATTTTTCTTGCAATTTATTCTAAGCACAATATTTTTAGCAAATTTTTCATTTTCTAGCAAAAGCTGGTGAGAGAGTCTAGAAATATTAACCAAATGAATGTTTATAGGGTAACTTGGCCTCTATTTGTCTTTGCTAGTGCATTTAGACAATGGTTTAAAGCCTGTTTCTATAAGTCCTTTTCTTTCCATTATATTAAAATACGTTTACCTTAGATTTTAGAAATGCTTAAGAGCTTATAAAATCTAGGTCTATATATTATCAATTCTTATTAAACCCTCTTAGGCTCAGATAGTCTTGGCCTAAATTCCATATATAAAACTAACGCTTTAAAACATTGCTAGAAATTCCTCTGTTTTGCCGCCTTTTCAGAACTTTTTTGACTTATATTCGTTAACGATGTTATATTACTTAACATTGTTAAGTAACTTTTAAATAACTAAAAACTTTTAACCGATAAATAACAGTTTATAACTTAATTGTTGTAAAGAAGGAGAATTGAGATGAAAAAGAGAACATTACAAATTGCATTAGTAACATTGCTAGCATTAGGGTTAAGTTTTACTCAAAGCCTAGCTCAAGAACCAACAGTAGTAATAAAAGGAAAAGCATCTCAAAGCTTTGTTCAAGAAAACAAACAGGCAATAGTAAAAGGCCAATGGGCTTTTCAAACTCAAGCTAATGGCAAAATTTTAACAATCCATACTTTTTTTAAGAAAAACAACAAAGGATTTGTTGTTGGAGGTAGTGAAGGAACATTACCATTAATTTACAACCAGAAGGGCAATAATTTAACTGCCACATTCCAAACACCTTGGCTATTTGATTACCCTAATGTAACTATTCTCTTTAATGGAACTTTGTCTGACGACAATAATATTAGCGGTACTGCCACTATCATAACTAGTCAAGAAGATCTTTCTAGTCCAAATGGGTTCTTTACTTTTACAACTTCAGTTATTGGTCAAAGAGAGAGTTTCTTTAGTAAGAATTAATAAGTGCTAGGCTTAAGATAAGCCTTTAGTTATACTCTTGAGGGAAATATTTTTATGTTTGTTTGTTAAAAAGTGCGATGGAAAATAAGGCTGCTTTAGAGTAGCCCTATTTTCCTCTATACAGAAATACTTACTAAGGAGCTATTACATAACCAAGTAAAATCCCGGTGTAGTCACTGCCACCACCACCGCAGCAGCAATATAAAATTCCCAGAGTAATAAAAGTATATATACTAATATTTTGCATAGAAAAGCCTTTCAAATAAAATATTTAGAAAAATATCACTGCTAAGTATTAATGCTATTAATCTTATTTATGTAAAGGATTACTGCCACTAGTAGGATTACCAGTATATAAAGGATTACTAGCTACATTTACATTAGCTGAGCCTCCAGCAACAATGTTTAAGGCGGAAGAATCATTAGGAGTATTGTTATTAGTAGTAGAAATAGCGCTTTCAACTTCAAGACCAGAAGCATCAGGGCTATTGCTTGTATCGCTACTAGATGAACTGCTTGTGCTTTGATTTGCTAACTTACCAAGACTAGCATTAAGCAAACTTGCACTATAACTTGCACTAAAAGCTGATTCCATAGCTTTAATATTACCGCTATATGTTGAATTATTACTAGTTATACTACTAATTCCATCTGTATCAAGAGTGGAACTAGTAGTTTGAGAAACTTTTTCATCAACATTAGAAACTGTCTCAATACTTGTATTAATACTGATATTAGAATTTATTCCTATTGTCATTTTTTCTCCTCTTCAATTTTATTGTGTTTTATAAGTTATTTTAAGAATAGCTTCATTTACTAGTGACAATTTTGGAAAAATATATCAACACTTTTCATTAAGTTAATATTAAATACTCAGTAAACCAAAAAAACTTAGATTCTTACACTCTTAAGCCCCAAGGGGGCGAAAGAATTGTAGCCAAGGGTGTATAGAAAGAGTTCACAGAAAAAGCCGCAAAGCGGCGAAAGAATAAAAAAATAGCTTAGCATGTTTATTATGTCGCCCCGCTGGGGCTTGAAGCTAACTAACTGAAAACCCAGTGCTTACGCACTGGGCTACAAATATTTCGCCCCCTTGGGGCTTAAGAATTAAGAGTCCATAAAGCTTAGGAGTTAAGACCCTATACTTTTTTAGTTTACAGAGTATTAAAGATACTAGTCTGATTAACTCTCAGTAGAATTAGAATAAAAAGATTCTAAACGTTCAATATACCATTGTGGAAAAAGAAATTCTTTTGCAGGTAAAACAATACGCTTAACATAATCTTTATTAGCTTGTCTAGAAACCATATTATGACAGATATAACATAAAGCTGGTCTATGTTTATTATCTAAAGTCTCAACAATAACAGCTTGAGGTAAGTAGATTTCGCCTAAAACATTTTCTGCATGAGAATAAAGGCGGGCTAGTTCTTGATGTGTTGCCCTAGAAACTATGCCATAAACACAATGTTGATTGGAATAAACTAAGTTAGCACGAGGTTCTATTTTTATATCAAACCCATTTAATCTAGCAACTTCCCATTGATCTAATACTAAGTCTACTTCCTTAAGAACATTAAAATTCATATAAGAACCATAAAAAAATACATCCACTTTTGGTTGTGTCATTTAATAAATTTCCTTTAATTTATGGGTTTTAAAGCCGAAAATAAGAGATTTAGGGAGTTATCTTTGTTGTTGTTTTTAGTAGGGCAAAAGAGTTGAAAATACAAATTTAGAGTTCTACTTATATATTATCCATACTTAATATTTAATACTTAATACTTATATTTCAAGGTTTCTAAAAAATTTATTTTATCCCTCTGTGTCTTTATTTGAAGATTGAACAAAGGTTCCTTGTCTTAATTCCTTTGTAGTATGTTCAGTTACACTGGAAGGGGAATATTTATCAAAATTATAGATATTTTCCTGGGGTAATGCTTTTATTTCAACATTTTGGATCTCTTGGTTTTCTTCTATAAGTAATTCTGCTATTGCTAGATCGGTAGTTTTTGAGCGAAATTTTATTCTTCCATAAGAAATAATCATAATACCTGCAATTAAAAATAAGGCCCCAAAAATTGAAAGATCCTTTAATAGTCGCCCTACATCAACATTAAAATATTTTTTTATAAGAAATCCGATGATAAAAATTGCAGCAGAATATAAAAGACCTATGCAAATTACTATCAAGCCTTTACTTAAAAAATTATTCCATTCTTTTTCTAATATAAAAGACTGTTTTATTTGATCTAGATTAACTATATTTGAGTTTTTAGCAAGAATTATTGTTTTTTTAACAAAACTTATGTTTGTACCACAAACATTGCAGAAATTACGCTCATCATTACATTGTGTTCCACAACTTGGACAATACATAATTACTCCTTAAGTGTTTTTATAGGGTAAAACTATTTTCTATACGCAACATTATAACTTTAAGATTTACTTTTTGCCGCTAAATAATTAAAGCCTAACAATATATTGCTAGGCTTTAGGCTTAAAATATATAAACTAAGATATTAGCTTTATGATAAAAGTCTTTCCTCAAAAGCTCCCATACGTCGAAATTTTTCATAGCGCTGTTCCAACAATTCATCAGTAGACAAACACCGAACAGTTGAAAGGGCTTGTGCTAAATATTCTCCTAAAATTTGAGCCATTGCTTTATGGTCTTTATGTGCACCTCCCTTTGGTTCAGGGATAATTTCATCAACAATGCCTAAAGCTTTAAGGTCTTGTGCGGTTACTCTCATACTTTGAGCAGCTTTATCTGACTTAGCCGCGTCTTTCCATAAAATTGCTGCACAGCCTTCAGGAGAAATAACAGAGTAAACTGCATTTTCTAAAATATAGACTACATCTCCAACACCTATGGCTAAAGCACCTCCAGATCCGCCTTCACCTGTAACAGTGATAATAATTGGGACTTTAATTCTAGACATTTCAATTAAGTTACGAGCAATTGCTTCGGCTTGACCTCGTTCTTCAGCTTCTATACCAGGATAAGCGCCTGGTGTATCTATAAAGCAGAAAATTGGCCGATTAAATTTTTCTGCCATTTTCATTACTCTTAATGCCTTACGATAACCTTCTGGTTTAGGCATCCCAAAATTACGTTCTTTTCTATCTTCGGTTTTACGGCTTTTAAGGTTTGCTTTTTGATGTCCAATAATTATAACTGGTTCACCTAAGAAATTTGCCATACCGCAAACAATTGCAGGATCATCACTATAGCGGCGATCTCCATGGATTTCTTGGAAATTATCAAAAAGTAGATGAGCAAAATCTAGAGTATAAGGCCGATCAAAGTGTCTTGCATTACGCACTCTTTCCATAGGGCTAAGCCGAGAGTGGATTTGTTGCTGCAATCCTTCTACTTTTGCACGTAAATTACGTACTTCGGCCTCAAGTTCTGCTGATAAACTCTGTTCAGGACGACCTTTTAAGAGTTCATTAATTTGCTGTTCTAACTTCTCTAGTTCTTTTTCTAATCTAGTTGTTTCTGCGTCATTTATTAACTCAACAGGCATATATTGTTTTACTCCTGCTAAGGGGTCAGAGAGCGGTTTTGTTGATTCCAAAAAAGACATATTTTATTAATCAAGTTTTTCGCCTAATTGCAGTGAAACTCCATTAAGAAAATCACGTATATTTAAGCGTTTACGTCCTTCTAATTGTAATTCTAAGATTCTCAGTTGAGAGGATTTACCACAGGCTATCACTATACCATTTTTATCCAAGTGAACAATCGTTCCTGGCTGATAACTTCCTGAAAAACTTTTCTCTATTTGAGCTTGCCAAACAATTAAGCGTGTACCTTTAAGCTTAGTGTATGCTCCAGGCCAAGGCTGAAAACCTCTAACACGCCAAACAATTTCTTCTGCTGTCATTTCTTGCCAATTAATTTCTCCATTTTCTCTCTTTAGGATTGGGGCAAAGGTTGCTTTTGTATGGTCTTGGGGCTTTGGATTAATGTTTGTTAAATTAGTTAAAGTCTCAGAAAGCAGGCTTGCTCCTAAATAACTAAGTCTATCTCCTAGCTCAAGCGCTGTTTCTGTTGGCTTAATATCAACTACTGACTGCAATAGAATATCTCCAGCATCAAGTTCAGGAACTAGTTGCATAGTAGTTACCCCACTTTGTTTTTCTCCATTAACTATTGCCCAATTAATAGGTGCAGCCCCTCTATAAAGAGGGAGTAGCGAGAAATGGACATTAATAAATCCATATTTAGGAATTTTTAGTATCCATTCGGGAATAATCCGACCATAAGCAACTATAACTGCAACATCTGGTGCTAAGCTTTCAAAAAGTTCTCTAAATTCAGGTGTACGAACTTTGGTAGGTTGATAAATTGCTAGGTTATGCTTTAGGGCAGCAATCTTAACTGCTGGAGGCTGAAGTTTATTTCCTCTTCCGGCTGGTCTATCAGGTTGAGTAAAAACACTTAAAACTTGATGACCATCCGTAAGAATACGCTCAAAAGAAGGTACAGCCCATTCAGGCGTACCTAAAAACACAATCTTCATAGAACTCTTTATTTCCAATCTCCTAACTTAATACGTTTCTTAATCTTACGCATTACTAGTTCTCGTTTTATTGGGCCAAGATATTTAATAAAAAGCTCACCATCAAGATGATCATTTTCATGTGCAATACAACGAGCCGTAAGATCCATTGCATCAATTGTAAACTCTTTGCCTTCAACATTAAAAGCCTTTGCTATAAGACGCTTTGGACGTGTTACTTCAAAATAAATATTAGGAAAACTTAAACAACCCTCATCACCTGTTTGTTTACCCTCTATACTAATAATTTCTGGGTTAATTAATACTATTTTTTCTTCTGGGTTTTTCCCTCCAGAACAATCCATTACAAAAAGCCTTTTAGAAACATTAACTTGTGGGGCAGCCAGTCCTACTCCAGGCGCAGCATACATAGTCTCAAACATATTCTCAACAAGTTGACGTAACTCTTCATTAAACTCTGTTACTGGAGTAGCTTTTTTTGCTAAAACAGGATCACCATACTTAACTATTGGTAAAATCATAAATCACCTTTTACGTAATAATAGAGACATAGCTCTATAATTATTGTTTTTAACCGCTTTTACAGCGCCTATTCTAATAATTAATCAAATCTTTTTTATAATTTAAGAAATTTGCTTTCATCTCTTTTAAAGAATCCCCTCCAAATTTCTTACGCATTAAATCTGCTAGCACAGTTGCTACAGCCGCTTCACCAATTACTCCAGCAGCAGCAACAGCAGTAATATCAGAACGTTCAAAAGCAGCAACGGAAATTTCTTTAGTATCAACATCTACACTTTGAAGAGGTTTACGTAAAGTAGAAATAGGTTTTAAGTAACCTCTTACTCGTATTTCTTCTCCATTAGATATCCCTCCTTCAACACCACCAGCGTGGTTAGTTAGGCGGGTAAAGTGTTTCTTCTCTTTATTGTAGCCAATTTCATCATGAAATTTCGACCCTGCTAGACGTGCACCCTCCATACCTTCACCAATTTCTACTGCCTTTACTGCCTGAATTGCCATTATAGATTGAGCTAGTAACCCATCTAGGCGTAAATCCCATTGTGTATGGGAGCCTAAGCCAATAGGTATATTTTTAGCCACCACTTCAAAAATTCCACCTAAAGTATCTCCAGACTCTTTTGTCTTATCAATATGTTCTAACATCTTTTGGCTAGCTTCCTTATCAACACATCTTAACTCTGTATCTTCTTGAATTTTCAGAATTTCTTCCCAACTAGCTAAAATAGGTGAGTCTGGAATTCCTCCTAGCATAATTACATGACTTATAATTTCAATATCAAAGACCTTAAGTAAAAGTTTTGCAAAAGCCCCTACTGCTACTCTCGCAGCAGTTTCTCTTGCACTTGAGCGCTCTAAAATATCTCTTAAATCATGTGTTTGAAATTTTTGTCCCCCTGCTAAATCAGCATGTCCTGGGCGTGGACGTTTAAGTCGCCTAGCTCGTTTTTCATCTAAATTATCTACCTCTTGGACTGACATTACCTCTTGCCAATTAGTAAAGTCTTTATTTTCAATCATTAAGGCTATAGGAGAACCTAGTGTAAAACCATGTCGTATACCAGAAACTATTTCTACTTTATCCGACTCAATTTTCATTCTATGACCACGACCATAGCCTTGTTGTCGTCGCCAAAGTTGTAAATTAATAAAGTCTTGGTCAATTTTAAGACCTGCTGGAAGCCCTTCAATAACAGCCATTAAGGCTTTTCCATGCGATTCACCAGCAGTAGTAAAACGAAATATCATGGTATATTTAAGTAAATCCTAGTTAAAAGTATTAGCTAGATTATTAGCTTGAAATCAAGTAGTTTCTAATATAGAAACTGCATTACTAAAGCATCTTCCGTAGGCATTGTATAGTAATCACGACGACGGCCTATCATTTCAAAACCCATTTTTTTATAAAGGATTTGGGCAGAGACATTATTTGCTCTAACTTCCAGTAAACAGCGTCGTGCGCCATAAATACGACTTTCTTTAATTACTGATTCCATTAAGGTTGTTCCAATACGAATGCGTCGGAACGTAGGATCTGTAGCAACATTATTAATATGTAACTCATCAAAGATCACTCTAGAAGCAACAAAGCCTAACACTTTACGGTAGACTGATATAGGTGTAATTCCTCGCGCAGTACGCATAATAGAACTAGGGTTATTAAATAGTTCTTGTCTATAAGATTCATAACCCCAACGACTTAGCCCAGTACTTTCTTCTAAGGAAACTACATCATTAAGGTCTGATTCCATCATCTGAGTAATTTCGTATTTTACTAAGTGCAAATCCTCTGGTATAGCTTTAACAAGAGACATAACTTTACTTCTTAAGATAAATTATTTTTCTTTTTTCCTATTAAGCCTAGTTTTAATTTAACTTCTGCTTCAGCAGGTCTAACATAATATGCAGAAACTTCTGAAGCATTTAAAACTTGGTTAAGAGAAAATTTTTCTTGTGCATAAAGCGCCATTTCTGGAGCAAGAAAAGTTATTTGTTTATTTAATATCCATCCTAAGCGGTTTGTTGTCAAGAGTTTTGCTTTAGGAATAAAAATTCCGTTATCAACAGCAAATTTTAGTATTTTTTCCTTATAAAGCTCTAAAGCATCTCCAGCAAAAACAATCCTTGGTAAGTTCTCTGACTGTTGATACTCATAAACTAGAGCAAGTGCTTGTTCTAGTTTTGCTATATTTATCTCTGAAAGTTCCCTAACTTCACCACTATCATCACTAGAAAAAAGCTGTAGAAAAACTTCTTCACGATGAGCATCTAAAATTACACAAGTAGCCTCACTTACACCACAAGCACGAGCTATTACTTCAGTAGATTTCATAGCTATTACAGGCAGGTTAAGCGAATGAGCAAAGCCTTTGATAGTTGCTAGACCAACTCTAAGCCCTGTAAAACTCCCAGGCCCAATCAAAACACTAAATGCCGTTATGTCAGTTATTGCAAGGTCTAAACGTGTTAAGAGCCAATCTATTTCATTAAGAAGATTAGTAGAGCGCCTTTCATTACCTATAATTCCAAGTTCAGCAATTAATTGCGAGCCTCTACTTAAAGCCATGCTAGCGCGAGGCGAGGAAGTATCTATAGCTAAAATTAAGGGTTCTGTTTTATTTATATTAGTTTCTGTCATGTCTTTTTAATTAAAGGAGATAGTGTAGCCAGGATTTTTCCGCTTGCCAAGTTCGATATGCTAATTTGAGGCTAAATAATTTTACAAATAGGCTAATATTAATTACTTTTAACTACTTTTAAAGGCTAATTAAAGCAAATGTTAAATGACCGAGTTGATCATGACCGTATTTTTAAAGAATTACTACAAACATTTTTTATAGAGTTCTTAGAATTATTTTTTCCAGAAGTTCTAAGTTACCTTGATAGAAATTCAATAGTTTTTCTAGATAAAGAAATTTTTACTGATGTGACTTCAGGAGAAAAACATGAAGTAGATTTACTTGTAAAAGTCAAATTTCTTGGGCAAAATGCATATTTTTTAATACATCTAGAAAATCAATCTGTTAATCGAAGTAAATTTAATCGTCGTTTTTTTCGCTATTTCTCAAGATTATTAGACACTCATGAGTTACCAATTTATCCAATAGCAATATTTTCGTATGATTTACCAAAAAGAGCGGAAATAGATAATTTTAAGGTTGAATTTCCTGATTTTGAAGTTTTAACTTTTAATTTTAAAGTATTGCAATTAAATAGGCTTAATTGGAAAGACTACCTAAATAGCCATAACCCTGTAGCAAGTGCTCTTATGGCTAAAATGGATATAAAAGCAGAAGATCGCCCTAAAGTAAAAGCTGAGTGTTTAAGGTTACTTGTTACTCTAAAACTAAATCCTGCTAAAATGCAGTTAATTTCTGGATTTGTAGACACATACTTAGAACTTTCGGCTAAAGAAGAATTAGTTTTTCGACAACAACTCGATAAATTTTTACCCAAAGAAAGGCAACAAGCTATGGAAATTATTACCTCATGGATGCGGCAAGGCTTACAACAAGGCTTACAACAAGGCTTAGAACAAGGCCTAGAGCAAGGCTTACAACAAGGCTTAGAACAAGGGAAAGAGCTTGGTCAAAAACAAATGGTTTTACATTTGTTAAAAAAACGTATTGGTGATATTTCAGAACTAACTCAAGAAGAAATAAGGCTTTTAAATCAAGAAAAGTTAAATGATTTAGCCGAAGCTTTATTTAATTTTTCTAACTCAGAAGATCTTAAAAAATGGCTAGAGCTAAACAAAACTAGCTAAATTGGTCTAAAAATAACTACTTCAAAGTTTGAGGTTACTCTATATAATCATGAAATTATCAGACATTGCATCTCGACTAAATTGTGTGCTTGAAGGTGATGGAAATCTAGAAATTAAAGGAGTAATTGGGTTAGATGAAGCTGAAAATGGGCAACTGACATTTTTATCTAACCCTAAATACACATCCAAGCTAGCTATTACTAAAGCATCAGCAGTAATTGTAGGAAAAGATTTTTCTTCACCTACTCATCTAGCCTTACTACGTCATACTAATCCTTACTTAACTTTTGCTCGTGCAATAGAGCTTTTTTATTCTCCCCCAAACCCTGTAAATGAGATTCACCCCAAAGCAGTAGTTTCACCTTTAGCAAAATTAGGGAAAAATGTTTGCATTGGAGCAAATAGCGTTATTGGCGATAATGTTGAGCTAGGAGATAACATAGTAATTTATCCTAATGTTACAATTTACCCGAATGCAAAAATTGGCGAAAACACCATAATTCATTCTAATTGTGTAGTTAGAGAGTATGTAGAAATAGGTGCTCATTGCACCCTACAGAATGGTGTAATAGTTGGAGCAGATGGTTTTGGATATGCCAAAAAAGATGATGGTAGCTGGTATAAAATTGTTCAGTCTGGGATTGTAGTCTTAGAAAGTGATGTAGAGATTGGTGCTAACTCAACTATTGACCGTGCAACTATTGGTGAAACTCGAATTAAACAAGGTGCCAAGCTAGACAACTTAGTTATGGTAGGCCATGCTTCAGTAGTAGGGGAAAATACTTTACTTTGTGGACAAGTTGGACTTGCAGGAAGCAGTAAAATTGGACGAAATGTTACTTTAGCAGGGCAAGTTGGAGTTGCTGGACACTTGACAATTGGGGATAATGTTATAGCGACTGCTCAAACAGGTATTCCAAATTCTGTTGAAGCAGGTCAAATCATTTCTGGTTATCCTGCAATTGAAAATCGCTCTTGGTTAAAATCTTCTGCGATTTTTAACCGCTTACCAGATCTGCAAAAAACCTTAAGAGAACTGCAACGCCGTGTTGCAGAAATAGAAAAACTATTTAAGAAAGATTAATTGTTATTTTACAACCCCAGAACAGAGAGCAAATGTCCGGGAAGTGTGGTGAAAAACCTCCGCTGCCCTCGCAACTGTAATTAGCTACGAAATCCAACTTAAGTCACTGTCTTAGAGTAAAGATGGGAAGGCCAGGAAAGTAGGTTTAAGCTAGTAAGCCAGGAGACCGATTTGTTTTCTCTTCTGCACCCAATCTTTCGAAGGGAAAGAAAAAGGAGCTTATGAATTATTCCCGTCTACATTTATTTTTACTAAACACTACACTTATTATCCTACTTAACTTTATTTCTGTCTTAGCAATTTCTGGTGAAATTACTGGCACTATTAAAGATGAATCAGGTCAAATAGTAAGTAATGCCACTGTCTTACTTATTACTCGCGATGGTCGCCAAATGTCTATTACAACAGGAAACGATGGTCGATTTAGCTTTTCTAATCTAAAAACTGATAGCTATTTTATTAAAGCTACTGCATCAGGTTTTCGTAGTCTTGTTAGCCAGGAAATTATCCTAACTAATAATGAAAACAAAGATCTAGACCTTACTCTAAAAATATTTGGTATTAACGAAGAAATTGTAGTAACTGCTGAAAATAGCTCTCAACTTGTTGATCAAACATCTAAATCCCTCTCTACTCTTAGCCAAGAGGAAATAGTTTCACGCCAAGAATATACTCTAGCTGAAACCCTAAGCACTCTTCCAGGAGTCCGTCAAAGAAGTTTTGGTGGGCCAGGTTCACTAACATCTATTAGACTGCGTGGTCTTGCTAATGAAAATACTGCAATTTTAATTGATGGGCTTAGGTTTCGTGATGCTGGTGATATTCGTGGCTCATCTCAAGCTCTACAAGATTCACTCTTTAATGATAATGTGCAAAGAATCGAACTTTTACGTGGGAGCGGAAGCTCTTTATATGGAACAAATGCTGTTGGTGGAGTAATTAATATTGTCCCATTTACAGGAGTTGGTAGACCAAGTGGTGAAATTTCTTTTCAAGGAAGTGGACTAGGACAACTACGAGAATCTGCTCGTATTGGCGGTAGTTTTAAGAATACATTTAGTTATAGCTTTGGCGCTTCACGTATTGATACTAATGATGGAATTGATGGTCAAGATATTTTTCGTAGCACTTCCTTTGCTACAAGCTTACGCTATTTGCCTAGTAGCAATTTTTCTCTATCAGGGGTAATTAGTTATAATCGCTCATTTCTACAAATTAATGATAGCCCTTTCCCAATTGGGCCAACAGGAAATGAGCTTGGTTATGCTAGTGGTTCAGGCAATATAACAGGGTTTATTACTGATTTAGATGATCCTGATGCATTTCGCACTACTAGATTTTTTCAAAGTGGCTTTTCCCTTCGTCATCGAGTTAGTGACATAGTTAGCTATAATGCTAGCTTTAACTTTGTCCGTTCTAACCGTAGATTTTTTGATGGCCCCGCAGCATCACCCCTTTTAGTATCCTTAATTACTAAAGCTCAAGGTTTTTTTCCTAGGTCAACAAGTGATACTCTTTTTAAGGGTCGTACCTATACTTTTAATACAGGCGTAAACCTTCGATTAGGCAAATACAATTTAGCAACTATTGGGTTTGAAGCAGAAAAAGAGCGACTAAGACAGACTACAGATTTTTTTGGTAAAGAAAGCTTTGCCCAAAAAACTTACGGTATTTATTTTCAAGATCAGTTTAGCTATTTTGAAAATCGCTTACAGCTTTCTTTAGCAAGCCGAATTCAGTTTTTTACTCTTGATTTTGATAATTTAAGTACTATTCCTTCTGGTGATCTAGCTAATCTAAAAAATATTGATATTCCTAAGGCTTATACTGGTGATGGGTCAATAGCTTATAGCTTTTTCAAAACAGGAACAAAATTGCGTGCTCACATTGGAAATAGCTTTCGTGCTCCTGCGCTTTTAGAGCGTTTTAGCGCATTTGATGGTACATTTATGCCTGTTAGAATTGGAAACCCTTTTCTACGACCAGAAAGAGCCATTTCTGTTGATGGGGGAATAGATCAGTCACTTTTGAAAAATCGACTCAAAATAGGGCTTACGTATTTTTATACTAGACGACAAGAAATTATTTCTGCTGGATTTATACCTTTTTCTTCATCCACAGGAGCAGCATTTTTTCAGTCTAATAGCCCTGGTGGATTGTCTCGCGGTGCTGAAATTTCTGTAAACGCTAATCCAGCCAAAGGGTTAGATGTAAGTTTAGCTTATACTTATGTTAACTCTGAGCTAAATTTTCGCAATATTTTACTTGAAGCTAAAGGAACAACAATTAATCCTAATGGTCAGTTTATCTCTGGTAGCACACGCGCTTTTGGTATTCCACGAAATACTTTTAGTGCAGTTATTAATCAAAGGTATAAGCAATTTAACATTAACTTTGATTTAACTGCTATTAGTGAATTTGATAGCCTATTTTTCTCCCCAGGAGAGTTTTTTAATGGCTTTGCATCTAGGATTGTTAGGCTTGATGGTTATGTAAAAGCCGATTTAGGGGCTTCTTATACCTTCCCTTTAGGAGAAAAAACAAACCTAGAAATTTTTGGTAAAGTTTCTAACCTTTTTGATGAAAAATACTTTGAAGATGGCTTTAAAACTCCAGGAGCAATAGGAACTGGTGGAATAAAATTTAGGTTTTAAATGTTAGGGTAGACACGTAGGTCTACCCTAACCTAAAGACGCGTAGGTTTACCTTAACCTAAAGGTACGTAGGTTTACCTTAACCTAAACGTTGGGGTAGACCTACGTGTCTACCCCAACATTTAACGTGTCTACCCATCTAATATTTTAAGCGTGTAAGAGTAGCTTTTCCTTTTCCATAGATTGTTACAATAAATAGGTTATCATATTCGGTTTCATCTATGGTTATGTTTGCATTTGCTCCTAGCTCTTTTATTATTTCTGGCAAAGTATTGCTATGACCAACTACTAAAACATTTTCGCCAGGTTTTTCATAAACTTTTTTTGCAGTTTCTTTAAAAGATTCCTTTAGATTAGTTTTGATTGGTATTGTAGTACTTTCTATACCAAGGTGTTTTGCAAGTGGTTCAGCGGTTTGCTTTGTTCGCAAAAGCTCAGAGGTATAAATAGCTTTTATTTGAGCATTTCCAAGAACATGTGCAAGTTGCTTTGCTCTTAAGCTACCAATATCTAGTAAAGGGGGGTCATCGGCTGGACTAGTGGCTTTTTCTGCATGTCTAACAAGAAAAACTGTAGTTATTTTAACCTCATCTTGTGCTGAAAAAGCAGTTACCCCAAAGCTAACTAGAGCGATTGTAAAAATAATAATGAGTTTCGTAAAAATACTTAAATTAGTAAATAATGTTAAGTAAGGTGTTTGATTTTGCATTAATAAAAGCCTCTTTATTTAGTCGAATTTAGTAACTATTCTCTCCTTAAAGCTACCATTGGATCAACAAGAGTTGCTCTATGGGCTGGAATATAGGTAGCTAAAAATGAAACTCCAGCTAATAAAAGGCTAACGCTGAAATATGTAAGTAGATCTGTTGTGCTTACTCCATAAAGTAAACTCTTAAGCAAATAATTTAACGCTAGAGATGTGGCTATTCCAATTAGAAGCCCTATTGAGGTTAAAAACATTCCTTCTTTCAAAATCATTTTTATTATAGCTAGGTTATGAGCACCTAAAGCAATGCGAATGCCTATTTCATGGGTTCTTTGAGTAACGGAGTAAGAAAGAACTCCATATATACCTATAGTTGCTAAAACTAGTGCAACTCCAGCAAAAATACCCAGTAGAGTCATTAGGAATTTTGCTTCAGTTAAAGATTCTCTAACAATTTGCTCTAATGGTTTAACATTAAATTGTGGTAGGTCTTTATCTAGATTAAAAAACTCTTTACGAATAGCATTAGTTAGAGAGCTTGGGTCTATTTTTGAGGAAACAGCAAGAAATATAGTCCCTCTAGCAAGTTGGCCTGGGTATTGAAAATAGGGAAAATAAGTTTGCATAAAAGCATCTTCGCTTAGTTTACCTACCTTAATATCATTAACTATTCCTATTACTTCACTCCATTCAGGTTCTTCTCCTTCATCAGGAACTCCTCGTGTAAGTCTTTTGCCAATAGGATCTTGTCCAGGAAAAAGTTTTTCTGCTGCGGTTTGATTAAGTACTACTACTTTTTTACCATTTATATTATCTTGAAGATCAAATAATCTTCCTTTAAGTAAAGTGATGCCCATAAGTTGAAAATAATCAGGGGTAACATCGTTTGTCATAGTAAAAGGAATTTCATTAAATATTATAGGTCTACCTTCTACAGTAAAACGTACCTTAAAGTATTGTGATGTAAGAGGTATACCTGTGCTAACAGAGGCATATTCTACACCTGGCAGAGTTTTGATTTGTTCTATTAAGCGTTTGTTAAATTCAGCATCTTGTTCTGAAGTTTTGTAAATGGTTCTAGGGAGTGAAAACTGCATAGTAAGTATGTTGTTTGTCTTAAAACCTGGATTAATTTGTACCATATTAACAAAACTTCTAATTAGCAGTCCTGAACTAATTAATAAAACGAGAGAGATAGCTATTTCTCCAATAACAAATATGTTACTAATTTTCCTACCTCGCCAGTTAACTAGAGCGTTACTATTTTCTTTCATTACTTCACTTAAATTGGTTTTTCTAGCTTGTAAGATAGGAATAAGCCCTAGCAAAATACCTGTTAAGATAGAAACTAGTAATGTAAAGAGCAAGACCTGTAGATTAATTTCAATATTAACTACTCTAGGTAATATGACTAGATCTGATTTAACAAATAAATTGAGTAAGAGTTTAGCTAGTAATACACCTGAAATACCGCCAACACTTGCTAATAAGAGGCTTTCAATAAAAAATTGTTGAGCTAGACGCAAACGTCCTGCTCCTAGAGCAATTCTTACAGCAACTTCTTTTTCTCTTAAAGTAGCTCTAACTAAAATTAGGTTTGCAACATTGGCACATGAAATTAAAAGCAGTAGGCATACTGATGCCATTAGAATAGTTAATGCAGGCTTTACATTTTTTACTATAACCTCGTGGACTGGGGTAATTACTACTGTCCAGCCTTTGTTAATATTTGGCATTTCTTCTTCTTGAACTTTAGCAATAGCTTTTATATCTGCTTCGGTTTGGGCTAGAGTAACATTAGGCTTTATTCTTCCAATAACTTGAAAAACATGAAAACCCAGTATTTCCTGGTTTTTATCTATTGCTAGAGGGACATAAAAACGATGTTGGAGCCTATCATCATTTGGGGCAACACCAATTATAGTGTGTTTTATTCCATTTATAAGTAAATCGCTATTAATAATATTTGGGCTACTATTAAATTTTTCTTGCCAAAAACTTTCTTCAAGAACAACTACTTGACCAAAGCCTGCTTTGTCTTCTTCAGGTAAAAAGAAACGGCCTAGTAGGGGTTTTACCCCTAAAGTATCAAAAAAATTATAGGTTACTTGATCACCTAGTACTCTTTCTGGTTCTGTTAGAAAAGTAACATTAAAGTTTTTATCTCTTTTTGCAGCTAGATTCTCAAAACTCTTATTACGATCACGCCAGCCTTCATAACGCTCTATAACGGTATTAGGCAAAGGAGGAGAGCCATTTGTAGGGTTAAAAGATTGTATCCAAAATAATTCTTCTGGATTTTTATAAGGAAGAGGCTTTAATACAATTCCATAGATAATACTAAAAATTGCTGTATTAGCTCCAATACCTAAGGCTAAAGTGAGGATAGCAATAAAAGTAAAAGTAGGGCTTTTTAAGAGCATTCTTAGGCCATAACGTAAGTCTTGTAATAGAGTATCCATAAAGAAAACCTCCTAGAGTGTTTTGGAGATCGATTTGGGGCTATAATTAAATAAAGCTACCAACTACTATGCCATCAAATTATTTTATTTATCTAGCATAAAATAATGGGTTAAAGGATAGGTTTAGAGTTTTATCTAATAAAAAATGGTCGATTTTGGGATTGTGTTGTTCAAAAATGAAAGAGTAATTTTTACATAGAGTTAAGAACATGCCGCCAACGGCTAATGGCTAGATCGCTAAATAAGACTACTTTTATTCTACGAACATTTCTAGGTTGGAGTGAGGCAAAACTTTGTATTGCTTCTAGCATTAATTTTGCGGCTAGATCCATTGGAACATCTCCAACACCTGTGCCTAAAGCAGGAAATAAAACATACGTAAAATTCCTAGTTTCAGCACCCATTAAAACTCTTAGAGTTGTTCTTTGAAGGCATATAGCCCCATCTAGTGCAGCAACGGCATGAGCTAGAATACGAGTGCGTAATTTTCCTGGATTTGTCCAAACTACATCTCCCATTTTTACAGGCCCTTGTGCCATTGCTTCTTGTTCTATACTATCACCACCTGCTAAGCGTAAAGCATTTGCAACGCCTAAACGCATAGTTAGATTGGTGTTAGCAGCATTAACTATAACTTCGCCTGCTTCTTGAGCTAAATCACCCTGTTTTAGTTCTATAGTTATAGCCCCTACTTGAACAATATCTTGGCTTATTAAAATAAACTTAGGTATTGGTTCTATAATTCTTTCTAGAACTTGTGCCATTGCTTCTGTACTAGAAAATCTATCGCTTGCTTTTTTATTCAAAGCTTTTTCAATTACAGCAAAAAGGTAAGCTTCGGCAGGGGTTTCTGCTTTTGGCGCTTGATAAAGCGATGAAGTATGAGCTAGGTGTAAATCATACCAATTACGACCCTTAAAAGGAACTTGATTAGTAGCTAAAACATGTGCAGTTATACCTAAGGCGTAGACATCTGTTTGGCGTTCTAATCGTTCCTGTAACCATTGCTCAGGAGCCATAAAGGAAGGCGTACCAGCTAAGGAGTCTACATTTTCATTAGGGTCTTGTCCTTTAGTTAAATCTACGGCTACGCCAAAATCACCTACAGCAGTAACACCATCACCACATAAAAATAAATTGGCAGGTTTAACATCTCTATGAATAACACCTGCTTGATGAATGGAATGTAGCCCTCTAGCAACATCTATAACAATTCGACAAACTATGTTTATGGGTAAACGCCAGTTACTTTCTTTTAGGTAGCCTAACAATTCGCTTAAGTCTATACCATCAATATAGCGTTGTATAACAAAAGGGATGCCTGTTTCAATACCCGCATCTAAGACACTTACAACATTTGGAGAAGAAACTCGTGCAGCTAAGTGAGCTTCCTTAAAAATACTTAAGTCATTAGAAACATTAAAGGTTTTTATAACTAGAGGAATCTGTAAGATAGGATGGCTAGCTAAATAAGCTGCTCCCATTGCTCCTTGACCAAGCAGACTATGAACTAAAAGACCATGGAAAAATTTACCTACTTCTAGAGATTGGACTGAAGAGGATTGCATAAAGCTACTACTCCAAGTTTAGTTTTACCTCTGCTTGCTGTGTTTTAGAAGAAGTTCCTTTATTAAAAGGGGTTTGCCCTCTTAGACAACAGCGATAAACCCAATAAATTAGTAAAGGTTGTATAGGGAGTCTAATTATTAGAGGTATTGTCATTAGAGTCCAGCCATTAGATTTTACTTCGTTTATAAACATTTGGATATTGGCAGGAAAAACCGCTATTAATAAGGCAATTAAACCATATCCTGCCAACTTGCGAACAGGGGAGATAAGGACTCCAAGACCCCCTAAAATTTCAAAAACCCCACTTATATAAACTAGTTCTAAGTGATAAGGCAAATAAGGGGGCATTATGCTAACAAAAAATTTAGGGTTAACAAAATGCATAGTCCCCACGCCTATAAATAAAATTGCAATTAAAACTATAGACCTAGTCATTTATTTTACTCCTATTAATATTTATTCCCTAGAAACGCTAAAATAAACTAGTTGATAAGAAAAGTAAATTTTACTAACCGAAAATTTTTAGAGTGTATTTTTTACATAGTCTTTAGAAAAATTTACACATTTTTAATAAAATATAGTATCTTACCTATATCAACAAAACCTATAAGCCATAAGCATATAAACCATTGATTTTACAAATAATTAATAGGTAGATCCGGAAAACTATTTTTCTATGGCACGCAGATTGTTAAGCGTGTTTGCCATAATAACCTTTTTTATAATAGTTACAAAAATAGTAGTTACAAAAATAATAGTTACAAAGTAATAATGGGAAGTAATATTTTAGAAATATATTCTATCAAAAGTATATTCTTTCCCCACAACACAAGCCCCATAATGTTCTAAGTCTTGTAAGTTGTCTAAATCTTATACCTAAATTCTTTTATTCTTTAGGTAATTTTCTTTTTCGTTAATAATTTTTAGTCAATAAACTATAAACCAATTATCTATCTTTAAATTATATTTATGGTTTGCGTTTGGTAGTACTCAACTTTTTTGACTATTGCCAATTTGGTAAACCTTATACCTATTAAGCTAAATATACTATGTCATCGTACTAGATGCCTAGCAATGCTTTTGCATTGTGCGGGGAAACTATTTTTAATATTTTTCAGGAGATAAAAAAATGGCAGTCAATAATATAAGCAACACATTAAATTCTACAAATATCAACTCTATCAACAACCAAAATCCACAATCTCAATCTACTAACAGTGATGCACAATCTTTATCAGTAGCTAATGACCTTTCCTTAACACGTGAAGATGTCAGCTTATTAGGAGCAGATTTCTTAAAGCTACGTTTACAACAATCTTTACCATCTCAAATATCTAATTTAGTTAGTTCCCCTAGCATTAACACTAATCTTTCTAATGTTGCTACACTTAGTGGTGGAACTACACCAACAACACCTCTTAATCCATCCTTAAATCCAAAAGCCGTTTTTGATACACAAGTAAATAACTTTTTGGATAAGACTATTGGATTAGATCCAAGCAGAATTAGAACTGCTCAAACAGTTGAAACTGTAAATTCTGCTAATGTATTACAAAGTTCTCAAATTCAATTTAAGAATGGTGGAAGTGCAACTTCTTTCTATACAGCAGGATTTCCTCCTACTAGCACAGCAACTCTACCTCGTACAATCTTTGACGATCAAGGTGTACTTTCTTTCTATAAAGGCGCTGATCCTCTTAATGCTACCCAATTACAAAGCGTACAAAACCTTTATGCAGGCGATTTAACATCTAGAAAGAACTATGCAGCTAACTTAGGCAACCTTGCTAAGAGCTTAACTACTATAAGCAATTCTGGAAATCTAAACAGCGGATTACAAGGCAAAGTCAATAGTGCAATCAACAGTTTAAGAACTGCTTATAATACGCTTTCTGATGTAAACGCTCCTGCACCAAGCCCAAGAGCTATTTATGCTCAAGTAGCTGATGCTTATCGTGCTTTAGCAGCTTCTTCTTGCTATGTCAATCCTGCTCAAAGAGATATGATTGATCAAGGGATAAATATTTTATCTATTGGTGCTTCTAACTATGATACAAACCGAGTTCCAGTAGCTGGAACACCTATTACACCTGCTCCACAATCACCAACTACACCAGCACAAGCACAAGCAGCAGGTTATCCATTAGCAAACTTTGATACTCTTAAAAATACTCCTCTTACAGCAGCACAAGCAAATCCAGCACAAGTCTTTGGTTCAGATGTAAATAATTACTTAAAATCTATTGGGTTAAATAACGTTAATCTTAACAACATAGAATACCAAGTAAATTCTGCTGATAAGCTTCAATCTATTACAGTACCTCTAGGAAATGGTCGTAATTTAACAACATTCTTTAATGGCGGCTTCCCAGTCCCAGCAGCTACTGCTCCACAAGTAGCATTTAAGGGAACTACAGGTGCAAGACAATATTTAGATGTGGCACAAAATTCCGCCCAAACTCAACAACGTCTAACAAATTACTATGCTGATCCTGCTAATGCAGCTAGAAGAACTAACTATGGAGTTAATTTACAAAATCTAACTACTGCATTCCAACAGCTTCAACAAGCTGGCAATTTAAGCCAAAGTGCAAAAAATCAAGTACAAGATGCTTTAAATACTTTACAAAAAGCAACTCAACAACTTAACAATGGTGGACTACCTAATGTATTAGGTACTTACCAAAAATTAGGTGATAACCTTGACCAACTTGCTTGTGCATCATTAAATCAACAACAACGCAGTATTCTAAACACCCTTGGTGGTTCATTATTACCTGTAGGAGTTCAAAACTACTATTTAGTTCCTGTTTCACTAACACAACAAGCTTAAGA
Source organism: Acidobacteriota bacterium (assembly GCA_016213785.1). GTDB lineage: Bacteria > Acidobacteriota > Blastocatellia > Chloracidobacteriales > JADJPF01 > JADJPF01. The sequence continues at coordinate 81,222 of JACQZQ010000077.1, forward strand.
AAAAGCGTATTCCTTTTTTTCTTAGCAAAGTAAATATCTCTAAACTTAATAGGGCAGTCATTAAAGGCTGCCCTGATAGTTGTTTTATAAACTTTATTAATTAGCCCCAAAAATGGAGGACTTATGGCACGTATAGGAGATTTAATCGGGCCATACACATTAATTAGTAAGTTAGGAAGTGGAGCTTATGGAATTGTTTGGTTAGCAGAACGCCGCACCGCTATTACAACTACACAAGTAGCCGTTAAAATACCTCTTAATGATGATTTTGATATAGAAGTAATCAAACAAGAAGCAAACCTCTGGGTACAAGCTAGTGGACACCCTAATGTCTTACCAATAATTGAAGCTAACATTTATGACGATCAAGTAGTAATAGTTAGTGAGTATGCTCCTGATGGGTCGCTAAGTACTAAATTAAAAGAACAAACCTATATTTCTCTAGAAATGGCTGTAGAAATGGCTTGCGGGATTTTAGCAGGTCTAGATCACCTTCATAGCAGAGAAATTATCCATCGCGACTTAAAACCAGACAATATTTTATTACAAGGCAATATTCCAAGACTTGCTGATTTTGGCATTGCAAGAATCTTGCGCTCTAATACTCAAAGCTCTATGGTAGCAGGAACACCTGCTTATATGTCACCTGAATCATTTTTTGGCAGACATAATCTTCAAGGTGATATTTGGGCAACAGCAGTTATTTTATATAGGCTTTTAGCTGGCAAAATGCCGTTTCCTCAAACTAATCTACCTCAACTTATGAGGGCAATTATTGAACAAAACCCTAACCCTCTACCTAAATCCGTCCCTATGGAGATAAAAGAGGTTCTTAATAAAGCTTTTGAAAAAAACCCTTCACGTCGTTACCAATCAGCCGCAGAAATGCGTAAAGCCTTAAAACAGGCTTATAAGAATGTCCGTGACTCTGGTGTTTTAAATCTATCTAATGCAGAAGCCTACTTTGCACTAGATAGAACTAAATCTTTATATCCTGGTGTAGCTAGCCCTTTATTATCAAATATTTGTCCAGATATTTATTCAAATGTTGCTTATAGCGGCTCGGTTGATGATTCCTTTGGTTTATCTCTAGAAAATTTGCCAGAACATAAAAAACCTACCTGTACTAATTATTCACTACCTGCTTTAGTAACTATGGCAACAAGATCATTTGAGCAAAATTTATTAAGCCACTGCTTAGAAGAAATAGAAGAAAAAACAGAGAAAATAGAAGAAATAGAAGAAATAGAGCAACCTATACTAGATAAAACACTTGTTAATCAACCTCCTACAAAATCTCAAGCTTTAATAAATACCCTAAGATTTAGTAAACAACAAATAGAAGTACTTAAAGAACTCTCTAGCATTAATGCATTTATTTTAGATTTATTATCTTTATTTAGCCAAACTTATCAGAAAATTATTGCTTTACTATTTAACTTAAAAGCTACAACTATTTTTAAATTCTTTTTTAAACCTATTAATATTCCTAAGAAAGCTTATTTAATTAGTCTTATTGTTATTGCTATTGGATTATGTTTATTAGAAAAAAATGTAGTTAGCAAAACCTATAATAACATTTCTGCTTCCTTTAAAATAAAACCATCTCAAATAATCCAAACTTTTTCACCTAATAATGAACCAACACCTGTTAACTTGCCCAATCCTGTTGATACTAATATATTAGTAGGACAAGCATTAAATGAAGTTGACGATATAATTATTAGAGTAGAAAAAGAAATACCTAAAAAAGATCCTACCAAAATGGCTAATTTAGTGCGTTTTAAGGGTTTTCGCCAAGGTTTAGAAAATTATTACAGAGGAGATATAACATCTGAACAAGCACACCAATATGCAGAAAGCGCTTTATCTCAAACTAAATCTTTACATTGGCAACTAGATAAGAAAAAATCTTTAAGGTCAGCCCCTTGTAAAAAGAAGAAACAACTTAATAACGCTAAATAACTAATAGTTTAATTAGTATTACTATAATAAATAACTCGGAGAGGCTTCTAAGACAACTCTTAGATAACTCTGGCTAATTAAATTAAAATCTTGCTTGCTTGACCTTTGGCGATAGCTTAAAATAACTGCTTCTTATGCAAAATCAAAAGCCCTATAAAACAATCTACATTTTGCAAATACGCTCAATTTAACAGTTTTTAAAATAGTCTTTATTAGATAAATTTTTCTATTATTTAATCACAAATTAGTTTTTGCAAGAAATTATAAACATTATGGAGGCAACAAATGTCAGGGATAATTAACCCTCTAGAAAACCCTAATCTAAGCGATGAAGAAAAAATTCGCCAAGGGATAAACTACTTATCTGATGTATTAGAAGGAAATATTTCTCTACAAGAAATCTCTGGTATGAAAGATTCTGATGTAAATGCCGTAATTGCTGTTGGTGTACTTATGTACCAACAAGGTAGAAGGCAAGAAGCAGCAGAGATGTTTCGTGGAGCAATTCTATTAAATAGAAAAAATGCACTAGCACATTCTGCACTAGGTACAGTACTAACAGCTGAAGGTAAATACGATGAAGCGTTAACTGCACTAAACGAAGCTATTAAACTTGATTCTGAGGATATAGCTTCATATGTTAATCGTGGAGAAATTTACTTAAAACAAGCTGATTTTAAGTCTGCTAGCGAAGATTTAAGAAAAGCTGTAGAACTTGATCCTGACCAAACAGATCCAGCAGCTAATAGAGCAAGAGCTATTATTGTTGGTATTAATGAAATGGTTAGAGAATTGCAAAACCAAATTGATCAAGGCCAAGAACCAGATATTTAATTTAATTTAATTTAACCAAATTAATAATTAATAATAAAGTGGAGTAGTAATTAAGCTACTTCACTTTTATTTCCTGCTTAATTTTTGTAATTAGTTTTATTAGTAGCTAGTTATTATTTCTATAGCTATCTTCTAAGTAACTAGTTAAAATTCCAACTAAATTTTCTCCACCTAATCTAAAATATCTTCAATACAAGGAGCTAGTTGTGATTGACGATCTATCTAAGTCTTTTAAGGAAATCAAGACTGAATTAATGGCAGGTAACGTTGCTGGGGTAATCACTCAATATAGCGATATAGTAATGGCTATTCTTGTCTTAATGATCTTAACATTAATGATTTTACCCGTACCAACATTTGTACTTAGCTTTTTACTTGTAGCCAATTTAACTTTAGCATTTGCTATTTTAATGGTTTCAATCTATATATCAGAACCAACACAACTAGCTTCTTACCCAACAATTCTACTACTTACAACACTTTTTCGTTTAGGGCTTTCTATTGCTGCTACTCGTCTAATACTTCTACAAGGTGATGCTGGAGCGGTAATTGAAACCTTTGGTAAATTCGTAGTAGGCGGTAATATTGTAGTAGGTGGTGTAGTCTTCCTAATTATCACTATAGTTAACTTCCTAGTCATAACTAAAGGTTCAGAGCGGGTTTCTGAAGTAGCAGCGCGTTTTACCCTAGATGCAATGCCTGGTAAACAAATGAGTATTGATGCTGACCTTCGTGCGGGTGCTTTTGATATGACCGAAGCTCGTCGTCGTCGTAATGCACTTGCTCGTGAATCTCAACTTCATGGCTCAATGGATGGAGCAATGAAGTTTGTTAAAGGTGATGCAATTGCTGGCATTATTATTACTTTAATAAATATTATTGGTGGTCTTACTATAGGCGTTTTAATGCGTGGAATGGAAATGTCAAGGGCTGTTAAAGTCTATACCATTCTAACTATTGGTGATGGATTAGTTGCTCAAGTCCCTTCCCTTCTAATTGCTGTATCTGCTGGTATTGTTACAACTCGCGTAGCTACAGAAGATAGCACTTCTAATATTGGTAAAGACATCAGCCAACAAATTCTAGCTCAACCAAAAGCCGTAGGTATTGCAGCAGCTATTCTAGCTGTCTTTGGTATTACATTTTTCTTTGTTCACCCTAGTACATCTATACCTTTCTTTATTATGGCTTTTCTTGCTGGTGGTATTGCCTATAGCACATTAAAAAGCGGTGTCCCTGTAATAGGCGAAGCAGGCGAAGGAGGTAAAGATAAAGAGGACAATAAGCAAAAACAAAGCCGCGACCCTCAAATTTCTTTAACCGTACCTATTGCCGTAGAAGTAAGTAAAGACCTTACCCCGTTAATTGACCTTAACCAAGAAGGAAAATTCTTAAGCGATTTAGTTCCTAAAATGAGGCAGCTACTTTACCAAGAACTAGGAGTAATATTTCCTGGAGTTCAAGTTACAGGTAATGCTCCTGTACCAGAAAATAGCTATTTATTCAGATTAAAAGAGGTTCCTGTAGAAGTAGGCAAAATTGTCCCTGGACATATTTTAGTTAATGATGGCTCAGAAAATATTAGAGTTTATGGCTTAAAAGGAATTGATATTAAAAACCCTGCAACAGGTAAACCCGCAGCTTGGGTTCCAATGGAACAAAGAGAACAAGCTAAAAATGCAGGTCTTGTTGTTTGGGAACCTCAAGAAGTTATATTGCTTCACTTAACAGGTTTTCTTAAACGCTATGCTAATGAATTTATTGGTATTCAAGAAATTCAAAATACCCTTAGCGTACTTAGTAGAGCAATACCTAACCTAGTACAAGAAACAGTACCTAAGGTTATTTCTATCTATCAATTAACTGAAGTCCTTCAGCGTCTAGTTCAAGAAGAAATGTCTATTCGTGATATGAAAAGCATTTTGCAATCATTAAGCGAGTGGGGACGTGTAGAAAAAGATACTATTATGTTAACTGAATATGTGCGCTCTAGCTTAAAGCGCTATATTAGTTTTCGCTATACTGGGGGTAATCCTATACTCTTTGTTTATGTACTTGATCCTGAAATCGAAGATGCAATACGGGGTGCAATTCGTCGTACATCATCAGGTACTTATATTGCTCTTGATCCTGCGATTACCCAAGATATTTTAGCTGCATTTCGTCGTGAAATAGGCAACTTGCCCCCTACAGCCCAACAACCTGTAATTGTAACCGACCAAGAAATTCGCCGTTTTGTCCGCCGTATTGCTGAACTAGAATTTCGCACTCTAGCCGTACTTTCATATCAAGAGCTAGCACCTGAATTATCTATTCAACCTCTAGCACGTATTTCACTACAAAATCGAGGACAATTACGCTAAATAAAAATAGCCCTCTTAAGGGCTATTTTCAGCTTTTCTTAAATCAGCACTCGAAAATATTTAATATCTGTCATTGCTGCTGTGCGCTTTTCTGTTGGCTCAAAGGTGGCTTCAACTCTTTGTCCTATTTCTAGTTTCCTATGATCATTTATATCTAAAAAATGTGGGAGAAAATTGCTACAACCATCTAATTTAACAATCCCATAACCGTAAGGAACTGGTCGTTCTAGCCCTGTAAAAGGGTCTATAAAAGGAAAGTTGATCACAGAAAAAGTTTCAAGTGTCCCACCTGGCCCTACTTCAATAACATCTGGGGTAGGTTTATGGCATTGATTACAAAATGTACGAGGAGGAACTAAAACGTAACTGCAATTATTACAACGAGATGCTAAGATTTTTGCTTCATCACGTAGAGCAACTAAAAATTTGCTCAACGGGCGACCCGCAGAATAGGCATAAGGTAGGTCTGTTTTTATTGAGATATAAAGAGGTTTTTCTTTTGGTGTGCTCATAAATCTTTATTAATTCTCCTATAAGTTTGCCATTCTTACTCTTACTAACAAGTCATTTAGTGCTGGTCTTGCGCTAGCTGAATCAGGTAAATGAGTCTTTTCTTCTGCTAATTTTAATTCTGCTCTTAACCTATTAATTTCATCATTATGTAGTTCAATATTTGAATCTAATAAAACACCCTTTTCTGCTCCAGAAAGTTTATATGCAATTAAATCATCTATTTGTGGTAAACAAAATTTTTTATTAAGTGTTACTAAATTAGCCTCAACTTCCCCTGTTTGCATTAAGTGAATACCTGTTAATAAAACCCTATAAATATAAAGTAGAGGCTTAACTCTATGAGGTGACTGCTTTTCAAATAAACGCCATTCTGTATCTGAAAAACCAAAGTAATGATGTGAATGGTGGCGTGTAATACAGCCTTTAGCGATTTCTTTTAACTCTTCATGCTCTGGGCTAGTTTTTAGGATTAATGGAGAATAAAGCTGTTCTAAGACATAACCATTCTTTTTTAAGAGCATAGAAAAGAATTTTTTTATATCATGTGTAACTAAATCTAGCTCTAAGCCTTCACGAATCTCAGAAAGTTCAATAGTTTCTCTTGGTTCATTAAGGCTAATAACTTCCTTAACAGGTAAAATATGCACACCACGCAAATCAAAATCAGAATCTGGTGAAGGAAAGCCATAAAGATGCGCCCCACTAATGCTAGCAAATAGCAATGGATAAGGCTGCTCGTCTATAACTTGATGAATTTTATTGTCCCACTGCATATATTTAAGATAAGGTAACATACATAGGTTTTACCTTACTGCCCTTCTATGCTGATAAAATAAAGACTTCATTCCAGTAAGAGCCGCCAAAGCCAGTAGCTAAAGCTCTTTTTACCCCATCAACTTGACGTAAATCTGCACGGCATTGGATTTGAAGCGATGCTTCTGCTACACGAATTAAAGCAGTTGCCCCTATTGGATTAGTAGAAACTACTCCACCAGAAGGATTTAAGGGAAGTTTTCCTTCAAAAGCTGTTATACCTTCTTCTACTAACCGACGACCTTGACCAAGCTCACATAAGTGTAAATACTCAAGCCAAGAAACTTGTGTATAGCTTGCAGGGTCATAAAGTTCAATAACATCTAATTCTTCTAATGGGTTAGTAATACCTGCTACTTTATAAGCTTCGACTGCGGCAGACTCTAAAGTGCTATGTTTACCATAAGGAATATCACCAATCCAGGCATGGTTATGACGACAAACTACTGCATCAATCCAAGCAGGCTTTGAGCATAAATCTTTAGCTCGCTTTTCTGAGGCCATAATTACAGCACATGCTCCATCCGAAGCTGGACACATATCTAAGTAATGTATTGGGTAAGCTATATAAGGAGTTTCTAAAACTTGTTCAACTGTTAAATCAAGTTTTAAGTGGGCATGTGGATTTCTTTTAGCATTTTGTCTAGAGCGAACAGCAGCAAGAGCAAAAACTTCTTCGGGCACATTATGAGCTTTCATATAAGCAGTTGCTTCAATTGCAAGCCCACCAACAGCACCTGCCAAAGTAAGACGCTCTACAATTGGGTCAAAGGCTGTAATAATACCGCCTGTAGGGTCGCTTTCAGAAAGTTTTTCCCATCCAATTGCTAGTACAGTATCAAAAAGCCCTGAAGCACAATGATAATAAGCACATGCGGCTACAGATGCTCCTGTTGTTCCACCTGTAGCAATTTTCATAGCAGGTTTCATAACAGATCCAGCGCCTTCAGAAGCCCACATATCAGAAAGATTTATCCCCTCAAAATGCTCCATATTGCCTATAACTATTGCATCTATATCATCTAAAGTGATGTTAGCCTGTAATAAAGCACGATCAACGGCTTCTTGAATCATTTCCGGGATGTTTACATCAGCACGTTTAGAGCAATGATTAGTTTGACCGCTAGCAATAATAGCAACTTTTTCGCCCATAGATCCTCATTCTAAAATAGTTTATTTGTTATTTGATAAAATCCAAACACAGTGAGTTTGTCCACAAGGCCCAACTGTCCCATGTGCTAAAGCTTTTCTAGCCCCATCAACTTGATAAGCACCTGCTTCGCCACGAAGTTGTTTTGCGGCTTCAGCAACTCTTACTAGTCCAGCTACAAACATTGCGTGTGCTCCTAGCACTCCGCCAGAGGGATTAACTGGCAACTCACCACCAAGTTTTGTTACACCATTGCGAATTAAGTCTACACCCTTACCTCTTTCTGCAAGTCCAAGTAATTCTGTCCAGATTAATTCTTGATAGCTAAAAGTGTCATAAAGCTCAACTACATTTAATTCTTTACGTGGGTTTGAAATACCTGCCATCGAATAAGCTTTAGCAGCGGCTTTTTCAAGTGAGCGAGAAGTAGTTAAATCACGATCCCCTAAATAATAATTATCTTGATAATGCCCTACACCGCTAAGCCAAACAGGTTTATCAGTAAATTTAGATACTAGATCTTCTCTAGCTAAAAGTATTGCACAAGCACCATCAGAATTAGGTGCAATATCAAATTCCCTTAATGGATCAGCTACTAAATTAGCTTTTAGTGCATCTTCAATGGTAATGGACATCGACCTTTGAGCATTAGGGTTTAAGGTTGCATTACCCAAGTTTTTAACTATAACTTCAGCTAAGTCTAGTTCTGTTAAGTTATATTTTTCTAAATAAGCCCTTGCTTGAAGTGCTCCTGCGGCAACCAAATCAAAGCCTAATTGACGCTGGTAAATAGGGTCAAATACTGCATTACCAAGCATAGTAGGCTGACCTTCAGAGCTTTTACAGTGGGCAAGAACTAAAGTTGTGCCAAAAGAGCCAGATAAAATTCTCATCATCCCGTAGAGAACGGCTAAACTACCATCAGAAGAGACTTTAGTTTCAGATTTTAACCAAACTCCCACAGCGTCTTGCACTGCCATACTAGAAATTGTGCGCCCATCCCAAAAATCTGATGAGGCTGTAACTACATTTTCAACTGCCTCATAGCCAATTCCTAGTTGGTTAAAAAGTGATTGTGTTACTTCATAAGCTAACTCTGCATAGTTTTGATCTATTTTTTGGGCTTCAAATTTTGTTTGTGCTATGCCAACTATTGCAACACGATGCATGGTGGAGGCTCCTTTATAGTTAAACAGGATTTTCAGGTTTAAAGTATTCAATATCTAGGATATTACCATTAGGTTTTTCAGCAAATACAGCAGTAACTCTCATTCCTGTTTTTACTTTATCAATCTCAGTTTCTCCTAATTGATGAATAAAAGAAGTATCTGCTCCATCAAGTTGAATTAAGGCATAAACTATTGGAGGGGTTGTTGGAAGTAAGGAAGGTACAGGATAGCGTACTACAGTAAAAGACTTAATTTCCCCACCTGGCCCAACTTCTACCCAGTCTTCCACACCAGTAGGACTTTTTCTTGGAGGCATTAAGACTTTTTGGGTTTTAGGGCAACGAGTAGCATAAATTTTTTTTTCTTGTGCAATTAGTCTATAGAATTTGCTAGCAATAAGTCCTGCTGCCCAACGGTAAGGAATACGCATTGAGCTATTATAAACAACAAGTTCTTCTGATTCTAAACTCATAAATTTTTCCTTGCTGTGATAAATATTAAATTATTTTTGGATGAGAGTTTAACTAATTAAAGTCTGTAAAACGAAGGTAAAGCTAGTTTTGTAGCCAAAATTATGACCAAGGAGTCAGAAAAAGCAAGCTATAATTACATTTTTTAAGCTTTTGATTTTAGCAGCTTAACTATTTCCATTCTCCCTGTAGCTGAAAACCTGCCCAATAAAAAGGATTCTTATATTTTTCATCTTGCAACATTTCTAGCTGTGCAGCACGCAAAGCAAATGCAGGAGCTTGATTTTCTTTAAGCGTTTTTTGATAAAACTTTTTCATTAATTCTATACTAGCTGGATCGTTTGTATTCCATAAGTTCGCCATAACTCTTTTAGCTCCAGCATATATAAAACTACGGGTAAGCCCTGTTAAACCTTCTTCCTGTGCGTTTTTACTTAGCGTTGTATCACAGTTACTTAAAGTAACTAGCTCTGTAGGTAAATTTAGCTTAAAAATTTTATGTGTTTGTAGAAAACCATCTTGTAAATTGCCCTGTTCATCGGCTATAGAAAGAACTACTCCTGATAATTCAGGATGTAGGCTATTAACTAAACCATAGGTAGCAAAATGAATAGCTTTATAGGGTGAGGATTCTTTACTTAAAGAGCTTAAACTTGCATTAAAACTAAATAATTGTTTATTTTCTTCTTTTGAAAGAATCTGGCTAATCTCTTTAACTTCATCTTCTACAACACTTAATCTAGGTAAACCTTGAGTAGTTAAAGGCAAACCTACTTCTTTAGCTGATTTTTCTATTAATAAATTTGCTTCTTTTAAGTCGGTTGAAGTGTTTAAGAGTGCGCTATCTTTAGAAATTGGTTTAACTCTAACTCTATTATCTACAAGAGAAACAATTGGATCTGCAACAAACATAACCGTTTTAGCTTGTAATTTAGAGTCTTTAGTTTCTTCTCTTATTGTGTTAATTGTAGTAATTGAAGGTAGAGAAACTATTTCATGGTCTACTAAAAGCGCTTGATAAGAATCTGTTTTGCTGGGATCTGGTAAAGCATTAAACGGTATATATTGCAGCGCACCATCAGCAATAATAACTAATCGTTTTTTACCTAATTTTTCAGCAATAGGAGATAAAAGCATTTTACTTAAATCTAGAGCAACTTTAGGATATTCATTTTCTGCAAGCTCTAGGGTTATTGGTCGCCCTCCAATATTTTTTTCTCCCTTAGCTAATAAATTACGTGCTGTTACTAGCTCTCGTAAATATTTAGCTAAACTCTCTATTTCGCTACGTTTAGGTAAATAAAAACTCTTTATTTCAGTCTGTGAAACTACCCATAAATAGCTTTGTTCATTTCCTAGAGAATATTCTAAAAATACAGTCTCAGGATCTAGGATATTTTCTTGAATTTCTTTTAGGTTAAGGGGAGTAGGTTGAGAAAAATTTGCATAATGTGGATTTTTTTGTTTTATCTCTGTTTGCAAGTCTTTTAACTGATTAGATAAAGCTTTAAGCTCTCTTTCAATTTCTCCTATTTCATGGACAGGAGCTTCAGCAATATTAAATCTAACTAATTTTGATGTTTTATCACTAATTAGTTGTTTTAAGTTATTCTCTTGTAAAACCAAATCCTTATTTGAATTAGCAGAAAGATTTATCTCGGAAGTAGTCATTAAATCTAGTAAAATATATGTCCTTTCTCGTTCGCTAACTCTTAGAGCAGCAAGATCATTAGCATTACTAGGGTTTAATTTATGTTGTTGCATAAGTAAATCTATGTAAAGTTCAAAATAATCTGTAGCTTTAGATAGATAATTATTTGCAAGTTGACGCTTAACAAGTTTACTAGGTAAATTTTCAATAAGCTCAATAGCTTTTTCTATACTAAGTTGAGACTCTTTTAAGTGTCCTCGGCGTTTTTCTAGTAATGAGAGTCGGTAATTAAATTGCGCTTCTTGTATTTTATCTTGAAGTTCTTTAGCTACTATTATTCCCTGTTTATAAGAAGCTATAGCTTTTTCTTCTTCATAATTAAACTCTAGAGCAAGCCCTAAATGGTAAAAAATCCCAGCTTCAATAGCTCGGTTTCCCTGGCGTTGATTTAGCTTATATGCTTCTGTAAAAAAACCTACAGCCTTATCTCCATCGCCTAATTCAAGATGCGTTTTTGCTACTTCAGTAGCAGTAATAGAAGTGCTAACTAAATCATTATTTTGTTTATGTAGCATTAAGGCATCACTATAAAATTCTATAGCTTTTCTACTCTCACCACTAGCGCGATAAACATTACCAATAGAGTTTAAGATTTGTGCTTGTGAAAAATTATCTTTGCTTTCTTTAGCTAGCTCTGAGGCTTCTTCTAAAAAATTTAGGGCTTGCCTGGTGTCTTTTTGTTTATAATATATCTTACCTATATTTTCTAAAATCTCTAACTCACTTGCTATAGATTCTTTATTAGGTGATTTTAGTGATCGCCATTTATTTAGAGCTTGGTTATAGTAATTTAAAGCATGAGAAATATCACCTATTTCATCATAGATAATTGCCATACTAGAGAGTAATTTAGCCTGAGAGATTTTATTATTCTCTTTTTCTGCTGCAACCAAAGCTTTTTCATAAAAAGCTAAAGCATCTTTTATTTCAGCAAGAGAATAATAACTAGCTGCAACATCTTGAGTAATCTTTACAGTCTCTTCTATTTCATTAAGCTCTTCCCAAAGATTTAGAGACTCTCTGTTATATTCTATAGATTTTCGTCCCTCTCCATTAGATCTATATAAAGTGCCTAAAAGGTTTAATGTTTGAGCAATAAGTTCGCGATTATTAAGTTCTTTTCCTAGAGCTAGTGCCTCATTATAATGTTTTAAGGCTTGTTCATCATCACCCATAGCATAATAAACTAGCCCTAAATTTTTTATAGCTCTTGCCTCACGAGATCTCTCTTTATTGCTACGCCTAAATTCAAGCTCTTTAGTAAAATAATCTATAGATTCACTATATTTTGAGATTAAGTAATAACTCTCTGCTATCTTTCTATGAATATCGGCTATAGCAGCTTGTTCACCAGCTTTTCGCCAAAAGGGTAGCGCAGATAAATATCGCTCAACAGACTTTTCAAAACCTATTGGTGTTCCCACTTTTTGTAAAACATTTGCCTGACCAGTCAAATCCTTAGCAATACATCTATTTTTGTCTTTTAATAAAGCTTTACGAATGTCTTTAACCTCGACTCTATAAGGACTTGGAGCGACCATATTATCTAGTGAAATTACTTCTAGTAAGTAAGTACCTGTAGATTTAGCAACAATTTCTAATTCTTCTCTATTAATCTCTTTATTATCTGTTTCAACACGCAAAACATTCTCTCCACTAGGAGCAAGAAGGTTAACCTCTAGGGCTAATTTTTCTGCCTCTAGAAAAAGCTTTAGATATTGTCCTGTTTTAAGTGTAATTTTGTAAGAGTGAGTATCTAAAGATTTAATTTCTTGGCTTATTTCTTGCCCAGCTTTTATAAAATCTGAGGGTGTTTGGCTTTTTATAGTAGAAGAAAAAGCTACTAGCAAAACTACTACTAATATAAAATGAACAAATACTCTAAAAGGTGCTTTTGTGTAAGCCATTTTTTCTTGCTCCAAGGATTTTTTGTGGGAAGTGATAGTATAGCAGCGATTTTTAAGAGATGGAAAAACATTTAGTCCTAAGTTTTAAAATCTACGGAATTTTTCAACTATCTTTAACATCAAATTGCGTAGTTTTATTAGATATTTAATAGGATTTGTTTAAACTTTTTCTTTTATAATTATTAATATGTTAATTCTATTAAAATTAGCTCTATAATATGAGACTATACTAACTTTAGCCCTAGACTATTGTTATGGATTTGTTTCTAAAAACCATTTATTTTCAACAAAAATGCTTTTAAGGAGGAATATTTGTCAAAACAAGCTGACAATGACCCCAAATTAGCTTCAAATCATAAATTGCTATCTCAAGCAATGACTCTAATTTACATTTCAGAGGCTAATATATTACTGCTTAAATGCCTATGTTGTAACAAGTTTGTTGCTTATTGTTGTGATTGTAATCCTGTTTTAGAAAAGATAGCACCAGAGAATAATTACCAAGTTAATAATATAAATAAATTACATAATAATATTATAGTTCCAATATTTGAAGGGCATTCAATAAAAGAAGTCGAGAAAGACAATATAAATATTAAAGATAATAATAAAAATAATATAAATATTAATGGTGAAAATATTTCTACCATAGAAATTAAACCTACTACAAAAAACAATTTTGATGTTGTAGAGAATAATCTTCAAAATAAAACAATTCCTAGTAATGGGTCAGAACCATCAGCAATTTCAAAAGATAAAATAATTTCTCCAAAACATGAAAACAGTAATTTACAGTCTCAATCAGCTATAATGGAATTTTGTTATAGGGTAGAAACTAAAATAGGGGAAATTAATTTAGGTGCAAATTATTATCAGATTCTAGAATTAGGTTATAAAGCTAGCAAACTAGAAATACAAGAAGCTTATATAAGCTCATTATTAGAATTTAACCTGGATAGAATAAAAAATATTTCCATTCCAAAAGAAAATTTAGAGAAACAAATTGATATTGTTACAAATAATATTAATATTGCTGCAACAACACTATTAAATGACTCATTACGTGAAAATTATGATAAAAAAATATTTGAATATTTAGCCAATAAAAATATTACTAAAGATGTTATATATAGCCAAGGTTCATCAATAAATAATAAGAAAACTTCTATAAGTAATTCTAAAATCTTAAATAAAGAAATACCTAATAATTTAGCTGGAAAAGATAAGTCAACCTCACAACCTATTATTAGCCTACAAAAAACTAATCAACAAAATAATGTTAATTTACCCCCAAAGCTTACTAAAAATACCCCAAATATTGTTAATAAAATAATAACTGACACTCTTAAAACTAACCAAATAAATATTCATTCTAAGATAAAAGAAAATAATGATGAATCTAATGAGTTTAATGAAAAGTCTTTAGCAGACGTAGAGCTAAATACAACCTCTGATAGTTTGGCTATTCAAAATGATAGTAAAAACAAATTGTTAAATAATCAAATATTAGTTCAAGCCAAACCTGCTGATTATAAAATATTAGATAAACGAAACAAAACAATGGTAACAGGTTATGCAATAAAAAAAGAACAGTTAAATGATACAAAAAAAGAAATACCTGTAGCTAAAGATTTATACAATTTAAGTCTTAAATTCCACGATGCCTTAAATTATGAACGTTCTGTAACAACACTACAAAAAGCCTTAGAACTTGATAATAATAATAGCCTCTATTGGTATCAACTAGGGAAAACTTATAGCAAAGTACATAATTTAAAACATAGAGCAGAAAATTCATTTAAGGAAGCAATCAAGCTAGATCCAGAAAACACAGAATACCTAACCAATTTAGCAGAACTATATCAAGAGTTAGGTAAAGATGAGCAAGCAGCAAGAATTTTTCAAAAAGTGTTTCAGCTTAAATATAAAAAACATAGTCTTTATAAAAAAATTACAGAATTAATTCAAAGAATTAAGAGTTTCTTTGAAAAGAGACAAGAAATTTCCTTAAAACAACAAAATAAAATTAAAGAAACTTTTTCATACTATCTTAAACAAACTATTAGTTTTATTAAAATATTTTTTATCGTAATAAGATATAAGCTAAGAAAACAAAAAGAGAAATAAAAAGAGAAATAAAACTCCAAATAATATTTGATAATACCCTTTCAAATTTCTTAAGGTTAAATACTATGTCTGGTAATGAAATATTTAAGTCTATACAAAAAATGGATAGCGACCAGATAAAATATGGTCGTAGAAAGTTTGCTGTGATTTTAGGTGTAGGCGTTGCAGGCTTAATTGGTTGGAAATATTATGATAGCCTGCCTCAAACTTACCATCCACGTAAAACTACTTTTATTACTCCTAATGAAGAGTTCTATAGTGTCTCTGTTAATATGTTTTATCGCCCAACACTAGATATAGAAAAATGGCGATTAGAATTAGTTGGTCTAGATAAAAAATCTCTTAATCTTAGCCTAGAAAACATAAAAAACTTACCTAATAAAGTAGTTAATTATACTTACTGTTGTATAGGAAATAAAGTTGGAGGAAGTGATATTAGCAATGCAGCTTGGAAAGTAGCCCTATTAAAAGACTTATTATCCCCTATATCAACAGATAGAAGAGATGGCGTAAGAATGGTTGCTTATGGCTTAGATGGCTATTATTCTAGTGTGCCTTTAGAACAAGTTTTAGACCAAGAAAGCTATATTGCTTATGAAATGAATGGAGCAATGCTACCATCAGATCATGGAATGCCTGCAAGAGTTATAATTCCTGGACGTTATGGAATGAAGCAACCTAAGTGGTTAAAGAAAATAGAAATTACTGATCGTAAAGTTACTGGATATTGGGAAGAGCAAAACTGGTCAGATGATGCAGAAGTAAAATCTCTAACTAGATTAGATTATGCAAATGATATTGAAACTGAAGGCGCAGATATTTTGTTAGGAGGAATAGCTTTTTGCGGTAAATCTTCAGTAGCAAAAGTAGAAATTAGTGTTGATGGTGGTAAAACCTGGAGACAAGCTGAGCTAGAAACTAAACCAGAAAAAAATGTTTGGACATTATGGAAATTCCTATGGAAACGCCCTGAAAAAGGGCTTTATACAATAGTTTGTCGTGTTATTGATGAAAATAATAAAAGACAGATTGAAAGTGAACGAGATTGGTTTCCTAGTGGTTCTACTGGGTTACATAGAGTTAGACTTAATATAGTCTAAGTAATAATTTTTTCTATTTTTTTGTCTAAAAATTTCTAAAACTTGACATATAAAACAGCCCAAGGATAGCACTTTATGGACACAAAAAAAGTTTCAAAGCCTGATTTAGCAGAAAATAAAGATCCTCACATTGGAAAAATAGTTAATGGTCGCTATTTGATAGAAAAAGAGTTGGGACGTGGTGGGATTGGTGTTGTTTATTTGGCACAAGATAAGCAACTACTTAATAAACGAGTAGTTATTAAGGTACTTTTAGATCAGTCATTAGAAGATGAATGGCTCAAAAAAAAGTTTTATCAAGAAATCGAAGCACTATCACGTATAGAGCATCCAAATATTGTCTCTATTCTTGATGTAGGAACAATGCCTAGTGATACTCCTTATTTTGTTATGCAGTTCGTAGAAGGACTAACACTACGCTCTGAAATTAAACGTCAAAAAATAGAACTTCCTAGAGCAGCTAATATAATTCGTCAAATTGGGCAAGCGCTTACTCTTATACATGAAAAAGGTATTTACCACCGCGATCTAAAACCTGAAAATATCATGCTTCAAAACTTTGGCGAAGGTGATGAAGTAGTCAAAATTATTGATTTTGGTATTGCTAAAATAGAGAACTCACAACTAGATGTTTTAACATCTTCATCAACTATAGTTGGTACATATATTTATATGGCACCTGAACAATTAATGGCTAAAGGAAGTTCTACATTAACTGATATTTTTACTTTTGGCGTTATTGCCTACGAAATTATTACAGGAAAACGCCCATTTAATCCTTTTAGTGTATTTGAACTTTTAGACTTACATCGTAAAGAGCTAGAAATTTTACCAACACAACTGCGCAATGATTTACCAGTATCAGCAGAAACTATTATCTTAAAAGCTCTCTCCTTTGATCCTACAGCACGTTATCAAAGAGCAAGAGACTTTGCAGAAGAACTAGCAAAAGCATTAAGTACTGTAGAAGAAATAGTCCTTACACGTAAGTTTGATACTCCAGGCAATACTAATAGTATGGCAAATAATAAAGTTAGCCCTGATGCCCTAAATGTGTTTAATCCAACACCACAATCAAATGCAATATTACTTAAAGATCTTGAACCAGTAGGAGGTGCCATCCCTCTTGAATCAGGGTTTTATATAGTTCGCCCTGTAGACCAAGCTTTTTATCAAGCAATCACAAGGGGAGATAGCATTGTTTTAATAAAAGGTGCTCGCCAAATGGGAAAAACTTCTCTATTAGCAAGGGGGCTTCAAGAAGCACGAAAAATAAATGCTAATGTAGTATTTATAGATTTTCAAAGATTTAACTCCTCACACTTATCTTCAATAGACTCATTATTTCTAGCACTAGCAGAATTAATTGCTGATCAACTAGACTTAACTGTTTATCCTAAAGAAGTATGGCACCCTGAGCGCGGAGCAAGTATAAATTTTGAACGTTATATACGTAGAGAGGTACTTAAAAAACTTTCTTCTCCTCTTGTCTGGGGACTAGATGAAGTTGACAGACTCTTTAACTATGACTTTTCTAGTGAAATATTTGGACTATTTCGCTCTTGGCATAATGCACGCTCACTCGATCCTTCAGCCCCTTGGAGTAATCTTACTCTAGCAATTGCCTATGCAACAGAAGCACACTTCTTTATTAGTGATATTAACCAATCACCTTTTAATGTTGGGACTCGACTGACTTTAGAAGATTTTAATATTGAACAAGTTTCAGAACTCAATGATCGTTATGGTAGTCCATTAAAAAATACTTCAGAAATATTGCAATTTTTTCAATTAGTTAATGGGCATCCTTATTTAGTACGGCGAGGTTTACATGAAATAGTTAGTCATTCTATTAATATAAAAACCTTAGAGCAATTATCTTGTAAAGATGAAGGATGCTTTGGTGATCACTTACGTAGAATCTTAGTATCACTAAATCAAGAACCTAAACTTAGCCAAACAATAAAAGGAATTTTAGAAGGAAGTTCCTATCCAACAAAAGAAAATTTTTATCGCTTACGTAGCGTAGGCTTAATTTCTGGAGACTCCCCTCAAGATGCTAAATTACGATGTAAGTTATATGAAACCTACTTAAGACAACAGCTATAAATTTTTATAATTTTAGAGGAGTGGTTTAGAAATTATGCTCTTTTTAAATAAAAATTTTTATGTAATAGGTGGAACGCTACAAAGTGATGCTGTTTGTTATGTAGAACGTTTTGCAGATAAAGAACTATTATCAAGTCTAAAAGATGGAAAATTCTGCTACATATTAACCTCGCGTCAAATGGGCAAATCTTCTCTTATGGTTAGAACAGCCAAACATTTAAGAGAAGAAGGGTTTGCTGTTATTGTCCTAGATTTGACCGCTGTGGGAAAGAACCTAACCCCGGAACAATGGTATGATGGACTACTTAATTACACTGGACAGCAGTTACTTCTAGAAGATGAAATAGAAGATTGTTGGTTTGAAAATAAACGATTGTCCCCACTTCTACGGTGGTTAAAGGTAATGCGCGAAGTTGTACTAAAACGGGTTTCTAAAAAAATAGTAGTCTTTGTAGATGAAATAGACACGGTAAGAAGCCTAGCTTTTTCAACAGATGAATTTTTTGCAGCAATTCGTGAGCTTTATAATGGTAGAACTCAAAACCCAGATCTTGAGCGATTAACTTTTTGCTTATTAGGTGTAGCAACTCCAAGCGATTTAATCCGTGATACCCGCACAACCCCTTTTAATATTGGACAAAGAATAGAAATTAAAGATTTTACTGAAACAGAAGCTCTTGCCTTAGCTCAAGGATTGAGAAGAGAAGAAAAACTAGCTATTACATTACTTAAGCGTATCACTTACTGGACGGCTGGACACCCTTTTTTAACACAACGTTTGTGCGAAATTGTAGCAGAAAATAGCAATGTAAATGATGTAAAAGGTGTTGATAAGCTTTGTGAAGAGCTATTTTTTTCAAATCGAGCCAAAGAAAAAGATGATAATTTACTTTTTGTAAGAGAAAGATTACTTAAGAGTGAAGTGGATTTAGCAGGCTTACTTGAGCTATACAGACAAATACATAAAGGTAAACGGGTTGAAGATGATGAAACTAACCAATTAATTAGTATTTTAAGGCTTTCAGGCATAGCAAAATTTGAAAATGGTCAATTAAGAGTTCGTAATAGAATTTACGAAAAAGTATTTGATCAATATTGGATAATAAAAAATATGCCTGATGCAGAAATTAAACGCCAGCTAGAGGCTCGACGCAAAGGCCAATTACAAGTTGGTATAATTGCTTCTATCATTATTTCAATCATGGGATTATTAACCTTTTTTGCCATTAAACAACGAAACTTTGCCGAGCAACAAGAGTTAATAAACCGTCGCCAACTATATATATCACAAATGGAGCTAGCTTATCAGTCATGGGAAAAGGATGATAGAGGAAAAACTAAACAACTGTTGAAAACTTTAATTCCAGATTCTACACAAGAAGACTTACGTAATTTTGAATGGAATTATTTATCATACCTTTCTCATCTAGAGGTTGACACCCTTAAAATTGATCCAGCTTGGGCAACTTCATTAGCTTTTTCCTTTGATAGTAAAATCTTAGCTTCGGCAGGTAGTGATGCAATTATAAGGCTTTGGGATATTGAGAAAAGAAAAGACATTGTTAGTCTTAAAGGCCATCTTGGTCGAGTTACCACAGTAATTTTTTCGCCTGATGGTAAAATTTTAGCTTCGGCTGGAATTGATAGCACAATAAAGCTTTGGGATATTTTAAGCAAAGAGGAAATTGTAACGCTAAAAGGCCATAACAGATGGATTAACTCTTTAGCCTTTTCTCCTGATGGTAAACTATTAGCTAGTGCTGGTGAAGACTACACAACAAAACTTTGGGATGTAGTTAGCAAAAAGCAAATCGCTACTCTAAAAAGTCATACTAATTGGGTTAATTCTCTAGCCTTTTCTCCTGATGGTAAATTATTAGCAACAGCTAGTTCTGACAATACTGCAAAACTTTGGGATGTGGAAAGTAAAAAAGAAATCACTACCCTAAAAGGCCATAGCGGCTGGGTTAATTCACTAATGTTTTCACCTAGTGGTAAGCTACTAGTTACAGCTAGTTCTGACAATACTGCAAAGCTTTGGGATATTAATAGCGGTAAAGAAATTAATAGTCTTATAGGGCATATGGAAGAAATTCATTCTATAGCCTTTTCGCCTGATAATAAGCTCTTAGCAACAGTAAGTGCAGATAAAACAATAAAATTATGGGACATAAATAGCTGTAGAGAAATAAACACTATTAAAGACCCTAGTAGTCCAGTCTATTCACTTGCTTTTTCACCAGATGGAAAACTTCTAGCTACTGCAAGCACAGATAAAACAATAAAATTATGGGATGTTTCATCTGTAAAACGATCAACAGCCTTGCGAGGACATTTTAGAGACATTACTTCAATGGCTTTTTCCTTTGAGGGTAAGTTTTTGGTTACAGCAAGTGATGATTCTTTAATAAAACTTTGGGACACAACTACAAAAGAAGAAATTATTACTCTTTCAGGTCATCTTGATGGAATTCGTTCCTTAGCCATATCATCTGACAATAAGTTTTTAGTAACAGCAGGTCTTGATAAAAGTATAAAATTGTGGGACTTAGAAAAAAAAGAAGAATTATTTACGTTTAATGGTCATAGCTCTGATATTAATTCGGTCGCATTATCACAAAATGGTAAATTTATAGCCAGTGCTAGTAGTGATAGCATAGTAAAGCTATGGGATTTAGAGACAAAACGCGAGTTAACAACGCTTAAAAGCCATACTGATCAAGTAACAAATGTAGCTTTTTCCCCTGATAATAAGCTCTTAGCTACTGCAAGTAACGATAAGTCTATTAAGATCTGGGATTTATCTACTATGAAAGAATTATCTAGTCTTACTGGACATAATCAGTCTATAACTTCTATAACTTTTTCCTCTGATAGCAAACTGTTAGTTTCACTAAGTAGAGAAGCAAACCAAAGTGAAGTAAAAATTTGGGACATGCCCACTAAAAAACAAAAAGAGCATATTATAGAACAAGATATAAATTGTGTAACATTTTCCCCTGATAGCAAACGAATTGTAGTAGGCAAAAGTGATGGATCTATAAAATTTTGGGATTGGGACAAGCAAAAACTACAAGAAATATCTTCTTTTAAGGCTGATGATAAAGAAATATCTTCAATAGTATTTTCTCCTGATAATAAATCTTTAGCTATTGCAATACGTGGTGATAAAAGTGTAAAGCTAATTGAAACAACTATTGATAAGCAAGCTTCAAAGCCTTTATTAGCCTACTCAAACAAGTTTACTACATTTGCTCCAGTAAACTTAAACTTTGAGCAAGCGGTTCTTAATCAATTTCCCGTAGGGTGGTTTATAAGTAAAGAACACAAAAATTCTTTTTCAGCTAAAATAACAAAAGATAGAGTAAAAAATGGTAGTCTATCAGCTTTGCTCATTAGCAATATGGAAAATAAGCCATCTGGTTATGGGTCACTAGCACAGAGTTTTGATGGCAGACCATATCGAAATAAACAGGTAAAATTTAAAGTAGCATTACAAACAGATAAACCAAGTACCAAAGCACAATTATGGATTAAGGCAGACAATAAAGAACCTTTGACAGTATCTTTTATTAATTCAGGCGATCTTTTTCTGACCGCTAATCAATGGAATTATCATGAAATAGTACTTCATATTGCTAAAGATGCAGAAAAAGTGTTTTTGGGTGTTATTTTAGCAGGTAACGGGAAAGTGTGGATAGATGATGCATCATTTGAATCATTTGAAGAGATAAATATAGAAAATATAGAAGAAGATAAAGTAACCAATAGTTTTATAAAAATAGTATTAGATGAAACACAGCTAGGAGAGTTTATTACAATAGAAGCTGGAGAATTTCTTATGGGTTCAAACAGTGGAGAAAAAGAAGAACAACCTCTACATAAAGTAATTATAAGCAAAGCTTTTGAAATAGGAAAATATGAAATAACACAAGAAGATTGGGAAAAAGTTATGGGCGAGAACCCAAGTAATTTTAAGGGCAAAAGGCTACCAGTAGAAGGAATAAGTTGGGATGATGTACAAAAATTTATAAAAGTATTAAATAGTAAATCTAATAAATATATTTATAGACTGCCAAGCGAAGCAGAATGGGAATATGCAGCAAGAGCAAAAACAAATTATATAAAGGATATAAATAATTTAGCTTGGCATGGCAAAAATTCAGGACTTAAAACACACCCAATAGGAGGAAAACAAGCAAATGAATGGGGAATATATGATATGTATGGAAATGTGTTTGAATGGTGTGAAGATTGGTATGGGAAATATTTAAGTCAAACAGTAAGAGATCCAAAAGGGCCAAACTCTGGCTCACTACGTATTTTTCGCGGAGGTAGTTGGGGCAACCTTGCCGAGTTATGCAAGCCTGAATTTCGTTTCTATAATCTAGCTGTTGCCCGCGATAATCTAGTAGGAGTACGTCTTGTCAGGGAAACTAAGTAATTCTAGTAGATTAAAGACCCTGTTAGAAAAACTACTCTTAATGAAAAATCACTAATAGGTAAGCTTAGGTTAAGGCTAATGTATTAACTAAACCCAGCCTTTACTATCACGCAAGCAAGTTATATGAGCTAGATGGTGTTTTCCATGCCAGGCATATATAGCTAAAGCTTTGTTAAGTGTAACCAGTCCCAGATCAGGGTGACGAAAAGCACGCTCAAAGTCTTTGTCAGAAAGTGATTTTAGTAGAATAACCCATCTTGTATGTAAAGCATCGATAAGATTAAGAGAAGGTTCTATTGATGCTTTGCTATCGGCCAAATCCGCCCAACGATCTTCAAAATAAGTTTTAATTGTTGGCTCATTTTCTGTTAAAGCCATTTTAAATCTAATATAGCTATTTAAGTGGCTATCGGCTAAATGGTGAACTACTTGCCTTAATGTCCATCCATCAGGACGATATGGGTTATTAAGCTGTTCTTCATTAAGCCCCTTGACCGCTTCTTTTAATAACTCTGGCATATCTGCTATATCTTTAATAAAAGTCTTTCTGCGACTTTCATTTATTTCTGCTGGTATTTCAACCCTACCTATAGGGTATTTTAATTTTTCTAACATAATTTTATCCTTTTATTTAAGTTATGCTTATCTACTGGCTGACTATAATTAAAGTATTTACTATAAGTTAGCTTTATTAAATAATCAAGTTGTTAACCATTAGCATTAAAATCGGAAAAATATTTGCAGAAAGTGTGAGTTTTTTGTAAAAAGAAAACGACTTATATAATAAGGATGGTGCTTTAGGTTGAGACTGAAAGCTATAATCTAAGCCAAAAGGAATATCTTGGAAATGTCCCTTTTTCTCTTTAGAACATAGTCACCATCCATCTATTCTTTCTCTTTACTTACTATTTTTATTAAGTTTTTGTTAAGTTTTATATAATCTTATTTTATCAAACTTTATTTATAGTTAAAATAACTAGCACATTATAAATTAGGAAAATAAAAGCTAATGGTTGACTGTAGCAATAAAAATATTAATTTATTCTTTAAGTATGTTAAAGGCGAGTTAACAAGAAAAGAAGAATATTCTATTGATCGTCACCTTCAAAGCTGTGAAGATTGTTTACTTAACTTTGCTTATGTGGAGGAAATCTATACAAAAAAACATCTTCTTTCTTCTGATGAAAAGACTTTGTTTATTAAATACCTTTCCGATCCTGTTTGGAACTCTGAAATTGAAAGGGTAAAGAAGGAAATTAAGTCAGAGATAAATCAAGAAATTAAACAACAGGTAATAAATGAGTTAGTGATTACTCAAAAAGAAATATCTAAGAATGAAGCGAATTTAACCTCTACAAAATTCCAACCTATTGACTTTGATACAATAAACTCAAACAAGAAAAATAAGATTAATAAAAGCTTTGGTAGTATATCTAGTAAAAGTAAATATTTAGCAGCAGCAGCTTCTATTGTTGTATTTGCTGGACTTTCTACTAGTATTTACTTAATGCTAAATAAAACAACAAACCAATCTCAACAATTATCAGTAACTACGCCTCCCTCAATTCTTATAAATAGTAATACTGGCAACTTAGTTGATAACATTAATAAATTTTCTAGTAATAAGCCTGCTAAGAATAATCTTTATCAAGAACTAGATTTAGCTATTGACGAGTACTTAGAGCACCAAAATATTTCTTCTATCAAGAAAGCTAGGGAAATTGCTACTAAGATTGATAACAAGTATGGTGATAAATATGGGGTGGATTTAGTTAAGTACTATAAATCTGTGCCAAGCGAAGTACTAAAGAAATTATTTGTTACTCGTAAAAACTTAACAGAATTAACTAACCTATCGACAGGAGATGATTATAAGCAACGTTTGGCAACTAGCCAAAGCCTAGAAAAAGAGTTTCTTAGTTTTGGTAACTTAATAGAAGCTTACAAAACTAAAACTATAACTAACAAACTACACATCCAACTTCACAATGATGAAATGGCTAAAATAGCCACACAAGAAGGATTATATTTTTCTACTAGCCATAAATATTTACTCTTAGAAACAGAGTTTCTTTTATGGCAAGCAAAACATTTTAGTGAAATTCCTGACCTTATCATCGCAGAGAAAAGCTTTTTAAGAGTTATAGAGTTAGGCAATAGCTTAGAAATAAATAAACTAGTTATTAGTGCTGGAACATCGCTAGCTTTTCTTTATTACAATCAAAACGAAAATCAGAAATCTTTTGAAATCACAAAGTTACTAATGACTAAAGTAACTAATTATAAAAGTAGTCAAGGAGTAAATCTTTTACAATTAGCAGGGCTTACAAGTTTTAATTTAAAATATTATAGTCTAGCTAATTTTTATCTAAAAGAGGCTATTAAAAAATCTCACGAAATAAACAGCCCTGCTTTTACAAGTCGTTCTTATGCGTTTTTGGCTTTAACACTTTCTGAGCAAAAAAGATTTGATGAAGCTAGTAGTCTCTATGCCAAAGCTGAATTAGAGGCAAGTAAAATAAAAGACAATACTGCTAGACTAGAAGCAGTCGCTTGGATTACTGGCTATAAAGCTAAACAAAAACTCTTAGAAAATAAACATAGCCAAGCAATAGAACTCTATGAAACTAAGCTTTCTATAATGAATAAAATGCACCTTATTAACACTTTGGAGTTTAGTCAGTCAAATCAAGCAATAGCAATAGCACTAAAGGCAATGGGAGAAAAGGAACAAGCAGAAAAATATAGTGCTATTGCCAGAAATTACCAAAAAATTGCAGATGCTAATAACCAGAAAGCCAATTGTTTGTTAGCTTTAGTTCCAACCAGTTGCGCATTAGAGTAACAAGATCTATTTTATATCAGACTTACCAAAAATAACTGCGTCGCAAACCATTGGGCTAGGTCTGAAGCTGCTTTTCTTTAAAACCACAGGCATATAAATTGGGACATTAGTTTTAATTGCCTCATAGTAAAAACTAAAATGGTCAATGTTTGCCATATCTTCTGGTGGTAAGTTGGTAATGTCTACAATATAAGAAGTATTGTTAGAATAAGATAGTGATATATCTTTCTCTAAGCCAGAAATAATTAAAGAATCTCCTTGTTTAAGTAGAACATAAGCAGCAGGTGTTCCTATTTCTCTCTTAAATGAATGTATCTTACTACCAGTAACAAATTGATATTTATCATCTGTAATATGGTCAGTAATAAACTCCCCTACTTGAAAATCAATTTTGGTGTAGAACTTATCTTCCTTCAAATAAAGCTGTTTTTGAAAAAGATCCGTTTCAATATCTAAACACCAACGGAAATCACTAGTATCTTTACTCATATCAGGAGAGTAATAGCGTGTTGGCTTATGGGGGTTGTTAGGTGTTGAGATATTTAACACTTTTTTATGAAGATCTTTTCCTTCAGCAGTAAAAATTACTTTTTCTCTACCTTTCTGAATCTCTTTTATCTCAAGTTTAGGAGTATGATGATGAACATCTAAAATACCATCAGTTACTTTATTGGGATTACCAAATGCTATTGCTTGCAGTCCATCAAACATAAACTTTACTTCACACTTATTTGCTGCATTTACATCAACATTATTTATCATCATTGTTGCTACACATATACACACAAATACCACTAAAATAGATACTTTTTTCATATTTTCTCTCCTTTAAAAATGGGGCTATTACCCAAGTATTTCTAGACTTATTTTGATTAATTAATTATTAACCATTGTATTTAACTTAACATAACAGTATATCAGTTTTTCACGTAATTTATTTACTTATGTATTTTCAATAGTTTACAAGGTTTATTTTTAGATCTATTTCAGATCGATTAATAAAATACTTAATTTTTACTTTCTTATAGGATTTATCTTGTGAAAATAAACTTAATTAGTCTTGCTAGAGCACTAAACATTATTCTTTTCGGTAGGGAAAACAAAAATTCTGGCAAGCTTTAGCTTGTTAACGCTTAGGTTAAAAGGTTTAAAAAGATAATAGGGTTGTTTAGAGAAACTATAGAAACTATAGAAAGTAAGGAGGGAGAGCTTCTTTTTCGGTAAACTAAATAAAACTACCTTGTAATATTAAATCAAAAGCCACATGGTGGCTTTTGATAATAACCCGGTCATTTACTATCTTGGCTGATTCTATATACCTTTTGAGAGTAATGCTTTTTTCATTCCAGCACTAGAAACACTAGTTCCACCTAAACTCCAGCCTCCATCAACAGGTAAAATAACTCCTGTCACATAAGAAGCCATAGGACTTGCAAGCCAAAGACAAACATCAGCAATTTCTTGTTTTGTCCCATAACGTGCTAGAGGAACAGAGTCTATGACTAATTGACGTGCCTCTTTTGAAGCAGCAAGTCTTTTCATCCCTTCAGTATCATCAATTGGGCCAGGTGCAACAGAGTTTACTCTAATACCCATAGCACCCCATTCCATTGCAGCAACACGAGTTATCATATCTACACCTGCTTTAGCGGCACAAACATGTATTTGAAGTTCCATTGGGTTATAGGCTTGTGGTGCAGAAATATTAATTAAGCAAGCGCCTGGTTTTGTTAAAAACTCAAATGCTGAATGAAAAACATGGAAAGTCCCTTGTAAGTCAATATCTACCACAGACTTAAAGCCATTAGCAGACATACCCATTGCAGGAGCAGGAAAATTGCCTGCTGCTCCAGAAACTAGTATATCAATTAATCCAAACTGCTCATGAGTTTTTGTAAGTGTTTCTTTGATTTTAGCATAATCACGAACATCAGCTGAAAAACCTATGACCTCACCACCATAGTTTTTTAGCTCATTTACCGCAGCATCAACTTTATCTTGAGAACGGGAAATAACAGCTACTTTTGCTCCTCGACTAGCAAAAGCATGTGCAATACCTAAATTGATTCCGCTAGTACCACCGGAAACAAAAACTACTTTACCTGTAAAATCAAACGGATTAGACATAATTTTCTCCAAATAGCAGGACAGACCCATAGATCTGTCCCTAGATTATTTTTGATTTCTTAATATTATTGCTGGTGTATTTCTTTCTTTTACTGCTTGGTTAAATTGGGTTAAATCTGTATTTAACGCTTCCTTTAACTTTTGTAACTGAACATCTATTTTTGCTGTAACATCTTGATAAACAGCATAAGCTTGCGAAGTTGGAGGATAGTCGCTATCACCAACGCTATCACCTAAAGCCGCAAGTTTATTATTTAGTTTAATTGGGAAATTTAATGGATCTTGAGAACTTCTATTTTTAGTTTGATAAAGCTCTTCTTCAATTGCAGTTAATTTTTCTTTTAGAGATTTTGCTAAATCAACAATATTTTTTGCTTCTGCTTGATCCTTAAAACGTGAAGAAACATCATCAATTTGTTTTTTAATTTCACGAATTTGAACTATTGATTCATTAGTTTCTGTTAGCTTATCTCGAACTTTTACTAAAAAGTCATATTGCTTAAGAAAATCTTCTTGTGTAAGGCTTAAACGAGGGTCTTTTTTTATTTCAAAGTTTTGAGTTAAGGTTTTATCTCCTACTGTCAATTTAACTTGATAATTTCCTGGAATAACTCTTGGGCCACGTGTTTCCCCACTCCAAAGAATCATACCTGGAAAAGTAGTTGCATTTTCTATACGGAAATTCCAAACAAAACGATTTAAGCCTGTTTCATAAGTAAAAGTGTCTTTTCTTTCACTGCTTGAAGACTCATCCTTTTTAGTTTCAGAGTCTTTTTCTTTACCAAGAAAAGTTTTAAGCAAAGCCCCATTGCTATCAAAAAATTCTAATTTTGTTTTGGTACTAGGTTCTATTTTATTTTTTAAGTGAAAATAGATTACAGCACCATTTGCAGGATTTTCCCCTACAGTTACAGTTGGAGGTAGTTCTGTACCAAACCCAGGCATTCTATAAGCATCTTCTGGTTTAAATAAATAAACATCTTCTTTTGAAATATTATCAGCCATTTGATGAAGCACGGTTAAGTCATCTAATATCCAAAAGCTACGGCCTTGAGTTGCTGCTATAAGGTCTTTTTCTCTTTTATGTACAGCTAAATCTGTAATAGGAACTACTGGAAGATTCATTTGTAAAGGCTGCCAATTATTTCCATCATCAAAGGAAACAAACATTCCAAGCTCTGTGCCAGCATAAAGCAGACCTTGCCGGTTTGGATCTTCACGAATTACACGAGTAAAAGCTTGCTCAGGAATGCCATTAACAATTTTTTTCCAACTCTTGCCATAATCAGTTGTTTTATAAAGATATGGACGAAAATCATCAGATTTATATTTTGTTCCAGCAAAATAAGCTGTAGAAGCCGTATGAGGCGAGGCTTCTATTGAATTAATTTGCATCCACTCAGGCATATCTTTTGGTGTTACATTTTGCCAGTTTTTACCACCATCTCTAGTAACTTGAACTAGCCCATCATCTGTTCCAGCCCAAATTAAATCTTTTTGTAGCAAAGATTCCATAACTGTAAAAATAGTACAATAGTACTCAACACTAGTATTATCTTTAGTAATTGGCCCACCTGAAGGTTTTTGGCGTGATTTATCATCACGAGTTAGGTCTGGGCTAATAGCCTCCCAATTTTGACCTTCATTAGTTGATTTAAAAAGAATATTTCCTGCTGCATATAAAACATTGCTGTCATGCGGGGAAAAAAGAATAGGGTAATTCCATTGAAAACGATATTTTAAGCTTTCTGCCCCATATCCCATAGGATTATCAGGCCAAACCGTTACATCTCTTGTTTGCCCTGTGTTATGGTCATATCTAGTAAGTAATCCATCATAAGAACCAGCAAAGACAATTTTTGAGTCTTTAGGATGTGGTGCAATCCAACCGCTTTCACCTCCGCCAACTGCATACCAGTTACGACGGTCTATACCAAAGCCTGTAGTGCGACTAGGAATTCTTACTGTAGAATTATCTTGTTGACCACCATAAATGTTATAAGGAAAATCATTATCTACTGCAACACGATAAAATTGTGCTGTAGCTTGATCTTGTTCTGTCCAAGTTTTTCCACCATTAAAAGAAACTGCGGCTCCTCCATCATCACCATAAATCATTCTTAATGGGTCATTTGGAGCAATCCAAAGGTCATGGTTATCTCCATGAGGTACGTTTATAGTAGTAAATGTGCGACCACCATCATTAGATTTATGAAAATTTACATTTAGAACATATACTGTATCTATATTTTTAGGATCAGCATAAATTCTAGAGTAATACCAAGCTCTCTGGCGTAAATTACGGTCTTCATTAATTCTTGTCCAAGTCTTGCCTGCATCATCAGAGCGAAAAACTCCTCCCTCTTCGGCTTCAATAATAGCCCAAACACGATCATGATTTGCTGGTGAAACTGTTATACCTATATTACCAATAACTGTTTTAGGAAGACCCTTATTTTTAGTTAACTCTGTCCAAGTGTCACCACTATCAGTAGACTTAAATAGACCGCTCCCTTCGCCACCACTCTCTAAACTATATGGAGTTCGTTTAACCTGCCAAAGTCCTGCATAAAGAATACTAGCGTTAACAGGATCGATAATTAAATCTGTCGCTCCTGTTTTATCATCACGATAGAGGATTTTTTGCCAAGTTTTTCCACCATCAGTTGAACGAAAAATTCCTCTTTCTTCATTTTGTCCAAATAAATGTCCGAGTGCCGCAACATAGACAATATTAGGATCCCTAGGATGTATTCTTATTCTAAAAATATGTCTAGAATCTCTTAAGCCTGTATGTTTCCAAGTAGTTCCAGCATCGGTTGATTTATAGATTCCATCACCATGAGAGACATTGCCCCTCACAGTTCTTTCACCCATACCTAAATAAATTACATTAGGGTCAGTTTCAGAGACAGCTACTGCACCCACTGAGCCTGTACCTATTTGACCATCAGTAATTGCTTGCCAATTAACACCAGCATCAGTTGTTTTCCAAACACCTCCACCTGTTGCACCAAAATAATAAGTATTAATATCAGATGTAACACCTGAGACAGTAGCAACCCGTCCTCCACGATAAGGGCCAATAGGTCGCCAACGAAGGGATTTTAATATTTTATTATCTGACTCTTGTGCACTAACTTTATTTATTACAACATTTAGAATACAACTTAAGAATAAAATAGCAGATAAGCAAAAAACTATTTTCTTCATTTCAAAAAATCCTTTATAAATAATTAATTAATTTATTACTCTGTCTTTTTGGAAATACTTATGATTAAAAGTTTTTACATCAACATTATAGTTTTTATAAGTCTATTTATTTATTTATTTAGCCCTAATGTTTTAGCTAAAGATAAATGGATAAATTTACAAAGCAAAAACTTTAACGTAGTTAGTAATGCTGATGAGAAGAAGACTAAAGAATTGATTCTTAAAATGGAACAATTCCGCTACACCCTATCACAAATCTATGTTGATATTCCAGAGAGCGAGCCAGTACCAGTTACAGTAGTTATATTTAAGGATGATAAATCGTTCAATCCATTTAAGCCTCTTTATAAAGGCAAACGCCGAGACGATGTTGCAGGTTATTTTGAAGCTAATGAAGATGAAAACATTATTGCAATTGATGCAAGTAGCGATGAGGTTTTACGTGTTATTTTTCATGAATATTTTCATTTACTACTTAGTTATAGAGCTAATGAACTTCCGCTTTGGATAAATGAAGGTTTAGCCGAACTTTACTCAAGTTTTGAAATAGATAAGAACGAAGTTGTTTTAGGTGATCCACTTCCCTACCATGTAAATTACTTACAAAACAATGGCTTAAAGTTTATTCCCTTAAAAAACCTTATCCAAGCCGATTATAACTCCCCTATTTATAATGAAAGCGATAAAAATAATTTTTTCTATACTCAATCTTGGGCAACAATGCATTATTTAATGCTTTCAGAACGTGGTGCACGTAAAACTCAAGTATCTAAATACTTAAAAGCTGTTGCAAATGGAAAATCTGCCGAAGAAGCTTTTAAGGAAGTATTTGGTAGTTTTGAAGAAATGGATCTAGCTATAAGAAACTATGTTGGTAATAAATATTATCAAATAGTTAAATACCCTTTAGCTACAAGCATTTCTGATAAAAATTTTACTATTGAGCCTATAAATGAAGCTCAAACTCAATATTACTTAGGTAATTTGCTATTAAGAATAGGTCGGTTTGAAGAAGCAGAAAAATATTTTCAACAAGCAATTAGTCTTGATTCTAGTTTAGTTAATGGCTTTGAAGGTCTAGCCTTTGCTGCATTAAAACGTTCCAACTTATCTCAAGCTAAAGAGTATTTTAAACAAGCAATTACACGTGGCTCTAAAAATTATTTAGTCTATTATCAATATGCTGAAACCCTTTTTTCATCAATTACAAAGGATGAAAATAATAAAAATTTATCACCAGAGCTAGTTAATGAAATAATAGTAAATGCTCGTAAGGCAGTAGAGTTAAGATTAATATGTGCAGCTGCTTATAATGTAATAGCACTTACTCAATTAATAAGTGGAGAAAATTATCAACAAGGCATAGAAGCGGCTAAACAAGCTGTTTTATTTGCCCCTAAAAAGCAACGATTTGCCATCACATTAGCCCAGTTACAACTAAGAATTAATGATCTAGTAGGAGCAAAAAAGACTCTACAACCTTTGTTAAACAGCAAAGATGAGGAAGTAAAAGACATTGCTAATCAAATAATGAAGCAAGTTAATGAACAAAATACCATGAAATAAAAGCTATACTTACAGTTACTTAGCCTTAAATACAATATCTTTATAGTAAGAAGTAAGAAAATCTTTAGTCTGATCACTATCAGTCATTATTCCTACAGCTACTATTTTTTTTGGTTCAGTTTTGTATATTCTCTTAAAATCTTCATAAATATTTCTCTCTATACTTACCCATTGTCCAAGTTTTTCTGTACCAGTTTCAACAGGGATAATTCTTACCCAATCAGTATAAGGGCTATCAATATCTTGGTCTTTATTTAACTTATTGCCCCAAACATAACAAAGTGCTACTCCTGTAGGCACAAAACTAGAAAATGAAGTTGCTAGTTTATGCTTAAATTTAGAGTAAGCACTTGCACCAGGAAGTGAGTCTTCAAAAACAATAAACATTCTAGCTGCACAATCATCACCATCTTTTTTGCGCTCATCTGCCTTATTTGGTAATTTAGTTACTTTCCATTGTCCGCTTACTACTGGGTAGGTTTTAGGGTCAATATTGACCTGTTTAAATAGCCCAGATGCAGCAGATTTACTCTCAGCTTTTAACACTTTTGTTCCCATATCATCAACTAAACTATAAGTATTTTTCCCTTTTAGCTCTTTATGCTCCCATCCAATAGGTAAACCCTTTTCTTCTTTAGCAAAAGAGCCAGCCTCAATTATGTTTAATGGTTTAGTTTGAGTTAAAGAACTGTTAATAAATATAGGGAGTTGAATAAGTAAAGTTATTGTTAGAAAAAGGGTAATCTTTCTTAACATTTTTTCTCCTAAAATTTTAGTTATAAGATTTCTGGGAATTAAAATAAATAAGGTGTTTTGCTAAAAAATACGTTTATTTATACAATTTATACAATAGTTAAAATCTGTTAAATAAATTCTTTATTCCCCTATTTCAGTAAATATTGCTATGTTTCAATAAAATTGATAGCACCCTTTTGGGTGTTTTATTGTTGAGCGTTAATATAAGTTTGAAATCTATAATCTAGATTTGCAGAAAATGAAAAATTTTTTTCTTCTTCCTTTATTCTCCAAAATCTAGAATCTAAAGGAGGAAAATATACATCTCCTAAAAACTCTTTTTCTATCAAAGTTAAATGAATAGTCTTTGCTAGACCTAAGCTTTGCTCATAAATTTGTGAGCCTCCAGCAATAAAAATTTCTTTACCCATTGCTATTTTATTAGCTATTTTTACCGCTTCTTCAAGGGAATGAGCTATTTTAACTCCATTTTGGGTATAATTTTGTTGTCTAGTTATTACTATAGTTTCTCTTCCTGGTAACACTCGGCCTATTGATTCAAAGGTTTTACGACCCATAATTAGAGTATTTCCTAAAGTTAAATTCTTAAAGTGTTTTAGATCTTCAGGTAGTTTCCAAGGCAAAGTATTATCTATACCAATTACACGATTTAGAGACATTGCTACAATCATTGAAATCTTCATACAGCAACATCTCCTTTAATGGCTGGATATGGGTTATAGTCAATTAATTCAAAATCCTGATACTTAAAATCAAAAATAGAAGTTATCTTAGAATTTAATTTTACCTCTGGCAGTAGTTTAGGCTCTCGGTTTAACTGTAAATTAACTTGTTCAAGGTGGTTATTATAAATATGTACATCTCCAAAAGTATGTATAAATTCGCCTGCTTCAAGCTTGCAAACCTGGGCAAGCATTTTTGTTAGTAATGCATAGGAAGCTATATTAAAAGGAACTCCTAGAAAGGCATCTGCACTACGTTGGTAAAGCTGGCAAGAGAGTTTGTTATTAATCACTATAAAATGAAAAAGCGTATGACAAGGCGGTGGTGCATGGTGATGGTTTTTAATTAATTCCTGTATTTCACCAACATTCCAGCCACTTACAATAATTCTTCTTGAACTAGGATCGCTATTAATCAAATCTACTATATTTTGGATTTGGTTAATTTCCTCACCCTCTTTATTTTCCCAGCGAACCCATTGTTTACCATAAATTGGGCCAAGTTCACCCCATTTCTTAGCAAATTCTTCACTCTCTTTTATTTTATTAACAAAAACTTTAAGCTCAGCTTTCCATTCTTCTGAGTAGCGCTTAAACTTTTTAGATAAATTATTTTCTTCTAAATAAACCTGGTATGCCCATTCATTCCAAATAGTTACATCATTATCTACTAGATATTTTATGTTAGTATCGCCTCTTAAAAACCAAAGTAGTTCATGTGCAATAAACTTAAAACTAACTTTTTTAGTGGTTAAAAGAGGAAAACCCTGTAAAAGATCAAAACGCATTTGATAGCCAAAAATACTAGTTGTTCCAATCCCAGTGCGGTTTTCTTTTTTCTCACCTTTTTTAAGAATGCACTTTAATAAATCTAAATACTGCTTCATAACTTAATTAGAAATTCCTTAATGATAAATACCTTTTTTATAGCAAATAACACTCAAGCTTGCTCAAAGAATTTTCTAGTCTACACCTCTCAATTAACTAGGTAAAGAATAGTTAAACGCTATTGGGAAAACTATCAGTAGCTAGTAGAATCTAAAAACCACTAAAAACCATACAAACTAAGGAGACATACTTAATGGTAAGAACAGCATCAACAATGTTAGATTTAGGAACACAAGCACCAGATTTTAGCTTAGCCGATGTAGTAACAGGTAAAACAATTTCTTTAGCAACATTTACAGAGAAAAAAGCTTTACTTGTAATGTTTATTTGCCGCCATTGTCCATATGTAAAGCATGTACAAAATGAACTAGCAAAACTAGCTAAAGATTATCAAGACTCTGCTCTTGGTATTGTAGCAATTAGTTCTAATGATGCTGAAACATACCCAGACGATTCACCAGAAAGCCTAAAGGAAATGGCAAATGAGTTAGGGTTTGATTTTCCTTACTGTTATGACGAAGATCAATCGGTGGCTAAATCTTATGCGGCTGCTTGTACTCCAGATTTTTACTTATTTGATGAAAATAGAGAATTAGTTTATCGAGGTCAACTTGATGATAGTAGACCAAAGAGTGATATTCCTATTACTGGTAAAGACTTACGTGCGGCTATTGAGGCGGCATTAAATGGCAAAGAAGTTGACCAAAACCAACGTGCTAGCCTTGGCTGTAACATTAAATGGAAAGAAGGAAACGAACCGACTTACTTTAGTGGGCTATAGGAGTAAGGGGAGACACGGAAGAGTAAGGGTAAACCTATGTGTCTACCCTTACTCTTCCGTGTAAAGTTAAATAACTACGTTATTAAAGAAACAAGTTAGGTTATAATACAAAGTTAACTCTCTTTGATTAGTATCATTATTAATTTTCATATCTAAGACTAATAAAACAATTTTATTTGGAGGAATTTTTATGGATGTAAACGGCAGTGTTGCCATTGTTAGTGGAGGCGCTTCTGGTTTAGGGGAAGCTTGTGTTCGTAGATTAGTAGCAGGAGGAGCTAAGGCAGTAATTGTTGATCTTAATGAGGATCGAGGTAACTCTCTTGCCAGCGAACTTGGTGCAAATACACGTTTTGTTAAAGCCAATGTAGCATCAGCAGAAGACGCTCAAAAGGCTGTAGATACGGCGACAGAAGCCTTTGGAGGGCTAAATATTTTAATTAATTGTGCTGGCATTGGGGCTGCTCAAAGAGTGCTTGGGAAACAAGGGCCGATGGAGTTATCACATTTTGCTCGTACTATTGAAGTTAATTTAATTGGTACTTTTAATATGATTAGACTTGCAGCCTCAGTAATGTCTAAAAGTGAGCCTAATCAAGCAGGAGAACGCGGGGTTATTATTAATACTGCCTCTGTTGCCGCATTTGATGGACAAATTGGTCAAGCCGCTTATTCGGCTTCTAAAGGTGGGGTTGTAGGAATGACTCTACCTATTGCCAGAGAGTTTGCACGTTTTGGTATTCGTGTAGTAACAATTGCACCTGGTTTATTTGATACACCATTATTAGCAGGGCTACCTGAACCAGCAAGAATTTCTTTAAGTCAGCAAGTACCTTTCCCATCAAGACTTGGGCGACCAAGCGAATATGGTGCACTCGCTCAACATATTATTGAAAACGAGATGCTAAATGGCGAAGTAATAAGATTAGATGGCGCAATACGTATGGCTCCACAATAGCCATTATTATTTATTAAGCAATTTGGGAGAAGTTTATGAGAAAATTTAATTTATATGTTTCTTTACCAATGGTTTTAATCCTTTGTTTTCACCTATTAATACCATCCATTAGTTTTAGTAAAAGTAAATCCATAGTTAAAAAAAGCCCTATAGCTAAAAAGTCTTCTGCACAAGTAAAAGAAACTGAGTTTAGCCCACAAGAATTAAAGGGGCTTGCTGCTGATGTTGAAGTAATTGAAGATGAATTAGGTATTCCACATGTTTTTGCTAAAACAAATGAAGATGTATTTTTTATGCAAGGTGTTTTACATGCTAGAGATAGGTTTTTCCAAATGGATACCCGAAGACGTATGTTGGATGGTTCTTTAGCTGAAATTTTAGGCGCAGGGCCAAATAATAGAATCTTAAGGGCTGATTCAACTGCACGTGGTAGCGGGCTTTATCTAGCGGCTCAAGATTCTCTTGCAAAATATAGCCCCGAGGTTTTGCGCTTCTTAAAAGCTTATGCTAATGGTGTAAACTCTTATTTAGCAAATAATCCATTACCAGAAGAATATCAACAATTAAAAATCACTAAGGCTAGACCCTGGACAGAACTTGATAGTATTTATGTAGGTAAAGCTTTAGCTGTAAGTCTAGCTTTTGACCTTATAGACCTACAAACTACCGCAGCCCTAAAGACTTATCAAGACGCAGGCAAAGCACAAGGTTTTGATGGAACTAAATTATTTTTTGATGATATGTTTCGCCTAGCTCCTTTTGATCCTACATATGTAATTCCTGATGCTTTAGGACAAAAACCTTCATCGACTCAAGAAGGTGTTGCAGTTCCATTAGAAGGGCAAGAAGAAAATGAAGAAGTACAACTTCAACGCAAACAATGGGGAGAATATTTAGAAAAAACCATACATCCTAGTATTTATAGTATGGCTCAAAACTATCTTGAAGCCGCTAAAGAATCTCCTTTATTTGCTAATGCAGTTAAACCAAGAGAACAACGTAATGGAAGTAACTGGTTTATTTTAAGTGGTAAAGTAACTGAGTCTGGCGCTCCAATGATTACAGGAGATCAGCACTTTGATCTAGAAAATGCACCTACTTGGTATCAAATACAATTAAATGTAACACCTACAAGTAATGCTGAGCCACCTCTTAATGTTACTGGTGTTAGTGTTTGTGGTGCTCCAGGTGTAGCACTTGGGTTTAATGATAATTTAGCTTGGCAGGCTACAATTACAGTTTTTGATTTTACTGATGTCTATCAAGATAAAATTGAACTTCAACTAGGCCCAAACCCTATTGTTATTCTTAACAATGGTAAAAAACAGCAAGTTATCTTAAGGAATGAAACTTTTAAGGTTAATCAAATTGCTGATGGTAAAACAGATAATCTAGTAGATGTCCCTAAAGGTACAGTTCAAGATCAATTTGGTCGAGTTCCATTCCGTAATAACGGGCCGATTATCGGACTTGATTTTCAAAACTCAGTTGCAATGGTAGTTCAACAAGTAGGTTTTGGGCCAACTCAAGAAATACAAGCATTTTTAGAACTAGATCGTGCTAAAACTCTAAAAGACTTTGAAAAGGGGTTGCAAAAACTAGGCGGGGCTTCGGTAAATATGGGAGTTGTGACTACTAAGGGCGAAGTTGCTTATTACACTACAGGAGAACTGCCTTTAAGATCAGATTTAGAAAAAGGTGCTGTTAGTGGCGTGCCTCCTTCATTTATTCGTGATGGTAGTGGTGCTAATGATTGGCAACCACTACGCAAAAAGCAAAAATTCCAAACTCTACCAACAGA
This sequence comes from Acidobacteriota bacterium, assembly GCA_016213785.1. GTDB lineage: Bacteria > Acidobacteriota > Blastocatellia > Chloracidobacteriales > JADJPF01 > JADJPF01. The sequence goes on from JACQZQ010000077.1 coordinate 119,554, forward strand.
GATTTTACCCTTTAAGGAAATGCCAAAAGTTATTAATCCTCCAACAGGGTTTGTAGTTTCTGCTAATAATGACCCTACAGGAGATACAGGTGATAATAATTCAGTAAATACTAAGCGTAAAAATGGTAAGAGTATTCTTTACCTTAGCTCATTTTACGCTAGTGGGCTTAGAGCTTCACAGTTAACAAGCCAAATTAAAGCAGCTATTGCCAGCAATAAAAAGATTAGTGTTGATATGGCAAGACGTTTTCAAGCAGCAGGTAAAATGCGAGATGCAGAACTCTTTTTACCTTTTATAAGACAAGCTTTTGATAATGCCCGCAAAGCAGATGCTCCTATTGCCCTTTCTACTTTAGCAGGTGATTTAAGAGTTAAAGAAGCTATGGATCGCTTTAACAAGTGGGATTTGACCACTCCAACAGGGCTTCGCAATGGCTATGATAGTTTTGTACCATTTAATCAAGTTGACCCAACAGACGAGCAAATAAATAATAGTGCCTGTAGCACTATTTATAGTATATGGCGCTCTCAAATGGTGCGAAATGTACTAGATGCTCCGCTTGCACCTAAAGGGTTGGTTGGGGTAGATGGCAATTTTGGTCAAACAGCAATTGCTGCTTTATTTAATTTGCTAAGCACTTTTCCAACTAAAAAAGGTGTAGGGGCTTCTGGAATTTCTTTCTTTACAGTGCCAGAACTTGCTGGTCAATCTCCTGAAGCGCAACGTGATTTTATTCTTTTACGTAGCTTAAAAGATGGGCTTGATGAACTTGCAGGGCCAAACTTTACACTTGCTTATAGTAATTCACAAAAACTAAGTGATTATCGTTGGGGCAAAATTCATAGACTTTTTATTCCACATATACTTGGCGTAGACTTTTCTCTACCTTCTAATACTGGTAATTTCCAATCTCCTTTCCCAGGACTTTATGGGCTGCCTAGAGATGGTGGTTATGAAGTACCAAATGCTTGTAGTCATCCAATTAGAGCTAAAAATCAAGATGACTTTATGTTTAACCATAGCCCTACACATCGATTTACTGCTGTTACTAAACCTAGTGGAGTTGAAGTAGTTGATGCATTACCTGGTGGTCAAAGCGGTGATAGAAAGAGCAAATTCTATGATAATCAACTCTCGCTTTGGTTAACTGCTGATGTAAAACCATTACTCTCTGATAAAAAACAATTAATGGCTACTCAACCTGAGAGAGTATTAATATTTACCCCAGCAAAAGAAAAATAATCTAGACGTTTGAGAATTTGTTGAAATAGGTTAATTTATAGGGTATAAAAGAAAAATTCTTTTATACCCTATAAAAATTTTAGAGTTTTATTTGTTTTCTAGTCATAAAATTACCTATAATATTTTTATCTAATCCCTATCTTTAATTTAGAAAAAACTCATGAAAATATGTTCGACTTGTGGGAGACAATATCGCAACCGTATTAGGCATTGCCCTATGGATGGCACACCACTTTTGGTAATGCTAGAAGAGGATACTAACCCGCCTAAACCCCCACCATCTATTGAAACTTATTCTACTCAACTCACACTGGAAAATAATCTGCCTATAACAACAGAAACCCAAAAAACAGATGATGTATTAAAAGAACCTTATAAAACAGAAAGCCAACTAGATAGAACAGATAGAACACACCAAGATATTCTTGAATATGACTCAAGTACAGAAGTTAGTAACACCCCTATTAATATTACTAGTGAAGATTTATCAGGACGTATATTAAATAATACATATAGATTAGAGTGTAAAATTGGTCATGGTGGGATGGGTGCGGTTTATAAAGCTACACACTTAAAAATAGGGGACTCTGTAGCAATTAAGTTTATTGCCGAAGAAATGGCTAATAATAAAGTCTTAGTAGCACGCTTTCAACGCGAGGCTTTAGCCGCCCGTAAAATTGCCCATCCTGATGCTGTAACAGTTTATGAAATGAATGAAACAGAAGAGGGTTTATTATTTATTGTAATGCAGTATGTTGAAGGAGAACGCTTTGACGCTTATTTAACTAGAGTAGGTCAACTTACTCCCCGTCGAGTCCTTCAACACGTTAGGTGTATTGTTGATGTTTTAGACGCTGCTCATAGCGCAGGTATTGTTCATCGTGACTTAAAGCCTTCTAACTTGATGCTTTATAAAAATCCTCGTGGTGAAGAGAGAATAAAGGTTTTAGATTTTGGTATTGCTAAATTTATTACTCTAGGCGAAGACTTAGAACAAGTTGCTCATTTAACTCAACAAGGTGATATTTTTGGTTCTCCTTATTATATGTCCCCTGAACAAGCCTTTGGAATGAGTGCTGATATTAGAAGTGATATTTATAGCCTTGGTGTTATTACTTATCAGATGATTACTGGAAGGCTCCCCTTTGAAGGAAAAAGCGGTAGAGAAGTAATTGATAAACTTGTTTCTCAGACTCCTGAGCCTCCTTCAAATTTTATAGACTCAGAAATAGATTTTGACTCTGTTTTATTAAAAGCTTTAGCTAAAGAAGCTAATGACCGTCATAGTAAGGCAACAGACTTTCTTGCTGATCTAGAAGAACAATTTACTATGCTTAGTGATGCAGGACTTTGGAGAGAGCGTAGCTTGCCTAATGCTTTATCTACAACTAATTTTGGTCAAGTAAATATCTCTGTTACTCCTTCCTTAGAAACTACAGAATATAGTATACAGAATGCTACTAATTTACTTCCTATTGCAGGTGCAACTAGTAAATTAGTAGAACCTAATGTTAGTGATAGAATTTCTTTAGCTATATTGCCTTTAAGATGTCTTTCTGCTGATGAACAAACACAGGTTTTAAGTGTAGGACTGGCTGATACTTTAATTACAGAACTATCTATAGTTCGCAGTCTAGTCGTTCGACCAACTCGTGCTGTTCTTAAGTATGAAAATATGGACATTGATCTAATTGCTATTAGTAAACAACTAGAAGTGCAATTTATCTTAGATGGCTCAGTTCAAAGTTTTAGCAAAAGAGTTAGAGTGGCTTTTAGACTAGTTGATACTATAGAAAATAAAGATATTTGGAGCGATCGCTTTGAGCTAATTGGCGAAGATCCTTTTATTATCCAAGATAGAGTAGCAAAAAGAATTGTAGAGAGCTTAAGAATCAACCTGACAGATTATGAAAAAGAAAAGCTTTCTTATATTCCACAATCCTTAAGTAGCGATGCACAGCAATATTATATACGTGGCCGACATTTCTTTGAGTGTGCTGTAGAGCGTCAAGACATGGAAATGGCAATGCGTATGTTTGAATGTGCAATAAAAATAGATAATCATTTTGCACGTGCTTATAATGGTTTAGCTCAATGTCACTATATTTTTCAAACAGGTTATGATGATAGCTCAGATCATATTTCAGTAGCAGAGTTAAATTGTCGTCAAGCACTAGATATTGACCCTACACTAGCCGATGCTTATGCTACTTTAGCTAGCATTTATATGGATATGGGACAACGTTCAGAGGTCTTAGACTTAATTGCTAAGGCTCAAGCTATTTCACCTAATAATTTAGAAGCTAACATGTGTTTAGGTTGGTACTATCGTTCTATAGGACAACAAGAAAAATCCTTAAATGCTTATCGTAGAGCAATGCGCGAAGATCCTACATATTGGCGCTGTTATTGGGGAATATGTTCGGCTTATCTTTATCAAGGAATGTTTGATGATGCTGAAAAAGTGATTGATACTTACTTAAAGAGTCTAGATCCTCGTCATCCTGTAATTTTATTTCTTAAAGGAACAATTCAAGTTTATAAGGGTAAACTTAGTGAAACAGAGACTTTAGGAATAAAACTAAAACGAGCATTACCAGATCTTCCTTGTGGAGATATACTTTTAGCTCAAATAAGTGCAATTAAACAAAACCCAATACAGGTTAATAATTATTTAAAATCTATTACTAGGCGTTTTGGCCCTAAGGAAGAACTCTATTATTGGTATGCACAGATTTATGCCCGTTGTGGTCAGGTTACTAATGCTTTAGAGTATCTAAGAAAATCTATTAATCAAGGCAATAAAAATTTTCTTTGGTTCCAACGTGACCCAGCACTTGATAATATTAAGAACTTAACTGTTTTTAAACAGTTGATAAATGATCATTTTTAAGCCCCAACACTTTAATAATTTAATAATTTTTTATCTGCAAGATTTTTAACTCCAACCCTGCCCTTCAAAAACTAAAAGGCTAGGATTAAAAAGGCTTTAAAATTTATGTCATTATCATTTGACTTAGAAAAAATTGTTAATCGATTTTTAGTTTTAACTGATAATCCTGAAATCTGGGCGCAAGCCTTACGAGCAATTACTCTACATATGCTTTCTGCTTATGCTCCAAATATTTTTAAGCAATTCCAACTAGATAACATATTAAATAATACTTTAGAAAATATCAAAGAAACCAAAATAGAACTTTCCTTAGATTTATCACCTTTAGAAGGTATGTCAATAATCGATATTTGGTATATTTTAAGAGAAAGAAATTTTATTTGCCCTTCCCCAAATAAAGAAATACTTAAAGCTTATCTAGATGATTTGCTACTAAAACAAGGTGAAATAAAATATGCTTGGTTACTCGGTGAAATGGCCTATTTAATAGGATTAGATGTTAGAGTAGATCTCTTAAAAAGAGATTATATATTCTTTAAAGAGCATTTAAGTAATATGGATTACGTTTACTGGTTAACACATAAATTCTTAATAGGAACAAGATATCTACAGCGTTCTTTACCTTCATTTGGTTTTAGTAGCCTTATAACAGAACTTTTATCTACAGTTCCTTGGATTATTGAAGAAGGAAGTTTAGATTTAGCGGCTGAAGTAGCAATATGCTTAAATTTATCTCAAAAAACTAACACTTTAGAATATAAGTCTTTGATTAGAATGCTAGTTGATAATATAGCCAAAGATGGTACGGTAATAGACCCATTATTAGAAGATACTACCTATAGTATTGCTCATACAACGGCTGCTGCAATGATTGCGCTAGCTGCCGTAAATTCATCTTCCCCCCACGATATTTCGTAGCTCCACGATATTTCATAGCTAAATTTTTAAGTTTTATATTTCTAGAATAACCTCTAAGAGACTTAACTATTTTATTTTCAATATATTAGTAAAAATAAACTAAAAATTTGTTTATGGCATAACCATTGCTATATAAATATGTGCAAAGAGAGGTAAGAAATGTTAAGAGTGTCAGAAATAAAAAGTAGTTCCAGTAAAGTCATTTTCCAACTAGAAGGAAAAATTACAAGCACCTGGGTTAATGAATTAATTAAAGAGTGCAACAATGTTTTAACTACTAAACGCGAAATCATTCTTGACCTTGCTAGTGTTTCTTATATCGATGAACAAGGCATTTACGCTCTTAAATCTTTACAAAAAGAAAAAGTAAAACTCATTAACTGCTCTTTATTTCTCTCTCTGCTATTAACAGAACTTGTTGATAATTAATAAGTTCTGAGACTTCAACAAAATGAAAGGTTTTTATGTCACAGACTAGTTTTACAGACAAGATAGCAAATATTTATAATAGCTATACAAACATACTTAGTTATTTGTCTAGCCCACTTATTTTAAGTTTAAGACTTTTTTGGGGATGGCAGTTTTTCCTTACTGGCAAGGGAAAGCTTATGAATCTAGATAAGACTACAGAGTTTTTTTCAAGCCTTAATATCCCTATGCCAGAACTTAATGCAATGATGGCAGGCTCTATTGAATGTTTTGGCGGCTTACTTTTAATGTTAGGCTTAGGCTCTCGTCTAATTAGTTTTCCTCTAGCTTCAACAATGATTGTGGCTTATATGACAGCACATATTGAAGAGGTAAAAAATATTTATACTAACCCTGATGCTTTTATTACTGCTGACCCTTTTCTTTTCCTTTTAACTTCCATAATAGTTTTAGTTTTTGGCGGTGGTTTCTTTTCTCTGGATACTGTTATAGGTAAGTTTTTTAGTAAACCTACTGACATAGAAGATAATAAAATCTCTGCTCTTAACCCATCAAAAGCCGTCGTGTAGTTTAATCTAGCCTCTAAGCCTAACAATTTGTTTTTTAATTAACAGTAAATAACACAATAATTTATCTTATAAGGATGAGCATTTATGACTACAAGTAGAATAGTAATCATTGGTGGAGGTTTTGCTGGTATTAAATGTGCAAGCACACTTCGTAAGCAATTACCTAAAAATATTTTTGAGATAGTACTTTTTAATAAAGAAAACCATATGGTCTTTCATCCCCTTTTAGCCGAAGTTGTTGGAGCATCTCTAAGCCCAGAAGATGTAATAGCACCACTTAGACAAATGTTACCAGGAGTACATTGCCGTACAGAAGATGTACGTAATATAGATTTAAGTCAAAATAGGATTGAATATGAAGGCTATGATTCTTCTACAAGATATTTATCTTATGACCACCTTGTTATAGCTTGTGGAGGGATAGTAAACCTAGGAACAATACCAGGTATGGCCGATCATGCTTTTCCAATAAAAACTATTGGTGATGCAATAAATTTACGTGCTCATATTATGCAACAATTTGAAAAAGCCGAGGTTTGTGATGATCCGCTAGAAAAACTTCGCTATCTATCTTTCATAGTCGTAGGTGGAGGCTATAGTGGGGTTGAAGTTGCAGGAGAAATTAATGATTTAGCTAAAAGTAGCCGCCGCTTTTTTCAAAATATAGAGCAGGAAGATATTTCTATAACTCTAATTCATTCACAAAACCAGCTTTTACCAGAAATTGGCGAGGAACTAAGAGAATTTGCTTATAAAAAAATGCAACAAGCTGGCATTAAAGTAATGCTTAAAAGCAAAGTAGCAGTTGCAACACCTGAAGGGGTTGGCTTAAGTGACGGTAAATCAATAATGGGCGCAACAATTGTTTGTACAATTGGAACTAAAACAGCCCAAATTGTTGAGAAGCTAATTGTAGAAAAAAAGAATGGGCGATTAGTAACCAAAGCTGATATGAGCTTATTAGACTACAATAATGTTTGGGCTATAGGCGACTGTGCGCAGATAATTAATAGTTTTGATAACAAGCTTTCACCTCCTACAGGCCAATTTGCAGAACGCCAAGGTCGCCAAGTAGCTAATAATATTGTTCAAAGTTTCTTGAAAAAACCAACTAAACCTTTTTATTTTAGACCTTTAGGACAATTATGTTCTTTAGGTGGTCATCAAGCAGTAGCAGAAATGTTTGGGTTAAGAATGTCAGGGTTTCTAGCTTGGTTTCTTTGGAGAGGGGTTTATTTACTTAAGCTTCCTTCTTGGTCAAGAAGAGTTAAGGCTGGTTTTGATTGGGCTTGGCAATTAATTTTCTCTAAAGATCTATCACATCTAAAAACTAATGTTACTGAAAGAATTTCCCATGCACACTATGAAGCAGGAGACTATATTTTTAGACAAGGTGATCCAGCTTCTTATTTTTATATAATTGAAAATGGCGAAGCCGAAGTTATAAAAGAAAATGGTAAAGCAGAGATTATAGCTGTTTTAGGACAAGGTGCTTATTTTGGAGAAATGGCACTACTCAATGACAACCCTCGTAATGCTAGCGTTCGAGCTAAAACAGGGCTTGAAGTTATAGTAATGGGACGTAAGATATTTAAAGAAATTTCTAATTCTCTAGGGCCATTAAATCACGCCTTATTAAAGTCTATTGATCGCCGTAGTACAGAAGTAGAAGCCACTCAAGGCGATCCTAGAATTTCTAGAGCAGAACTGGTAAGGTTTTAAGGTCGTTGTTTTTTGGTAAGAAATCCTTATAAGATGGCAGTTAAGCAATAAAAATGTTAGGGACAATTCCCAGAGAAATAAATATAATATCCTAGAGTTGTTCCTAGCATAATTTTTTTTATAATCAAAAGTGCTTAAGGTTGGCTAAAAATATGGCATCTTTGCAAAATCTAGTAGGTCAGATTTTAGACGATAAATACCAAATCGACCAAGAATTGGGTAAAGGCGGAATGGGAGCAGTTTATAAAGCTACCCATTTAGGCACGGAACGCCCTGTAGCGCTTAAAGTTATAATGCCTGAATTTATGGAAGAAAAACGCTTTATCGAGCGTTTTAAGCGTGAGGCTAAAGCGGCTGGCCGACTCTCTCACCCAAATGTAGTTAATGTTACTGACTTTGGTTTTGCTAAAATTAATTCAAGCCAAGTTGCTTACCTAGTAATGGAATATCTAGATGGATCTACTTTAGGCGCTCTTTTAGAAAAACATAAAATCCTTCCTTTAGAACTTATTGTTGATATTGTTGAGCAAACTGCTTTAGCTATTAATGAAGCACATAAACAAGGTATTGTTCATCGAGACTTAAAACCTGATAACATTTGGCTACAACCAAATGGACGTGGTGGATATATAGTAAAAGTTCTAGATTTTGGACTTGCTCAACTCCACGATCTAGCACCTAAATCTCAGCAATTAATTGTAGCCTTAGCTGAAAAGAATAGGTTTGACCTAGAAGCTAATACCCTATTAGAAACTAATACCCAATTAAAAACTCTCTCACCAAACACAAGTAATCCTAGTTGGGTACTTCAAGAAGAAGATACATTAATAAAAAACCCTCTACCTTTAGAAGACCAAACTCTTGCTAATCTGGAAAATGCTAAAACTTTAGCTAATATTGAAGATGTGGCAACATTAATTAACATAAATAAAAATACTGGCACTAATAAGCATACAAGCCCTTTGGCTTTAGAGATGGATAAAATTACCCAAGTAGGTGCAATATTAGGTACTCCTATTTATATGTCTCCTGAACAATGTCAAGGTCACTCTCTAGATTTTCGTAGCGATATTTATAGTTTAGGTGTAATCGTTTATCAGATGCTTGCAGGTTCTACACCATTTATAGGTAAAATAAATAGACTTTTAGAGCTACATATTAAGGCTACTCCTCCATCTTTTAAGAATAAAGGGATTAGTGTATCTCCTGCAATTGAGGGTTTAATAATGTCTACACTAGCAAAAGATCCTAGTAAACGCCCTAGTAGTGTTTTAGCTTTTGCTGCTGCCCTTAAAGCAAATAGTGATGGCGAAGTACCAATTATTAGCCAAGCTTTATTTCTTTATCGCAAAAATTTTACAACTTTTCTAAAAGTTTCTTTTCTAGTTTATTTACCTTATTTAGCCTTTTATTTTTTACTTATTGGGGCATCACTTGCTTTACCAATAAATTTTTTTCCTAGCCAAATAAGTTACCTATTAACTAAAGGGTACTGGGTTATAGGCATTATAGCCTTACTTATTGCTCATAGCACTAGCTTAGGAATTTTTGCAATTATTGTTGAAAAACTTCAACATATTTCCACTACTAATATTTCTATTATAGAAGTATTAAAAACATATTTTAGCAACTTTATTAAAATAATTATTACTGCCTTAACTGGTAATCTAAAACTTTTACTAAACTATTCTTTATATGCACCAATAATAATTTTAGAGAAAAAAACTGGAAAACAAGCTCTATTAAGATCAGAGTATCTAGTAAATCAGCTTAAGCCTATAATGATAGGATTGCAGATAAGGAGTTTATTTGTATCTGCAATCACACTAGTAGGTGCACCTATAACTTTTGTTGCTATCAGTATACTATGTTTTATTCTTAGCGAAGACTGGGCTAAAACCCTAATGCAACGAGGTAGCATCAGTGCATTTATCTTTATTCCTAGTGCGTTTATTTTATTTCCTGGGCTTTTTTTAATTTTAGTTTATCCAGTAATTGCTATTGCAGAGTGCTTATTTTATTTCAAAACAAAACTAATTTTAGGTGAGGCTACTAGTAAACCTACTAATGAACCTACTAATACAATAAACCAGGCTAAACAACCTTTTATTCCTATAAACTCAAATAAATATTCTACTTATAAAAGAACTGTAGCTTTTCTTAGTGTACTAATCTTTGCTTTAGTTAGCTGGCTTGCTGTAAAAGATATAGCATTACTTTTAGCTGCGACTAGTGGGTTTACTAACGTAGTAGAATCTTTAATTATTGTAGGTGCAAATGCTAATTCACGTTTAGATATTTCTTTATTTGAAAATAAACTTGTAACAACTCCTTTAATTCAAGCTGTTCCCAATAGTAAAGAAAAACCTGAAATTATTTATTTACTATTAAAAAATGGAGCTAATGTTAATGTTGATAATGAAAATGGTTGGACTCCTTTAATGGAAGCAGTAAGCCAAAATGATTTAGACACAACAAGCCTATTAATTGATTATGGGGCTGATGTTAATGCTAGCAATTCTATTGGTTGGACTCCTTTAATGCAGGCTAGCCGTAACGGAAATTTAGACATAGTTGAACTTCTATTAAATAAAAATGCCGATGTTAACAAACTAAACAAAATGGAACAACCAGCTTTAATGTTATCAGTAGAATATGGTCATCCCTTTATAACCAAAGCTTTATTAGAAAAAAATGCTAGTATAAATCTTATTGATTATAGAGATCTTACACCTTTAAGCATTGTTGCTAAAGCAGGAGATAGCTATACATCTAGCCTACTTATTAAAAAAGGGGCTGATGTAAACTATCAAACTCCTCTTGGAGTTACACCCCTAATGATTGCAACAATTAACAACAACCTAGAAATTGTTAGACAATTACTTCAAGCAGGAGCAAAAACCACTATTAAAGATAAAGAAAATAAAACTGCACTAGATTATGCTGAAAGTAATGGTTATTTAGACATTCTAGAGTTACTTAAAAACCCAGAACAATAGGCTAATTAGAATTCTTCATCCCTCTTAAGAGGCGCGGAAACTCCGTTCTTTAGGGAGGAGAGGAGCGCCATCGCCCTTCTAAATAAAAATAAAGAGGAAGAATAAAACTTCCTCTTTAAGAAAAAAGTAGTGGATTACTCCACAAATCTCACATTGCTGGAGGGTGTAAATCATTTTCTGTATTTGTGAAGAAAATCTGGTTTACTAGGATTTTTACCGATCAGATAAGTTATTGATATTGAATAACTTAGTAAAGGGAGCGCGATTTCTGGCTTTCGCCATCATCGCGTTTACAGA